>PAXL01000055.1 GCA_002714465.1 Gemmatimonadota bacterium | reverse complement strand
GCGATCTGTGAGATCCGTCGGTAACTGACTTCTATTGGTTCCGTATCCTCCGGCGTAGTAATCATCGGCCGTTTAGGTATCCATGGCTGATAGCGTATTCGTCAAGTGATTGGCCTTTTGCTTACTTCCCCTCACAGATTTCATTGGAATGCTTTTATGCATATGNCGAATCNAGGTTGCCCTGCATATACAACTTCTACCGCTAACCAGACTTCCCGATCCTTCCCTGCAGCAATTACGTGTGACCCTCTGCTAAACCGTAGCCGTCGTCTAGCGCGTTCCCTAGCTCTATGGTCAGTAGCCTTCACCGTCCCGCCACTTTGTTCCAGCTTTCTCAGCCTTTGGATATCAGGCCACACGATATCTTTCAATAGCATCCTCATCCAGNTCGCATCCAAGGCCAGGCCTGTCCGGGACTATTGCGTCTCCCNCTTCGAACNTAATCCCCTCGACCACCAGATCATCCTCTCTCGTCCAGCTCCCGACAAAATCGCTGGGCATCACGCAGTTCCGCGGTACACTCGCTGCGTGCAGATACGACATCTCCATCACACCCAAATCATTCCCCGATCCGTGCCAACATGGAATGCCTGCCGCATCGGCTATCGCGGCATTCTTGACGAAGTTCCACATACTTCCGCCCAGATTGAAGGTGTCGATTGCCTCAGCCTTGATCGCGTTGATGATATCGTGTGGATTAGCCAGATGTAGGGCAATTGGAATAGTTGTTGACGCTCGAAGCTGACGGTACCAATCGAGATTCCATTTCGCCATCGGATCCTCTAGCACACTGACATTGCCGATTTCCTCAAACAGCTTCGCAAGTGATATCGCTTCGGCAGGTCGGTAGAATCTCTGGTTCGGGTCGATAGTGCACTTAAAGGCAGGACTTGTCGCGTCCCGAATAGCGCGAACACGCTCGATTATGGGTTCATCAGACGTACACTTCATCTTCACACCGTGGAATCCACGCTCAAACCCAAGGCGCGCATTCTTAGCCGAATCTTCCGGTGTCTGATGTCCGATCCAATAGTCGGTCGGCACTCGGTCCCTATAGGCCCCACCCAGTAGCACGTGCACTGGAACATCACGAGCTTTCCCTACGATATCGAAGATCGCCATCTCGACCGCTTCATATCCTGTTGGCATCCCCCATCCACCCAGACCTTCCCATTCTCGTGTACCCAGCAGCGGATGAGACCCATCCTCAGCCATCACTGCATTGCCCACACCAGGAATCGGACCCCGCTCCAGCGCAGTATCCACAAACACGTTCTGCAGACTGAGTCTAAGCGGATCACGCCCTTTCAACTTTGAAAATGATTCTTGAATAGCCTCTACTGTCGTTCCACGGATTGCTTCTCCGACACCGCATATATGTTCATCAGTGTTCAGTCTGATAATAAGTTTGGGGATTTTGTCCCACCCAGGGGGGCCAAACGATGCACTGTGCACGCGCCCTGTAATAGCCGGAACCACAACTTTAAAGACATCAATCGATGTCAACCGCATCTTAGGGCCTCCCCGTTCTTTCGCATTTAAANGTATACATTTNCCTACGCCGCGATATCCACTTCAACTGCGAATTGGCAGAGCGAGCTAACGTAATCAAGAAAACTAGCTGTGTTCACGGTTCCTAGTTTCAGAGAAAACCAAAACTAAAGTAGATAGAATCGAGTCTTTCGCACCTTTACACCGAGGGCGCCCACGCTTTTCTGGAACATAATTCGCCTTTCNCGGAACCTAGAATACATTTGGTACTAGCAAAAAAAGCGACAGGCCGGGTGAATAGCATCTCACCCGGCCTGTCGCTTATGGATGNTGACCCCGAGGGGTCACGNNCAGCANNNCNGNNTGCCTGACCGCCTTGTTTCTNCTNGNNNCTGCCCNNAGCAAGGGCTAACCCTCNGANTCNCCAAGTTTTTCCNTNATCGCCTGGCGTATGAACTNGCTCATGCTGACGCGGGTCGTCCAGGCGGCCTCATTCAGACGCTTATACAGGTTCTCGTCAAGAAACAAGTTCACGCGCTTTGGTCGAGGGCGGCAAGTCCGAGCCGCAAGTGCTGCTGTTATACGTCGGCATCTTGCTTCATGTCCATCAAGCCTGTAAGGAAGGGCAAGGAAACGCGCACGATTCTTCCTCCCTTGGAAGTTAGGGATGACAGACGTTCCACTTTCCAACTTTATGCCATCCTTCGCATTCGGGACACGAACAAAGAAAGCGGAGGGCTAGTCGAGGTTGAGCGGACCTGTTCAGTGATCCACTATGGACCATCAGATAGTCGATGAAAACCACATCGCCACGTCGGGGGGTGATTTCCACCGGCGTCTCCCGAACCAAATCGGCGACCAGCGGCCGCAAATCATCCATATGGCTGTATCGGTCAGGCTGCTGTTCGGCTATAGATCGGAGTTTTCGGTTTGAACCAGGCCACACCATCGTCCCTCCTCCCTGGGGCTCAACGTCGGAGAGATAGATGAGCGTGATCATTCGGAACGGACCTGGAGTGATTTTCAGATGTCTGTGACCTCCATCCAGGTGCGGCGATGGGGCTGCTGTAGCCGGGGAGGGAAATTGGTTCATCGACCAGACGGCTTCGGGATATTCGCGCTGGCAACAAAAAGCTTCTGGGGCAAAGTCTGCAAGGACTCTTGTCGCCGCCCGATATTCGGGTGTGCAGCACGCCAACAGTGCTGCATCGGTCAAACCGAGATGCTCGATTCTCTCGGGAGAGGCGTTTAGGTGCCAGGCGGCGTTGGCAGGTGGTGGTGTTGGCGGTTGCTTCCACGAGTCCGGTTGATCCGGATTCATGCCAAGCCGTGTCCAAAGTCCTGCCACTGCGCGATCGATGATTTCTTCGGGAATGAGATCCGATACGATCGTGTATCCGTCCTCGCGGTAGCTTTCTATCTGCTCGGTAGAGAGGGCCATATTGTGACAAGTTTCCAGGTGATCAGTGCGTGTACTGATATGGGGTTGCAACGCGTTCTTTTACGCTACAATGCTGGCGTATAACGGTGTATCTGCGAACCTATTTGTGTAATCTGCTAACGAACTGCTAACTAATACTCCCAATAGCGTCCGGAAAGAACAGGGCTGGACAGAGTGAGCGCAAAGCCAATTTAAATGCAGAACTTGGTCGAGACGATACGACAGGCTGGGCCGATGCCTGAGTTCCTCGCCGCCATAAAATCGACGCAAGATGAGATCGACCGGATCGAAGCGCAGATAAAAGAAGAGCCAGACAATGGCATGGAGATACCAACGCTGGCTGAGGCGATTAAAAGGATAAAATCTTTGCGGAGCAGCCTACAAAACCCTGACCAAGATGTTGAACTCAAGCGCAACATCCTGGCCCACTTGATCCACCAGATCAAGATCCCACCTAGAGGCCACGGGGAGTTGGAATACTACGACCCCCAGCAGTACCTCCCGATGGTACTAGCAAAAAAAGACGACGGGCGGGAAGCCAGTAGAAATGCCTCCCGCCCTGTCGCCCTCACGTTGGTGACCCCGAGGGGAGTCGAACCCCCGTTTCCTGAGTGAGAGTCAGGTGTCCTAGGCCACTGAACGACGGGGTCACACTAAATCAGTATTCAGAATTTATAGGCGCTAAGATTCGAAGTCAAGATTGTCAGCGTTTCCGATGTCAGCTATCATCATTTCTGTCGGAATCCACAGCTATTCCGGAAGTTGGTATACTCGCAGATAAAAAGAATAAAGGAAATGCACTAGCAGCACTTCCCTCGTCGATCGTGGCATCTTTCTGAAATCTCAGCGTGACAACTTTGCCTTCAGCTTCTTCAAATCCATCCTGACATATCGCCAAGTCACTTTCGGCCCGCGCGTAAGCAGTAGCTTCGCACGCGCGATCGTGTTGTCCACGATGCTGCGCCGAGTACCCCAGGACAAACCGCGAGCTCGACGCATCAGCTTCTGTTGTTTTTCCGCGTCATACATATGAGAGGGGGCAGCCGAGGCTCCATAGAATGTCGTGTCCGAAGCTAAATCCCCATCTTCGTTTGGCACGTAATAAGAGACGTGTATGTAGATTCCTTGCCCTATGGCCCAATTCAGTGTTTGGGCATCCTTTTCGTAGTCCGATCCAGGCAGCCCCAGAATGATGTAACCAGAGACACTGTCGAAATAGTTCCGGGCGATTGCGAGTCCTCGTTCTAGGTCTTCAACCACCTCGCCCTTCACGATCGCCGCGAGTACGTCGTTATTGCTGCTTTCAATCCCAAAGCCGACCGTCTTGCAACCGGAATCGGCCATCGCTTTGGCGGATTTCTCAGTCAGCCTGTCCGCTCGAAGGCCGTTAGTGCAAGCCCATTCGATATCGTATTCAGAGAAGAGCTCCGAAACAGCGACAACATGATCTTCCCGTAGGTTGATACAGTCGTCGAGCGTCGTGATATACCGAACCCCGTACTCATTAACGGCCTGGTCGAGTTCTGCACGAAGATGGTCAATCGAACGTGCTTTCCAGCCGCGCTCTCTGGCGTCACAGTAGGTGCATTTGTAAGGGCACCCGTAGCTGGTCAGCAGTGCGTAAGGCCATTCACCCGCTTTCCACTTCTCTTTAAGCAGGGGGAACGAACTGAAAAGATCGTAACGAGGCACTGCGGGCAGATCTTCGACGAAGAGATTTTCTCGCCAAGGCAGGAACTTATAGCAGCACTGGACGTCAATCGGCGTTGTTACCGATCGTGCTTCGGGATATTCCTGTAGCAGCTTGTCGGCCTCGGACCACGACCGAGACTGCACGGAGACCAGCACTTCCGAACCGTTCGGTGTATCCAGGACGGATTTTGGGTCGGTATTCCAGTCGATGACCGGAGCGTCCCATTTGGCGCTCAAGTAACCGAGAGGCAGGCACACGATGTCTTCGTTGCCGCCTTGAATTGGATTGATCAGGACCTTCTTCATCTTGCCTTACACAGGGGCCGTGACAGTGGGTTCATCAACCTTGACCTCGGGTGCTGGCGGAGCTTCTTCACGTTTGCAGGCGAAGGTCGGGCAGTCCGCGCAGCCATCGTCGAACATATCTCCCTTTCTCAAAGCCTTTCTCAGACCGCGGTAGCGCTCGCCGTACCAAATTTGCTGGAATGACTGCTCGAAGATATTCCCGAGGGCGTTTTTCCTTTGGCGATCGCGCTCGTTATGCTCGTTCGACGTACAGCACCGGATGACCGAGCCGTCTACAAAGATGAATGGTTGGTGCCACAGCGTACACTTCTGGGCGGGAACCTTTTCCCGCTGCATCTTTCGATTCCAACGAATGTGAACCTTCTGTTGCTTTCCGATCTCGTTGATCTGGTCACGCTCTTCGTCGACGACATCATATTTTTGTCCGATGATATCCGGGAATTCCTTCAGGAGCTCGGTGAATTGCACTGTTACCGTCTGCTTCCCCGCCAACTCCCGGACCATCTTGACGTAATCGCCCATTTCAGGTGCGTTTTGCTTCTGCACAATGAAATGGTAGCTCACCTCGGGTAGCTTCTTGTTGTACTTGTCCTTGGCGCGGTGGAGGCCCTGCAGGTTCGCATAAACTTCCTCCCACTTCGCTTTAACCCGAATATTCTCGTATGTCTCCTTCGTGCACCCGTCGATCGATGGCTGGATACGGTTGAGGCCGATCCTGACGAGCTCATCGGAAATCTCAGGCGTGCACCGGTGCATCGCGTCATAGATCTCGTAATAGATTCCGCGCCGCTTGGCCTCACGTACCATGTCCATATACCGAGGATGCAAGAAGCTCTCGCCGATACCCGTGAAGTCTGCCCAGCGAAGCTTTGGGAACTCGTCCAAGATATGAACAAGCTTCTCGTACGGCATCATGACCGACGGTTCTTCCCAATAGGTATGCTCGCACATCGTGCATCGAAGGTCACAAGCCGTTGTGATCTCGACTTCAATATAAGGAGGGTAGGGCGCGAATCGGTTCAACAGCCAAGCCACTGGCCGGGAATGGACACCGTAAAACGAACGGAAAACAGCATAGTTGTAAGCCATTTTCAGGCCTTGTTCGCGGTAATTCGTCCAAAGCGTGTAGGCCTGCTCTTGCAGTAGTCCCATAGGTTTTCCTAGATTTCCCTATCCCCAATTCTCAAGATCTTCGGGATACGTAACGTTGATATAATCGCCCGTAAAGCGATTGACTTTAAAAGTATGTGCGGCCATTCCGCGTTCCAAGGCGTGCTCCATGCCCCCTCCCTCGCTGAAGAACTCGAAATCGGCGCTGTCAAACCAGTAACAGCCAAGCCCCATCAACGGTTTTTCGATAAGCGAGGTGACGTCGTCCTTTCCAGCGTGACCGACCGCATAAGTTCGATGGAATTCCCCGGTGCCTTCTTTTACACCTACCCCACGAAGGACCTCATGCTCGAATGTTCCGTTGAACAGGCAGTCTCCAAGCGCGATCACAAACGGCGTATTCACAACCGTCTGAGCGAGACAGATACTGCTCGCCAGCGTCTTCTCGGTCGTTTTAACCGCCGTCCAGTCGACCCCGAGTGCCTCCATCGTGCTCGTGATCTCTGAAACGAAGTTATTCAGGATAACAACGTAACGGTCCGCGCTCCAGAATTCAACCACTTGCTCCAGAAGTGTTCTTCCGTTTTTGGTCTTGAGCAGACACTTGGGGACCGTTTCCGTTAGTCCTCCCATGCGCGTCCCCTCGCCACCAACAGGGATTATGCACGTCTGACTGCGCACTCGTAGACCTCCAGCAGCTGTTCCTTGATTTTGGGCAAGTCAGGGCCCGGCCGAGGATCCGTCTTCGCGTCAAGACACCGAACGATTTCGTTCGCGAAAAGCATAGCATCGTTGGTCTGCGCAAAACCGGCCTCAGAATAGCGCTCCGTTGTCTCCCGAATGCCCCCGACGTCCGTAGCAACCACCTTCGTTCCCAAGAGAGCCGCCTCTACTACTACGACGGGCCCGGGGTTGGGCCATAGCTCTGGCACAACAAGCACTTTGGCTGTCGCGATCGCCTTTAGCGCGCCCAGCCGGGAATCAGCTTTGATTTCGTGGAATTCGGCAGCTGGACGCTTTTTTCTGACCAAGGCTTCGACCTCGAAAAACACACTTCTTCCCTTGTTCTTCGGGTTTCCACCTACAAAAGCGACCAAGTTTTCGTTCCTCTCCACCTCGATCGCTTCCGGGAGCGTGATAGGGAGCGGAATAATGTGCGTTTTCTGGTTTTTTTCTGCGTCTGGAACCCCGATCCCGCCTTCTATGAGGATTGTTTCCGCCGCAGAGGAAAGGGCAATGATTCCGTCCAATTCGTTCATCCAGCGGGTGATCCGCCTTTTTCGCCCCAGTAAGGGTAGTTTTGACAAAACAGGCAGACGCCGATCCCTAGGGTTGTAGCAAGAAATCCGACAGCGGTCGACTGCACAGTCCGGCCCGTGGAAATTGTCTCGCGGGCAGAGCGGCCAATAGTCGTAACAGGACCAGATCGCCGGGACACCCTCCTGTTTTGCCGATGCAATCGCTGCGGTCCCAAATTCTTTGAAATTATGCAGGTGCACGATATCCGGGTTGTGAGCTCGAATGAGAGATGTGACGCGCTTCTTTTCAGAGCGGAGACAGTATCCTCCGATTGTCGCCCAGGCCTGCACCCAGGCAGACGGTTTTTGGTTTCGGAATACGCTGCCGCCAACGAGGTCCACCACTGACTGCGAGGCCACGAATGCGCCGCCAAAGGGCGGGTGATCGCAGATATGGAGCACCTTCATATTTCGAACCGGCGCGTTTCTACTCGCATGATCCACGCATTGAAATGGGCGCCGCCGACCATCAAAATTGCGCCGATTCCGTAGATCATCGCTCTGGTCCAGAACTCGCTGAATCCCGCTCGGGCAATCCAGATGACGACTTCGTTGCGAAGCAGCACTGCCACAATGATGGTGAATACCATCATCTCTATCTTGGCGTACGAATCCCATCCGAGAATCTTGAAAATGAACCGAACGACTGTTCTCACAGACTCTCTAGCCTATCGTGCGAATCGTGCTGGGATAGAACGGATAGTGTCAGGAAACAACGGCACTCGAGTGGTATCGAAGCTGAGTCATCCGCACGCGCCGAAGGCCTGTCTCCAGCGAGGTACGGAATGATTCTACATCCACAATCCTAAACAGATATATAACAATAATGTTAGTATATAAGAAATCTGCCCCGGGAATCAAGGCGATTCAGGTCGAAACCCACGGGTGTAGACTTGGTTATCTAGCTAATAATCAATAATTAAGGCTGCCGGGGTCTCAGGGAGATGGGGCGTGGGTTCTTGCGATACAGCGGATTGGTTGGCTTGTTGATGCGGTGCTGGGGTCATCAGTCGTCAGCTTCGGCTCATTCGCCGAAATTGGCCCGTATTCTTGGGATTTGATTGCTGGCCCCGGGCTTCCTCCATAGGCCTCTGTTATCTCTCAGGCGTCCCTGTGTTCCTTGGTTGACCTGGCCCACGTTTCCACGCCCAGGTTTAGGGTGTGGCTGCTATGGTTGATAGAACTGCGCGAAGCGGCCTGAAGGTTTCAGGAAATGAATCGGCCTCGGCCAGCCCACGTCGATGGCAGGTCACGAGGTGTTAGAAATACCAGGACAAAGTTGACAGGACGCACGTTCCTGCAAACATTGTCATTCTTTGCAGGTTCGCTTTGCCGCTGCAACTGTGTGCGTGCTGACGGACCTTCGTGAATCTTCATGGTTCTGTTTCGGATCTCCAACGAACCGCGGACTCCGGCAATGCGTGGGCTAATACATCATCGATATGATCCTGTTCCATAGGAGAGAATTGTGAGCGAAGAAAATATTCTAGTCGTCCAAGAAGCATTCAAGCGTTTTTCAGAAGGAGATTTGACCGGATTCTTGGACCTGTGCGCAGATGATATAGAGTGGGATCATCGCGGTCCAGATAGCCCATTAGATAAACTTTACAAAGGCAAAGAAGGTGTGTCTGAGTTTCTAGCAACACTTTCTACGACTCAGGAGGTTCTCGAGTTCGAACCAAGTGAATATTTCTCTAATGGTGATAGGGTTGTTGCGCTCGGTCATTTTCATTTTAAGGTAATCGAGACGGGTAATGATTGGGGATCAGACTTTGCAATGGCTTATACAGTCAGAGATGGCTTGATAAGTCACTGGAGAGGATTTTTCGATATGACCGCCGAATCCATAGCCTATCAATCATAATGACCTGTTTCATGGAGTGTTCCTACTCCTGAAGTTAGGATGCGGGACAGAATGGGGCCGTGTTGCCAGAAAGAGCGTTCTGCGACAGAAAAGATCATTGGTCATTTTCGATAGGCTGAGATCGTATATTCGAAGTGAGAGCAGTCACAGAAGCTTTACGCGAGCTGGGTGTGAGTAGAGCAGACCTACTATCACTGGCGGAAGGGATGCGGCGCTATGGAGATTGATCAGCTTCTTCGGCTCAAGGAGCCGAAGAAGGAGAACCCTTGCCTGAATCGATTGGCCGCCGATCATACGCTGAACATTGCGATTTTGAAAGAGGTGTCTGGGAAAACTTCTGAGCCCGACTCGTCGACGCGTCGGGCTTAACCTTGTACTGGGGCAGGTGGTGCGACGCACCCGAAGGTATAGGCCCACGGTTGCCGATGACACGCGGGTATTGACGGAGAACGTCGTTTCAGTTGTCACCGCGTTTGAGCGGTATGGCTACCGACCGCCTGGGGCGGTGGGCATTAAGCCGATGATCCCAGCCGTATCCTAACTCTGGGTGTGGATACAAAGATGGGGCCCGGTCAGCTGTATTAACCAAATATTGAATTCTGGACTTCGATTGAGGGAATCAGATGCAGATAGACCTAATTAGTCTGTTGCAAAACAACACGGAAATGAGCCTTTTCGTCATAATTGGTGTCGGTTATCTGATAGGACGAATAGGAGGATGGGGTATACAACTTGGCTCGTCAATTGGCGTCTTGTTTGTAGCACTATACTTTGGGCACCTCGGATTTTCAATGTCGCCGATCGTAGGAACCATAGGCTTTGTCTTCTTCATTTATTCCGTCGGTTACCAAGCTGGTCCACATTTCTTTGTGGCTTTTCGCGAGGATGGTGTTCGTTACGTCCAAATCGGTTTAGTGATCGCTGCAACAGCATTTTGTACAGCAATCCTTGGGGCATCATTTTTTGAGCTAGAAGCTGGCTATGCAGCTGGTGTTCTGGCAGGGGGGCTCACTTCAACCCCCACCTTGGCGTCAGCCCAGGCCGCAATCGAGGCGGGGATGGCGTATATACCTTCTGGCATTTCTGCCGCCACAGTTGACGGCAATATTGCTGTGGGCTACGCAGTCACTTATGTGTTCGGGCTAATTGGACTGATAATATTTCTACAGTTCATCCCAAGATTTCTTGGATTTGATCTACCTGAGGAATCAGTTTTATATGCCGAGAACATGAGTGGCGGACAAAGGGACGCTGATGACGAGTTGGGACTCGGGACTAAGGGGCTTCCAGCTGTTAGGATTTATGAAATCACCAACCGAGATTCGATTGGTAAGAGCCTATTGGACCTAAAGTTCCTGCAGACGACAGGAGCCGTTATCGCTCGATTGAGACGGGGGTCAGAGGAAGTCGTCCTTGGACCGGACACAGTCCTTGAGGAAGGCGATAGAGCGATGATTCTAGGCTACAACCCTAATCAGATAAGCTCTGGAATCCTCCTAGGCACGGAGACTACCGATCCTGATCTGGAAGCTACTCAATTTAGCACATCAAGAATTGTAGTCAGCAATAAGGATACTATACACAAGACCTTGAGGGACACCGGTGTAACCAACGTATATGCTTGCATTACTCATAGTGTAACGCGGGGCGGTGTGGATCTGCCTGTCTCGCTCGACATGATTATCCAAAGGGGCGATCACCTCACGGTCTCTGGTCCGGACATTAACCTCGAGCGCTTGGTCCACCATTTAGGCCAGAAAGAAAAACCTGTTCACGAAACCGATTTGTTGACTTTCGCATTCGGAATCGTTGCAGGGCTTTTCGTTGGGAAGATTACCATAAATATTGGATTACCTATTGGTATAGGGTCTGCAGGGGGCCTGTTGGTAGCGGGCTTAATTGTAGGCTGGGCGCGAGGTATAAATCCTACCTTTGGACGAGTACCCGCAGCTGCTCGATTCATTCTAATGGAACTTGGACTGTTGCTATTCTTGGCAGGAGTTGGCCTTCGAGCAGGATCTGGTCTTGTAGATGGGATTCTTTCAGCAGGGCCTGCTCTGTTTGTAACGGGAATCTTTGTAACCCTAATTCCCAGCATCGCCGGTGTTCTGTATGGGAAGTATGTATTGAATATGAATCCGGCTATTCTGCTGGGTGCAATGTGCGGGGGTCTCACCAGCACTCCAGCGCTTGGCGTGATCACCGCCCAGGCCAAAAGTGATATTCCCGCGATTGGTTATGTCGGTGTGTATGCATTCGCGAATATCATCTTAACGATCGCGGGTCAGCTGATTATGTTTTTCTAAATGAGTAAAATCCGTTTTCGTTATGGTTCTCACTGCCCCACTTGTTTGCAGTAATAAGGATATTGAACAATTGTGCAAAAAACCTATGCGATAAGAGACCATTACCCAAGGCGGATGCTTGATTTATTTCTCATGTAACTCGATCCCCGTTGAATAAGCCAGGATTTGCCACAATAGCCCAATACAAAACAAGGACTCGAGTGAATAACCCGAGTCCTTGTTTTGTATTGGGCTATTGTGCACACGAATTCACAATCACCTGGTAGGGCCACCAAACTTGGCAGCACTATTACCGTGTACACGTAGGATACGCCGCAGGCCATGGTCGTTCACTGATTGTGTAGATAAGGCAGAACGTTCAAACGGGTTTGGTAGCAGGCCAGAGTTTTGCCAGTAGTTTCTTCTCGGAGGAGATTTCGAGGCTGTAGATACCATTGGCCTAGACTGAAATCCAGGCCATTCCAAGTATGTGTCAACCAATTAGAAATCTCAGGAGAGGGTCTTCAGCATGCATAGGGAGCTCGCAAACGTGATGATGCAGGATCCTGCAGTGCCCATGATCCAATTGCCAATGGCTTTCAAATCTCGGCGAACCAACACTGCAACACCTGCGAGAAATAATCAGGAACCCTATCATGTCGACATCTTTGATGTGGAAGGCTGTGGTTGCATTCGGCACATCTGGTTCCTCTTTGCCGAAGGACGCCGGATCGAGATTACTGTTGACGGCGCGGAGACACCTCAGGTTTGCATGCCGCTTGACCCCTTTTTTGGCATCATGCACGGATGGACCCCCTACTACGTAAACAATGCGGCATACACGGTCATGCCGAACTTCGAGACGCCCCAAATGACAGGGCACCCAGGGTATAACCTATGGCTGCCTATTCCCTTCGCTAAATCGTGTCGCATCAGAATTTACGTTGACCAACCGCCCGATGGCCAAACGGCAGGTCTGAATGGAAGTGTGTGCACAATGGTTGACTGGCACGAGTATGAAGACGATTCGACGCTAACGCCCTTCCGGTTCCATGCCGAGCATAACCTCTATACTCCGGCCCCACCGAGAAACAGTGCCTATCGGATGGCCGAGGTTGAGGGTGCCGGATTTATTGCCGGGGTTGTCCTCGGATCCAGGCAGAAAAATCACACGGACATGATTTACCACACGGGGGGGATGTCGATCCTGATCGATGGGGAGAGCGATCCGAACGTGATTCGGGGCACGAACATGGAGGACGACTTCGGTTTCTCTTGGGGATTCCATCTCCACCAGACTTCGTGGCACGGGTCTCCCTACCACAAGTGGGGCGGACGGCATGACCAAGACGGCGTCATCTACCGGTTCTTTGGCCCCGACCCGATCGCCTTCGATTCATCCGTCTCTTTCCGGTGTGGATCTAGAGACGATGACATTGAGGCAGTCGCCTACTACTACCGGATTCCGGGGACAAAGGCAGATCAGATCGAAACACCCCAATCTTGGTGGGTCACGGGATTTTACGAAAACGCCGATGACTGGAGCCAGTTCGAGGCTGCGGAAGACGTGGACACACTCCCCGTTGAACAATGGTCGAAATACTTTTCGGCTCGTCCTCATTTCATCCGTCAAATCCAAGCCCATCGGGGTTGGCTGGACTTTCGTTTCTCTGGGGTCGACCCAAACACCAAGGCCAGCAGTTTCACAGGCCGCTCTATGTATGCAGGCTGCATCCACCAGTCGGACACAGACCGTAAAGCAACTCTGCGACTCTTCTACGACGATTGGATCGTCTTATGGGTCAACGGTGAGCGGATTCATAGCTTTCAGAGTGAAGGTGCCTTCGATACAAAGCACATCCCGATTCAGCTGAAGCGGGGAATGAATGAGATACGGCTCAAGTCAAATAATTTAGGACACGTCTGGAATCCTTGGGTTGTCAATGTCGCGATCTTGTAGCTAGCAACTCTCTTGGAAGCGGCTATCCCTGAACATCCAGTCGAATCCGTAAAAAGCGAGGATCAGATCAAGGCAGTTGGCGTATTGTCGCTATATCGCACCTCTGAAACCCCTAGAAACACAGGCTTTTAGGCACAAAAAAAGCCGACAGCATACACTGTCGGCTTCCATATTAGTGGCGCGGATGCCAGGATTCGAACCCGGAACCTTCTGGTCCGTAGCCAGATGCTCTATCCAGTTGAGCTACATCCGCACGAAATGTTTTCTTGGCAGGCGAAAAACCTACAAGAATGAGGAATCCGAGTCAACAATCACGTCTAATCTAGGTTCGGTTTCTCAAGGTCCGTGATCCGGATCGCCAGGTTTTCACCGACGACCACGACCTCACCGTGCCCAAAGAGGCTGCCGTTAACCATGATCTCCATGGGCATGCCGGACAGCTTCTGCGTCTCGACGACCGAACCCTCTTTCCACTCGATGATATCCTGCAGCGTATTTGTAACGCGACCCAACTCAATTGAGACCGTCACTGGGACATCATCATAGCGCGCGACGAACTTTTCGAGCTCGCCCAAGTCCAGTATCGGTAACTGCTCAAACTCTGCGCGTAGCGTCTCAGGGTCCTTTTCCCCGATGGGGTGATCTTTGAGTTGGGGGGCAGAGTATGGCTCCGTCATAGCCGGATCCTCTGCCGGGTCAGGATCTGCTATCTCCGGTGGCGAAGGCTCAGCCGTAGCCGCCATCTCGGCCTCCGGAGCTTTATCCGTTGGGCGATCCTCGGCGGAGTCCTGTTTTTCCTCGGGTAGCTCTTGGGGTTCTTCTTCGGCCATAGGTCACGCTCGCGATAGATAGGGGGAGATGACGGTGTGTAACTGCTATTCTTCTTCCGGCGCCGATTCGGAAGGGGAGTCCGATGGATCCGGCTTGGCTTCACTTGGGCTGTTTGCTCCGGTTCTAGACCAATGCACGGCAAAGTGGACACCGCAGAGCACATCGCTCTTCAGCACCTCAGCTTCAAAGTTTTTGTCGGTGATCACGCCCTTGACGCCTACAAGGCCCATTGGTGGAATGTAGGCGATTTTCATTCCTGTTGTGGCGCTTAAGCCACGCTCCTTGCTAACAACCTTTATACTAAGCAAAATGGTTGCATCTATCAATGTGAGCGAATCGATCCGGCGCGCGTTGACAACGCAATGAACCGGCCTATTTTAGCGGTTGTGCTGTGATTAATGAGTCCATGAGAATAGAGGAGGATGGATTGGGCGAGGAAGACTTGAAAGACAAGGCAATCGCGTATCTAAAGTCCCACTATGGTGAGGATACGGTTTCAATGGATGTACAGGACAACAGCGTCGACGATGGGAATGGCGTGTTTCACGTGGACTGCACGGTCAATATCAACGGTCAGGAGTCGGATTGGACGAAGTGGTTCACGTTCCGCGACGGTAACGTTGTCAGCATGGACTGGCGGATGCGGTAGGGCACCGCGACAGCCCTTCCCCTGCCTAGGGCACGGGGAAGAGTGCGGGAAGTCGTAAGGAAGGAGCCGGGTTGGAACTGGAAACGATACTGATTCACACTGGAGAGGATGCGGCGAGGACCCACGGGGCTGTAGCGCCGCCGATCTACCAGAGCGCAACCTTTGAGTCACGCCCCGGTGAGTCGTATGACGACATCCGGTATGCGCGGCTGAACAACACTCCGAACCACGCCGCCTTGCACGAGAAGCTTGCCAGTGTCTCTGGCGGTGAGTCGTGCGTCGTCACGGGTTCGGGGATGGCCGCAATCTCGACTTCGCTGCTCGCCCTACTTGGTCCCGGAGATCATTTGCTTGCGCAGGACTGCCTTTATGGAGGCACGCACGGCCTTCTGGTTGAAGACCTTCCAGCTGCAGGTATCTCACATACCACGATCGATATGGGCGATCCCGACTCTTGGGAGGAAGCTCTGTGTGCAGAGACGAAGGTTGTGTACGTCGAGGCGATGACGAATCCGCTGCTCGACGTAGGATGTCTCGAGGAGGCAGCTGAATTCGCTCGGTCCAATGGGCTTGTGTCACTGATAGACTGCACCTTCTGTTCGCCCGTCAACTTCCGGCCCTTGGACATCGGCTTTGACATCGAACTCCACAGCGCGACCAAATATCTGAATGGTCACTCTGACATCGTTGCAGGTGTGGTGATCGGATCGCAATCCAAAATCAAGCAGATCACACATCGCCTGAATCATCTGGGAGGATGCCTCGACCCCCACGCCTGCTTTCTCCTGCATAGGGGCCTGAAGACTCTCTCCCTGCGCGTGAAGCATCAGAATGACAATGGTCTGGCCGTAGCAAGGTATCTGGAGTCGCACAGTCGCATCGCCAGGGTGATATACCCTGGGCTGCAAAGCCATCCGAATCACGAGCGGGCGACCCGATTGTTCAAGGGTTTCGGAGGAGTGGTCAGTTTCGAGGTTGAAGGTGGCGCTGATGCAGCAGATCAGATGATTGCGAACCTTCAATTGCCAATGTTTGCACCAAGCCTCGGGGGCGTCGAGACCCTGATTACCCGACCGATGCTGACGACTCACAGAGGGCTGACACCTGAAGAACGGGCGTGCGCAGGGATCAGCGATAGTCTCGTTAGAGTGGCTCTGGGGATCGAAGCGGCGGATGACCTGTGTGATGACTTTGGTCAAGCCTTGGCTGCGTTGACCTGATGTCCGAGCAGGTCGTTGTAATCGGTGGAGGCATCTTGGGTGCAGCGATCGCTTTCCATCTGATAGACCGCGGAATTCCTGTCGCTGTGGGACAGTTCGGCGACGGGACTGCCGTTATCCACGGAGGACGCCGCGGTTAGGTGCACGATGAGTCGTTTGGGAAAACAGAGACGAAGCTGGACAACTCGTTAGCNTAGCCGCTCGTTTTGCANTGGCANTGAATGATNCCGGAGTTGTTGACTTGCGGCAGGCCAAGCGACCGATCCTGAACGACGGGCAATCCGTTGTCGGGGTTGTGGAAGGTCACTACGGGCTGTATCTGGCGGTCACGCAAAGCGGGGTCACTCTGGGCCCCCTTATAGGATCACTTGCCGCGATTGAGATCGTCGATAAGAGTTCCGTCGAGCTGCTGAAGCCCTTCAGGCCAAGCCGATTTTGAGAGACGATATGGGCCGACGTGTTACAATCGGAATGCTCAAAGACGTTCCCGAAAAGTGGGATGCAGACCGAAACTGGGATGTCTTTGTCCAGCAGTTCGAGTCGCATGGCGACGACGTTGACGTTTTCATTACACCGGAATGCTATCTTGACGGGTATGCCGTTACCGAGGATGACTGGACCGTTGATAGGTTCGAAAAAGTTTCGCTGACAGAGTCTGACCCGAAAGTCACGGAACTCGGTGAAATGGCAAAGGAAAGAGATGCTGCACTCGTTTTCGGCTGCACAGAGATTCGTGATGGTGGGTTCTACAACTGTGCACTGTTGTTTNGGCGGGATGGGTCTCTGGTTGGGAGGTACTACAAGACACACTTGCAGACACACGATCACAGGTTNCGTCCGGGACAGCATCTCGAGGTTTTTGACCTCGACTTCGGACGGGTGGGAATAGTGATTTGCGCGGACAGGCGCTGGCCGGAGTCGATNCGCACACTTCGTCTGCAGGGAGCAGAGATTTGCTTGATGCCCACATACGGCATGAAGCACACCGAGAACGAGTGGTGGATGCGGACACGTTCATACGAGAATCAGATGTTCGTTTGTTTCACGCACCCAAGTGTCAGTCTGATCACGGACCCCAAGGGGAATGTTGCTGCGAAGCTGGAATCGAATTTGTCNGACGTGCTACTGCATACTGTCGATCTTTCAGAGGTGACGTCAGATAACCATCTGCAAGATCGTCGACCAGAGCTGTATGGGCCGATCGCGGACGTAGACCATCCATCGAAACAGGATCCGTATGAAGCGCCCTCTCTGAGGGATCGGAAGTGACCATGTCTTTCCGTGTGGCCTTGATTGGTAACCGAGCTCATCAGAATACGTATGGACCGCTTTGGCGAGACCGAAAAGACGCAGAGATTGTTGCCCTGGCTGAACACAACGAGGAGAAAGCAAAGGGTCTGGAAGATCTTTACGGGTTGCCGTGCAGCAGGGAGTATGACGCGGTTCTTGAACGGGATGATATCGATATCGCGTGCATTGCAACCGACTTTTACCTGAAGCGGTGGCTGGTTCCGAAGGCGGCGGCNTGTGGAAAACATATCCTTGTGGACAAGTCGCTTGCGAGGACTATGCGGGAAGCGCTTGCAATCGAAGAGGAGACACGAGATACGGATGTTAAGATCCAGTTGTCCTATCCGCACCGTTACTACCCCGGGTATCGTGCATTGATTCACAAGCTCAAGAATGGTGAATATGAAAATCCCGTGAGTTGGACGAACCACTTCATCAGGCAGTTTCCTGACGGAAACCTGTTGCAGTATGTCAGCTATCCGACTGCTGCCCGTATTAACGGGGGTGGAGAGTTGATGAATCTGGGCAGCCATCCCGTCGATCTGATCGCGCATACATTCGGGATGCCGAACAGGATATATGCNCATTTCGAAACCGCCTACTGGCCGGATTTCTACAATCAATTTGGGACCGAAGACGTGGTCACGCTGATGTGTGAGTACGACACGCTTGTCGCCACCGCGATCGTCGGACGAAATCGGCTCCCATTCGAAGGATCAGCGATCGACTCGATCGACCTTTGGTGTCGGGGCATTCACGCGAGAGCGACGGTGGATACGCTGGAAGAGAATCAGAAGCCGCTCGATGTGCCTGAATTGCTGCTGACAGGTGCAGCCGCNTGNGTTCAGAATCTGATCGACGCGATCGTTGACGACGTGCCTCTGGAATCTTCTGTTGCGGATGGTATTGCTGCNACGGCCATCACGACAGCGGGGTATCAGTCGGCAGCTACCCGGTCGTTTGTCGACCTCCCACTGTCGGACGATCGTCACCCGATGATCACAGACGACGAGCAAGTTATCGAGGGATTCCTGGACTAGCATGTCTGACGATCGGCTACATATCTGCATGACCATGGATGTCGAGAGGATCAAGGCGTGTTCTCCTCTGGGTGGCCCTCCGGACTGGAGGTTTGCCGAGCGNTCGGTNCGATCCTACTGCGNAGANCTCGCCAACCTAGGCTTCCACGCCACCCTGTTTNTCGTCCCNGATACGGCCNCGCAGCAGTCGGANATCTTCCGTGANCTGGAANCATCAACGGAGGCGGAGCTAGGNCTGCATATCCATCCGCAGTGTTGGGGGGACCGATACCAGGANCTCGATGCGTACGAGTATTTTGGTGGATACTCGGGTGCNGAGCAGCGGGACTTCTTGGANGGGGCTTCAGATCAGTGGGAAACGGCCATTGGTCGTAGACCTCGATCGTTTAGAGGCGGCAACTTCTCGGCTAACGACGAGACCTTTCAGGCCCTTGTAGACGTGGGGTTTACACATGGCAGCGTGAGCCAGCCCGGTCGAATGGTAACAAGATACCGGGCAGTCTGGGCAGATGCCGTCTGGGATGTCCATAGACCACACCGAGCTTTCAGGGGTAGTGAGGGCGATCTGCCATTCGTCGAGGTCCCATTAACAAGCGATAGACGTCGAACAGATCATTGGACAGGTGTCGGCGATGTGAGGATCGAGGGTGCGACTGCCGTCGAGATCATCGACGCGGCGCGGCACGAGGTTACCAGACAGGTCGAAGAAGGCGTCAGCATCAAGCACGTTTGTATCCTGACGCACAACTTCGTGAATTACTGGTCAGATGACGAAGGGATGGGCGGGCGACTCGGCGTTCTCAAGGCCGCCGTCGAGGGCCTGCAGAGCGTTGGGGATGACCTTGGGTTAGAAGCAGTTGGATCTACCACTGAGGATGTGATGAAGGCCTTCCTGCAAGCAGAGCGAGGATAAAGTGAGTAGATATAAATCGGTGATCATCGGACTGAGAGGGATCGGTGCGCAAAGGCCTGACGAGGCAGATGGCTTGCCCGTGTATGGCTCGATGCCAAACTCTCACGCATCCTGCTACCATCGATGTCCAGACACGGATGTGGTCGGTGTCTGCGACCTAGAAGACGTCTTGCTGGCCGACTTCAAGGATCGCTGGACGGATGTTTGGCCCGACCTGCATCTCTACAAGGATTACAAAGAGATGCTCGACGTGGAGAAGCCGGAAATCGTGAGCGTCGTGACAGGTGATCACCTCCACGCGGATATTACTGTCGAAGCGGCTAGCCGCCAATCTACGAGAGCGATCATATGCGAAAAGCCGATAGCCACGCGTCTGGAGGATGCGGATCGTATGATTGATGCGTGTGAGGCAAACAACGTCGTCCTGTCGATTGAACACTCTCGTCGTTGGCATCCTTCGTATCTGGATGCCCGTGAGTTGATTCGGAGCGGGGAACTGGGTGAACTGAAGACTATTGTTACGGACATGTTCAGCCCGCGAGCGATGATGTTCCGGAACGGAACACACCTTATCGACATGATCTGCTTTTTCGCCGAATCTGATCCGGCTTGGGTTACCGCAGAGATTGAAGAGGGCTTCGATCACTTCACGGAGTATACGGGCGATGGCGGCCACGATCCCGCGACTGATCCGGATACGGCGGCCTACATCAGGTTCAGGAATGGTGTGCGTGCTTTCTTTAACTGTCGAAAGATGATGTTCCCGGGTTCCCAGATGTATCTGCAGTGTGACAACGGCCGGATCGAGATCTCTGACCGGGAATCGGTTTTAATCCACGGTTCCACCCCTTGGTCGTGGAGTAGACAGCCACTTGTCCGTAGAAGCTTTATCCACCAATTCCAAGGTGCCTTCGTGCCAGAGATCGTCGATCTGCTCGACAACGGAGGCGATCCCGTCTCGCCCGCTAGAGAGGCTCGAAAGACCCTCGAACTGATGCTCGCTATCCTCAAATCGCACCACACGGGGAATGTTCGTGTGGACTTTCCATTGGAGTGAAGACTCGCCCTATGGATGACTCCTACGATGGTTACGTGGACAAGAGCTATGGGGATGGACTCTACGCTGCAACCGAGACGGCGGAAGGGATAGACGGGTTCTCGCGCTTCGAGGCTAATCACGTAGAGCGGTTCAAGGCAGATGGGTTCCTTCTGGTGAAGGGAGCCCTGAATCAGACCGAGACCGAGGATGCACGGACTGGACTAATGCGGCTGGTTTCAGGCGAAGATCCAGCCTTCAGGGGAATACAGTATGAGAGGTCCGTTCGGGGGAAGGTTGAAGAGCTCGCACCAGAGGAACGAGTCGACTCGGTGCGCAAGCTGCAGTTCTTCGTCGGACACGATGACCGACTGACGCGCCTTGCCGAACATCCCGAATTGATTCGAGTCCTCGAAGCGCTGATCGGGGAGAAGCCAGGTCTATTCGCCAACCAGGCGATGGTCAAGCCTGCACGTATCGGGCGGGAGAAGCCTTGGCATCAGGATCACGCGTACTTCGACCTACCGATAGGGACTCAGATCGTGAGTGCCTGGATTAGCCTGGATGCCGCGACACGCGAGAACGGCTGCATGCACGTGATACCGGGAAGCCACAGAGAGGGACCGATTGTCCACTTTCAGATCCGTGACTGGCAGATCTGCGACACCGACGTGAAGACAGGCCGGACTCTTGCCGTCGAGACAGAGCCGGGCGACATCCTTTTGTGGGACGGACTGTTGCATCATGGTACACCGCCAAACAGGTCGGATCGTGGTCGGCGCGCGCTTCAGCTTCATTACTGGCCTGAGAGTGTACAAAAGACANCCCGAGAAAAGCGCTTNGCTGTCTTNGGGAGCGAGGGCAAGGATNTCACTTGCTGAAACTCGAGCGGNGCGCGAAGGAGANTAGATGAAGAAGGCGATTATCGAGTCAGTTCGTAAGGGCGCNGTAGTCGATGTGCCTGACCCGATCCCAAAGGACNACTGGGTTGTCGTCAAGATTCATTCNGCTCCGATGTGCACCGAGTACAAGGCGTTTGAAGCCGGAAGGCCTANTGCNTCNCTNGGACANGAGGCTGCGGGAGAAGTGGTTGCCGTAGCCCGGCCCGGTCGAGTCGCCGTCGGCGATCGAGTAGCGGTCATGCCGCAGTATCCGTGCGGNANGTGCGAACTCTGTATCTCGGGTGAATACATCCACTGTGAGAGCACCGTCGATTTCGAGGTGTTTCTGGGGACGCCAGAGGGGCGCGGTACCTATGCGCAGTATGTCGTTAAACCGGATTGGATTCTTCCGAAGCTTCCCGATGATGTCAACTACGACCACGGCGCTATGGCCTGTTGTGGTCTTGGTCCGACCTTCGGTGCGTTCCAGAGAATGGGACTCTCTGCAGACGACACGGTTCTGATCACCGGGCTTGGACCTGTGGGTCTAGGTGGTGTGATCAACGCAAAGCATAGGGGTGCGAGAGTGATCGCGGTAGATTCCGTGCCTTTCCGTCAAAGTAAAGCGCGAGAACTCGGTGCGGATGATGTNGTGGTTCCGAGTGGCAGAGCGGACGAGGAGATTCGCGATCTGACTGACGGAGTGGGGGCCGACAGGGCCGTGGACTGCTCGGGGAACCCGGGGGCGCACAGACTGTGTATTGATGCGACAAGGCGGAAGGGGATGATCGCATTTGTGGGCGAGTGCAGCAAGGATACCGCCATCAGGATCAGCCCAGATATGATTCGGAAGGGACTCCATCTAGTNGGATCGTGGCATTACAACCTCGAGGATGTTCCGAAGTTGTTGAAGGTTATACGTAGCGAGAGTGNTGCGTTGGAGAAGTTGATCACGCATCGATTCCCGATGTCTGGTGTGCAGGAGGCCTGGAACCTGCAGTTGACCGGCGAGTGCGCAAAAGTCGTACTCGACCCTTGGGCCTGAGGCTTAGCATGGGCGAATACAAGTGTGCCATCATCGGGGTTGGGAAAAATCGATCGCAAGGACTGGCTGAGGCTTATAACCATATAAGCCGTGGTGAGTTGGTCGCCGTATCTGCACGTACCGAAGAGAATCGATCTGTCTTTGCGGAAAAGTTCGGTGTTCCGGCACACTACGCAGATTACGTCGAGATGTTAGAGAAGGAGAAGCCCGACCTGGTCCACGTGAACACGCCCCCACACGTGCGTCTNGAGGTCATGGAAGCGGCAGAGTCGGCGGGTGTTTCTGCGCTGATCGTAGAGAAACCCCTAGCCATTCAGGGTGAAGACTACCGCGACATCCTGAACTATTCCACGTCTACTANCACGAAGATCGCGATNAATCATCAGCTGCANTTCCATCCTCGCCGAGCAGAATTGCAGGACAGAGTCGCATCGGGCGAAATTGGAGAGATCCGGTTTATCGAAGCGAGCTGCGGTATGAATCTGGCCTACCAGGGCACGCACTCCTTGCAGGCCATCGGTGCGTTTCACCCCGATCCTCCGACCAGTGTGCTCGGCCAGGTGATCGGCGCAAACGGGCTCGCGGATCCTCGTGGTAAGAAGCATCTGGCGCCTGACAGTGCCATGGCGGTGCTAAGTTTCTNGGACGGCGTTCAAGCTACGCTGCAGAGCGGAGAGACGGCACCCGAAGTCGGCCGGGAAACGATAAACACACACAAGCGGGTCGCTGTCTACGGCACACGCGGCTATGTGCNCTGGACGATGTGGTCGTGGGAGGCCGGGATCAACGGACACGTCGAGTCGGGGACACACGAGTACCCGGAAGAGGATGTACTCGGTCAGGCTCGGATGACAGAAGCTCTGTTCGACTGGCTTCAGGACGAGAAGGCGAAGCATCCGCTGAACCTCGAAGCAGCGCTAAGAGACTTCAACACCATGCTTGGTATATATGCGAGTGCTCTGGAGCATCGTGCAGTAGACCTGCCGTTTGATCCGCCCGATGGCCTTTTAGACAGCCTGAGAACGAGGCTGGGTTGATGGACGATCGTGTTGGGCCTAAGGGAGACTGGTTCGGCACTGAAAGCAGTTTGCGACCATTTACTGGATAATCGATCACGTTTATGTGCCGCCCGGCACGTCCGCAATGGGCTTATGGGCTCCTGTTGGTAATGTCTCGGTTCGGATACCCAGATCTCGCGATCTGGGCCGCTCTTCAGTCCCGCCTAGGTCTGCTTCATCACTCGGGATAGTTCTGCAAG
>PAXL01000054.1 GCA_002714465.1 Gemmatimonadota bacterium | reverse complement strand
AGATCGGGCTGGCGTGGCGTAAGGGGCGATACTTCAGCCCGGCTATAAAGGCTTTCCTGGATCTGCTCATAGATCGTTTCGGGTTCGTGAAGGAATGGCGGGAGAAGATCAGCGGAGAGGATCAAGCTTTTCGGGCCACGAAGAGCCAGTCCCAGGGGTAGGGCGCACCGAGGCCTGTCGGTGCATCATCGATCATCTCTTCCCAATCGTATTCGATCCGGTGTGTGTCGATGCGTCTAAGGCCCTGATCTGCGAGCATTGATCGAGTAGCCTCCAGCGTGTGCATCTTCGTGGGCTCTGTTCCAAGCGTAACGATTCCGTCGACAGTTGAGACCACCTCCTCGTTATACACCGACTGGACTTCACGGAGCGCCTGATCGCGAGAGATGCCCATCGCGAGGTTACACTCGACGATGGTCGCGTATGTGTGAAGGAGAGATTCGAAAGCAGGAACGACCAGGACGATCGCACCGTGTTGCTTTATCGATGAGGTCGCGTTCTCGAGGATTTTCTCGCGAATGTCGTGATCCGGATGCAGGAGGACGTTGACGCAGATAAGCACGTCGGTTTTTCGGGGCGTTCGGTAAGGTTGTGAGAGGTCGGCTTGCACATAGCGGATGTTTTGGGTAGCGCTCATACAGGAACGGGCATGCTCGAGTAGCTTCGCCGAATGGTCGATGGCAACGACTTCGCCAAAGAATTTGGACAGAATGGGAAGTAGGGAGCCGTTCCCGCAGCCGAAGTCGGAAACGGTTCTGGAAGGTGAGGCGAGGCCCTTGATGACTCCTTCTAGCGTGCCGTTGAGGTCCCGATCGCGAATCTTAAGGACTTCGTCGTCGAACCGGTCGGCAACACGATCCCAGTAGGCTTGGTCCACGTGGGTTAGTTGAAGTCGGCCGGAGACGACAGCTGACCCAGCAAGATGCGTCGCACCCAGTCGAGTCCCTGAGTCGTCAGCCACCGCCGGATGTGGTCGCTGTCCTGGAAGTTCCTGCTTGGCTGGATCAGACGGGTATCGTCGGGACCGTGCACGGCCATGTAGGTCCGGTCGTCGTCAAAGGGGCCGACCATTGCCAGGCCGAAACCTGTCGGTTCGGCTGCTCGTTCCGCCTCCACTTTTGCATACTCTTCGCCCGATCCTTGGCCTGTCGACTCGATCTTGTGCACGCGGTCACCGTAGCCGTTTTCATCCATGTCACGCATGAACTGACCGTTCGTGAGTGTGTCGACGACACCGAGCTGAAGACCCTTCTCTTCGAGCAGCCTGCCGACGACTTCGGCAACGATTTCCTTGTCGACGCCGTATATGGCAACGCCGAGACGCTCACGGAGTGTCGTCTCCATACCCGCGATCTGTGTCTCGACTTCCTCTTCCGTGTCGGCTTTGGCTGTGATGCGAACGTCGGTCTGCCCGATGTGTGCGGCCAGACCGACTGTCGGGTTCAAGGAGGTCATCAGATCGCCGATCTGTCGGTCCACGTTACTCTCGCCGACCGCACAGGTTCTGAGAACCCTGACACGCGTGATCTTTATCCCACCCATACGCTCGATCAGGATCGGCTTGACGCTGTTCTCTACGAGATGTTCTAGCTCGCGAGGCACACCAGGCAGCACGATGATGCACCCTCGTCCCGCCAGGTCTTCACTCAGGAAGCAGGGCGCGGTACCGACTGGGTTTTCGATTGGCACGGCACCTTCGGGCATGTAGGCCTGACGCTTGTTGTTTTCAGCCATCTTGCGGCCGAATTTTCGGAACCTGACGGTAATCTGTCTTTCGAGCTCGTCGCTGTAGATCAGGTCTCTCCCAGTCGCCGTGGCAACCGCCTGCCTCGTAATGTCGTCGACGGTCGGTCCGATTCCCCCCGAAGTAATTACAACATCCGAACGGTCGAGCGCGAGGTTGAGCACGTCGACAATTCGCTGCTCGTTGTCCCCGACCGTAGTCTTGTAGTACAGGTCCATTCCTATGTCTCGGAGCGCAAGGGACAAACGGTTTGCGTTGGTGTCGACGATTTCTCCGAGCAGCAGCTCGGTACCGATCATGACGAGTTCAGTGTGCATAGATGGGGTCAGGGCTCAGAGTTCAGGAAGCTTACTTCCAGTGGTCGTGGATGCCGCCGGAGCTTCCGAGGACCGGGTCGGAGGATGGTAGTGGGACGGTCTCGATGTCGGCGAGGATCTGGGAGCGGTCAGCTGATTCGCCGCGACACAAATCCCATTCCGAACAGTCGGATGGGTAGGCGCCGACGACGAGGAGATCAGAGGAGGAGCCAAGGTTCTGGTGACCCGTTCCGGCTGGGAGCAGCGCGACGTCACCGGTTTCCACTTCGAACACGCCGCCGACTTCACCGCCAAACCGGACCGTTGCCGAGCCGGATGCGATGCCCAGCACCTCGTGTGCGTTGCTGTGGTAGTGGGGGAAGGGATAGATCCCGTTTCGCCAAGAATTCCCCCATCCGTTCGCGTGGAAGGCTGTTTCGATTCCGATGGCGTGATCGCCTGAGACGGCTGCAAAGGCACCTTTGTAGACTAGCATCGGCCATTTGGGATGGTTAGGGATCAAGCCGTCGTCTGCGAACGAGTATGCAGAGAGTTGTGCCATCTGGGCCTCCTCTATTTGATGCCCGGCTCGTCGGGTCCAGGGATGGGCGCGTCACCACCGCCGATCACGCTTTGGTCAAAGTCGATCAGCGCACCTGTCATCAATCCCGATTCGTCCGAAGCCAGCCAAGCGATCGCACGGGCCGCTTCGTCCGTTTTGATCAGTCGTCCGAAAGGACGTGTCGCCTCGGCCTCTTCGATCCAGTCCTGGTCGTTCGTATGGTACTCCCGTTGAATCGTGTCTTCACCCGGTGTGTCCATCCAGCCGAGCATGAGACCATTGACACGGATTCTGTGTCGGACGACGGCATAGGCGACGTTCTTCGTGAAGGTGGCCAAGCCACCCTTGGACGTCGAATAGGGAGTCAGGAAGGGCTGGCCGCCATATGCCGATGTGCTGATGATGTTGACGATCGATCCAACTGTCCCCGTTTCACGCATCCAGTTGACACAGCCCTGTGTTAGTATGAACGGAGCTCTCAGGTTGACTGCCATCAGCCGATCCCAGAGCTCGAGAGATGTGTCGTATATGGTGCCGCGTGAGGTGAGACCTGCTGCGTTGACGAGGACATTGACCTTGTGGAAGCGTTTTCGAGCCTCGCTGATAACGCTCTCACACGCGTTCGGGTTCTCGAGGTCCGCGCCGACGAAATGTGCATCACAGCCACTGGATCGCAGGTCTTCTGTGATGGCAGCACCACGCGGCTCGTCTCGTCCCGTGACGATCAGGTGTGAAAGTCCACGCTCGACGAGGAGACGCGCGGTCATCTCACCAAGCCCCTGTGTGGCGCCCGTCACGATTGCGGCTTTGCCCGTGAAATCTTTCAAGTCTGACAGTATCGCTCCGTTACACCCGGGTTGTGCACCTAGAGACCAAGCCATTTCAATCTGCTGTAAAGCAGACTGACCGTTAACCCACTCACGAGCTCAGTTTATCGCTGCTGAACCAACGAGATCTCACGGTCGTTGTCGATGTGGCGCTGTTGTTCGATGACTTTGATTTGAGTGTCCGCAAGCGTCCGCTCTATCAGGTTATCCAGATCCATCTCCGCTTCACAGCGATGAATCTTTTCCATCTTCGCCCGCGTCGTCGGGTGCTTTGGTATAAACACCGTGCACGCATCCTCATACGGCTCTATAGAGATATCGAATGTTCCGATTCGTTTCGCTTGCTCGATGATCTCGTCTTTGTTGTCTCCCGCGAGCGGGCGCAGAACAGGCAATAATGTTACCTCTTCGATCGCCTTCAGGTTCATGAGCGTTTGGGATGCGACTTGACCGACGTTGTCACCCGTGATCAGGCAGTGTGCGCGTTCCCGTTCTGCGACCGCCTCCGCAATCCTGAGCATGGCACGGCGATACAGGACGACGCGATAACCTTCGAGCCCGTGCTGCATGATATGCCTCTGGATTTCGACAAACGGAACGCTGTAGAGCCTGGCCCTGAACTGGTGGCGCGTCAGGTGCTTGACGATTTCCTCGACGTTCCGTTCGGAGTTTCGGTTCGTGTACGGCTGACTGTGGAAGTGCACAAAGCTTATCGTCACCCCACGCTTCATGATCTTGTATGAAGCGACAGGCGAGTCGATGCCCGACGAGATCAGGCTGATGGCTTTCTCGTTCGATCCGACGGGAAGTCCACCGGGCCCCGGGAACTTCTCAGTATACACAAACGTGCCACTCGTGGTGACCTCGATAAAGCACGTGAGATCCGGATCGGCCATCCTGACCGAAGCCTGGGACCGCCCCTGAACGTAGGCGCCGACATCCCGGTTGATGTCATCTGAGTTGTAAGGAAAAGTCTTGTCGGATCGTCGTGTCGCGATTTTGAACGACTCGAAGGGTGTCTTCTGGGAGACGGCCCAAGCCGCTTGTCGGATCTGATCAATATCGTTCTGGACCTTCAGGGATTCGGAGAAATTGGCGATGCCGAAAATCCATCCGAGACGCTCACGGATCACGCCAATCGGAGACTCAGGTGTAAGCTCAAGGTAGAGTCGTCCGGATATGCGTCGCGTGGTGCCGACCGCGAGGCCATTGAGAGTCCGTGTAATGTTCGAAATGAGCTGGTTTTCGAACCGTCCCCGGTTCTTGCCCTTGAGGCCTACTTCGTGGTAATGGATCAGGATCAGTTTTTGAGCATCTACCATAGTGGCTTCCTGTGAGAGCCTGAAATATCACATTCGGCCACATGTGTGTCAATTCTGGTCCCGATTCCGTGTTCTTTTTAGGGGGGGCTCTGAGAGCGTCAGTGACGATCTCCTCGACGATTTGCTGTGGCTTAGGTATTGTCCTTACCCATCTTCTTCTTCAGAGCCTTGAGTTCTTCATCAACCACCTGCTTGCGTTCGAGCTTGTTAAGCTCGTTCTCGAGATCCGGACCGGAACCCACGATCTCTTGGTGCGCGTCTGCCTCAGCCTCTTCCGTTGCGATACGGTTGCAAATATGCTCGAAGCTCGAGAATGCGTCGTCACCGATGATAGACACGCCCTGGGCGATCTGCTTCTGCGCTTCGGTTGCACGTCTTCTCGCGATCAGCGCGCCCTGGCAGGTCCGTGCCTCGTCCAGCTTCTTCTTGAGTCGCTGAAGTTGCTTTTTTAGCTGTCCCGAGGTCTTCCGGCTTTCGTCCAAGGTCTGCTCGAGGTTGACGATCGTCTCCTGAACCGTCGACTTTCGTTCCAGGGCACGACGGGCCAAGTCGTCTTCACGAGCTTCTAAGGCCAACTCGGCCTTCTTCTGCCAGGACTCGCTCTGATCCTGTTCGTTCAGATACTGTCGTTCGAGCCGTTTCTCGTTCGCCACGGCCATACCGAGCGAAGTGGTTGCCTTGTTGACGGCCTCTTCCATCTCAAGGATCATTTGTCGAATCATCTTCTCGGGTTCCTCGGCGCAGTTGAGGAGATCGTTGATGTTGGCCTTAACGATATCCGCCATTCTTGAGAAGATTCCTTTTGCCATCTCACGTCTCCCTCAGATTTCGTTCAGTGCGTTGCCGTACACACCCTCGGCAATAGTTATTCCATACACCTGCGGACGACCATTTCGTAAGATAATTATAGAAAAAACAATATATTAAATCATAGATCATTTCTGGTCGTCTGTGGCAGGATCAGGTGTACCCAACCAGAATCCCCGGTGTATCCAGCCGCCATTGGTGAAAATTAACCAGCTCGACAGTCGCCTTATACCCTTTTCTCGCAGGTTGGCTGTTGTCCGGCATCTTCAAAGTTGATAAAATCTAGCCACCCCTTCCCCAGAAACGTCCCATTAATCTTATGACTTTACCAACTTACGGCGCGATACCACGCAGGCTTGTGGTGGTCGTGATTCTGTGTTTGCTGGCGAGCCCAGTCCACGCCCTCACGTCAGTCTACGAGGTTCAGTCGGGTGACTCCCTTTGGGAGATTGCCAGCCGATTCGGCACATCTGTCAGCACCATCAAGCAGCTCAACAAGCTCAAGTCTTCAAGCATACATCCTGGCCAACGACTTCTTGTCGGGTCGAGCATCAGAAAGATCGAGGCGAACAACGGACCTTACTACTACGCCAGCCCCAAGAGCGAGACGCAGAAGTCGAGAGGGTATGCCGAGTCGTCGTCGAGATCCGCCCGGGAAGACTACAACCGCGCCAATCGTTTGATCCAGGCGCATCTAGCGGAGCTCAGAGACAGATTCGGAAAGGCGAAGAAGCGGGAAAGCCCCCTGAAGGGTTGGCGGATTATGCTGGACCCAGGGCACGGCGGACGGGATCCGGGAGCTATCGTGTCGAACGAAACTGGGGACAAAGAGGAGGTTCACGTTGTCGAGGACGAGTATGTCTACGACATCACGATGCGTGTGATGGAGAGACTCATGCTATATGGCGCTGAAGTTCAAATGACCGTGCTGAGTCCAAATCATCTGAAGCGTGACAGCTTCCTGGCCAAAGAAACATTCGTGAACGAGAAGAACGAGGTCTACAACGATGAAGCCTACAACCGGAAGGCCGATCCGATGGTCAGGCCCGGGTCGCACAACATCAAGAGGCGCGTGATGGTGGCAAACCGTTTTTTCAAAAAAGGCAGGAAAGACAAAAGTCTTTTTGTGTCACTCCACGCAGACAACAGCCCCCAGCGGCCGAGGGGGCCGCTTGTGATCTACCAGAAGAAGGGATCACGAATGGACAAGCCGTCGAGGACATTCGCGAAGATAATGCAGCGTGCGCTCGATCACCGGACAGTTCCGTCACTGATCGGAAGTCGAAACATGGCTGTGCTCCGCGACAACCGGGCTAGTGCAGAGATCCTCGTGGAGATCCGGAACGTTTCGTCCAAAGCCGACGCATGGGCCCTACGGTTCCACGAAAAAAGGCAGGAAGACGCGGATCGAATCGTGCGTGGTGTGCTCGACTATGCTACGTCGCGTTGAACAGCCGTGGGCCTGAATCGCTTCAGGCGGATCGCGTTGCTGATGACGGTTACCGAACTGAGCGTCATAGCGGCTGCTGCGAGTGTGGGTCCGCCCCAAGGGTTGAGGAGACCGAGTGCAGCGACGGGAACAAGGGTAACGTTGTATGCGAAAGCCCAGAAGAGATTCTGTCTGATGACGCGCATCGTCCGTCGTGAGAGCTCAATGACCGATGGGATGCTAGCCAGGTCACTGGACATCAGTGCCACGTCCGCCGACTCGATCGCCACATCCGTTCCAGTTCCCATCGCAATCCCCACATCTGCTGTGGCCAGCGCTGGCGCGTCGTTAATTCCGTCACCCACCATCGCGATCACACCTCGTTGCTGCTGAAGCGCCATAACACGGTTCGCCTTGTCCTGCGGGAGGACCTCCGCCACGATGAGGTTGATGCCGACCTCACGCCCGACGGCTTCAGCCGTCTGAAGACTGTCTCCCGTGAGCATCGCAACCTCGATCCCTGACCGGTTGAGGTCTGCGACTGTCTCCCGGGCCCCCGGTTTGACGGTATCGGCCACGGCCAGCATACCCGCATAGATGCCGTCGGCTGCCAAGAAGACAAGGGTTTTGCCTTCGTTCCGCAACCGGTCCGCCGCCTCTAAGGGTGTTTCGATTCCGTGAGAGCGAAGCAGTTTCTGCGTTCCTATCACCACGTTTCTGCCTTCAATGATCCCGGTCAGTCCTCCTCCGGGTATGGCGGAAAATTCCGTCGGCTTGACCAACGCAACACCCCTCGAAATGGCCACCTCAACGATAGCCCTTCCGATCGGATGCTCGGATTGTTGCTCCAGCGAGGCCGCCAGCTTCAGGAGTTCGTGTTCATACGGAGCGGTCTTTGCTTGGATGTCCGTCACTTTGGGACGGCCGTGAGTCAGCGTGCCCGTCTTGTCAAGGACAACCGTATGGACGCGATGGGCCGTCTCGACTGTTTCACCGCTTTTGATAAGAAGCCCGAGTTCCGCGCCTCTTCCTGTGCCCACGAGGATGGCCGTTGGCGTGGCCAGACCGAGCGCACAGGGACAGGAGATGATCAAGACGGCAACCGCGTTGATCAGGGCGGGCTCGAACGCACCAGAAACGGCCCACCAAGCTAGGAAAGTGAGACCTGCGACCCCGAAGACGATGGGCACGAAGACTGATGCGATCCGATCGGCCAGCCGCTGTATCGGAGGGCGAGAATTCTGAGCGTGTTTGACGAGCTCGATGATCCGTGCGAGAGCCGTTTCCGACCCGACGCCCGTTGCCTCGAAGACAAAGCTGCCGGTCTGGTTGATTGCGCCACCGGTGACCGGGTCGCCGGGACCTTTGTCGACAGGCATGCTCTCTCCCGTGATCAGGGACTCATCCACGCTCGACCGTCCCTCTTCGACACGGCCATCGACTGGGATCCGGTCCCCCGGAAGCACGCGAACACGGTCTCCTACGACAACCTTCGCAGATGGGATTTCGACTGCGGTTCCGTGTCTGATTACTTGCGCGGTCTCCGGTTGCAGGTCCATCAGAGCGCGGATCGCGTCGGAAGTACGACTCCGAGCTCGATTCTCAAGCACGCGACCGACTAGGATGAAAGTGATGATCATCGTAGCGGTGTCGAAGTAGAGAGGTGAAGTTATAGAAGCGCTAATGAAGCCCGTGGCAACGGCCGAAGTGCTGTAGCCGTAGGCGGACAGCGTCCCGACGGCGATTAAGCTATTCATGTTCGCCGAACCGTGACGCAGTGCAGACACGAATCCGGAGATAAATGGCCAACCGCACCACACCTGGACGGGGGTAGCCAGGAGTATCTGAAGGATGCCGAGACTTAACGGGCTCAGCTGTTGGCCGAGTGACGTCATACCAACTGTCATCAGAAGTATGCTCAAGATGGCCGAGACGATCGCACGCGTTTCGAGTCGCGGTCCCTGAGACTCGGATGTCCCTTTATGGCCGGAGCGAACGGCGTAGCCGGCTCGTTCGATGGCTTGCAGAAGGTTGTTTTCCGGGACGCCGAGATGTTCGATGGTGGCCTCGTTTGTCGCGAGGTTGACGACTACTGATTCAACACCGTCCACCTCGGAAAGTGCCGTCTTGACGCGACCGACGCAGGCCGCGCAAGACATCCCGTCGACGGGAATGGTGACTCGTTTAGTCATTGTCTTCATCCACACAACATACAAGAGACTTCAAAGTTCCCCGCGGCTGCGGGCTGACAGTCAGAGGCGGACGGTGGAACTATAGATTCATACGGATGGGAAATGGCAGTGCAGGGTCGCCGCGGGTTGAAACATCAGCGCCGCGGAATTTTAGAGAAAGCGGGAACGGATTGATTCGTTGGGCGGAGAAAGTAACCGCAGTCCTTGTGTCACCTAGGCCTCTGAATGAATTCAGTCCCCCGCCAGTACGGCGAGGGCTGAGCAGTGTAGCGGGTCAGTTATATGGGCTACGTTCGCATTCGCGAGATCTCCTTGCAGAGGGCGTCGTACTTTTGGGTCCCTTGAGAGGTCAAAGCGAAAGCGACTGCGGGCTTGCCGGACAGTTTAGCCTGGTTGAGGGACTCTCTCTTGGAGATGCCAGAACGAAGCAGCCTCGGGCGGTGTTGTTCCAGAAGGTCATCGACCATCGCGTTGATTCTCGTTGTCCGGATTTCGAACGTGTTGGTCAGAATCCTGTAGCTCAGGTCTTCCACCTCCTTAACGCGAAGCCCGGCCTTTTCAGTCAGAAGCTCTTATGCGGCCACGATGTCGAGGCTTTCGTAATCTGTCGGCAGGATCGACAGGCCCGCCTGAGAGGGTTTCTCCATTGATCAGATCGCTGACATCACGTTCGGGTTCTTCGGACAGGAAGCAGCACGTTGTATGAGCCTGCGGATCCAGACCGACAAGTAGCGTTCTGCGATTCCGATCCGCAAGACCTGTCGCCAGGTTGACACTCGTTGTTGTTTTGCCGACTCCACCTTTGGTGAGTGTGATGACCATAGGCTCCCTTCCTTGGGAATCTACATCTGATCGGGGTTGAGTGGCTTCAAGTCGTCTACGACAAACATTCCGTCCCGGCGGATCAACTCATCGTCGAAGTGGATTTCGCCGCCTCCGAATTCGGGCGTCTGGATCATGACCATATCCCAATGGACCGAGGACCGGTTTCCGTTATCAGCCGTCTCGTATGCCTGACCCGGGGTAAAGTGGAAAGAGCCTGCGATCTTCTCGTCGAACAGGATGTCGAGCATGGGACGATGTATCTTCGGATTGAAACCGATGGCAAACTCGCCGATATAGCGTGCACCGTCGTCCGTGTCGAGGATCTCGTTCAGCTTCTCCGTGTTGCTGGAGGTGGCCTCGACGATACGCCCTCCCGAGAAGGTAAGGGTGATGGCGCTGAAGGTGACACCGTGGTAGAGCGTCGGTGTGTTGAAACAAATCCTACCCTCGACGGAGTCCCGTACAGGGGCTGTGAAGCATTCGCCATCCGGGATGTTATGTTCGCCGGAGCAGCCGTTGACGGGGATGTCCTTGATGCTGAATGAGAGGTCGGTGTCCTGACCTTTGATACGTACCCGATCGGTCGAGCGCATTCGGTCTATGAGCGGCTGCATGGCCTCGGCGATCTTGGAGTAGTCTAGGGTGCAGACATCGAAGTAGAAAGACTCGAATGCTTCTGTGCTTCGGCCTGCCTGCTGCGCCATCGACGATGTAGGCCAGCGAAGGACGACCCATTTGGTCCTAGGTACCCGGATGTCGAAGTGAACGGGTTTGAGCCAACCGTTTTCGTACTTGTTCATCGCCTCGGTCGAGACATCCGACATCTCGGTGATGTTCCAGCTACCACGCACTCCGATGTAGGCCTGCACCTGCTTCATCCGGTAGGCCTCGTAGTCACCTGCCAGCGACATGTTCTCGGCAGATCCCCCTTTGATCAACTCACGTTGGATGACGTTGTGTTTCAGCGTGACGAGCGGGTTTCCGCCGCGCGCTCTGACCTCTTGGATCAGGGCGATAACCATCTCGTTTGGGATATCGATCGCTTCGATCAGGACGTTCTCGTCGTTCTGGACGTTCGTGGAATATCCGACGAGTACGGAAGCGAGTTTTTCGTATCTTGGATCTTGCATATTTTTGGATTCTTGAGTGTTGTTGGAGCGAGGCGGGAAAGATAAGGAAAGACTGTGAGGCTGGCTACACCAATACAGGGATTGGCGAAGGAAACGGGGCATCAGCCGTGAGATTCAGGCCCTGCATAGATCTCCGAGAGGGCAAAGTTGTCCAGATTGTGGGATCGACTCTGAGCGAGTCGGAGGCCGTCACCAATTACGAAGCGACGGAGTCGGCGGGATACTTCGCGGGTCTCTACCGAGAGGATCGACTGCACGGCGGGCACGTGATTCAGCTCGGACCGGGAAACAAGTTGGCCGCACTCCAAGCTCTTGGCTCCTTCGAAGGAGGTTTCCACGTTGGCGGGGGGATTACACCCGAGAATGCCCGATTCTACCTAGACGCTGGGGCGAGTCACGTGATCGTGACGTCCTATGTGTTCCGTGAGGGTGCCTTTGAGCAATCTAGGCTTGATGAGATGGTTCATCGTGTGGGCCGAAACCGGCTTGTTCTGGACCTGAGCTGTCGCGCGCAGGACGATGTTTACAAGGTTGTGACGGATCGCTGGCAGAAGTTCTCTAACCTGGAAGTGAAGGCGGACACACTCGAGAGGCTCTCGGGCTATTGTTCCGAGTTCCTTGTCCACGGGGTCGATGTGGAGGGGAAGCGTCTGGGGATCCAGGAGTCTCTGGTCGAGTTGCTGGGGCAGGGGAGTCCGATCCCGGTGACGTATGCCGGCGGTGTGAGTTCAATCGAGGATCTCGACCGGGTCTACAGGCTTGGTGACGGACGGGTCGATCTGACGATTGGTAGTGCGCTCGACATCTTTGGGGGGGATGTCCCGTATCGATCGGTGGTCGATTGGCACCGCGAGCAGAACGGAGCATCGTTGTGATGACGCTGAAGGACATCGGCGAATTTGGGTTGATCGATCTGATCGGCCAACATCAGGTTCCCAAACACGGAAGGCTTGTAAGAGGGATCGGGGATGACTGCGCAGTCGTCGATGGTGGTGAAGCAGCGATGCTTCTGACCGTCGATACGATGGTTGAAGGCGTTCATTTCGATCTGGCGAGGACGTCGCCGGAGGGTCTGGGTTGCAAGCTTCTTGCGGTCAATCTTTCGGATGTCGCAGCGATGGGGGGAGAACCGAAGGAAGCGCTCCTCGCCGTCTCGGCGCCCCCGGATTTCGATGCGACATTGCTGGATCGGATGGTCGGTGGGCTCCAGGCGAGCGGGTCTCGGTATGGCGTTCAGCTCGCGGGCGGCGACACTACATCGATCGACGGCCCGTTGGTGCTGAGTCTGACCCTGACAGGGATATGTCCTCTAGACGAGGTGGTCTATCGATCAGGAGCTTCGGACGGGGAAGCGGTCTATGTAACCGGTAGCCTAGGAGAATCGGCTGCAGGCCTCGCGATCGCGGCCGGACGCGACGCGCTTGGTCGCGACACAGCAGAGCAGCTTGTGCGAAGACACCTTCGCCCCGAGCCTCGGCTTGTGACGGGACGCCGACTTGCGCAGGAGGGGGTGGCGACGGCCATGATCGACGTCTCTGACGGCCTAGGGGCGGATCTCGGACACATCGCTTCGCTCAGCGGCGTAGACATCGTCCTCAAGCCGGATTTGCTTCCTGTTTCGGACGCATTGCGCGATTATTGCGACACGGTAGGCGCAGATCCGTTGACATTTGTGCTGTCCGGAGGGGAGGATTATGAGCTTGCATTCACGAGTCAGGAACGCGATTTATCTTCAGATTGGGAGAAAGAGTGTCGATTGACGTACATCGGCGAGGTAGTTTGTGGCTCAGGAAAAGTCCGGATCGGGGCAGAAGAAGTTCTGCATACCGTTAGTAAACAGGGTTTTGATCATTTTGTGACCCGGTAGGGGGGAACTATCCGTGCCCTGTGATCTAAAGCACACCTCTTTTGTGAGGTTGGACAGTTTGTTAACAAATAGCTAATAATCGTCCTGCGTCATAACTGATAGATCAGGCCAATGAGTCGTGTTTGTTGTTTAAGGCCATGCCCCCGGCACATCCATTATGGACACGGGATGGAATAGATCGGAACATTTCGGACCTACAGCGCAGCCGGCTTCAGATGCTGACTGACGACTCGAAGAATCTGAAGTCAAGGAATGAACAGCTTGCGGACCGGCAGAAGCCCCTTGGGCAACCTCGTTCAGAAGCTGAGCCTGCAGGAGAAGGCGCTGGTGCGGTTCACCCGGATGAATTACTACATCAAGTTCTTGCCCTCAAACGCGTTCGTGCAGCGTATTTTAGTCGGAGGGCCCAAGTCGGCGGCGCAGATGTTTGGTCTTAGACCGCCTTTTTTTGTGTTCGAGACGCTTGGTGAGGGATGCCTTGGTAGGCTTGGTCGGTCGGCGGGGCGGTGTCTTCTTCCTGCGTAGAGCGAGCTTTTTCTTGAGTCGCTGGAAGGCGAGTTCACGGTTTCGAGCCTGACTCCGGCTCTCGGTTGCAACGACCGTGATACCCGTGGGTATGTGGGTCAGCCGGATAGCAGACTCAATCTTATTCCGATGCTGCCCGCCGGGGCCTCCCGCCCTGAAGGCTTGGACTCGTGTCTCGGCTTCGAGTCGCTGGCGGTCGGCGGGTTCGTCCACCTTCCCTCTAGGCGAGACCGGCCCGTCTGAGCGCTTCGGCCATCGCATTGTCGGCTTGGCCAGCCAGTTCCTTCTCCTTGGCCTGGTAGTTCGACATGTCTTGTGCGGCAGCAGCCTGTTCGGCATGTTCAGCGACTGCGCGGATTGACAGCGAGATGCGCCGCTGTGCTGTGTCGATCTGCTGCACACGGGCTTGGACCTTCTGTCCCACGGTCAGCGCCTCTCCGGGCGTGCCGATCCTCTTTTCTCCCGATATCTGAGAGATATGTACTAGACCTTCGATTCCAGGGGTGATCTCGACGAAGGCGCCAAAGCTTTGGAGAGAGACCACCTTGCCCGTGATGACGTCCCCTTCGCGCGCGGTTTCGTGGATCGACAACCAAGGATCGGGGAGGAGAGCTTTCATGGACAGGGAGATACGTTCTTTGGCGCCACCTAGGTTCTCCATGCTCAGGATCTTGACCTCGATGTCGGCACCCGAGTTGAGCACACTTTTCGGGTCGTTCACGCGAGTGTGGCTGATCTCGGAGACGTGTACGAGGCCCTCGACACCGCCGATGTCGACAAAGGCACCGAATCGCTCGAGCCTTGTGATTTTGCCCTTCAGTTTATCACCGACGCTAAGCGTCTCACGAAGGGCTTTTCCGGCAATCTTCGCTTCTTCGTGGAGGATTGCGCGGCGGGAGACGACGATGTTTCGACCGCCGTTCTTGAGTTCGAGGATCTTGAAGCTGACCGTCTTTCCCGCATAGGACTCTGGCTCGGAACAGAAACCGATCTCGATCTGTGACATCGGGCAGAAGGCGCGTGTGCCGCCGAGGTTGACGACGAGGCCGCCCTTGTTGAAGCCTGTTACACGACCGTCGATCGGCACACCGTTTTCGAAGGCATCCCGGATCGCCTGACGGCTCGAGGACTTGAGCGACTTCGTGAGTCGTGTTTCACCCTCGAGCGAGGAAACGTAGGCATCCAGCTTGTCGCCTTCCTTGACTGTGATCTTGCCCGAGTCGTCTTTGAGTTCCTGGAGATCGATCGCGGCTTCGCTTCGACCGCCGAAGTCAACGAACGCGCTAGATGCGTCGACCTTGGTCACAACGCCCGAAATCTTCTGTCCAACGGCGACCTTCTTCTGCTCGGGCTCGGTCTTCTCCTTTTCGAGCAGGTCAGCGAATTCGGCGCTGGGGCCCTCCTCTATGTACTTCTTGTCGAGCTCTTCGATGTTCTCCGCCTCACTCATGTTGCATCTACCTGATTCTACACGGTTTCGGTTTATTTCCAAGAAGCCCCTAAAATCTGGGAAAAGTGATGTTTAGGCAACTGTTTTGTGTAAATTGGGCGGATGATAAGATGCTCTAAACCCCTGTTAGGGAGGCGATTTTGGCAGACCCGAGATCCAATATCGTGCTGATCATTACGGACCATTTCAGAGGGGATTGTCTCAGTCGACTCAGACATCCGATGGCCGAGACTCCGCATCTTGATGGCATGTCGGCGCAGGGGGCGATGTTTACGAGAGCCTATTCGCCGTGCCCGTCCTGTTGCCCGGCTCGGCGGACCTTGATGACAGGGCAGACACCGGCAACACAGGGCATGGTCGGGTATCAGGACAACGTGCCCTGGGACTATGACGTGACCATGGCTAGTGAGTTGACGAAGGCAGGATACCAGTCGATAAACATCGGGAAGACGCATTTTACTCCCAGACGCCTGCACCTCGGTTATGAGCAACTGACCACGCCCGAGGACTACGAGACCTGGATAAAGCAGCATCCCGGGGTACTCGGTGAGCATTTCGCCCACGGTGTCGACTCCAACTCCTGGGTGGGTCGGCCGAATCACCTACCCGAGATGCTGATGGAGGAGAATTGGTTCGTGAACGAGGCCCGCCAGTTCCTCGGCCGTAGAGACCCGACACGGCCATTCTTCCTGACGCTGTCATTCAACGGGCCTCACCCACCGTGGTGTCCGCCCCAGGTCTATTATGACCAGTTCGCCGACCGGACGATGCCAGCCCCTTCGATCGGTGACTGGGCGGAGCGACACGCGACAGAGACGGAGTATCCGATGGATGTGAACGCGTGGCGGGGTCGAGTAAGCGCTACGGCGATGCATCGAGCGCGCGTTTCATACTTCGCGTATCTCGCGTATCTCGACGCGCAGGTAGGTCGGCTTCTGCGACTGATACGGACGGGCGGTCACGGGGATTCGTTCGTGCTGTTCACGTCCGATCACGGAGAGATGCTCGGAGATCATAACCTCTGGCGAAAGACCTACGCATACGAGGCATCCGCTCGTGTACCGTTTGTTGTGCTTTGTCCGGAATCGCTGGCTACTGACCGGAACCGAGAGATCGAACAGCTTGTCGGGTGGGAGGACGTGATGCCAACCTTTCTCGACGTCGCCGGAACGGAGATCCCGGATACAGTCGAGGGGAGGAGCGTTCTGCCACTTCTCCGCGGTGAGGCGGATGGGTGGCGGGACGTCTATCACGGTGAACATTCGCCGTGCTATCATCCGGAGAACGCGAACCAGTTCCTGACGGATAGGGACTGGAAGTATATCTGGAACCCGATCAACGGCGAGGAGCAGCTTTTCAACCTGGCCGACGACCCTGAGGAGTGTCGTGATCTGTCGGCTTCCGAATCGCAGACGCTGGTACGCTGGCGAGATCGGATGGTGGAGAAACTTGCAGACCGGTCAGAGGGTCTGTCGGATGGCGAGAAACTGATAACCGGTCAGGTGGCAGCGTGGCGTGGTGGTGACGCAACCGACTTGCATCTGGGGTGAGAGGGATACGCGTGGATTCTGATAAGTACGAACGCAGACGTGAGGTATTCTGGACGATGCTTGGGAAGCAAGCGGATGCCGCAACAGTATTTTATGAGAGAGCTCGACCCGAATTTCGAACAGATGGTGATGTCCTTCGTGATGTCGGATCTCTAGGGGTTTGAAGATATTGACTGTAAAGACCCAACTGCTCTGCACAATCGCCGCACTGACAGTGATGGGGCGGCAGACGCAACTAGTCGGCCACGTCGGCCGAGCGATAAGTGGTGGTATGGTGGTCAGACGAGATACCGGAAGTGATCCTCCGGATGGCCGGTTTTGGCGGGTCCCCGACAACCTGGGATACCTTTGTGATGCTGAAGGATTGAGTAGCTTAGCAGGTTGCTTGACTTGGCAGGGCGGATCGGCGTTCTTAACGTAAGAACAGGACTTTAGGAGACTTATGGATTACATGGCCGAGGCAACCCGGCTTTTCTTCATCGTGATCGTGCTCGTAGTTGCCTACTTTGGTGTGATGGTCTGGACGCGTCGAGTGAACCACCAGAACCATGGTGGTGGGGGTGTTAGTGGACTATTTGGCGGAGGCGGACTCTTGGGCGGTGGGAGCAGCGGCCCGGCCGGCGAGAGCTCGAGCGCTAATTTCGATGACTCAGACGGCTCAGTAAGCATCCCGACAGCGAAAAAGGCCGCCGATCGTAACAAGGGACGTTTTGAGTTGAAGGGCGGGGACGCGGAGACGGCGGCAAAAGTGCTGAAGCGTATGCTGAAACAGGATTCTGGGCTCCGGGAAGGAGATAGCGAATGAGATACCGAAGAGAACCGGTGTCGGACCATTTCTGGTCGGGTTTTGTCTTCGGTGCGGCCGTAGGCGGCGCACTTGGCGTGATGCTCGCCACCGAACTCGGTCGGACGGCACGAGAGAAGCTCGAGACCGCGGTGATCGACGTGCGGGGTCGGCTGAACGGGGTTGCGGACACCCCGGACCTCGAAGTCGAGGAGGCAGAAGAAGAGAGCTCGAGTTGAATCTGGTTCGCACCATACGATTCGACAGGGAGCCACCGCGGCGATGATCGACGGTGGCTCCTTTTTTGACTCCCGGTCCGATAGGACCAAGATATATGTGGTCGTCGAGAACGTGCGCTCTCTGTTCAACGTAGGGGCGATCTTTCGCTCGGCCGACGGAATCCGTGCAGCCGGTGTGGTGCTGACGGGGTTTACGGGATGCCCACCCCGGAAAGAGATTAGTCGTGTTGCGCTGGGAGCCGAAGACTCGGTCCCGTGGACTTACTATGCGACCACGACAGAGGCTGTTGCGGCTCTCAAGGAGCGGGGTGTGTCGATCGTGACGCTCGAGCATTCGGAGGGGAGCGTCGACTACCGTGAGGTATCGTATGACTACCCTGTCGCGTTCGTCGTGGGGCACGAAGTTGAAGGGGTCGGCAGAAGCGTAATCGAGGCAAGCGACCAGACGGTTCATATTCCGATGCTCGGAACAAAGGTGTCTCTGAACGTCTCGGTCGCTGCAGGAATTATGTGCTATGAGCTGCTAAGTCGGCTGTCTTTCACTCCGGACTTCCGGGAGGTGCAATGTGGCTGAGAACACTAGGAAGGATGATGCTCAGCTGAAACAGCAGATCCAGGATCTCCAGACCGAGGTTTCCCGTCTAAGGACGGAGAATCGACGCTGGGCGAAGCTCGGACACATCGACGGAGCTAATTTCATCCTAATACTGTATCCGGGCGAACTCGAGACGGTGCGCGCTCGGGTCCGCACGCATGAGTTTCCGTGCGCCGACTCTGTCGCTCAGATCGCCGTGAGCGCCGGCATCCACTCGGTTTAGCCGAGCGAAGGCGCTGACTTCCGGAGTTTGGGTGAGGAATATGTCAGTCAGCTGAACCAAGCTTTATATGCGGCCAAGAAGGCCGGGGGTAATCGAGTCGAGGTCGTGTAGGCGGCATCCTCTCACCGAACAAGGATCGGGCGTGATCATTCGATTTCTCTGGTTTACCATCGTGCTTGTAACAATCCTATCGTCCGGTGACGTCTCATCACGTCTCCATTTCCAGGCGACAGGTTCTATGGCATCCGACTTCGACAACGACGGGTCTGTCGGTTTCACCGATTTTCTGGCCTTTACGGAGCGTTTCAGCACCGTGGTCGGAGATGGCACCTACGACGTTCGGTTCGACCTGAACACGAACGGCATCATCGACTTCGATGATTTTCTCCTGTTCTCCGCAGCTTTCGGCTCGACCTCCGCGTCCCCACAGACGACGCCTGACCTCGCGCTCTACGTTATGGACCCCGGTACGAGCTCCATCGATGTCTACAATATCAAAAACCATCTCGCCCAGACGTTTCTTCCCTTCCGGAACCCCGGCGGGATGCAGGTGTCCTCAGACCACGAGCGATTGTATGTGAACGAACAGTTCGGTATGTTCGTCCTCAACGACGAACATCAGGTTGAGTTTTCGATACCTGGTACGTCTTCCGGAGAGTTGCTGATCCATCCGGACGAGACCTTCGCCTATGTAGCGGAGCCCGGTAACGATCTCGTCCGCGTGATCGATCTGGCCGCCCAGGCTGTTGTGGATACGATTGACGTGGGGAACCGGCCCGGTGGGATGGCGATAACACCTGATCGTCGATGGCTCTACTCGGTGAATGCGAGTGACATTTCAGTGGTCGATCTAACGCGGAACATCGAGGTCCTCAGGATCGATGTGGATGGCCAGCTCGACGCAATTGTGATCTCCCCGATCGGGAATCGTGCTTATTATTCAGTAGCGAGTCGTGCCGCCGTTGGCGTGCTCGACACTGGGACGCACGGCACGGTTGGTGAGATTCAGTTTGAAGCGAACGATGTGAACGATCTGAAGCTCTCCGCCGACGGAACTCGGCTATATGTGAACACGTCACGAGACCTTGTCGAGGTGGATGTGACGAGAAATCTGGTGACACGCTCACTTACGCTCGCCGAGGGAACGAGCACCCTCGGGATTACGCCTGATGGTCTGTTCGCCTACGTGGGATCCCTAGAGCCACTGATTTTCGAGCCCGTGGTCGCGGTTGTCGATCTGACTGCGTGGCGCATGATCGGTCGTATACGTGGGTTCATGTTTCCTTCAGAGATTGCGTTCAGGCGCATTTCCTTCACACCGACGGAGGGGGACGCTGCACTGACACTGCCCTAGGATTTCCAGATGGCTTCCGAAAAGAACGGAAAAGGCAAGACCCCCCCGGACGAGGAAAGTGGATTCTTTGGCAGTCTTCTCCGGCCACTCAAGAGACACCGTGTGACGCTGACGAAATCCAGAAAACCGCTCGCCCCGATGCGGAAGGGGAAAGCGTCGAAGACGGTCAAGAGGGCCAAGAAGGAGAAGTCGAAGGCTGTCGCTAAGAAGAAGCCGATCGGTTTATTGAGCCGTCGCGAGCGCCAAGTCAACGAGCTCAAGACGCTCGCGAGGATTGGACGGCAGGATCCGGAGCGCTTGGCGGCGATTATCACGCGGATGCTGCTCGATGAGGGAGAGGGTAGGGAACGCGAACGTCTTAAATACGAGCGCATGATTTGGCGGAAGGCAGAGCAACACGGACAGCCGCCCCCGGAAGAGGAAGGCAAACAAAAGAAGGATGATGACAAAGGGCCTGTCGAGTGATCGACGGGCCCTCGGCGTTTTCAGGGCTCCCGGATGATGTCGATCCGGACTTCGGCGACACCCTCTTCTACCATGTCCAGCTTCTGTGCGGCGCCCAATGACAGATCGAGTATGCGTCCCGGAACAAATGGTCCACGATCGTTGACTCGAAGCTTGAGTGATCGACCATTCCCGAGGTGCGTGACGCGGATAACGGTGCCGAGCGGGAGTTCGCGATGCGCGGCCGAGAGACCATACATGTCGAAGATCTCACCGTTGGCTGTCTGGCGGCCGTGGAACTTGTGGGCGTAGTAGGACGCTTTCCCGATCTGATAGGCGTCTTCCGTGGAGACTTTGATCGGTTCCGGGTTTTGTGGCTTTGGCAGGTTAGACATTCCTTCCGCAGGAGGGGCTGCGGAAGGGACAGGGTATCGAGGCGACACTGTGCAGGCTGTGGCGACGAGGAGAAGGAGGGTCAGGCTGCGTTTGGGTCTGCGGCCCGTCATCTGGCTATGTCGTCTGCAAAGACCCGATGAGATCGTTGATGTTGTCAATGTCGCGGCCCTGACAGTATGAGGTCAGACCGTCGAGGATCTCAGGACCGGCCTGAGGGTTCACGAAAGTTGCGGTGCCGACCTGTATGGCCGTCGCTCCCGCGATCAGGAACTCTACAGCGTCACGCCATGTGGTGATGCCTCCCATGCCCACTATCGGGATGCCGACAGCTTGGGCCACCTTCCAGGTCAACGCCAAGGCGACAGGTTTGATTGCTGGTCCCGACAGGCCGCCCGTGATGTTCCCGAGGATGGGGCGTCGCGTGTTGACGTCGATCGCCATGCCGAGGAGCGTGTTGATCATGGCGATTCCGTCCGCGCCACCGTCCTCGACCGCCTTAGCGATCGCGACGATGTCGGTGACATTCGGTGACAGCTTGACGAACACAGGGACTGTCGATACCGCCTTGACCGCCTTTGTGACCTCGTGCGTCGCCGCCTTGCTACATCCGAACAACATGCCCCCATCTTTCATGTTGGGGGAGGAGACGTTGAGTTCGAGCGCGTCGAGGCCGCCTCGCTCACAGAGCGCTCCGGCCATCTCGGCGAACTCATCGCTAGAGGTCCCCGCGATTGACACGATGCGAGCTGTATCGAGCGTCTCGAGTGCCGGGATCTTCTCCTCGATGAACCCTTCGAGCCCGGGGTTGGTGAGCCCGATGGAGTTTAGCATGCCCGACGGCGTTTCGGCCGTTCTGGGAGGTGGATTGCCGGCTCTGGGATGCCGGGTGATCGTTTTTGTGACAACACCACCTATGCTGGAAAGGTCAAACAACCCGCTGTATTCGGCACCGTGACCGAACGTGCCCGATGCCATGAGAATCGGGTTCCGGATCTTGAGCCCTCCGCCGATTTGGGCTGACAGGTTCACCAGACGATCTCACTGGCGTTGACGACGGGACCTTCCAGGCAGACCCGCCGGTATCGTCGGTCTTCCCGATCGCTGCGTTTGTATTCGACGACACAACCTACGCAGGCACCGAAGCCGCAGGCCATGTGGTTCTCGAGTGAAGCGTAACAGGGTACGGACGCCTCGCAGGCGATTTCAGCGATGCGGGCCATCATGGCGTGCGGACCGCAGGTCAGGATCTCGGTTTCCTCGTGGAGATGCTGCTCGATCAGTTCGGTCACGAATCCGTGGTGGCCGATCGATCCGTCGTCGGTGGCCAGAACAGTGGTCAGGTCTGCGGGTACGATCCTGGAGAGGTCAGGTATACGAGACGATGTGGCGGCCCCCATCAGGAGCGTCATCGTCTCTCGATCCTTGGGTGAGTGCCAGGCGAGGTAGGCGAGTGGGACGATGCCCACGCCGCCTCCGATGAGAAGCGTGTGTCCGGATCGAGGTTCAAAGGGCAAGCCCAGGGGGCCTATGAGATCGACGCTGGTCCCGACCGCCAGAGACCCGAGTCGCTCGGTACCGGCACCGATCACGTCATAGTAGATCTCGATCCACCCCTGACAGGGGTCCGCGTTCAGGATGCTGAGAGGGCGCCGGAGAAAAGGCGACAGACCCGGGTCGGTCTTGATGTTCACGAACTGGGCGGGCTGTGCCCTGGCAGCCACGAGTGGAGCGACTAGCCTCATGACGTAGATGCCTTCGGCGATCGAATCGTTCGAAAGAACCTCGGCGGTCTCTTGGTCGAACTTGGGAATTAGCGTGTCTATTCCGGCTCGCTTCCACCCTGCTCGGGGCTTAGGAAGGTGATTGGGAATTCCATCCAGACCTCGCATGGTTTCCCTTTGTGGATGCCTGGTTCGAACAGATACTGGAAAGCCACATCCACCGCCTGCTCTTGGAGAACGTCGGCACCTTCGACGACGACGACTTTTTTGACGCGACCGTCAATTCCGACGAGGAAACGGACCATGACATTCGGTGATACGTCCTCTTCGCCGATTTCTTCCGCCGCGGGTGAGGGAGGAGCGTGCACGAGGAGGGGGAGCTGCTCAACCTCACTGGCTTCGAGCGGACCGTCGGCCCGTGGGGCCTTACGGATCGGCACGGCGTTGACCTGTGGCTCAGGCTTCGTGGGTTTCGGCTTAGGGAGCTCCTCAGCGAAAGCGGCGTCGGCTGTCGGAGGCGGAGGGTCCTTCTTCTTTGGCGTCTTCGCCTTGGGTTTTGGCTTGCGCTTCGTATTTCTATCCCTCAGCTCTTTCTTAATCTGCTTAAGCTTGTCGGCGGAGACCTCCGCAAACTCGGTCATGGGGTAATCGTCCGTGAGCCGCATATAGTGCGTGTTGGCCGTGTCGAGGTCACCAAGGTCGTTTTCGTAGGCCCACCCCAACGCGAACAGGGCTTTGGGTGCATACAGGCTGTTCGGATACTCCTCGGTGACCTGCCGGAGGATGGTAATCACATCTTGAGGGCTCGCCCCTTCGGCCTTCAGGGCTTCGGCTTCGAGGTATCGTGCTGCAGCGAGAACGTCGTCCGAGCGGTCGGCCCCTATTCGTAGTCGGGCATCCACTGCGTAGGGGGTGATCGGGTAGTCTTGGACGAGCCGTTCGAACAGCTCAGTTGCTTTTTCTTCGTTCCTCAGGCTGTCGGCGTAGATCAGACCCATTCCATATAGGGCTTTGGGTACGGACGAGCTATCTTCGCGGGTGAGGACACGCTCGTAAGTGGTGAGAGCAGAGTCGACCTCGCCGAGACTGAAGAGGTAGATCTCGGCGACATTGAAAAGCGCTGCCGTACCCCGTTTGGTCTTTTTCTCCCCTCGTTTTTTGAACTTGTCGAGTTGGAAGAGGGTCGTCTCCATTTCTCTCGCCTTGACCGCAACGTCGGACGTGTGCCGTTCCTTGCGCGCCGTGGCGAAGAGCTCGAGTGCTTTCTCGTTGTTTCTCCTGACTTGGTGTTCAATCAGCGCGATCTGATAGTAGGCCTCCGCGCTTGTTTCCGTCCTTGGGTTGCGCTTGATGATCTCGCTGTAGGCTTCAAGGGCTCCGTCGATGTCACCTCGAAGTCGATACAGGTTGGCGATCAGGAGCTGGACCTTCGGTTGATACAGCCTGAATCTCTTGGATCGCTCGAGCCGCTTGTATGTCGAGAGTGCCTCTTCTAAATCGTCGGAAAGCTCCAGAACGGCTCCGATCCGGATCTGTGTGCTGTAGGAAGTGACGTCATCCGGTTTTGACTGGAGGACCTTCCGGTAGGCGTTCAGAGCGTTTTTTAATTCCGACTTTGCAAAGTAGGTGTCGCCGAGGCCCTTCCAGAGGCGTGTTTCGAGCTCGTCGTCCTTGATCTTGTCGACGAGACCGAGATACGTCCGCTTGGCGGCGTCGTGGTTGCCCTGGCTTTGCTCAAGGTCTGCTAGCGCGAGGATTGACTGAGCAGCAAAGAAACGGTTCTCCGATTCGCTCACAAAGCTGAGAATCTCTCGTGCGGCGGAGATGTCGTCGTTGCCCCACAGGGACAATCCCTTCCAGTAGAGGGCTTCAGTCCGGAGGTCGCTGTCCGGGAAGTTGTCGAGAAGCTCGTTGAACTTGACGCGGGCCTCGCGGTGCTCTCCCCGCCAATAGTAGGATTGACCGATCAGGAGCAGGCTGTCGTCGACCCACTTGCTGTTCGGGTGAAGATCGAGGACGATAGATGCTTTGCGGATAGCGGACAGGTAGTAGTCGAGGTAGGCGTTCGTGAGGACCCGGTTGTCCGGGTCAGCCTCGGACAAAAGACGCTGGTGATGGGCTTCCTTGAACCGCTTTTTCGCATTGTAGAACTTGTTGTAATAGACGCACCCTTGGGCGAGGGCTGCGAGCAAGACGAGGTGTGCTATAAAAAACCAGCGAGGCATGGCTAGGCGGTGGCGTGGAATTCTTGGAGTGAACGGATCCTTATGGTCTGATCTTTTTTCAGCGCCTCGATCCCGGATACGAAGGCTCGTGCACCGGCGAGCGTGGTCGTGTAGGGGACGCCATACTGCACCGCTCCCTGCCGGATCCGATGGTCGTCGGAAACGGTCTTCTCGCCTGCAGGCGTGTTGATCATCAGTGCGATGGCGTCGTTCTTGATCTGGTCAAGGATGTGGGGCCGTCCTTCTCGGATCTTTAAGATCCGTTTTGCCTGGATGCCCTGACCCTCCAGAAACTTTTGTGTCCCCTTGGTCGCGACCAGTTGGAAGCCCGCTTCCTTCAGCCTTCTGGCGATGTCCACGACACCTTCCTTGTCCTGGTCGTTGACGCTGACGAAGACCGTTCCCTCTACGGGAAGGCGGACGCCGGCACCCAACTGCGCCTTCTGGAAGCTGAGGCCGAAGTCGGAGTCAATCCCCATTACCTCGCCCGTTGATTTCATCTCGGGACCCAGAAGTGCATCGACACCCGGGAACTTGTTGAACGGGAGAACGGCCTCCTTGACGGCTATGTAATCAAAGTCGACTTCGCTCGTGAACCTCTGCGCCTCGAGGGTATGACCGACCATCGCTCGGGCCGCGACTTTGGCGAGCGGAACCCCGATTGTCTTGCTCACGAACGGGACGGTTCTCGACGCCCTCGGGTTCACCTCGATGATGTAGACCTCGTTCCCCTGGACCGCATACTGGACGTTCATCAGGCCGCACACACCCAGTGCTTTCGCGAGCTTGTGGGTGTGTTCCTTTAGCTTGCCGAGGTTCGCATCGGTAATGTCGTATGGTGGCAGAACGCAAGCGCTGTCGCCGGAATGCACGCCCGCGCTCTCGATGTGCTGCATAACACCGCCAATGACGATCGCAGTTTCGTCGGCGACGGCGTCCACGTCGAACTCGTGTGCGTTCTCAAGGTATCGGTCGATCAGGATCGGTCGCTCCGGAGACGCATCGATCGCGTTCTCGACGTAGCTGACGAGTGCATCCGTGTCGTAGACGATGGCCATCGCGCGTCCACCGAGGACGTAGGACGGTCGTACAAGGACGGGGAACCCGATCGACTCTGCGATCTGCACGGCCTCATCGACGTTGACTGCCGTTCCGTTCTCGGGCTGTTTGATCCCCAGCTCTTCAACCAGAGCGCCAAAGCGCTTCCGGTCCTCAGCTAGGTCGATGCTGTCGGGTGACGTTCCCACGATCTTAAGCCCGCCCCGTTCGAGGTCATGCGCGAGGTTGAGTGGCGTCTGTCCTCCGAATTGAACGATCACACCCTCAGGCTGTTCCAGGTCAGCGATTGACAGAACGTCTTCGGCCGTCAGAGGCTCAAAGTAGAGCTTGTCCGACGTGTCGTAATCAGTGCTGACCGTTTCGGGGTTGGAGTTGACCATGATGGTTTCGAAACCGTCCTCACGCAGCGCGAACGATGCGTGGCAGCAGCAGTAGTCGAACTCGATTCCCTGACCAATCCGGTTCGGTCCGCCACCTAAGATCATGATCTTTCTACGATCGGAACGGGCAGCTTCGTTCTCGGTCTCGTAGGTGCTGTAGTGGTAGGGAGTATACGCCTCGAACTCGGCAGCACACGTGTCGACAGTCTTGTAGACAGGGATGACGCCGAGCAACTTTCGGAGGTCGCGCACCGTCCATTCGTCTGTCTTCCACAGGTGGGCGAGCTGACGGTCGCTGAAACCATGCTCCTTCGCGTTTCTGAGCTGGTCTGCTGTGATCTTCTTTTCCAGGTCTGCGAGTGTCAATCCTGTCTCCGTTCTCGGTTGACTAGACCAGCGCGGCTAGTTCGTTCTCGAGGTCTACGATGTCGAACATCCCTCTGAGGAACCATCTGTCGATGCCGGTGATATCGTAGATGTCTTCGATCGTGACCCCTGACTGAATCGCGGCCTTCAGGTAGAAGAGCCGCTGCGAATTCGGTGAACGCAGCTTCTGCTCGATCGTCTCGCGGTCGAGCCCGTTTAGATCAAGATCACCGCCGTCCGCACCAAATCCGGCACGTCCGATCTCGAGTGAGCGCAGACCTTTTTGGAAGGCCTCCTTGAACGTGCGTCCGATTGCCATAGTTTCGCCGACGGACTTCATCTGTGTTCCGAGGGCATCTTCGGTCTGGGGAAACTTCTCAAAAGTCCAGCGAGGGATTTTGACGACACAGTAGTCGATCGTCGGTTCGAACGAGGCGGGCGTCTCCTTGGTGATGTCGTTCCGGATCTCGTCGAGCGTGTAGCCTACGGCGAGCTTCGCCGCGATCTTTGCGATCGGGAAGCCCGTGGCCTTCGAGGCGAGTGCGCTGGATCGTGACACACGCGGGTTCATCTCGATCACGACCTGCCGACCTGTTCTGGGATTGACGGCAAACTGGATGTTCGAGCCCCCCGTCTCGACACCGATCTCGCGGATGCACCGGAGTGACGCATCACGCATGACCTGGTATTCCTTGTCGGTTAACGTCTGTGCAGGGGCTACTGTGATCGAGTCGCCCGTGTGAACGCCCATGGGGTCGAGATTCTCGATCGAGCAGATGATCACAACGTTGTCGTTGAGGTCGCGCATGACCTCAAGTTCGTACTCCTTCCACCCGATGATGCTTTCCTCGACGAGGATCTCGGTCGTTGGTGAGAGGTCGAGACCACGAGCGGCGGCCTCTTGGAACTCTTCCGTGTTGTAGGCTGTGCCGGCACCAGTGCCGCCGAGCGTGTAAGAGGGCCGGATGATCGCGGGGAAACCTATCTCACCGACCAACTCCATTGCCTCCTCGAGCGTGTAGGCGAACCTTCCCTTGGGCATCTCGAGACCGATTTTGGTCATGGCGACCTGAAACTTCTCTCGGTTCTCCGCCTTCTCGATGGCCTCCGGTTTAGCTCCGATCATCTCGACGCCGTGTTTCTCTAGGATCCCGGAGCGATGGAGATCCATCGCAACATTCAGACCGGTCTGTCCACCGAGCGTCGGGAGAAGGGCGTCAGGCTTCTCTCGCTCGACCACCGCGCCGACGACGTCCGGTGTAACAGGCTCGACGTAGGTGCGATCGGCCATCTCCGGGTCGGTCATGATCGTGGCCGGGTTGCTGTTGACGAGTACGACGTTGTATCCCTCTTCCCTCAACGCCTTACAGGCCTGAGTACCGGAGTAATCGAACTCGCAGGCCTGCCCGATCACGATTGGTCCCGACCCGATCAGGAGGATTTTCTGAATGTCTGTCCTTTTTGGCATGTCACCTTTGGTGTTGAGTGGGTGCACAGAAGCGCCTGCGACTCTGGAGGAGGGATCGCAGGCGCCTGATGTTCATCGTTTGAGGGAGTGGATCTTAGAAGTTTTGCTGTAGTAGCACCAAATAGACGAGAAGGAGAACGAACAGTAGTGTTACAACATAAAAAACTTTGAAGACCAAGTCCTTTCGTGAGGTGCCCGAGCTTGTCGAAAAGGGGATCGCCGTGTCGGATTTGTCAGCCATAGTCGGATATCGCTCCCTGTCGATCAGGTCCTCAAGACCAGGGTTGCAGTCCCGGATGGTCCTGAGAATCAGACATTTGTTCCGCGCGACCTTTTCGGCGAAGACCTCCTTCGGCGTGTGGGAGCTGTCCTCAAGCTCGAAAGGTTCAGCGATCTCGAGGTGTTTCTCGTCTTCGTGCTGGTCTTCGATCAGGCTCAGAGCCCGCGCCCGCGCAAGCTTCTGTGTGAGCTCCTGCATCTGTTTCCGATCGTTAACGTTCTCTTGGATGACCTTGTCGCACACTTCGACGAATCGATCCAGGTCCGCCCGTATCTCTTCCTCCGTCAGGCTCAAGAGGTAGGACTCTTCGATCAACTGGTCGATTCTCTCGTTGGTTCTGGGCATATCATCCATCCTGTTCCGCGCGTTACCTGACAGTCCGGCAACGCACGTAATGCTGCAGGTCAATAGGGGTGGTTTGTATCATCAGATCTGCTTTCGACATCGCATCGATCAGATCGCCTGCAATCAGACCTCGCTCGCCCTTGTGCGGAGTAACAAGATCGCCCGAAAGCCCTTGCCAGTATACGCCCTTGAGCGCGGCGTCTGCTGGTGGTTCCCCCTGAGCGAGGAGAGCTACGATCATGCCCGTTAGGACGTCACCGGATCCGCCTGTGGCCATGCCGGCGTTTCCCGTCAGATTCGTGTAGCTGCGGCCATCCGGAAATGCCACGATTGTCGGCGCACCCTTAAGGACGACCACGGCACCCGTTGTCCGGCTCAGTTCTTCGGCCGATCGGAGGGGATCCTCCGGTGCTGTACCCGTCAAACGTTCGAACTCGCCAAGATGCGGCGTTAGAATCAGCGGCGCGGGTGCGTCAGTAAGTTCATCGACCCTTCCGGCAAATGCGTTTAGTCCGTCCGCATCGAGCACCGTCGGTGTGGTCAGATCGCGAATGACTCTTCGGATCAACTCCGCCGTTTCGTGATGCCGCCCCAGACCGGGGCCGAGAGCAATTGCGTCTGCGTCCGAGATGATCGACCGGATTCCCGCACGTGCCCGCAGGCTCAGGCATCGGCCCTTCCGAACCTCCGGAAGGGGAAGCGTCATAACTTCAGTCAGCTTGATCTCGCAGATGTCGTTCAAGCTTTTCGGGATGGCCAGCGTGACCAGTCCGGTCCCTCCCCTGAGTGCTGCGAGTGCGGTGAGACAGGCGGCACCTGTCAGGCCTTCCGAGCCAGCGATGACGGCAACTCGTCCAACAGCTCCTTTGTGAGTCGTCGGAGACCGATCGGGTAGCTCGGGTCCAAGCCTACTAAAGGCGACGAATCGGCTGCTTAGTTTGGATAGCGCTAGTTTCGAGAGCCCGATGTCTACGACTTCGACCGCGCCGCAGCGTTTGCGTCCCGGGTAGGTGACGTGCGCTGCTTTGAGCGCTCCGAAGGTGACCGTCAAGTCGACATCCGGGGCCTCTCCGATACCCGTGTCCGTGTCGAGACCTGAAGGCACGTCGGCCGCGACGATCTTGGGGCGTTCCTGACGCAGGAGACAGATTGTCGAACTGATAGAGCCTCTGGGCAGGCCCTTCAGGCCGGTCCCGAGCAGGGCGTCGAACACCAGATCGGCCGTCCGAACGGATTCGATTAGTGCCGATAGGCCAACGGCCTCGGCGGTCTGAATCGACACGCCTGCGGACCGCGCCGCTTCCAGATGGTAAAGAGCGTTCCCGCCAACATCTGTCTCGGCGGTGTGGATCACGACCGTCGTGTCGTGTCCTGCTGACCTGGCGAATCGGGCGGCGACAAACCCGTCGCCACCGTTGTTGCCCTTCCCGCAGAGGAAGAGAAGCTTCGAGCCGGGCCGGATCTCGTATCGCGACGCTGCAGCTTCCCAGACCCCCCGACCTGCCCGATCCATTAGTTCGCGTCCGGGTATTCCCTCCCGGATCGTTGCCTGATCGGCGGCCGCCATCTGCTCTGCAGTTACGAGCGGGAGGTGAGGGAGCATCAGAAGGTCGCTTCGAACCCGGCTCCCTTCTGTCAGGCGTGTTTCGTGGGGTCGGGTTCCGGAGGATTAATGCTGGTTTACGGTGCTTTTAGGGACCTCTAGCCAGGGCGAAAGAATACAGGAAGGACCCGATGGGAGCAACTGCTTATCCGACGCTGAACCGGGGAAAACCTACTTCAACAGGATGTCCTGTGTCCCGTCGGAGTGCCTGATTGTGAGTCTGGCTCCCTCGAACACGTATGTCGGTCCATCGTCGTGGGCAAATGTGATCTTGCTGCCGTCGACACCGATCGTTCCAGATCCAGGCTTCCGGCCGACCGAGAAGGATTTGTCGGGCGTTTTGCTGATACCGCCGCCGACCTCCAGATAGCTCTCCTGCGAGAAATTTTTGTAGTCCTCAAGGTCGTATTGCGACCCTAGGACTTGGAGAGCGCCGCCCCCGTGTGTGGTAAGCACGCTGACGTGCGCGGTGCGCGCATCAACATCCATCGGGAACCACTCGAGCCGCCCGCTGATAGCAGGTGGTGTAATCTCTTTGCCATCCACCGTCGTCCGTGACTTGAGGACCCAAACGCCCTTCATCTTGTCCTGAAAATTGTCCTTTCCAGCGCAAGCCCCGAGGAGGCCGATGCAGATAAATATCTTGGTACCGTTTCGAATCATCGATCGCATGTTCATCTCGAGCAGGAAGAGTCGTATTTGTGGAAAATACGCGGAGTCGCGCTGAAAATCCCGCGAAAATAAAGGTTAGGTCAAAAGGTTGTCAACCCTTATCGGACAAAGGTCTTGACACCGGATCACGCAATTTGGATGTTTTCGCGCGATTGCCGGGGCAGCGAATGGAGAGGTGTCCGAGCGGTTTAAGGAGCTGGTCTTGAAAACCAGTGTACCCTCTGGGTACCGTGGGTTCGAATCCCACCCTCTCCGCCATCTCCTCTCTGCACTTTCCCTGAAGGGGAGGAGAGCGGAAAATTGCCGGCTTTTTCTTGCGTGGGATTGTGGATTTGGTTACTGTTTTATGCTTTCCTAACTTGCGGAAGATCCCTGTTTTAACAAGACTTTATGATCTTTGGAGAGGTGCTGGAGTGGTTGAACAGGGTGGCCTGCTAAGCCATTGCAGGGGGTTTCCTCTGCCGAGGGTTCGAATCCCTCCCTCTCCGCCAAACAATCAAGGGCAGCGAACGCCGGGCTAGGCCCTCGCTGTAGTTTCGAATGTCGCCTGAAGTACTTCGATTCGCGCCGTCGCCAACCGGTGGGTTCCACGTCGGCAACGCCCGCACGGCGCTGTTCAACTTCCTTTACGCCGAGCACTATGGCGCGACGCTTAAGCTCCGTATCGAGGATACGGACGCTTCCCGGTCGACTGAAGAAAGTCTCGGGACGATCACGGACGGACTGAGCTGGTTGGGCATCGCTTTCGAAGGCGCCCCTGTCTTTCAGTCGCAGAACGCGGCGTCCCACGAGGCGGCAGCGGAACAGCTGCTTAATTCGGGCGCTGCATATAGGTTCTACGCGACAGCGGAAGAGCTAGAAGAGATCCGGAGGCAGGCTCAGAAGGAGAAAAGGGCTCCGCGGTATCCGCGTCAGTCACCGGACGAGCAGGCGGAGAAGGAGGCAGCCGGGATCTCGGGTGCAGTCTTCTTTGCCGTGCCTAGCGGCGAGACGGTGTGGGAAGACGCTATCCGGGGGGTCAGCCGCTGGGACAACGACGTGATCGGCGATTTCGTGATCGCACGTGCTGACGGGTCTGCGGTCTACCAACTCGCGGTGGTCGCGGACGACCACGAGATGGGGATCACCTTCGCTCTTCGGGGCGCTGACCACATCTCGAACACGCCCAAACAGATAATGCTTTTTGAAGCGCTGGGCTGGGATGTCCCGCGGTATGGTCATTCGACGCTCCTGAAGGCGACAGACGGAAGCAAGCTGAGCAAGCGTAAAGGCTCGACGACCGTGACCGAGTATCAAGAGGCTGGTTACCTGCCGAGCGCGTTCGTGAACTTTCTGGCACTGCTTGGATGGGCTCCCGGCGACGGTCAGGAAGTGTTCGTGCTGGACGAACTGGTTGAAGCCTTTTCAATCGAGGGGATGCTCAAGAAAGATGCGATCTTCGACGAGACGAAGCTTACCTGGTTGAATGGTGAGCACTTCCGCGCAAAGTCCATCGACGAACTGCTCGGGATCGCGACAGATGCTTGGTCGGATGCGGGCCTGGTCGACGCCGCTGACGCAGAAAGCCGTGCGGACGAGCTGGGTGGGATTGTGAAGCTACTTCAGCCGCGTGTGGAGAAGGTGGACGATTTCGCCAAGGCGACCTACTTTTTTCGCGATCCCGAGTCGTATGACGAGGCTGTCTACAAGAAGCACTGGAAGACGGATACGACGGATCGGATCACGGCTCTGGTCGAGCGCCTCAGAGCTCTCGACAACTTTTCAGAATCGGATGTCGAAGGGGCGGCCAGAACGCTGGCCGGTGAACTCGGTCTGTCGGCTTCTAAGCTGATCCATCCGACGCGACTGTCGTTGTGCGGCGTCGGGTTCGGGCCGGGACTGTTCGAGTTGATGGAGGTGCTCGGAAAGGAAACCTGCGTCCGAAGACTTGAGCGAGCGCTTGAAGTCCTGTCACCGAAAGAGGAAGTATCCTGAACAAATAGTGCCCCCTCGTATAATGGCAATACGCCTGACTCTGGATCAGGTAATCGGGGTTCGAATCCCTGGGGGGCAGCCATGCTGAAACGTCGTGAGCGGATTGCACTCGATCGCTTACGACGTTTTTGTATAAACAACTCGGGTTCAAAATAACCCTAATTGTGTTGAGGATAATCGATTCGCCGTATCAGGCAGCTATGCCCGGACTTTAGAGTTCGTTATATTCTAGCCGCATTTAATCAGTATCGCTCAGGTCCCAATCCACACCGGAAACGGCTATGTCAGACGTGAAAGAGACGAAAACAGGGGAGAAAAGGCTCGATTTCATCCGCGAAATTGTGGCGGCAGACGTGAAGGGGGGCAAGAACGAAGGGAAGGTTGTGACCCGTTTCCCCCCCGAGCCCAATGGCTATCTGCACATCGGACACGCCATGGCTTTTGCTCTGGATTTTGAGTTGGCGGAGGAATTCGGAGGCGAATGCAGCCTTCGGTTCGATGACACGAACCCGGTTAAGGAAGACACGGAGTATGTCGAAGCCATCAAGGAAGATATCAAGTGGCTCGGATTCGACTGGGGAGATCGCCTCTGCTTTGCGTCGGACTACTTCCAGACTCTTCACGAATATGCGATCAAGCTGATCCAGGATGGAAAGGCCTATATCTGCGATCTGTCACAGGATGAGATGCGGGAATACCGGGGGACGTTGACAGAGCCGGGTAAGCCCAGCCTCTGCCGCGACCGAACGGTCGAAGAGAATTTGACGCTGTTCGAAGCGATGCGGGCGGGAGAGTTCGAGGAGGGGGAGAAGACACTTCGGGCGAAAATCGATATGGCGTCGCCCAACATCAACCTGCGTGATCCGGTGATGTACCGGATTCTGAAGACCCTGCATCACAGGACGGGGACCCGATGGTGCATCTATCCGATGTACGATTTCGCGCACGGACAGAGCGACTCGATCGAGGGTGTGACGCATTCGCTTTGCTCGCAGGAATATATCAACCACCGCCCCCTCTATGACTGGTATATCAAACAGCTCGGGATCTTCCCGTCGAAGCAGTACGAGTTCGCCCGAGTCAACGTCACCTACTGCGTGATGAGCAAGCGACGTCTACTGCAGATCGTGGATTCGGGGACTGTAACCGGATGGGACGATCCTAGGATGATCACGCTCTGCGGCATGCGTCGGCGGGGCTACACACCGGAATCGATCCGGAGGTTTATCGGTCGCGTGGGTGTGACAAAGCGGGAGACGACGGCCGAGATCGAACTGCTCGAGGCTTTCGTTCGCGAGGATCTCAACAAGCGGGCCGACCGCTTGCTGGGTGTTCTGCGACCTCTAAAGGTTGTGATTACAAACTATCCCGAGGGTGAAGAGGAGACATTCGAGGGTGTCAACAACCCCGAAGACAAGTCTGCCGGAACTCGTCAGATCCCGTTTTCGAAGGAAATTTGGGTCGAACGTGACGATTTCATGGAGGATCCACCTCGCAAGTTCAACCGGCTCGCTCCCGGGCGTGAAGTCCGGCTGCGGTATGCGTGTTACATCACTGTTGACGAGGTGATTAAGGACGATGCGGGAGAGGTCATCGAGTTGCGATTCACGTTCGATCCAGAGTCCAGAGGCGGCAGCACACTGGATGGGCGTAAGGTTCGAGGCACGATCCACTGGGTGTCGGCCAAGCACGCGATCGAGGTCGAAGCGTGTCTGTATGACCGGCTGTTCTCTGAGCCCTTCCCTGAGGCAGACGGGAAGGATTTCATGGCCTGTATCAACCCCGATTCACTCGAGACCGTCACGGCGCTTGTCGAACCGGGTCTTGCTGGCGCTGAGCCCGGATACATTTGTCAGTTCGAGCGGCTCGGCTACTTCTGTGTCGACAGAGACTCCACACCGGAAAAGATGGTCGTGAATAGGACGATCACGCTCAGAGATTCTTGGGCTAGGAAGATTAAGCGACAGTAACGTATACTGAACGCGCTATTCTACGTAAACAAGAAGGGCTTCTCATCTGATGAGAAGCCCTTCTTGTTTACGTAGAATAATGTGCGAGTCTTTCTTGAGCCCAGGTTTTATAGCTACAGCCCTGAAGCACTCAACGCCGTCCGCAGCTGCTCCTCCGTATGGTAACCCAACATGTGTTTTGCGATCGTGCCGTCAGGGGCGATGATAAAAGTCGTCGGGATCGCCGTGACACTGTAGGCGATGCTGACAGACTGGTCCGGATCCATGAGGGTGGTGAAGGAGAAACCATTCTGCTCCACAAAGCCACGTGCGATGTTAGCCGGCTCCGCGTTGATCGTGAGCACGACGAGTCCAGGTGTGCTGTCTGCAAGGGTCTGGATGTGCTGGAGGGCGCGCTTACACGGTCCGCACCAAGATGCCCAGAAGTCGATTAGGACGTGTTGTCCGCGGAAAGTCCTCAGATTGACCTCTCGTCCATCGAGTGCGCTGAGAATGAAATTCGGGGCTTCCGTTCCCTCTAGATCGCGTTGACCGGCAGGGCTTTCGAGCCGCCGTTCGAGCAGTTTTGATGCTTCGACAATCTGATCGTCAGGCCCGGGGATGTAAGTGAACCGGCCGGGATCGGGCACGACATCGAAGTCGAGTCGGGTCACCCGTATCGTCGTGATCGGTTCTCCTTCGGGCGTGAAGATGTTCATTTCTCTTGGGAACGCGTCCTCCACACCGATCTTGAATCGAAGCGACGGTGCGTCTCCGGCCTGTTTGGGCTCAAGGTTGAGCACATAGACAGAGGAAGTTGCTGATTCGTCTACACCTAGGACTTCTGCATCGAAGTTCTCCAAGATCGCGTCGAGGAACTTGCGTGTCTCGACGCCCGCGAAGGCCATGAACGGGTCTACGGGTCCCTGGCCGTCGGGGGCCGTGCTGGAGAGATCGTGTCGGACTGTCTTGATCCCAAGTGGCGTTTGTTCGACCTGCCAGAGTGTCTCGCCGTCCGAGACGGTCCGGATGACGATGTCTCCGATCGGTGTCTTGAAGGTCAGGTCCGTCCGTGAACGGGGAAGATCATAGACACCCTCTCCGGAACCCGTGATGGTCATGCCCATCATCAGGGTCGATTGTTCAAACATGAATCCCGTCGATCGGTTTGCCGATTTCTCGACGATCTCGTCGAATATCTCCGCGGGGCCGACGGTTGTTGGCGTCAGGGCGAACGAAGACGTGCTTGGTAGAAGAGCGATGACTAGACCAATGAAACGCATAGTTGGTTCCTGTGAGGGATGTTAGCGAAATATACGGTTTGTGGTCGTTTGGGAGAGCGTGTAATTTCATTCAGACAGAGACTATCGTGTCTTAGACTCCGATTTCGATAGAACGACTAACCGAATGAGCCAAATACCAAGGGAGAAACACCGCGAATGGAACCGCAGGGCAAGAATCTGATAGGGCTTTCCGAAGCAGGGGATGGTGACGCAACATTCAAGGCTTACAATCCGACGACCGGAATGGTTATGGAACCTGACTTCGTCGGGGCCACTCCGGGTGAGGTTGACCGTGCGCTGCAGCTTGCAGGCGAGGCGTTGCCGATCTTCCGGAAGAAGTCTGCGGAGGAGCGTGCCGCCTTTCTTGAGATGATCGCCGACGAGATCGAAGCGATCGGGGATCATCTTATTGAGCGCTGTGATGCCGAGACGGGGCTCGGGACCGTTCGATTGACAGGCGAGAGGGGACGCACTACAGGACAGCTCAGGCTGTTTGCAGGCCTCGTTCGCGAGGGGTCGTGGGTAGATGCCCGGATCGATACGTCAATCCCGAGTCGTGAACCGCTCCCGAAGCCCGATGTGCGCCTGATGCTGATGCCGGTGGGGCCGGTGGTCGTGTTTGGCGCCAGCAACTTCCCCCTTGCATTCTCGGCTGCCGGTGGAGATACGGCCTCGGCGCTCGCAGCCGGGTGTCCCGTGATCGTGAAGGCCCATCGTTCGCACGCAGGAACTGCTGAGCTGGTCGGTCGTGCGATTCAGATGGCCGTGAAGTCGTGCGGGATGCCGGAAGGTGTATTTTCCATGGTCCATGGTTCTGGACAGATCGTTGGGTCCGCTCTCGTTCAGCATCCGATCACCAAGGCCGTCGGGTTCACGGGATCCCTCAAAGGCGGTCGCGCTCTGTTTGACCTGGCCGCAGCGCGGCCTGAGCCGATCCCGGTCTACGCCGAAATGGGGAGTCTGAATCCCGTTTTTGTCTTGCCGGGTGCCCTCGAAGAGCGTGGGGAGGCTTTCGCTCAAGGTCTTTGCGGATCCGTTACGCTTGGTGTAGGGCAGTTCTGCACCAACCCAGGTCTCGTCCTTGGTCTAGAAGGTGACTCGATGGAGAAGTTTATCAGTGCCGCTGAGGAGGCGTTTTCCAACGCTGAACCAGGGACTATGTTGAACCCCGGAATCCGCGATGCCTACGAAGCCGGACTCGGTGTCCTAAAGGAAGCAGGAGGCGTGTCGCTCCTGGCTAAATCAGGCACTGCTGTCGATGCACAGGCGACACAGGCCGGGGCTCACGTGTGGACGACGGATATCGATGCCTTTGTTGGCAACGACGAGTTGAGCGAAGAGATCTTCGGACCGTCTACGCTCGTGGTGAAAGCCAGGGATAAGGCGGAGCTGATCCGTGCCGCGAACAAGCTGGATGGTCACCTGACCGCCACGATTCACGGGACGGAGAAGGACCTCGAGGAGCATATGGACCTCGTCGAGATCCTGGAACGGAAAGTGGGGCGTATTATTTTCAACGGGTTCCCGACGGGGGTGGAGGTCTGCCACTCGATGCACCACGGTGGCCCTTACCCGGCGACGACCGATGGTCGATCGACTTCGGTGGGCACGGCCGCTATTTTCCGGTTCACGCGACTCTTGAGCTACCAGGGATTTCCGCAGAGCGGCCTTCCGGACGAGCTCAAGGACGCGAACCCGAATGGCATCTTCAGGCTCGTGAACGGAGAGTATACCAACGTATCCGTTTAGAGGGTCCCAAACAGAAAGAGCGAAGGCGTCGTCTACATGGCGGCGCCTTTTGCCTTTGAAGGAGGCAGCACGACCCCACTCAATCTTACTTCCGAGGAGCCGATTCGAACTGAGAAGCATCCTGATCGAGAGACACGATGTCGCCGAAGGCGTGATCTTCGAAGGTGCTGCGGTGATCGGGTCTGATGAAGGACCGGACATCATGGCTGATGTCTTCACGTCGACCGATATCCCGATCGAGCATCGAGGTCGAAATCTACGACGGGAAGCCGCACGCCTTGTTCAACAATGAGTCGAATTGAACGACGTACTGCCAGCGGAAAGAGCAGTTTCTGGAGGAGCAGTTTGCCCTGTAGTCTTTATAACAGCTGCCACGAAGAGGAAGATGAAGGACGACGGCCGGGAGAATCTGGGAAGATGACACTAGACCGGGACGGAGGAAATCAGGTATCTGGCATCTGAAGACGTCGTAACGCTGAATGTTCGGTTGGCGTGGATGAGGGCGGTCTCGGCGAGGTCAAGAGCGACGCTCGAGTCTTCTGCATTAAGTTCTGCCGATCCGCTAATGACGGTGACACAGCGGAATGAACCGCAAGCGTCGTGTTCGGTGTCCTCGCTGCTGAACTGTTCGAGGATGAAGTGTTCCGATTCAACAGCGGTCGGAGTATCGACGGGTGCTGGGATAATTGCGGGCTCACCGAAGTTGATCACATCGAGCGCCTGGTTGAGGTGAAGTTGTCTGGGGTTACCGTCCGTATCTGGTCGATTGTAGTCGTAGAGCCTGAACGTGAGGCTCGATGACTGCTGGACTTCGTAGACCATGACGCCCCTGCAGAGTGCGTGGACAGACCCTGGCTTGAGAAAGACGATGTCGCCCTCTTTTACCGAATAAAATTCGACGACGTCTTCGACTTTGCCCCGGTCGATCGCGTCGATCAGGTCGATTCGGTCCACCCCGGACCGCAGGCCTGATGCCAACCGTCCGTCGTCCGACCGAACGACATACCACGCTTCCATCTTTCCGAATGTCCCAAGCTTATGCTGTCTGGCGTAGGTATCGTCTGGGTGCACCTGGATCGAGAGATCGTCGTTCGCGTCGAGCAGTTTGATCAGGAGCGGAAACTCTTCACCATACCTACTGACGACCCCTTTGCCCGCCAGTTCTCCGCCGTATGCAGCGTAGAGTTCTCTGACATTCTGCCCAGCGAGGGGACCCGATTCGACGACGCTCTCCATATCCGGGAGAGCCGAGACCTCGAAGGATTCTCCGATATTTTCACCCTCGGGCAGTTCCTTGTTCAAAGCGGTTTCGAGTCGCCTGCCTCCCCAAACCACGGGCCTGTAATAAGGGCTCATCTTGAGGATCGTCGGCAGGTTCTTCATCAGTCTCAGTCCAGGGTCAGTGGTGCGTTCCACGCTCGCTCGAAGGTATTGTTTCGGGTGTTAGCAGTCAACGTATCGAAAAGGTTTATGTCCTTGCTCTGCCTGCTTGATGCCGTTACGTTAGTTCGCCAATTCAGCGAAATGCTAGATAGGAGCTTTACATATGATCAAATTGTCAATGATGACTAGCGTGACACCGGACTGGACGCTCGACCAGATCATCGACTCGATGAAGCAGTACGGATACGAAGGTCTCGAACCCCGGGCCGGATGGGGTCACGCAGCTGGTCTCGAGACGGATACACCGGCAGCCGATCGGAATTCCGCCCGCGCAAAGCTGGAGGATGCGGGGCTTTCGATCAGCTGTGTCGCGACAGGAGCGCGATTCGCCACGGAAGACGCCTCGGAGCTTGAAGGATATATCGAGGAGACAAAGAAGGCGATTGATCTGGCAGCGGACATGGGTGGGACCTATGTCCGCACGTTCGGAGGTGCTCGCGGTACGGGCGAACTTCGCGGTATCGTGAATCGCACGGCCGATGCTTACAAGCGTGTGACGGATCACGCGGCAGTGCGCGGTGTGACGGTGCTCATGGAGACCCATGACGAATGGTGCAACAGCGCACACGTACGGTCCGTCGTCAAGACTGTGAATCACCCGAATCTGGCGATCCTGTGGGATTGCATGCACACTCAGCGGATGGGGGAGCATCCGGAAGAAACGATGGGCGTAATCGGAAACCTGACCCGCCATCTGCACGCGCACGATGGACGGTATGTGGACAACGGAAACAAGCTGGAGACGACCGGGCTAGGTGAGGGCGAACTGGATCACGGAACGCCGGTCAAACTTCTGAACGAAGTGGGTTTCGACGGGTTTTTCTCAGTGGAAGTGATCCACAAGCCGGGAAGCGACCATGATGCTGACGGCGTGATGAAGCAGTATTCGGAAGGGTTCAAGGCACTGCTCCGGTAGCTGACGAGCTGATCAATTGCTGTTGGCGGGCAAGTTTGGGAGCGCAGGGTCACCGGGTAGGACTGTCAAGAATTCCTGCAGAGAATTCAGTATAGAAGATTGATCTCTCGATACGGTTTGAACACATTCGAGCCTACTCGGGATGAAACAACCGCTGCGGGTGGAACATATCTCAGGGAGTTGCAATGGCAAAACGGAAGCGAAATCTAATTCTGTTTGGTATCGACAGCCTGTGGGCAGATCGGATGAGTTGCTACGGGTATGATCGTCTGACGACACCGAACATCGACAGGCTCGCATCACAGGGCGTTCTGTTCGAGAACACCTACAGCGCACACATCCCAACCACGTCCGCTTATGCCTCGATGTTGACGGGCATGGATTGCTTTTCGACAGAGGTCGTCGCGCTCAGGCATCAAGGAGGTCTGACGAAGAAGGTCAAGACGCTTCCCGAGATCCTGAGGAAGGAAGGCTACAACACGACCTGCGTCGGCTTCACGGGGAACCCGAGTTCACGTGGCTTTAACAGGTATGAGAACTACGCCGCGTGGGGTTCGTGGGATCAGCGTCCGCTCCGGAAGGCCGAGCTTCTGAACGATATCGCGATTCCCGAGCTGGAGAGATTGTCCAGAAGCAAGAAGCCGTTCTGTTTGTTCCTGCGGCATATGGATCCCCACGCGCCGTATCTTCCGCCGGCTCCGTACGATACGATGTTCTATGGCGGTGACCCGTGCGCGAAAGGCAACAAGTCGATGGACCCCGTCAAGGCGTTCAAGCCGTTCAGAGATTTTCACCTGAGCTGGATGCCACCCGGCATCACCGACACCGAGTATGTGAACGCACAGTATGACGGTGAAGTCGCCTACATGGACGCCTGTATCCAGGTGATCCTTACAAAGCTCGAAGCTCTGGGGCTGGCGGCCGACACGATCGTAGCACTAAACGGAGATCACGGTGAGACGCTGGATGAACACGATTGCTACTATGACCATCATGGTCTCTACGAGTGCACGCTCCACGTGCCCCTGATCCTGCGTCTTCCCGGTGTGCTTCCCGAAGGTGTCCGCGTATCCGGCTACAATCAGCACAAGGACCTCGTTCCGACGCTGCTTCAGCTGATGGGGATCAAGCCGGGGATCAAGTTAGACGGTCACAGTCTTATGCCGATGATTAAGGGGCAGCGCGCATCGCACGAAAGCGGGATCTACATCACTGAGGCGACGTGGATGCGCAAGCATGGCTGGCGAACACCTGAGTGGAAGCTGATTGTAGCTCTAGAGCCCGACTTCCATTTCAAGCCCGAAGTGGAGCTCTACAACCTGATCGAGGATCCGGGCGAGACGAAAAATCTGGCGAACAAAGAGAAGGGGATCGTCGCGACGCTTAGGAAGCAGATGGAAGACTGGATCGCCAAACGCGAGAAGGAGACGGGCAACACCAACCCGATGTATACGAATGGCGACTGGCACGGAATCCAGGGCCACGGACCATTCAAGTCGAGCCAAGAAGCGTACGACTCGGTACATATCGGGTCCGCTGAGCGGGCGAAGCAGCTTCAGGAGGGAAAGAAGTAGCCTGAATGAAGATGGGAAGATCTTGGGTGTGACCGCGGATAGTCACAAGGACCGGCAATCTTCTCCTGCTTCAGGGAAAGGACGGTTGTGCCTCCGGCGTAACTAGGCGAGAGCCGGGAGGCGCTGAAACTGGGGACTGGAATGTCAGATCTACCATACCTGGAAGTCAGTGGATCACCAAAGGAGCGGGGGCGAGCGCACGGGGAGACGTTTGGGTATCTGGTTCGTGAGCTTGTTCCCGCTTTCTTCGATGATCTTGAGCAGACGAGTCGAAGTCACGGCTGTCCCGTCGTGACTAAGGCGCGTGCGATCGAGATCAGTTCGACCTATCACGCGCCGTCGAAGGCATACTCCGCAACATTGTTCGAAGAGCTTGAGGGGATCGCCGAATCGGCAGACGTCCCTGTCGAAGACCTTATGGCTCTGAACTCGTTCTTGGAACTGCACGACTTCTACTCGGACGCGTTCGCCATCTCGGGATGCACATCCTTGATGGTGCCAGGGTCGACGTCGGGTGAAGGCGCTTTGATCGCACAAAACTACGACCTCGCCTCCTTGTTCGCTGAGGCCGCCGTGGTGATCAAAGTTGTCTCGCATGATGGACCTGATGCCCTTTTCTACACCTCTGCTGGCATGCTGGGATGCGCGGGGTTGAACGCGGTTGGTATCGGTGTTGTGATCAACAACCTCGTGCCTTCTGATTCGCAGGGCGGTGTGATTTATCCGTTTATCATTCGAAGTATCCTCCAGTCGCAACGGATCGGTGACGCGATCGATGCCGTGGTCGCGCAGCCTCGCGCCTCTGGCATGAACTATGTTCTCTGTGACGAGAACGGCGAGATCTACGATCTCGAGACGACCGCAAACGAGTATGAGGTTCTCTGCCCGTTCGACGGTCCCATCGCACACGCAAACCACTATCTGACTGATCGGCTCAAGCCCTTCGAAAGACGGCAATGGGATGCGAGGGGCCAGAGCATCCTCCGATGGGGTCGCGCCACACGGCTTCTTGGGTCCATCCCGAATCCGGATTCTGAGACGTTGCAGGATGTCCTTTCCGATCGAGTAAACGCACCGATCGGGATCTGTCGGCACAACGTGGCGACGAACGGGGAAGGCTGTGGTCAGACGATTGCGGGTATCGTGCTGGATCCTCCTGGGAGACGCGCCTGGTTCACGAGGGGGCCGACCGGTAAGTATCCATGGCAAATTTTTTCGGTCAACGAACAGGAGAATGCTTGAGCGAAGCGAAAGTCTTTGAGGATCGCGTAACGGGCCGAACCGTTCGCCAACTGACGGACGGCGCCGTTCGGTCAGTCCACAGCTACTATGACATACCGCCGTGGTCGCGTAGGCATCAGCGGATCGCATACACCCGCTTGGAAGCGGGTGCCGACGAGGGTGAAATCTGGATCATGGACGTGGATGGTGGCAACCCCAGGAAGCTTGCCGAGACGAATTCGGTCTCAGCGAACGACGGGGCACACGCCCAGTGGACACCGGAAGGAGATCGGATCTGCTATCAGGATCAGGATGGGGATAAGAGCTACATCGCGTGGATCAATCCGGATACAGGGGAGTCGGCGAAGTACGAAGGTGATCTGCGGATGGTGAGCCCGGCAGGAAACTACAACGCTTTCCATACGGCTGTCGGACGAATGCCTGATCACGAAGTGATCGAGAAGCGTGCCGAGTGCGGGGTCTATGCGCAGAATGTCGATGATGGATCCTTCAAGATGCTCGCATCAGTGGAAGACTGCCGGCTGATTCATCCACGGAAGGACGAAATCGAAGGATGGCATCTGTTTATTAAACACTCGAAGTGGTCGCCCGACGGAAGCCGGATGATGTTCGTGTTTACGAACGAGATCCGGTTCGAGCACAAATATGTCGAGAAGCCGCGAGTGAAGGATGTGTATGTGGTCAATTTAGACGGGAGCGGGCTCAAGCGAATCGGAGAATTCGGCAACCATCCGCTCTGGCACCCGAACGGGAAAGAGATCCTGACGAACAGCCCCTTCGAGGGGAGGCCCGGGAACAGCTTGGTCCTCATGGATTTAGAAACAGGTGAACAGCGGCTCGCGACAGACAAGATCGGCGGATTCGGGCACCCGTCCTTTTCGCCAGACGGTTCTCGGATCTGTGTCGATTATGTCCTGGGGGGGGAGGGTCAGGGTTCGCTCAACATGGTCGATGTGTTAACGGGACGCGTCGAACACTTGGTCCAGTTACGCGTGACGGACCACTCCCACGTCGGGACACATCTGCACCCAGTGTGGCGACAGGACGGGAGACAGATTATGTATGCGAGCGATGCTACTGGGATAGCGCAGCTCTGTGTGATCGATGTCTAGGATTTGAATACGTGGTCATCCTGAGCCGCAGGGAAAGAATTTCTTCTAGAGTCGTGACTCGGCGAGTCGGTTTTCGGGATGGTTCAGACGTCAGAGTGATCTCTCGCTTCGCTCGAGATAACACCTAAAGGAATCGGTATGAATGTCGAGATCAGGAATCTGTTTCGTTCACAGTACGGGGTGCCCAATGGGCTTCAACTGACGAGCGATGGGTTGTGGATCGTCGATCAGGTCACCGATCGGTGTGCGCTTATGGACATCAGCGAACCGGATGATACTTATGCTGTAACGAAGCTGATCAGGGAGATCCCTTCGGAATCCTCGAATACAAGCGGGTTAACCTACGGCGACGGTCTGCTCTGGTTCGCAGCTAATGGTCCCGGGGGTCGGTGGCGAACGGAACGCTCTACCGATGCGCCGTACGGTGAGATCCTTGGTGTCGACCCGGATACTGGCGAAACCAAACGACGAGAGAAAATTCCGGGCGAAAGCGGCACACACGGCGTCGAATATGACCCCTTCGAAATAGGCACGCTCTGGATACAGGAGCTGAAGGCACAGCTCGCCCACCAGGTCAAAATTAAGGACTGGTCGATCCTCCGGACCGTGAACCTGCCGTATGTCAGGGGACACGGCATGATCCGCGTTGAAGACGGTCTGTGGGTTACGCATACAGGACATCGAGTAATTGTGAAGCTGAACGTCGACACGAGCGAAGAGATGGATCGGATCGAAGTACCCGAGCCCCATCCCGAACCCCACGGTTTGTCGAAGCTGACCGATGACTCGTGGATTTACTGCGACGCCGCTTCTGGTTGGGTTACCAGGATTGAGTTGAGAGGCTAACAGCCTCAACGCGTAGAACGCAGAGCGTGCGAGGAGTGGACCACGAGGCTTTTGCCGGTCCTGGACTCGGTTTTGCCCTGTCAGCTCCGCGTCATCCGTGTCCCTTGAGTTGAAGGGTTTTCTTATGGATAGTATTCGAATTGCACTGGTCGGGTGTGGTGGGATGGGTACCCGGCATATGTATGGCCTCAAGGAGCTGACCGAGACACCGTTTTGTCGCGTCGAGCTGGGGGCGGTTTGTGATATTAACCCGGAGAACGGGGAGCGTGCGGCGGGTGAGGTCGAGTCGCTCCTGGGATTTAGGCCGCCGGTATACACCGATCTCGAAGCCATGGTGAAGGCAGAGAGTCTTGATGCCGTGGATGTGGTGACGGATCCCTCTTTCCACCACGACGTGGTTTGTGCGGCGCTCGACCTTGGATTGCACGTGATGGTCGAGAAGCCCTTTGGGATGACGATCCGAACCTGCCGGATGATGATGGATGCGGCTGAGCGAAACGGGAAGCTGATCTCGGTCGCCGAGAATTACCGCAGAGACCCGTCTGCCAGACTCGCCCGCCACATGATCGGGGCGGGTGCGATTGGAGAGGTATACGGGGCCGCGCTACATTCGGTCAGGGCAGGCAAGCGAATCTTCATTACGCCCTGGAGGCATCTGAAAGAGCGCGCTGGACCCCTTCTCGATATGGGCGTTCACTACACGGACCTGATCCGGTATCAGCTCGGTGAGATTGAGGAGATCTACGCAGACGCTCGTCTGATCGAACGTGAAAGAGAGAAGGCGGAATCAGAGGGCAGCCAATACGGTTTCTACCAGGATCGACACAAGGCGATGTCGGAAACCGTTCCTGCGACGGCTGAAGATACGTCGTCCGCGTTGTTCAGGATGAAGAGCGGCGTTTCTCTGAACTGGATGATGCAGCTTGCAGGACCGATCAGCTTTGGGCGGCAGATGATATGGGGCACCGAGGGCGCGATTGAGGGATTCGGCAATCGAGGCTCACAGATCAAACTGGTCGAGATGGATGGGACACGTGTCGAGCAATCGGATCTGCTCGGTCGCTATGCGGGGCTCGAACTAGAGCCCCTTGCCGATCACTTTTTCCCGACACGCGTGTCCGTAGGGGACAAGGCAGTCGACTGGAAACTGATCGCGCTCGAGTATCACGAGCTGTCTGAAGCGATCCTAGATGGAAGGCCGCTTGAGATCGATGGTGAGGAGGGAATGCGTGACGTTGCGGCCTCTCACGCGCTTTGCGAGTCAATGATCGCAAAGCGGGCTGTGACGATGGATGAGATGGTATCCGGCCACGTATACGCCTATCAGGAAGAGATCGACGGCCTGCTGGGTGTCGCGTGACCGGATAATGTTTCGGAGGACGGCTCACACGGGAAATGAAGTTGCCGTGGGCGTCAATGTCTGAACGGGGAGCGTCCGAGCCGGCGTGTTCAAGCTCACGGGAGGATGATAGGGCTTGTGATGGAGGGATGGGCTCTAAATCGGCCGTATTCAGAGGCTCGGCTCGGAGTTGTTCCATTGATTTGGTAGAGCTATAACGAGCTCATAGTCGGACTGCTTTTTCGACACACCTGAGCGATCTACTAGGGATGAATGGATGATCGATCTCGCACTGATCGGCGCCGGCAGAATCGGCGCCGTCCACGCAGATAGTATTTGCGCAGCTAACGACGCCCGACTCAGCTGGGTTGTTGATGTGTTCGAGGATCCAGCAAGGAAACTTGCCGAAGCTTATGGAGCCAAGCCAGCAACCGATCCTGCTGAAGCACTCGCGGATCCGGACGTTCAAGGGATTCTGATTACGAGTCCGACGGATACGCATTTGGAGCTGATCCTTGCAGGCGTTCGGGCTGAGAAAGCAGTTTTCTGCGAGAAGCCGCTCGATCTCGATATGTCGAGAGTGGACTCTGATCTGGGGGAGATTCAGGCCGGGAAGGTGCCTGTTCTGGTCGGGTTCAACAGGCGGTATGACCCGAACTTTCGGGCAGTTTTCGATGCGGTAAATGACGGAAGCATCGGGGAACTCGAGATTGTGAAGATCACCAGCCGGGATCCAAGCCCGCCTCCAATTGAATACATCAATGTGTCAGGCGGTTTGTTTCGAGATATGATGATTCACGATCTCGATCTGGCCAGGTGGCTTCTTGGTGAGGAACCCGTGGAGGTTTTTGCGGCCTCAAGCTGTCTTGTGGAACCCGAGATCGGAGCCGCCGGGGACGTGGACACGGCAATCGTTATGATGAAAACCGAATCAGGCAAGCTCTGCCAGATCGACAACAGCAGACGTGCGGTCTACGGGTACGACCAGCGTGTGGAAGCCTTCGGGTCGAAGGGCATGGCGAAAGCGGATAACGTCTCGACGAATACGGTGGAGGTCTGGGATGCTGAGCGTATTCACCGTGAGAAGCCTCCCCATTTCTTCATCGAACGATACACCGCTGCCTATCGTGCCGAGATGTCTCACTTCTTAGACGTGATCCTTGGGAAGGCGATGCCGTCGGTGACCGTTCAGGACGGTCGACAGGCCCTGGCCCTTGCTGATGCCGCACTTGCTTCATCTGAGTCCGGCAAGTCCGAAGTCCCATCCTGACACCGATTGGGGGGGAGACTTGGCAGAGCCTCAAAGGCTTGTCAGTGACAAAGTTCTCGATGCTTTCGCAGAGCTTGTCGGGCTCATAGAGAAAGATGATCGGTTAGAATCCTTTTCCGAACAGGTGGAACGGTATGCCTTCCAGGCAAGGACGCTCCATACCTCACCTGTAGAAAACGCACTTCCGCCCGCCCTGACCTTCCGCCCGCCAGAACCGGAATCCTCCGATTCCTCGGTGCGGTTCGCTTTCAGAGTAACGGACTCCGGAAACGGCGATTTCGGAGAAACCCTTGCCTTTGCGTCCCTCTCACAACTCAGTCGTCTTCTCTCAAGTGGCCAGCTTTCTCCAGTCGAGCTTGCAGAGCTGTATCTCGACCGGCTTGCATCGATCGGTGAGAAGCTGACGTGTGTCGTGACGATCACGGAGGACCTGGGTTTGCAGCAGGCGCGCGAGGCAGAACAAGAGCTCGTTGATGGCAGGTCACGAGGCCCGCTTCACGGGATCCCTTGGGGTGCGAAGGATCTGCTGGCTACACGAGGGATCCCCACGACATGGGGGGCGACACCCTACCGGAATCAGCAGATCGATGAGGATGCGACAGTAGTCACCCGGCTCGGCGATGCAGGGGCAGCCCTGGTCGCCAAGCTGTCTATGGGTTCCCTCGCCTCCGGGGACCAGTGGTTTGAAGGTATGACGCGTAATCCGTGGAACCAGGAGGAGGGATCGGGCGGCTCTTCGGCGGGGCCCGGCGCAGCGACCGCCGCCGGTCTTGTAGGATTCAGTATCGGGACCGAGACGCACGGATCGATTACCAATCCAAGTCATCGATGTGGTGTCAGTGGTCTTAGACCGACATTCGGCCGGGTGAGCCGTGCGGGATCCATGGCCCTAAGCTATTCGCTCGACAAGATCGGTCCGATGTGTCGTTCTGCGGAGGATTGCGCCGCGGTCTTTGCGGCCATCGCAGGCGCCGACGAACGCGATTCGGTGGCGCGCGATGCTCCGTTCACGTGGCCGCCAGAAGAGGATCGTCAGCTGCTGATCGGAATCGTCGAAAAGGAATACGAAGACATAGAGAACGAGGAGGAAAAGCAGATCGACCAGGCTGCTCTCGATGTACTAAAGGATCTGGGAATGGGCCTGCGGCCTGTCGAGTTGCCGGGTGTCCGGACTGGGATCATGCTAACAATCTGGGTCGAGGCGGCTGCGGTTTTTGATGACCTCTCGCGATCAGATGATCTGGACCTGTTGAAGGAACACGACAACAGTCGGTGGCCGGAGATCTTCAGGGCTGCAAGGACGGTCTCTGCGGTGGACTACGTGAAAGCCCAACAACTTCGAACGCAGCTTGTGTCTGACTTCTGCGCTGCGGTGTCCGATGTCGATGCGATTGTCTGTCCCGGCACGGGTGACAGCAGCATGACAGCAAGCAACTTCACTGGACATCCCTCCCTTACGATCCCAGTCGGATTTGTAAATGGAATGCCAAGAGCTATGACAATAGTCGGGCATCATTGGGACGAACAAACTATACTCGAAATTGGCGATGCATATCAGCGGGCGACCGATTGGCATTGTCGAAGACCGCCGTTGGACGAATCGTGAGGCTCTTCAGGCGAGCTGAGGTCTGGATTCCGACTCGTTTTGGGTGGCTGTTGGTTCTGGGGCTGCCGACTCTGACGGCAGCCCTTGTGCTTGTTGGAGTCTACTCGGCGCTGACCGTCAACGCGCCGGTTGGTTCGGGCTACCTTGTCGTCGAAGGGTGGATGAGCCGGACTCAGCTCAAGGCAGCTGCAGCCATCTATCGGGAAGGCGCGTATGGGGCAGTTCTCGTAACTGGCGGGCCGATCCCCGAGGAAACCTTCCTCAAGCAGCTCTATCCGGACAAAGTTTCGCGATCCGAGATCGGGGTCGAGCAGTTCACGGAGATGGGTATCTCACCTGTGGTCGCAGTTTCACGACCTGAGGTTGGGAAGGACAGGACTTACTCATCTGCCCTCGGCCTTCGGAAATGGTTGCTGAATGTGGGTGACCCGAATCCGTCGGTGGACATTGTATCATCAGGACCTCATAGCAGGCGATCGTGGATGCTTTTTGAGGCGGCCCTGAAGGATGTCGCAACCGTGGGGGTGATCGCATTGGAACCGATTGGCTACGACCCCCAACGGTGGTGGACGACAAGCACTGGTGTTCGTTCCCTGATAAGCGAGTTGATTGCCTATGGCTATGCGAAGTTTCTGTTCTATCCGAATCCGGAAGTGGATATCGAAAAGCTGTTTCCGAAGGAGAACTGATGGAGAATAGAGGCTACACGAATCCGGATCTGCTCTGGTCCGTGGAAGAACTGAATGGGCGACTGTCAGATCCGTCCGTACGAATTGTCGATACCAGACCCGTACACGAATACGTGGCCGGTCACATACCAAGAGCAATCAGCCTCGATGTGTATGGGATCAGTCTTGCAAATACGGGACCTGACGCCTTCAATGCCTTCATGAATATGTATGCGTATCTGTTTCACAGTCGTGGAGTAGGAACAGATCAGTCGGTTGTGTTCTATGAGAACAATTCCGGTATGAGGGCAGCTCGCGGGTTCTGGGCGTGTGAATACCATGGGCATCGGGATGTGCACGTCTTAGATGGCGGCTTCGATGCTTGGAAGTCAGCCGGTATAGAGATTTCTACAGAAGGTGTCGAGGTCGAGGCCGCGGAGTTCAACAGCGAACCTGTCGTGGAGCGCGCGATCGGATACCAAGAGATTCTGGATTCGCTCAGTCGCGAGATTTTCGTGCCCCTTGACACGCGCAGCGATGGCGAGCACTACGGAACGACCGTTCGTGCTGCAAGGGGCGGATCGATACCGGGTGCGATACATGTCGAGTATGTAAACAATCTCGATGAGCAGGGCTGCTATAAGCCGGCCAACGATCTTAGGTCGATGTATGAGCGAGCGGGCGTGATGCCGGAGCAGACTATCGCGTGCTACTGACAGGGCGGATACCGTTCCTCTCACAGCTACCTGGCGTTGCGACTGATCGGATACGAAAACGTCCGCAACTACATCGGCTCGTGGAAGGAATGGGGAGACAGGCTGGAATTGCCTGTGGAGGTGAGAAGCAGGGAGGGGTAAAGTGGGGGTGACCTCCGGTCGCCCATGTTTAGAACCGGATGACGAATGTCGAGTCCTGAGTGTTGGGTGCTGAAGGATCCCCTCAATACTCAACATCCGTCATTCGTTTGTAGGCTAAGAGAAATCATAAGCTAACCAGTAACACGCCTACCGTTGCGTTCACCGAAAACATCCAACGTCACGTCCAATGCCCAACAGTAAGGGTCCCCGTCGGCACCGTAGCCTAAGCCTTGGAGGCGGTGTTCACCACAAAACCCAAAGCCCGCGGCTACGTTCTGGACGATCGCGGCGTAGTCCGTAAGCACATGGTGATCTTCATAGACGGCGATGGCCTGAAGGACCGTGAACACTTGAACGATCCCGTTATGCCAGTCTCGATCACGGCCACTTCGGAACCAAGCAGCATCGGTCGAACGGTCGTGGGGATTCCTGGGTCCAGATATCCGCTACAGTCTACTACTTGGCCTGGTCGTAGTTGCTGAGATCGTGGGAGCCGCCTCCCGCCTTCGCCTAGGCTACGCCGGGCAGGCCCGGCGACGAGATCTTCGATACACAAAAACGCCCTCGTGTCGAAACATGAGAGCGTTGCTACGTAAACCTGTTACAGAATTGCTCTCTGCCCTAAATCAACCCATCCCCCTCCAACCACCCTAACGTCGTCTCAAATGCCGCCAATGTTTTCTGCACATCCTCATCTGAATGCCCCGCCATCGTAATCGGCGTCCCCGGAAAATCCACGCCGTTAAGAAGCATTCCCATCCGTAGCGTCTTCGCCACGTCCGGCCTCGAAGGCGACTTCAGCTTGTTGATGTCGTGCGCAAACGGATCGAATTCGAGCGCCTTGATCTCCGAGATCCCATGGTCGATCACCATCCGGAAGGACGAGAATTCACCATAAACACCCCAGCCCAAACCACGATCGTCGATGATCTTCGCCAGACCGTGACGTAACGTCGCGGCCGTCTCGTTTGCGTGGGCCTGCGGCTCACCCGTTGACGCGATCTTCAGCGTCGCGATACCGGCCGATGCGGACAGTGGATTCGCGTTGAACGTCCCCGGATGCGGCATCTTCTTCTCGGGATCGGTCTCACGGATCGAGAGCAGGTCCATGATGTCCGCACGTCCTGCGCAAGCACCACCGGGAAGTCCACCGGCGAGGATCTTCGCCATCGTCGTCATGTCCGGCGTGATGCCATAGTGTGCTTGCGCCCCGCCAGGCGACACACGGAAGCCCGTGATGACTTCGTCGAACAGCAGGATAACGCCATGGTCCTCCGTAACCTGTCTGAGGTCGGCCAAGAACTGAGGCGGACAGGGGATCGCACCCCACCCGCCTCCTGTCGGCTCGATCAACAGGATGGCTACGTCCGGATCCGACGCCAGGTGATTGCGAACCGCATCGATGTCATTCGGTGGAAGGACGATCGTGTTGTCCATGACCGCTTGTGGAATCCCAGGAACTGGCGTGTCCAGAGGCGGACGAGCCGCGGGGATAACCGAATCGTGCCAGCCGTGGAAATGACCGGCGAACTTGATGATGTTGTTCTTCCCCGTAAACGTCCGGGCCAGGCGGATCGCCATCAGCGTCGCCTCGGTTCCCGAGTTCACGAACCGAACCCGCTCCGCCGACGGGATCAGCTTCTGAACCCATCGTCCCCACTCGACCTCCAGCTTGTGCGACGCCCCATAGTGCGTGCCCTTCGAGATCTGTGCCGACACCGCCTCCACCACCTCCGGCGGATTATGGCTCAGTAACAGCGCCCCGTGACCACACCAGTAGTCGATGAACTCTCGCCCATCCAGACCATACTTCTTTGTCCCGTCTGCATGACTCACAAACACCGGGAATGGATCGGCGTGACGGTTGTCGTGGGTCACACCGTCAGGGAAGACGTCACGGGCTTCTGATGCCAGCTTAGCGTCCTGGGCGAATGTTCGCTCGTATTGTTCGCGTATCGTTGCCATATGATTGGCAAAGAGCCGAGAGAACCGGGTTGGCACTTGGTTGCACTCTGCTCTTTGTTTGTTTACAGGCCCCCCATCTTACAAACTTCGTCCCATTCTTTTTTTGTCACCGGCTGAATCGATAACCGCTGACCCCGCTGAACAACCTTCATTTCTTCCAGCTTCTTGTTCGCCTTCAGATCGGCAAGGTGAACGAAATTCTTGGCCTTCTTCTTCCACTTCACGTCGAACGAAAACCAGCGCGGATCCTCTTTTCTCGACTTCTCATCGTAATAGCGGTGCTTCTTGTCGAACTGGTTGGGATCCGGGTAGCCGGCTTTGAGAATCTCGACGACGCCGGCGATGCCTGGTTCCTCACAGTTCGAGTGATAGTAGAACGACAGATCACCCTTCTGCATCACGTCGCGAATGAAGTTCCTCGCCTGGTAGTTCCGTACCCCTGTCCAGTACCCCGTCGACTTCGGACGGTCTTTGAGCTCGTCGAAGGAGCACTCTTTGGGCTCATTCTTCACGAGCCAGTAGTTCTTCTTTGCAGCCATGTTCTCCTCCGAGACTAGTGATCTCTTTCGATTTCCTTCAGCATTTTCGGCCACGCAAGGTCGGCGTAGAACCGGTGTCCTGCCGGCCCGATCACCAGATGGCAGCGATCTTCTGCGCCAGCCGCCGCGTAGATCTTCTTCAGCCGCTTGTAGGCACGTCGAACGCCCCTGACCGGGAAAATCTCGTCCTCCTTGCCCGCCACGAGGACGGTCGGTTTGGGGGCGAACAGTCCCATCACATCCGGCATCTCGGCATACTTCAGCAGACCGGGCAGGTAGTTGTCCATACAATGGTAAATGGACATCAACGAATCCTCGAACGTGCAGAAGTAGCAAGAAGGCATCGCGTATCGAAGGCGGGGAAGGAGGGCTGCGGCGAACAAGCTGATCGTGCCACCTCCCGAGTTTCCCATCACGCCGATGTGTTTCATCCGCACGTCGTCGCGTGTTGCCAGATAATCGATCCCTCGGTCGACGTCGTAGACGCGCTCGCCGATCAGTGTTCTGCCGAGAATCAACGCGTGCATGGTGGCGTCGTGACATCCGTGTCGGGCCACGCGTTCCTGCTTCTGCTCCCGACGCTCACCGAACGAACGCTGCTCGATGCACAATGCGGCCAAGCCGCGGCGCATACATCCGAGCCCGAAGTCACGGTCGCCAGGGACATCGATCAGGACACTGTTGTCGTCACGGTCGACCCCGATCGAATTGTGGAAACCCGTACTGTGTCCCTGGACGCAGATGAACCAGGTGTAAGGCGGTTCTGCGTTGTCAGGAAGACAGACATAGGCCAGCGTGTCCGAGTAGGGCTCGCTGGTGAATGCGATCTTTTCGATCGAGCCCAATGGATGGTTCAGCGTCCAGAGGGAGCGTACGTTCAGCGGACATCGGTCGAGAGGCATCTCACCGGCAGCGGATCGAACCTTCGGGCGAAGCCTGCGTTGCCACAATCGAATGTCACCGCCATCGTAGTCGAGTTCGCGTTCTGTCGTCGCCATCAGGTGTCGATGGTGCTGAGTGGGCGACAGATGTAGCCGACGGGTCGCTTCCTTAGATGGGTGTCCCTGCGTGAAGGCTGTGGCCGGGTGTCGCTTCGATCGGGCCATTATCCCATCACCTCGAGAGCGCGGTGCTTCCACTCATCATACTTCGGCGAAAGTCGCAACGCACCATCTGGCTGCACCACAAGCTCTCCATTCTGCCCCCGGGGATCCCCCCGGTTCTCGTTGATCTCGGCCAACCGTCTCCGCCACAAGGCGACGCGATCGGCGTGGCTCTCGCTTTTCGACAGCTCACGGCACTCGAGCGGATCCTCTTCCAGGTCGAAGAACATCTCTTCGCCCGTATGGTGGTACCAAATGTACTTCTCTCGGCCATCCGTCACATACTGCATACCGTAGTCGGAGTCGTAGCAGGTGGTATGCTCGCCTTGGACGAAGTCACGCCACTCGGCTATCGGGTCCCGTGCGATTGTCAGCAGACTTTTGCCGTCAACGTTGTCGGGAATGTCGACACCCGCCGCATCAAGACAGGTCGGCATGATGTCTCGCAACTCGATCGGCTGATCCAGGACCTGCTCACGTTCGATGTCCCAGGCCGACGGGAAGCGCATTACAAAAGGAACACGCGCCGAGCCTTCGTATGCATATGTCTTCCGCCAATGATGGTGGTCGCCCATCATATCACCGTGATCGGACGTGAAGATCACCATCGTGTTGTGCCAGACTTCACGCGAATGGCGCTTGAGTTCGTAAAGAACGCGTCCGATCTGGTGGTCGATGAACGTGATGTTCCCGTAATAGCCGGCCCGCCCCCGGTGCGTCTCGGCGTCCGTCCGGTGAGAGAAGGGCGCATTCGTGTCCGCCACCTTCTTGTCCCACCTGTCACACCAGTCTCCGACAGCTGCTCGGGGGATATCCGGATTGTCCTTATACATGTCGAAGTATGTCTGCGGCGCATCATATGGCGAATGGGGTCGGGCAAACGAGAGCCACATAAAGAACGGCTTCGTCGGATCGCGATGTTTCAGGAACTTGATCCCTTCCGACGCAGTCCACCACGACGGATGAAGATGCTCAGGAAGATGCGACGGCCGCGCCATCCAGCTGTTCCAGTCTACGCTGTGGTCGCGATACCCGTAGGGCCCATCCTTGTTCTCGTCGAACCACTCATGGTAGTCGCTGATGAAGTCGCCCTCACGCCGCCCGCTCTCGTCGAGCACCATGTTATGGAACCCGTAAAGCCGGCGCTGCGGCGCGAAGTGCATCTTGCCGACCGCCTGCGTATGGTAGCCTGCTTTCGCCAACTCACCCGGTAACGTCGCCGGATACTCCAGCGGATCCGCACCCGTCATCGTCAGCCGCCCGTGATTCCACTGATCCATACCGGTCAGAATCCCCGCTCGGGCCGGTGTACACGATGGCACAGACGTATACGCGTGCGGAAACCGAGCCCCGTCTTCCGCCAGCTCATCCAGATACGGCGTCTCGATTACGGAGTGTCCATCACAGCCGAGACAATCGCCTCGTTGCTGATCGGTCGTTATGAGAATGATATTAGGTCGCATAAGCTGCCATCTCCGCGCCTGCGGGGATCCATTAACTGAAAATTTGTGTAAGGTTTACATTCAGCAGGTGCTGAATTCTTGCTCCCGGCTCAAGTCCAGGGCAAGCTTCGCTGGAATAACTACCAACAAGATTTCAGTAAGCGAATCCAATTCTCGTGCAGCACCCTATCGATATCCGCTTCCGAATATCCACGATTTCCGAGTATGTCCGGCAGCTTTTGTAAATCCGCGATCGTATTCAGGTCGTTCGGCGACTGCTCCTGACCAAACCCACCATCCAGATCCGTCCCGATACCCGAGTGATTGCAGTTTCCGAGCAGCTGACTGATGTGGTCGATGTGGTCGACCACGGTCTCAAGCGTGGCCTGGGTACGCTGTTCGTAACAGGGGACCTCACGTTGCCAGTTCGGGTCGAGCATCCACACGTCGAAGGCTGCGCCGATGACCCCACCGCGTTCGGCGATCGCCTTGATCATGTCATCCGTCAGTTGACGTTGCCCCGGGGTGAGCGCGCGACAGTTGTGGTGTGATGCGCACACAGGGCCGTCATACGCCTCGAGCGTCTCCCAGAATCCCTGATCCGTCGTGTGTGTCAGGTCGACGATGATCCCGGCTTCCTTGAGCGCGTCGAGCAACGGTTTGGCTCGTGGCAGCAGCCCGCCTTCAGTTCCCGTCCCGTGCGCATACGAACTGACGCCGTAGTGCTGGATGCTGACCATCCGGAGACCGCGCTCATACCATTCCGCCACCTGATCCGGATCCATGATCGCGTCGGCGCTCTCCATCGCGAGCATCAGTCCGATTGGTTCATTCGGGGCCGGATCCCTCCAGGCCTCGATCGACGCGTCCAGATCCTCAGCCGAACGGATAAACCGAATCTCGCCCTCACGCTCCATCGTCTCGTAGAGCGCGTAGTGCCCCATCCCGACGCCGTGACACTGGGACTGGACATACATCCCCGTCTTCGTCCACTCGTCGTTCGCATCCGTCCTGGACATCACCGTCCCGAACACGATCCCGATGTGTCCCTTCCGCAGCTCGGGAAACGTAGTCGTACAGCTCCCAAAACTCCGCGTAACGGGTTCAGAATCGTGAATCCGCACCGTCAACGCCGGTTGCGTCAGATCCCGGTTCACCTGGATCGCTGAAAAGCCAAGGTCCAAGTGGCTGTCTATGATAAGTCGTTTGCTCAAATCAGATGCAACCACAGATGGATACGAATGGACACAAATCAGTTCTAAGCAAGATGGTGCCGAACTCAGGTTTACCCGAAAGGTCCGACCCAGCAGTGACCCGGAGAAAGACCCATCCGTGTTTATCTGTGTTCATCTGTGGTTCCTAGCCTTTCCACGCTGTTTTGAAGAACCGTATCAGATTCCCGTTCGCAATCTTCTCGACGTCCTTTTCCGCATACCCATGATCGCGCAGGTTATCCAAGAAGGTCTGAAGGTCGTCGATCGTGTTGTAATCGATAGGGGACAGTTCCCGTCCGAAACCTCCATCGAGGTCCGTCCCGAACGCCACGTGATCCGTGCTGCCCGTCAGCTCACAGATATGATCGATGTGAGCGATCGCGGCTTTCATCGGCCGTGTCGAGTTCGCATAGTGCGTCGACGGGTTGTCCCAGTTCCAGAAAGGGCTCAGCATCTGCTCGGCAAAGACCATCCCGATAACGCCGCCGCGATCGGTGATCGCCTTGACCATGTCGTCCGAGAGATGACGCTGACCGGGCACGAGTGCGCGGCAATTGCAGTGACTGGCGTGGACGGGCCCCTTCCAGTGGTCGAGAATCTGCCAGAAGGCCAGGTCGGACGCGTGACTCAGGTCGATAGCGATGTCGGTCTCAGCCAGCGCATCCATCAGCGGGTAGGCCGGCGGATACAGACCGCCAACGGTGCCGGTTCCGTGTCCGTAGGTGTTCGCGCCAAAATGCGTCAGAGAGACAGATTTCAGGCCGGCCTCCGCCCAAAACGCAACATTGTCCGGACCAAGGATCGGATCCGCGCTCTCCATCGTCAGGATCAGCCCGATAGGCGTGTCGTCCTTCGGATCCGCCCACATTGCGACCGACTTGTCCAGGTCGTCTGCTGTCTTGATCCAGAAAATCTCACCCTCACGCTCCAGCGCTTCATAATAATGAAGGTGTGAGCGCCCTCGTGCGTGAGCGACAGCCTGCGTGCGTACCGAGTTATGCGTCGCCGCCGTCGGCGCCTGCACCCGCGCCATGACCGTCGTCAGCATGATGCCGACACGTCCCTTGCGCATCTCCGGCAGCGTCACCGTGACCGTCGCCGCCTTTTGCGGCCAGGGTCCGGTTCGTCGCTCCAGGGAATCCGCGTGCTGCGACACATCTCCTCGAATCGGATCCTCCCGCTCACGCAGGACCTGAACCGGCTGTGTCAGATCACGCCGCTTATACAGCGCGTTGAAGGCCATATCTAAATGGCCGTCGATAATGAGGATGGGGTTGCTCAATTCGTTATCCGTTTTTGAGACATCGCAGGGGAGTTTGGGGGCAGGGGGGATCGATTTTCTCCCACTTGCTCCTCGCCCCCTGCTAGCCATAAGCGCCCTTCTTATGCCGCCCAAGCATACGCTGCAGTCGTGGACCAGCGCCTTCCCATACGTGTTTCGGCATCTGATAGTCGATAAACGGGTAAAACCGCTGCGCGATGATTCTTCGGCTGTAGGTGGCGCCCGCCAGCAGACGCGGTTCGTCGGTTGTGTTCACGGGACCACGATGCCAGACCTGATTGTTGAAGCAGTAGGCGTCGCCCGCTTTGGCCAAGATAGAGACAGGTCCCCGATCGCGAAATGTCGGATTGTCCTCACCGGGGCGAGGCTTTCGACCCGCCAGATGGCTTCCGGGTACGACCTGAGTCGGAGACCGATCTTCGTTGTCCACGTCAGTGAGCGGGGTGAAAATCTGGAGGACCATGCAGGGTGGCGGGCAATCAGGGTCGTGACCGTCAGCGTCATCGGGGACGGGATACTGGCAGACGTCATCCAGATGCCAGCCGCCTCCGACGCCCGGGTCATTGTAGAGGGCGTTCTGAGACATGAGATGGCAGTCATCACCCAGAATAGTCTCCGCGATGGTCGGGAAGGGTTCGCGCACGATCAGATCCCGGAAAGATCGATCATACTCGAACATCCGCATCATGCTGCTCCGACGGATGTGGTCGCCCACTTCGTCTTCGCGGATTGCCTTGTCGTGCCATTTGCGTTCCATGGCGTCTCGGAGCGCAGAGACCTCGGCGGCATACAGCATCGGACCCAGATAGGCGTAGCCGTCAACTCGCAGGCTTTCGCGGATGCGGGCCAGAAGGGCTTCGTTCGGTGGGGCACTCGACCCGGTTAGAGTCTGGTCAGACATCAGACAGGTGGGATCCGACGACTGACCTCTGGATTTTGGCGACCAGGTCGAAGGTAGGCCGCGCCAGGATACTGAGTGCCTGCTCGCCGCGAGCATCACCGTCATACTCCTTGTGACTGACCAGCGTCGAGACGGCGTTGAGCACTTCGAGCTTATTATCGACGATCAGGATTGTCTTTCGTGCCATCGGTTCCCAAAGTTAAGATGCGGATGGCAACGATAAGCGGATTCTGGCAGGGTCGCAAGGCTTGCGGAAGGGTCGTATCGGATGGAATACACTTGCCGTCGGGAGACGATTTTGAGACTTTAAAGCCACTTGGATCTAGAGGTCGGGGCGTGGCTCAGCCCGGTAGAGCACCTGCTTTGGGAGCAGGGGGTCGTAGGTTCAAATCCTATCGCCCCGACCATAAAATCGAAACGGACAGAGGGAGTTGATATCTGCTATCGAACTCCTCTGTCCGTTTTTCGTAGGAATTCTAAAGCGGTGCTAATAGCGCAGTTTGCTGCAGGCAAGGACCCTTGGCCCTAACCCAGAAGTGAAATGCTCAGGTTCTCTCCGACGTAAATGTCGGGGTTTCCCATACTAAGCGGTCTCATAGCTTCAACAATGCTAAATGAGATCGCTAAAGGTTCTCTCAGGCGTGGTTGTGAAAAGGTTGCTTAAACTGTTTTTTCTCACGACTCACAAGATGGGTTTACGGGAGGAAACGGTATGGCGGTGCGGAAACAAGGGATTGCTGATTTCTACTTTGGTGGAAAGCGAAGTCGAAGATCAGCGTGGACTATCCGTAAGACTACACTAGAGACAGGGAAGCCTTCTTGTTCCTTGTTACGAAGCCGTCCTTTCTAATTCTTAGTCGTCGTTCGACGACGCTCAGGGTGACCTGTTGCACCGCGTGGATGACAGCTACCATCCACCCCCGTGCTCTGTTGCGATCGACGTTCCCGATTCCTGGATGGTCCAACCATTGCCTGACTCGAGGATGACTTCCTGGCCTGTCATCGAGGAACGTTCGGCAGCGAACAGGATTTCCATGATGTGACGACCCCAGACACCGTTTGTCGGTGGCTCGAGGTCGTTGATGATGGCGTTTGCAAAGGCGGCCCACTCATGGTGCATTTCTGCGGGTGGATCGTCGAAAGCTATGTCCTTCCACTCATTGTCTTTCCCGACCTTGACGAATTTCTCACCATGCTGTGAGAAGCGAAGCGAACCATTCGTACAAATGACGTGGCACTCGTGGCTCGGTCCGCCGTCGGCGAAGCCAGACGCGACGGCTACGCCTGCACGACCATTCTTGTAGCGAACAAAGGCGGTTGTAGAGTCGTCGGCAGCCTGATAATGGGCGTAGTTGCCGACCACTGCAGACACAGAGCGGGCCTGAGAACCGATCACCCACGTGAGTCGATCGACAACGTGCACACCGTTGGTTAGCCACATGCCTCCGCCGTGATACCGGCTGCGATATTGAGGACGACGTCCCGGATAGCTCCAGTTCTTCGCCATGTAGGTGATGGCGGTCATGATTGGCCCTAGTTCATTTGAATCCAGGATCTCTTTGGCCTTCAGGCTCGTTCCGTAATAGTGCTGGGTGTAGCCTAGCATGAGTTTCACATTGTTGTCTGAGGCCGCCTGAATCATGGCGTCGCACTGCTCGAGGTTGAGCGCCATGGGCTTTTCAACAAGGACGTGCTTACCGGCGTTGCAGGCATCGACCACCAACTGATGATGGAATTGATGTCCGTTGACCACTGCGACGGCATCAAGGCTGTCGTCTTCCAATAGCTTACTGTGATGGGAATAGGCCTTTGGTATATCATACTCACCCACATATCGCTGACGGTTCTCCTCCTCAAGGTCTGCCACAGCAGCAAGATTCACGTTTTCGAGCGTACCGATCGCTGTGCAGTGCGCTTTGGCAATGCCACCAAGGCCGATGATTCCCACGTTTAGATCACTCATAATTCCTCCGGTAAGGCTTTAGTGTGCCGGCGGTGGATCCATCGGATGGGGTCCGTTGGTCAGACCGCTTTGACGTGCGTGTGCATAGACCGCGTCTTGGATCTCAAGGATCCGTACAGCCTGAGTGATGTCAGGATCGAATGTCTGTCCGCTTCCAACGGCGGCCAGTCCGGCTTCGATAATGGCGCGCATCCGGGTCCTGTGGTCAATGTCCTTGGAGAAGGTCACCCCATCCCGTGTATGCACGCTGATGATGTGCTCGTGCTTCTCGTTGTATGTCAGAAAAATTTGAGCTTTGGTGCCGACGAAGCGAAAGAAGTGATCGCCGCCCCATCCACCGGGTGGGAACGTGTATCCTGTCTCGATCACACCGGTTATCCCTGTCTCGGTCCGGATCATTCCAATGGCGCTGTCTTCGACTGATCGTTCGTGAAGCGAGTTCGACAGCACAGCTCCGATCACCTCCCAAGGGCTGTCACTGCTAAACTGGAGGAATGTGTCGATACCGTGGGAAGATTCCGTCGCCCAGCAGCCCCCGCCAGAAACAGTCGAGTTATTGTGCCAGTAAGATGGGGTCGGATCGTAGCGAGCAGGAGAACCGTTGCAGAGGCGGCTACCATAGAGGACGAGGTCGCCGAGCGATCCATCATCTCGCATACGCTGGACAATTTCGGTTAGACGTGTGGCACGATTTGGGAGGGCCAGCGCATTGGGAACGCCGAGTCTAGTGGCTTCCTCCGCGACGGGTCGAAGCCGGTCGGCGCAGTCGGCGAAGGGTTTGTCTACCAGGAAGGGGAGGTGTCTTTCGATGCACGCTAGAATGTGATTTGGGATCTCGACGTGTGTGCCACATACAAGGACCGCGTCGGCCTGACACCCATCCAGACAGCTGCGAGCATCGGCGAAGCCGGGACAGCCGAACTCGGCTACAAGCTGGGCAAGCGGATCTGGCTCTGCTTCGGCAACGCCGACGATGTTGTGACCGAGTTCACGCGCGGTTCGCGCTATGCCAAGACCGTGATGGCTGTAGGAGATGAGGGCTAGTTTCACGAAGATTTCGGGAGAAGTGAGATAGACTACGAGTTGGCAATTGAAGGAAAGGAGAAGAGACTGGCGGGTCAAACTCAGTTCGGTGACAAATCCATCTAGCGCATCAAACGGTCACAGGCGAGACGTGAGATTTCCCGAACATAACGGTTTCCGTCATCTCGTGCGGTTCGCAACTCGGGAAGAACCTTCTCTGCTGGTTTCCCGACTTTAATCAGTGAAAGGGCAGCGTTGTGGCGAACGCGGTCACTCTCATCATCCAACCGACCGCCGAGCGCCATAGACGCGTCTTCGGCTGCCAAGTTTCCGAGTGCCTCGGTCGCATTTCTTCGGACCCATTCGGAATCGTCTTCCAGGGCGTCGATCAGGTCAGGAACCGCCGCTCCGGCCATTTGTCCGATGTCACCTAGGATGTCCACGGCGGCGGCGCGAACGGCCTCATCCTGGGANTCCACGGCTTTCTTGATTGCGGGAACGGCTTTGGAGCCCGCGGCCACCAGTCCGTAGGACGAATCGAATTGCGCAAGGTTGGTGTGGCGNGGGNCCNAGTTTCGTTCACGCTTTGCTGCAGCCTCCTCGAACAGATGTTCCATCAACGCCTCGACCTGCCCTGATCTTCCCAGCCTGTATGAAGCCTCAATGTGTTCCGGCTCTGATCCCGACCANAGTTCTTGACTTGAGGCGTCCATTTGTGGCCCGGTGTCCTGTCCGGAATACCATCGCCAAAGATCATCACAGACTGTGGGTAGCGACTCGAATTCGGGAGGTGCGCTTCTCCTCAGTATGTGATCTGGTTCGCGCGTTCGGCAGAACAGAAACTTCATCATGTATCGATTGCCGCTCGTAATGTTTCGNTATGCGCGGTGCCATATGTCGAAGTGTACAATCGCAACCGTGCCCGCTCGCCCGAGGACAGATTTCTCCTCCAGTGCATCGAGGCTTTCTGGCTCGGTAAAGTACTGAGATTCGGGTGTCACAGCTGTTGGACCGATCTCAACGTCTACGTTCTGCGGATAGTAGAATGCCATGGCCCAGCGACTACGGTGATGCCGGACATTCGCATCATCCGGGTAGCTGTCCTTGTGGTTCCGCTGAGCGTCCTTGCCTTGGGGCGTCTGATGACAGTGCCGGTGTGGATGCATGATGTAGCCTTCGCCGAGGACACCACTAAGCGCAGATCTCACGTCGGGCTGATCAAAGACGGTGATGAGTTCGGGAATGCGCGGGTAGATCTCGTTCCGCGGGTTGCCCTCCGCTCCGAAGATGGATTCAGCTTGTTGCCAGATGCCAGCGTGGAAGCTTGGTGGAAGGTCTGTTTGCCGGACGATAAACCCATTTTGCACGTAATGCCGAAGGNCGACGTCTGAGAAGGTCTTCTGCGACATCACTCGGCTCCTCGAGATCTACTCAAGAATAGATTCGATTCGATCGATAACCGGATCGACCATCTCAGGGCTCAACACGCCTGTTTTTGCGTGAAACGTCCTGCTCTCTCCCTGGGATAGATATTTCACGTTCCCTTTTTCGAGCTCCGCCGTATAGCCATTGTGCTCCGCGGTCGCCGGCAACACGATACCCGCGGCCTCTTCGTCCGCCTTTCGCGATAACCACCGGATTCCAACCGGCAATTCGTCGGGTCGGTGCGAGACGTAGGCCGCCTGTCCATCCACATATCTCATGAGCGTATGGGCCCATCCGTCGGCGTCCGCCTCGTAATCGATCGAAAAAACTACTTCCGGATCCAGGGGGAGATCGGCGGATAACGTGTGATGAAGATCGGGTTGAGATTCGAGACGGTCCATAAAGGCTTTCAGATCCTCGATGCCCTCGGATTTTATGTGTTCCGGAACGCTGTTGTGGAGCCGAACCGCCCCGTCCGTTTTCGGTGCGCTGTAGTAAAGCTCCGCGTCGTCTTCGGGATTATGATTCATATGCATCATATACATAAGGGGCATCGTTTCTCCCCTCAGGTTCTTGATATTCATCTCGACGTCAACCACGCTGGAATCCGACTCAAGGGAGATAGTGGGTTCGGCAAGATAGTGAANATTGAAGGCCACTTTGTGTTCATATCGGCCGCTCACTGCAATATATGCAACGCCATCACGCTCTCCGGCAACTATTACAGCCGAACTATAGGGCGCATTGGGAAGCTCGCCGTGCAGGGGATGGGTGTCAGATGNGGAGGGCACGCCNATCGCCGTCGCGCCGCAGTGTAATAGGAAACCGCCATAGTTCTCAAGATAGTTACGTGAACCCGTCGGCTCGTCGAAGATGGAGCGCATCGTCAGCTCGCGTCCGTGGAATCCGCATCGCCATATCTGCTGACCGTGGTATGGTAGGACCGTAATTCCCCCGAGTGAGTTCCGAATTTCCAGCGCTTCAACGCCGGATGGGTAGAGGAATGTATCTACTGTGAGGTCCCCGTAATCGACTATTCGCTTGGCAAGGCTCCCGAACATCTCTTTTTGCAAATTAACAGATAACGTTTTTGTCATCCGTCACCTCGTTTAAGTAAATTTTTGTGGTCCGGCGGTAGCGGGATGCTAAGGTTAAAAAGTTCAGAGGAGAGTGGGGGTAAGCGTGTTTAACGACTTCCCGGCGCAAGACCTTCAAGGAACCCGACTACGTATGCTGCTTGCTGGCGAACGATCTCGTCCTTGAAGTGGACGTGGTCGTATACGATATCTTCAAGCTTGCCCAAGCCACGTGTGAAGCCAGGAAAGTCAAGAATGTGAACCGTGTATCGTTTCAGGATCTCTTCAGCGGCTTGGTTATAGGCATCGACGTCAATCTCATACCGGTGAAAGGATTTCGCTCGACTGTTGTGAAGTTTCTCGTCCAAAGGGCCGATGCGCATCCAGGCCAGCTTGATCGATCGAGCCGTGAACCACTGCACAATCGACTCGAGATTCTTACAAAAATTCTTTATTGGAACCTGATAGGTTCCAAGTTCCACGTTTTTGCGCAGGTCGTGACCACCGGTAGCAAGTAGAACTATATCCGGATGAAAGGAATCTGTCTGCTCAAGCTCCGAAAGATATGCGAGGACCATGGATGAATCGCCACCCGCTGCACCTTGAGGGGTATCAAGATCTCGAAGTGCCAGCGCAATCTCATCCGGTTCCTCGCCCTTTCGGGAGTATGCGAGACGACCTTGACACATCATCTGCATGTATGGATGCATGGCCAACGTCAAGCTACTGCCGATAACGAACACGCTGGGGAGTGTATCGGTCAATGTTTCCTCCTCGGACTGCGGTTTTTGTTTGATTGGCAAAGGCCAGAAACAGCTTAGCTATGCAACACACCATAATACGCAAGTTGTCGGCGAATACTGAATTGACACCAGCTTTTTTACTGTCCACCCGCACCGGTGATCAAGAAGTTGTCTATCGCGGTTTCATTCTAACTCAGGATTTGTGTGCATAGTTGTCCTTTCCGCCTCACTACCTTCCGAGATTTCAAAGTTTGTGGAGCCTAGTCTCTCGATGAATACCAGATTCCTGAAAGCAATCGTGATTCTTCTGATCGTGTTCTTCACCCGTCTGGATGCGAAGGAAGCCGAGAAGCCGAATGTGGTATTTGTCCTTGTCGACGATGTCGGCACGGGTGACATCAAGTGCTACTACCAGAAAACCAAGGTCACAACTCCAAACATTGACAAGCTGGCGAGCGAAGGGATGCGGTTTACCCAGGCCTATGCCCCGGGTGCGGTCTGTTCGCCTTCACGCTACGCACTGCTGACTGGCGCCTACCCGTGTCGTGGTCCCCTGAGAGACAAGCCAGCGAGGTATTACACGCCGCTGACGATAAGTCCGGACCAGATGACCTGGCCGCGGTTCATGAAGCAGCAGGGATACCGCACCGCGCACATCGGCAAATGGCACCTGGGGTTTGGGAAGGAGACGATTGCCAACTGGGCGGGTGAGATCAAGCCGGGCGCCAACGATATCGGATTCGACTACCATCTCGGGCTGCCGACGAACCATAACGACGGCTGGAAGACCTACGTCGAGAACCACAGGCTGCTCTGGCTGAAGGACAGTGTGACCGAGTTGGCCGGAAAACCCACTCACGAACAGCTGATGCAGATTCGCTACGACGACGAGGTAGATTCAACGCTCACGGGTAAGGCTATCGAGTTTATGAAGGAGAATCGAGACGAGCCGTTCTTTGTCTACCTTGCGCTCGTAGCGACGCACACCCACATCACGCCGGCCGTCCAGTTCCGCGGGACAAGCGAGATCGGGCAGCTCGGGGACTACATAAATGAGCTAGACTATCACGTCGGGGAGATCTCGGATGCTCTCGACGATCTCGGCCTGGCGGACAATACGATCCTGGTCTTCTCGAGCGACAACGGCGGGCAGCGGAACGACGTTCGCAATGCTGGGAAGGTTCTGAACCTGAGGGATGCTTCTCAGGATGTGCAGGAGAAGGCGAAGAGCGCGAAGACCGATGCGAGGACGAAGTTCGGACACAAAACCAACGGCGATTTTCGCGGATACAAGGGTAGCAACTACGAAGGCGGTTTCCGGGTGCCCTTCATTGTCCGCTGGCCCGGAAAGGTACCTGCAGGAAGTGAGTCCGATCAGATGATAACGCTTGCCGACGTTTTTGCGACGACGGCCGGCCTTCTTGGCGAGCAGATGCCCGAATCCGCAGGAGGCGACTCCTTTGACCTGAGTCCCGTTCTCCGCGGAGAGGAAGTGAAGA
>PAXL01000053.1 GCA_002714465.1 Gemmatimonadota bacterium | reverse complement strand
GACGGTTGTCCAGTTCTCATTCGATTCTCTTTGTGAGACATCGGCGAAGGTCGCGCATGTGGCCTGTATCGAATCCGAGCCGGTCAAGACCGCCGAAGGTATCCGGATGCGAACACGATTTCGCGTGATGGAAGGGGTGAAGGGTGAGGTCGGTGAGGAGATCGAGATCCTGCTTCCGGGCGGACAGCTCGACGGCAGGCGAGTCCACGTCGCTGGCATTCCGAGCTTCACGCCTGGTCGCGAGACCGTCCTGTTCCTTTCTGGACCTGACGGAATCGGGTCTCCTTGGCCTGTTGGGCTTGGGCAGGGCTGCTACCGGGTCACATCCAGCGAGAAGGGTCGACGCGTGCATCTCCAGCACGGGACAAACCCGATTCCCGACGGGGCACTACACAAACCCGCGTCCGAGGGACCGTATCAGGTCGATCTGAAGGCCTTTCTTCGGACTATTCGCGAGACTACAGGCGTCACCGCCTCAAGCGAGAAATAGCCCTCTGAAGCGCTGTATGCCGCCGTATCTCTGCTTACATCCTTGCTTGACATCGTTTAGGGTATCTTATATGTTTCGAGGCTCAATCTAGCTCGTTTCGCGTGCGCGGTGCATCTGGNAGTCATTTNGATACGGAAAGGGGGCCCTCCCTGGGGCTCGATTCGGGATGAAGACAATCAGCGCAAAGTCCGCCGAAGTCACACGCAAGTGGTATGTGGCGGACGCCGATGGAAAGGTTCTCGGACGGTTCGCGAGCGAAGTGGCTCGGCTGCTGAAGGGTAAGCACAAGCCGATCTACACACCCCACGTTGATACAGGCGATCACGTTATCGTCATCAATGCGGAGAAGATCCGCGTGACCGGTAACAAGCTGCAGGACAAGATCTACACCAACTACAGCGGTTATCCTGGCGGCTTGCGGAANCGGACGCTGGAGAAGGTTCTCGAGACCCGTCCAGAGTATGCGCTCGAGCGCGCGATCAAGGGGATGCTCCCGAAGAACGCGCTGGGACGGAATATGATGAAGAAGGTCCGGATCTACGCGGGTTCGGAGCATAACCACGCCAGCCAGCAACCGGAGGCGATCGACATTTAGGTCGCTCATCNGCAGGAGGACGATTCTTGAACAAACCACTCGCATCGGCCACTGGCCGTCGCAAGGAATCCACCGCTCACGTAAAACTGATGCCTGGTGACGGGAAGATCACGGTGAACGGGAAGTCCGCGACCGAATACCTAAAACGGGATGTGCTCGTGATGATGGTCGAGCAGCCTCTGCAGGTTACTGAGACGATCGGGACCTACGATGTGGTCGCAAGCGCCAAGGGTGGTGGACTGAGCGGTCAGGCGGGCGCGATCCGGCTGGGTGTATCGCGCAGCCTGCTTGAGGCTAATGAAGCGTATCGGCAGTCGCTTAGGGACTACGGTCTCCTGACACGCGACCCGAGAGAGGTCGAGCGCAAGAAGCCGGGACGCCCTGGTGCTCGTCGCCGCTTCCAGTTCTCGAAGCGCTAGTCCCGAAGACATTTACGTTTCACCAACGGTCTCCATCGGCTCACGGTGGAGACCGAATTCACGTGTGCCCCGATCGGACCGGTGGGTGCAGTCTGACGTCGCAAGGTGCGGCAGAAGTCTGGTCCGGTAACCGAGNTGAAGGGTGCAGAGGGGTAACCCGAAGGAGATTCGCATGGCAGTCGTATCGATGAAAGAGCTATTGGAGGCCGGCGTTCATTTCGGTCACCAGACCCGTCGCTGGAACCCGAAGATGAAGAAGTATATCTTCACCGAGCGGAACGGGATCTACATCCTCGACCTGCAGAAAACGCTGAAGCAGATTGAGGAGGCCTACAAGATNGTACGTANGGCGGTAGAGAACGGTCAGCCTATCCTGTTCGTCGGGACGAAGAAACAGGCCAAGGATGTGGTGCGTCGTGAAGCCGAGCGCGCCGAGCAGTTCCACGTGACCGAACGTTGGCTCGGTGGTATGCTCACGAACTACCAGACGATCCGCCAGAGTATCCGGCGGCTCGAGTCGCTTGACAAAATGAGCCAGGACGGAACCTACGAGCGGCTTACCAAGAAGGAAGTTATCCGTCTGGAACGTGAGCGTGGAAAGCTCCAGAAGTCCCTCGGTGGTATTCGCGATATGGGACGGCTGCCCGGTCTCGTGTTCATCGTCGACATCAAGAAAGAGCGTATAGCCGCCGCAGAGGCGCGTCGACTGGAGGTGCCGATAGTAGCGATCGTCGACACGAACTGCAACCCGGAAGACGTGGATCACGCGATCCCTGCGAACGACGACGCGATCCGGTCGGTCACACTGATCACTAAGCTGATGGCCGACGCCGTGCTCGAAGGTCGGAGCGCGCGTGAGGACAAGGAAGAGCAGACCGAAAAGGCGCCTGCCGGCCCGGCCGAGATTCCGGCTGGCCCGGAGATCACAGAGATCCCGGTGGAAGAGTCGAACAACGATTAAAATCGAGACGCATTGAGATGTGTTACAGTACGGACGACTAGGTGGGGCGTTCGGAAGGTTGAAGAGGAAAGGGCGGAAGATGGCAATTACGGCAAGCGAGGTCCAGGAGTTGCGTAAACGGACCAATGTCGGGATGATGGACTGCAAGAAGGCGCTGACTGAAGCCGACGGCGACATGGANAAGGCGATCGAGATCCTTCGTACACGCGGTATCGCGAAGGCTCAGGATCGAGCAGGGCGAGCTGCGAAGGAGGGCGTGATCGAAGCTTACATCCACGCGGGCGCCAAGCTGGGCGTGCTGCTCGAGGTCAACTCTGAGACGGATTTCGTGGCGCGCACCGATGAGTTCACGGGATTTGTGAAGGACGTGGCGATGCACATCGCCGCCTCCGCTCCGATCGTCGTGAGCAGGGAAGACCTCGACGCTGGGCTGGTCGAAAAGGAGAAGGCCATCTATCGGGAACAGGCCCTTCAAGAGGGCAAGCCGGAGCAGGTCGTCGACAAGATCGTTGACGGACGTGTCGACAAGTATTATCAGGAGGTCTGCCTGCTTGAACAGATCTTTGTGAAGGATTCGGACAAGACCGTCCAGGATCTGCTGACCGAGCTGATAGCGAAGTGCGGAGAGAACGTGACGATTCGACGCTTCGAACGTTTTGTGCTCGGNGACGAGAGCTGATCNAAGTCAAACGACCACAGGAGGGAATNCCATGGTAGATGAGATTCTTGCGGAAGCTAAGCGCGAGATGGACAAAGCCGTGGACGCCTTTCATCGTGAAGTCGCGACTGTTCGGACTGGGCGTGCAAACGCGTCGTTGCTGGATATGATTCGCGTCGAGTATTATGGCTCTCAAGTTCCNGTGAACCAAGTTGCCAGCGTGACGATTCCGGAACCNCGTCTGGTNGTCCTCCAGCCGTTCGACAAGACAGTGATTCCCGAGCTTGAGAAGGCGATCCAGTCGTCCAACTTNGGCCTAACGCCTTCTAACGACGGGAACGTGGTTCGTCTGCCGATTCCTCAGCTGACAGAGGAGCGGCGAAAGGAGCTAGTGAAGGTTGTTCATGGGATGAGCGAGGAGTGTAAGGTCTCCGTCCGGAATCATCGCCGCGATGCGAACGATCTGCTAAAGTCGGGTCAGAAGGATGGCGAGATCCCGGAGGACGCTGCGAAACGTGGGACGGATCAGACGCAGCAGCTGACAGATGACTTCGTGAAGAAGATTGACGAAATGCTGAGGGACAAGGAAGCCGAGATCATGGAGGTCTAGGTTCTTCGCGAGTTGTTGTTTGATGCCGCCTGTTCGGATCACACCGATGGGCGGTATTTTTGTTGGGAAGGGCGGGGAGGATGGTACAGNCTACGGATAGATCTCATCGACAGGCTCAGAACGGTGCCTTCGCTACGCTCAGGATCATGAAGGGAGAGGAGGAAAAATGGCTAGGATCAACGCGAACTATAACAAGCTGGCTGCGGGATACCTGTTCCCGGAGATCGCCAGACGGACGGCGCAGTTTACGGAGGAGAACTCCGGCGTTCAGGTTATGCGGCTCGGGATCGGAGATACGACGGAGCCTTTGACGGATGTAGTGATCGAGGGTCTTCACGACGGGGTGGATCGGTTGGCAAGCCCGGATACCTACTCCGGATACGGTGATGGAGAGGGTGATCTGGATCTGCGTGAGGCGATCGCGAAGAAGTATGAAGATCATGGTGTATCGCTAGACGCAACGGAGGTCTTTGTGAGCGATGGCGCCAAGTCGGACTCGGCGAACGTGTCATCTATTTTCGCGCACGACTGTGTGATCGCCGTCCAGGATCCTGCCTACCCCGTCTATGTCGAGAGCAACGTGATCTCAGGACGTACGGGTGAGGCCCTGGAAGGTCAGTATCAGGGACTACTCTACATGCCTTGCACCGAGGCCAACGGTTTCTTTCCGGATGTCCCGAGCGACAAGGTCGATCTGATTTACCTCTGTTGCCCGAATAACCCGACGGGTGCTGTGGGCTCGAAAGAGCAGCTCAAGGCGTTCGTGAATTATGCGATCGAGAATCGGGCCGTGATCTTTTACGACGCCGCTTACGCCCCGTATATTACCGACCCGGCTCTCCCGAANACGATTTTCGAGATCGACGGTGCGAAGTCATGTGCGATCGAGATCAACAGCTTCTCGAAGGACAACGGCTTTACAGGTGTCCGACTCGGCTGGTCCGTTGTTCCTCAGGATCTGATTGTGGAGGATTCAGAACCTGGCAAGCTCAACACGATGTGGCGTCGTCGTCAGAACACTTTCTTTAACGGTCCGTCGAACATCGTACAGCGAGGCGCGTTCGCATCTCTGGAACCCGAAGGGCGGAAGCTGTCCAAGGAGATGGTTGATTACTACATGAATAACGCGGGAACGATCAAGAGCGGACTCGAAAGCATTGGTCTGACCGTCTTTGGCGGATCCAGCGCACCCTACCTCTGGATGAAGACACCGAACGGNATGAGCTCTTGGGATTTCTTCGACAAGTTGCTGACCGAGGCCCACGTAGTCGGTACGCCTGGGTCTGGGTTCGGGCCGAGCGGAGAGGGGTACTTCCGGCTCAGCGCATTTGGGAACGAGAAGGACATCGCGACGGCGGTCCAGTCGATCAAGACGAATTTACAGCTATAGAAACTCAAATTGATAAGTGCAAAATACAAAATGGTAGTCATCTCGCTGTGGCTGCTTTTAGGTAATGCTTTCGCGCAGGACACAGCCAAGAAGGCCCACGTGGCGATGCGGCAAGTGGCTGAGTATGGCGTGAAGGGAAGTGGTACTGGAGAGTTTCTGGATCCGCGTGATGTGGCGATCGATCCGTCGGGAAACCTNCTGATCGCAGACACGGGTAACCATCGGGTCGTGAAGCTAAACATCAAGGGCGGGTATCTTGCGGAGGTGGGTGCGTTCGGATGGGATGACCGACAGTTCAACGAGCCGACGGGTGTGTCGACGGGTACGGGGCTTGAGATCTATGTTTCGGACAGCCAGAACCAGCGCATTGCTGTCTACAGCCAGCATCTGAAGCTGGTTGCTTTGGTCGGAGGGCGTTACGTGGAGGGCGCTCTGGCGCTGGGACGGCTGGGAGGTATCGCCTCGACACCTGAAGGCGAAATTTACGTGACGGATCATGATCTGGACCAGGTGATCCAGGTCAGCACGTTCAGCAGGACGGATCGGACCTTTGGTGGATATGGGTATGGGACGNGTGAGCTTCGCGGGCCGAGTGCGCTGGACGTTGATGATGAGGGGCGCGTCTACGCCTGCGACACCGAGAACGACAGGATCGTCGTGTTCGATCGCTACGGCAACTACGACCGCGAAATTGGGAAGGACCTACTGAGTAAACCGTCTGGAGTCGCCGTAAGTTCGAAGCGGGTTCTGTTTGTGTCGGACTCAGGCGCACACAGACTACTCGCCTTCGATCTGGTCACCGGAGAGGTCGCGGGGAGGATGGGGGGCCCAAAACCGGGGTCAGAGAGGGGTCGGTTCGACACGCCAATGGGGCTGGCACTCAGCGATCGAGACGAGATTCTGGTCGTCGATTCAGGTAATCACCGCATCCTCAAGTTCAAGCTTCTCGTGTTGCGAAAGTAGCCATTCTGGAGGTCTGATCGGGTCACTTGCTCTCGGTCCCCTGAACGGGCACCTTTCTTAATGCACTTCCACGACTGGCGACGTATCGGCTGGCTGATCCTCACGGGCTTGTGCGTCGCACTTCCTTATCAAACTGAATCACGCGTCAGAACTGGGTTCGATGTCGAACGCGAAGTTCGCGGTGACGGGTCGCGCGGTCCATTCTCGCTGAATGTGCGGGATCTTGTTCGCGGATCGGAATCCGTGTATCTGGGCGAGCGTCTTCTCAAGCGAACCGAGGACTATACCCTCTCATATGTCGACGGGGCCCTTGTCCTTGTCGAACCAGTTCTGCGCGGCGAGATCCTTACGATCCGCGCGCAGAAATCTTTTCAGGTTCTTCCAGGTTTTCGGCGCCGCGAGGCTTTGCACGACTCCTCACGCGTCCTCATATCCCTTCCGAAACGCGACCGGATAAGGAAGAGNCAGACCGCTGTNGAGNCGATATCGGGTGGTCTCCAGGTGACCGGCGTGAAGCGACTCCAGGTCGCCGTCGGTACATTTCCGGAGGCTGCCTTGAACCAGTCTCTTAGGCTGGAGGTTTCAGGGATGATTTCGGAAGGCGTACGTGTCAAGGGTTTCCTGACCGATCGCAGCCTGCCCGTTCGGTCAACGGGCCGATCACGTTCGCTCAATGATCTTGACCGGGTGCATCTTGAGGTGGCGAGCAGTCGATTTACGGCCGTTCTGGGGGATGTGGATGTTGCCTTCCAGGGAACCGAGTTTGCCCGTTATAAACGTCAGCTTCAGGGCGCTCGCTTCCGGGTATCAGGTGATCACGGCGACCTGGATCTGTTCGGCGCAGTTGCGGAGGGTGAATGGACCTCACGAAGGATGCAGACACGCGCCGGGTATCAGGGACCCTACGGGCTGTCCACAGGTGGTCGACCGATTGCGGCCGGGAGCGAACGGTTGTTCCTGAACGGTCGGCAGCTACTCCGGGGTGAGAGCCTGGATTACGTGATCGATTACGATAGAGGTCTGGTTACGTTCACACCCGGACGGCCGATCACGGGTGAGAGTCGAGTGATTGCCGAGTTCCAGACTGTCGATCCGGATGGCCGCATTCGGAGTCTCGGTCTCCGCGGCCAGATGTCGACGGGTGACGAGAAGCTACGCTTTGGGACGACGCTGTTGAGGGAGTCGAGAGGCGCGTCCCTGACGACGGGAACAACCTTTTCGGGCGCTGCATTACCTGGTGCGTTTCTGTCGAGTGTGGATGGGATGTTCAGCCCGCAGGAAGGCGTGCAGCTGGATGGTGAGTTTGCTTGGACGCGATCCGCCAACATAGACAATTCGAGCATTGGCCACGCAGTACGTGTCGGTCTGACGTGGCAATCGGAGCAAGCTCGCGAAAGGATATCGGGGATCCGTGCCGTTCGGTTGACTGCCAAGCTTCGGGATGTGGGGGAGTCGTTCCAGGCCCTCGATGGTGTCGAATCGATCCGGAGGGAGGGCATATGGGGATGGGAGTCCAACCTGATCCGAGGAGCGGGCCGAGAAACGGAGATGACACTCCGGTATGTACCTTTCTCGTTCGCATCGGTCGGGACGAGCTTCGGATACCGTAGTGGGGAGTTCGGTGGGCACAGATTNGGAACCTCCGCCTCGATGGATGGAGGACGGTATGGGCAAGCCAACGTTTCCTTAGACCGGGTGGAACGAGTCGGTGGACGTCTGTCGAGGTTCAGTGGCGGGGTTAGAGGGAAACTGGGCTGGTTTCGCCCGACTGTACGANTCAGGTCGGAGACCGCCGCTGGGTCGGCCGTCCGTGGTTCACGGTTCTACTACACGAGCATCTCGAACAACCTGCCGGAAGGCATCCGGGTTAGGGAAGCCGATGTGGTCTCAGAAGTCGGGGCGGGACGAGTCTTGCTGACGTCGAGCCTGACCGTTTCTCAGGTCGATCAGCTCGTCGCGACCTGGACGGACAGCTCAAGGGAGTGGACGCAGATGAACAGCCTGACGGCAACGACGGTGAGAGGATTCCGGTTCGTCGGGTCTTTCGGGCAGACATCTCGTCTGGTAAACGGTAGTCCACGGCAGACAGTGAGCCTGGGACGGTTTAGAGTCAGCCACAGACTAGGAAGCGGTCTGGTGAATCAAGACATCCAGTATCAGGTGTCCAGCACCGGGCTGGCCGATCAAGAGCGCGTCTATATGGAAGTCCCGGATGGCGAGGGGACCTACGTTTGGGAGGATGTCGATGGGGATGGCGCGCGTGATCCGGAGGAGTTCATTGCAGAGACGGCCGGAAACTATGAACCTATATACGGACTCTTCACGAGTTTTCAGCCGGTCCGCGATGCGTCGATTGGACTGAGGACGGTTATGGATTTCTCGAGGGGTCCCTTCTCTCGAGCTCGACTTTTGCGAGACCTGGCNTTCGAGGTTTCGCTCGAATCAGAGCGCAGGACCTCACCTGACGTGAGTATCGGGATCGCTCCGCCCAGCCTGATAGGATTCACAGATGAAGAAGGGTTNATGTCCGCTCGCCGGTCTGTTCGGTCTACACTCCATCTTTTCCGCAGAAGGACAATTGGGTCGATCCGGATCGACTCGCGGCTGTCCGATGATCTAGACCGGCGTTTGAGTGAGGACGGACGAACAAAAGTTCGCGAATGGGTCTTCGTGGGCAAGGTCAGACCGTCCCGTGGATGGGACACGGAACTCCGGGTAGAAACAGGAGCTCGGCGACGAGCGGGTAAGGGGGCCTTCGCGCACAATATCGCCGAGCGCGGTTTGGAGGTCAGGAACTGGGTTCGGCTACCGGACGGCTGGCAGACGGGTCTGACGATCGGTTGGGGGCGTGATCGGGAACGACAACGCGACCTTCACGCGAGACGTATATCGATCGGTCCTGAGCTTCGACGAGCCCTCCGTGGACGCGGACGGCTGACGAGCCGGTTCGATTGGGTCCGTGTGACGTCTGATGACCCTCTTCCTCTGTTTCTGGGGTTGGCGCAAGGACACCGCAAGGGCGTGAACTACCGATGGCGTTTCGGGGTCGACTACCGCCTTGGAGCCTACGTGGATGCTTTCATGACCTATGATGCGACGATACGGCCGGAGCGACCGGCTCTGCACGTCGGACGCGTAGAAATCCGGGCATCATTCTGATGTCGGCCTTCTCCAACACTTTCGTGGGTTCGAAGACGACGCTACTAGTCCTCGTGTTATTGATGATTCTGACTGGCACTCGTTCAGCTAGTGCAGTGTCTCAAAGGATTTCATCCCTGCGAGTTCACGGCGCGCGGGCCGTTTCGGAGTCGACTGTAGGCGAGTGGCTGGGGCTCCAAACAGGATCGTACTGGTCTGCGACGGCGGAAGCGCGAGGTATCCAGCGTGTCTTGTCCGAGTACCAAGCGCTCGGCTACTGGCACGTCGAGGTCCAGAAGACCAATTCCAGTCCGGGTGAGACAGGCGTCGCGCTAAGATACTCTGTCGACGAAGGTAGACAGGCTCGGGTGGCGATCGTGTCGTTCGAAGAAGATTTGCCCTTTCCGATGAAGATGGTCGAGAGCGTGGTCGAGGTACGTCCCGGGGATCCCGTCGTGAGGTCGCGATTGTCCTCCGATGCAGACGCATTGCTGGGGCTGTTCGAACGGAACGGCTATCCCTTTGTCGAACTCACACCCGACATTCTAGTCCACCCGGATGATCTGGACGTGAACGTCNTTTGGCGTGTCGAACCCGGGCAACGTGTCTCAGTTGACGGTGTGCGATTCTCGGGTTTGCAATGGACACACGAATCGGTTCTTATGCGCGAGGCCGGCCTGTCGATCGGGACACTCTATGACCAGCGTCGAGTCGACCGTGCGACGAGAGCTCTTCGACGCTTGCCGTGGCTGAAGGATGTGTTGCAGCCAACGATCGAACAGGACGCCCGTACTGGCCGGTTTATGCTGCACTATACGGTTGAGGAATCCCGGTCGGCTTCGGTTGAGGGTGGCGTTGGACTCGTACCCGGTATCGACGGCAGCTACGACTGGGTCGGACGGTTTTGCTTCCAGAGCGATAACCTCGCCGGATCGGGGCGAGGCGCATCCTTCAGGTGGGAGCGTCCCGACGTCGAGAGCTCGGATCTGGAGATTTTGTACAGAGAACCGTGGCTTCTGAGCCAGCCATTCGATGGTGCGATTGGTATCGCCTTCAAGCAGCGCGTTGGGTATATGGAAGCGGGTGTGTCAGCATCCGTTGGGTATCGACCTGCATCGGATTCACAAGTCACGATTGATGTCGAGCGTCAGAGTTTACGACCTGATTCGATAGGGGCCGGAAGTTTTCGGCAGGGCACCTGGTCACTTGGTGGGAAGGCCATACTGGATAGACTTGACCATCCAAGATTTCCGAGGAACGGCTGGGCAGCCGATGCTGCGGTGAAATGGGATCGGGTAAAGACAGAGGACCGCACCTTCAATAGAGGAAGATACGAGGTCCATTCCGAGTTCTACGTGCCTTCGGGCCGCCGAAGTGTGGTTTCCCTGTCTGCGAATGGCTCTGGTCTTGCCCAACGAGGCGTAGTTGGACCGAACGCGCTTATTCGTGTTGGCGGGTCGCAGACGATCCGGGGTTACATGGAGGAACACTTCTTGGCCGAGCACGCGTTCTGGGTGAACCTGTCGTGGATGCGCGACCTAGGACGCGGTTCGAGAGCATATGTTTTCGGAGATTCGGGGCTGCTCCGGGTGCCGGAATCAGGGTGGGTGGGCGCCGCCGGGTATGGACTTGGTCTGATCGTACAGACCCGGACGGGTCTGATGGCCGTCGAGTATGGCTTGGCGAAGGAGGACGCCCCCGGGCAGGGTAAGATCCACGTCCGGATGGTGTGGTAGACGGAAGACCAGAAGCCGTTCAGACGAGTTAGTTACGGGCTTCAGGTGGATCGCTTCAGGGCCTGTAATAGATTTCGGAGCCTAGGGATTCCCAAAAGGCCAGGCCCGAAGGGTTCGTCGGCAAGACATTCTGATCATATCACGTTTTCCGGGAAACGCTTCTTCTAAAGGAGGTCGAGAGACTGACGATCGTTCCCGCTGCGTCTGTAAAGGCGATCGATGTAGAAGTGGCGTATGAAGACCGTCCGGAGAGCCGAGTCGAAGTGATTCTGCTTCAGCTGCCACGTGGCGTATCCGATTGGCCCACTGTCCGCCTCCAACAGATCGCTGTCAGTGCTTCCCTCTCTGCTTCTGCCTGAAGCGGTCGATATACTNGTCCAACGTCCAGTTCTTCGCACCCCATGTTTTCGACCATCTCCTGATTGTATATAGAGAGACGGTCGAGGTTGTTTTCCGTTTCCGGTCGGATCTCCACAATCGGATCCCTCTCTAGACGTGTATGTGTCTCCGCCTCTCGCTCGCAGGGAGCGGAGCGGGCAGATCGTCCACGTTCAGATTCCCCTTCGCGCTAAGTATAGTGTTAACCGTGCCTTCCTTTGTCGCCCCGACGTAAATCAGATGAGTCTCTCCATCGATGATAACTGATGTAGGCGATGAGAGTTCCTCGGAGTCGAGCTCGTTTGCTGACCCAACGGGCAGGATTNTTCTGCTTTGTCGGGTCACCGTCCGTCCGTCGCCACCCAAGAAGATTTCGTACAGCTCTACGATGCGTGCGGCACCCCCCGAAGCTCTGTTGCCCACACCTGTCACACACACGAATTCGTCGTTACCCAGAGGACGGATCGACGAGGGATCGATCTCGTGCCAGATCAGGATCATGTTCTCATCCTCGACGGCGAAGCCTTCTATAGGGTTCAGGATGTCGAGTCGTTCCCAGCTGATGGCGTCGTCGGAGGCCCAAATCGCCGAGTGATAGTTGTCGCTTCCCCCGTGGAGTGAGTAACCGACATACTTCTGCGAGATGTCGGGATACGGGTTTGTCGACCACCGAAAGTAACCCGTGTGGCCATCTCCGGGGCCGCTGGCTGAATCGTAGGTCAGTACGATCGAATCGTCGTCCCCGTTGACTCTTGAGAAACTGACGCCGTCGTCTGAGAGCGCCAGCAGCGTTCGCTGTGTCCCTTCCAAACCGTTCTTGTGATAGGTCAGGTGCACCCGACCATCGACGACGTTGGCGTGCGGAGTTTCTGTGTGTCCTGCTCCCTGAGTGTTGTCGAGGTAGATCGGGTTGGCCGTGGGTCTGGTGTCCAGATGGTCGAAATGCCCGGCCGCGACAGCGTCCTCGTATGAGAGATAGTTCGAGGGGTCCGTGGGGTCACCATTGCAGACGTAGAGCCAGATGCCCCCGTCATTCGGATCGTGGTCGGGAGAGAAGTAGAGTGCGTAATCGAAGGGGAACGCNTCGATGCTGTCCATCGTGACGAGGCAGGTGTAATAGGGNCCCGGCCNGGGGATCCCGGTTGGTGTTTCGATCAGGGCTGGGCCTTTGCTGAATGTGTAGCAGGACACAGTTGAATTCCTCTCTTGGGTGACTNTGGCGGGGCTGTAAGGACTCGACCGAGGGTACGAGGCATCTGAAAGCCTTTAACAACTGATTGTCAGATCCATGGAAATTTTGCCATACCCTTAGATTCTGCACTGATCGCAACCCTCCTCTTTGCCATCATGCTTTCTCCTGATATCCTTTGAGTGGAGACGTCTCAGAAGCGCGCAATATTTGTATTATCTCCAACTCTTTCCAGATACACCGATTACACGACGCATCAGATCGTTTTGGAGGGAACAATTGCCCCGTTCGCCTCGAGAAGTTTGGTNAGTTCNTCAATTGCGATGTCTCTTGGATCGCTCTCCGTTCGAACGGCTAACGCAGCAACTGCACCGGCAGCCTGACCCATCGCCATCGAAGAAGCCTGAACACGTAGCGCGGAGTTGGNCAGACGGTCGCTGCTGACACATCGCCCAGCGACNAGCAGGTTGTGGGAGTCTTGTGGGATCAGGGCTCGCAGCGGAACGGTCGCGACTACACCCTCGGACAGGGGTTTGGGTCGAATACCGTCTTTGTCGTGGAGGTCGATCGGATAGAACGAGTAGGATACGGCATCTTTGAAGACCCGACCCGATGTGTAATCGTCGTGGGTGATCTGGACGTCGCCGACGATACGGTAGGTTTCACGTACGGCGGTCTCTGGCTGAGCCCTCAGGACACGAGCGTGTTCGCAGCCCGGAAGCGAGCGTACGAAACGAAGAATCCGGAGCAGTGATGCACGACCGGCGATATTCGTTCGGGAATGAGTCTCCGCAGTCGTAGCATCNGCGTCGTGAACGTGCTGAGNGTTTTCGCCGCCGTTTCGGAGATACGAGACGAANCGGACGTCGCGGTTTCTGACGTCACCCGGNTGAAGGCGNCCGTCATCGTAGGCTTCGAGGAATCGCTCCTGCACGAGGTCCGCATCGAGCGTGTCGACGTCGTAGCCACCGAGTTTGAAGATCAGCGTGCCGGGCTGAGTCTCCTTTTCGCGCAGGCGCGAAAAGCCTGCCATGTTGACGACTTCGGCACCTCCAGTGCAATCGATTAGCTGCTTAGTCTCGATCGTGCGCGACAGGTTCTTGCCGACCGTGTNGACACGCCATCCCTTGTCCGTGTTCTCAATACTTACGGGTGTCTCGTAGTAATGAAGNGAAACGCCTNCGTTCGCAGCCGCTTCTTCGGCGAGGGCTGCATAGACCGGCCCGTTGATCCGGATCTGGTGCATCCAGTGNCGCTCCGGTCGGACCGATATGTCCGGCAAGGATCCGCTGTCNAGGTCAACAGCNTTTGTGACCAGTTCCCAGCCAATACCGGCGATGATCTGGCGTTCCCACGCGTGGAAGAGGCCNGGGAAGGACACTCCGCCAGTGGTTGTAACTCCGCCAAGCTGNGATCCTGCNTCTACCAGTCCCGTCCGCAGGCCTGTCCTTCCAGCCTGAATGGCCGCGATCGTGCCCGCCGTCCCGCCTCCGACGACGAGTATGTCAAGAGACTCTTCCTGCTGTGGTATAGAAACAGGCATCGGTATTTTCGAGAAGTATCGGCTCGGGCTCTTCATATCGGGCAAAAGCGAAACCTTGGACCCAGGAGGGCACAGAAGGGCAGTTCAAAGTCCATGCCGGAATCGGAGGCAAATCTAGCGATGGGGCTGAGAAAAAACAATCAGGGAGCCCAATTAGGTCCCCCCCTCCGGCTAGCGGGAGAGGGGCGACTTCTATAAACGTTTATCCGTCAAAGGCGTCTATCTTTCTTGCCCTGCCTTTCCACAGGCCAAACCCACAAAGCCACGCAGCAAGGCAGAACACGCCTCCCATATAGAAGGGCATATCCGGAGACCAATCGACAAGCCAGCCGCCACCTAGATTGCCGGTCAGCATACCTGCGCTCCAGACGAAGTGTGCGGTTCCGACGAGCTTACCCTTCTCCTCTTCTTTTGCAATTAGTTGGATCAGACCGGGCATGGTCGTGGATAGGGACCAGGCGGATGCGGCCGCGACGATTCCCCAGATATAGAGTCCGGTTACGGAGTTGTGCCACAGTGCGAGACCAATCGCGCTGATCGTCTCGATGGCGGCGGCAATTAGGATTGGACCCCAGCGGCCGCGCCGGTCGCAGATTCGGCCGGTGAGAAGTTGGAAACAGGCCGCAATGCCAAGGCTCAGGGCGGTGAAGGTGGTAACCGCGGTGTTGGAGCCTGTCGCACGGTAGATCAGGACTGGAAGAACGAGGGTGACCGCACCCCAGTAGCAGGTTGGCAGATATCGGATCCCAAGAAGCAGCAGAACGTCTCGTCGCCAGATCAGCCTTGTCGGCTTTGCGGCATCCGGGTTGGGTGACTGTGCCGGACTGCCCTGGACGTGCGGCAGACCGATGAGCCCACCAAGCACGAGAATACCGGAGCCTGCCAGCGCGAGCGATCCGAGTGCGGCATAGCCCTGCTGATCCGCGATGGGCCCCGA
>PAXL01000010.1 GCA_002714465.1 Gemmatimonadota bacterium | reverse complement strand
GGTGAGGATGACCGGGCTGATGAGGCCGGCATTCACGGCGGCCTTGGCGTTGCCGAACATGGTCGGCATCTCGGGTCCCATTAGGTGACCGAGGGTTACAGGAGGTGGACTAGATGGAGGCTCGTTGAAGAAGCGGAGGGCCAAGTCCCCGTGGTCTTCCGCACTGGTGAGCGCTAGCCCAGCAGTCATCGCTGAAGCTTCGTAATCGGCTTGGCGAGACGGGAAACTGAACTTGGGCGTGTCTGACCATGGCATCGGATACGTGATCTCACCCTCACCTGAGCCAGTCAGCATCACGTCGTAGACCACGATGGTCGAGCCTGGTCGGGCCACGCGAGCCATCTCGGCGAACATGGTGTTCTTGTCGTCGATGTTCATTCCGACATGAACCATGGTCACGGCGTCAAAGGAGTCTTCATCGAACGGCAGGTCGGTGGCAGAGCCAACCTGATAGTCGATGCCCTTCGACAGGCCGACCAGGTTGGTGAGTCGTTCCGCAGCATCGACGAATTCTGGTGTCAGGTCGACGCCTGTTACCAGCGCGCCAGTCGTGCGGTGGAGGAAGCGGGCCGTCCCGCCAATGCCGCTTCCCACGTCGAGGACGTGGTCCCTGGGGCCTACGTTGAGCGCGTCAGCAACGAACTGGCTGCCGGACCTGCCTCCGATGTGAAACTCGTCGGCGCCAGCCAGCGCGTCGGGTTCCAGAGCGTCTGGGTCGAATCCGGCTGCGGTTAGGGCATCGAGGATTCGCTCGACGATGCCTTCGCTGCCGTAATGGGAGGCGAGAGTATCGACCATTGCTGGAGACGGTAGCCCACTCGCCCTCTGGCCTAGCAGTGGGTAGCAGGTCCCAGGGGAGTCCTTTTGAGCTTCCGACGATCGAAAATCCTTGCTCGGCGGAGGGGTACCGGAGGGTGCTGGCGGTGATTGGTAATGCAGCCTCCTTGTGGCCGGTGCATCTGAGCCAGGACCTCTTGAGCAGACGAGATCGCAGGGGCCTGGCTCGCCCTGGCTCTGGCTTATCCGCGCCCCGTCTGGCATCGGTGCGGGGTTCAGCGAGTAGGAAGGGCCGCCTATGGGCGGGAACGCGGGTTCACGATTCAGTGGCGACATCGTGATTGAGGCCAGTGGCCTCAAACGAACCTTCGGTGAGGTGGTCGCTGTGGGAGGAATAGACCTCGCTGTTGCCCGTGGCGAAGTCTTCGGATTTCTGGGACCCAACGGTGCCGGCAAGTCCACCACTGTGCGGATGCTCACCACCCTGCTTCGACCCACTGGGGGTACAGCCCGAATCGGTGGTCACGATGTACAGAAGTCGGCCGCGGCAGTCCGACGGATCATCGGCGTGGCCCTGCAAGATGCCTCCATCGACCCTCTCATGACGGGGAACGAACTGATGCGACTCCAGGCAGTGCTCCACGGCATCTCCCGGTCGGAGTCCAGAGATCGTGGGGCGGAACTCCTGGCGAGAGTGGGACTAGCGGGTGCGGCTGGCCGGCGCGTGGCGACCTATTCGGGGGGCATGAGGAGGCGCCTAGACCTGGCTCTCTCGCTGGTGCACGAGCCCAGCATCCTTTTCCTCGACGAGCCGTCCGCTGGACTCGACCCCACTAGTCGACTTGCTCTCTGGGAGGAGGTACGTCGACTGAACAGCGAACTAGGAACGACGGTCTTCCTCACCACCCAGTACCTCGAAGAGGCAGATGAGTTGGCGGGCCGAATCGCCATCATCGACCACGGCCGGCTGGTTCGCGAAGGTTCACCAGCAGACCTCAAGTCAACGGTTGGTTCTCCGACATTGCGTGTGGACGTCGACCCGGTCTTTCTCGAGGCGGCCCGACAGGTTCTCATCGGCTTCGGACCCGAGCGTCCGGCCCGGGAGGGTCGCTGCGCCATNGGTCTCGACGGAGGCGCAGGTCGGGTGGCTGAGGTAGTCCGGGCCCTAGACGACGCCGGAGTCACCGTCTCGCACCTAGAACTCGACCTCCCGAGCCTCGATGACGTGTTCGCCGACGCAACCGGTCGCCGCCTCGAGGGGGCCGAAAAGTGAACCNTCGACGGTGAACGCANGTGCNGCAACAGGACTTCGTCTCGCCGGAGTCCAGACCTTGGCCCTTACCCGNCGNTCTGTTGTCTCGGAGTGGCGCCAACTCGGCAACGTGATTCCGGGGATCGTCTTTCCGCTCCTGCTGGCCGCCGTCTACACACACCAATTCACCCGCGTCATCCTTTTGCCCGGCTTTCCAGTCGTCGACTCGTTCCTCGACTTCGTNCTGCCGGCCAGCCTCGTNCAGTCAGTGTCGTTCGGTGCGACCGAGGCCGGAACGGAACTAGCNCGNGACATCGAAAATGGNTTCTTNGATCGGCTNCGGGCCTCGCCCTGCACGCGCCTCCCTTTGCTATTGGGNCGACTTGGCGGGGCCGTAGTAGTGGCCACTGCCAAGGGGGTCCTCATCATTGCCATATTCCTGTTGTTCGGCACCGAGATTGCCGGTGGACCGGCTGCTGCCGTCGTACTGGTGGCCGCAGCAGTCCTTCTCGTCGTCGCCATTGGGGGCCTNGGNCAGGTACTGGCAATCCTCACCGGTAGCCAGGAGGCCGTCAACGCNACGTTCCCACTGGTTTTCACGAGCATCTTCATGAGTTCGGCTTTTTTCCCGACCAACCTGATGAGCGGCTGGTTTCGCGACGTGGCTGAAGCCAACCCNGTGACTTGGATCATCGACCCGGTTAGGCGCCTCGTCCTCGAGGGATGGTCGTGGTCAGACGTCGGACAGGCACTTGTCGTTCCGTTGGCGATTTCTGTTGTCACGGTAACGATGGCCGTGGTCGCCCTGAACCGGAAGCTCAGTTCTTCGTGAGCGTCGCAACAGTCGATCACTCCACGAAACTGGGATACGCCGGCATGGTGGCCTCGGCGATCTGCGGTCGGGGAATGCGTCGCATCATGGCGCGACCGACCTTGATTATGCCGGTGCTGCTGATGCCGCTGATCTTCGTTCTGAGCTTCACGGGCGCATTCGGNTCGCTTACCCGGGTCGAGGGNTACGGGACCGACAATGTTTTCAATTGGATGGCGGTATACGCAGCGATGCAGGGGGCGGTGTTTGCCGGGGTGGGTGGCGCATCGACTACTGCTGAGGACATCGAGAACGGCTTCTTCGATCGATTGCTACTGACTCCCGGCAGTCGAGTACCGATCCTGGTTGGGACGATGGCCTACAGCGCACTGAGATCGACAATCCCGACCACAGGCGTTTTGCTTGTCTCGGCTCTCGGTGGGCTCAGGTTGCCTGGCGGTCTGCTTGCTCTGGTGACCGTTTATGCAGCTACGGCAGGTATGGCCGCAGCGTTCTGCCTTCTTGGCCTCGCAGTCGTCTATCGGTTTCGCACAATGCGCTCCATGATCCTGATCCAGGTCTGCGGATTCAGCTTGATGTTCCTGTCCACCGGCCAGGTGCCGATTCACTTCATGAACGGCTGGCTCCACACCGTNGCCAGAGTGAATCCAGTCACCAATGTGCTGCGGTTTGCCCGCCAGGGATTTCTGGGCGACCTCACCTGGTCGATGACNTGGCCAGGCTTGGTGGCTCTTGGTGCCATGGTGGCGGTTGCTGGGGCTCTGGCCATCCACCAGTTGCGTCGGCTGGCAGCGTGACTATCCGAGGTTCGACTAGTCGGCAACAGCCAAACTCTTGGACAGGGCGGCNCGAGTTCACACAGCNGAAAATTCGAAAAGGCAGAGCGAAGAGCGCTGNCTTCCCGAAACTGCGAACGCGCCTNTGTGGANTGTCCGTAGTTNACCCTGCTCTACGCGGTCGACTGGGGTCTGATCNGACTCCTTGTGAAGCTTCACCNGTTAANGGGAGGAGGNNCCACAGGCGTGTTAGGTCGNAGATGCGTCGACAACCGGGGCCGTCATGTNNCCCTTAGCTGCTGGCCACCATTTCTGCCGTTCGTTCGATCAGCGCGGCTGCCCCCTCTGCCTTCTGCACTGGGAGTTGAAATTCGTCGATCCCTTGCCGAGAAAGTAGATCACGGAGTTCGGCACCAGCTTCTCTAGGGGAACCAACAATCGTGAACTGGGCCACCCACTCCTCACGTACCAGATCAGCCGCAACGGCTGTTCCTCCCTGAGCGAGGGCCTCCCGGATCTCATGACCGTCGGCTTCAGTCATTCCTATTAGGTCCCGGACCGCAATCGGAGAATCGACCAACCGGAAACTCAAAGTGGCACGAGCCTCTTGGAACTCCTCCTCTGAGGTAACCAACATTGTTGAGTAGGTGATCAAGAATCGCCGGTTGTGACGTCGTGCAGCAGAACGAAGAGTCGACACGTGTTCACCAAGTAGATCTTTGTGGATGTAGCTCAGGTTGAATCCATCCGCGACCTCGCCACCAAGGGCGACCATCCGTGGGCCCCGACCGGCCAAGATGACCTCAATGTCCGATCGACCGAAGTCGAGCGATGCTGATTTGAGCGAAAACACCCCACCATCGAGGTCCACAGTCTCCCCGGCAAACAGGTTCCGTAAGGCCGAAACCATGTGGCCAACGGTGACCACGGGCCGACGACGGTCGATACCCAAGGGATTGAGGGTCAGCCCTCCGCCGGCCCCCAACCCCACGAAGGCACGGCCACCGGACAACTCGTCGATTGAGGCCACAGCCGCCGCAGTCACCCCGGGGTGGCGCACATAAGGGTTGGTGATCCCCGGTCCAAGCAGGATCTTCTCGGTGGCCAGCGCTATGGCAGCCAGCGTCACGTAGACATCGCGGGTCACTAGTCCTTCGTCGTAGACCCAGCAACGGCTGTAGCCAAGCCGTTCGGCCAGGACCGCCAGGTCGGCCACTTCGGCCACAGGACCTTTCGGCATCAGGTTGACGCTAAGCGGCAGAGTCACAGGCCGGACCCCACCCGTTGGCCCCAGATCCTTATCAACCACCAACCAGTTAGGTAGGTCCTCATGGCGGTTCCTGTCTTACGCGTCCCCGATCAGGGCTCTGAAATCATCCCGGTAACTACTGAACCTACTTCCCACCTCGACCAATCCGTGATGGCCCATACACTCCGCCGATGGATCTAAAAGGGGCCACGGCCATNGTTACTGGCGCAGCCACCCGCATTGGGCGGCACATAGCGCAGGGACTAGCCGACGGAGGCGCCAATGTCGCCATCACCTATCGGAGTTCCCATGATGAGGCCTTAAACACTCTGGAGGATCTCCGCACNAGAGAGGTTGACGCCTGCGCCGTCGAGCTTNATCTAACCGAACCAGCGAGCTGCGCTAGCGCCGTTGAACAGGTCGAACGGGATCTTGGACCAGTTGACGTTCTGGTCAACAACGCCTCCTCATTCNCCCCCACTCCATTCCCGACNANGGACCATCGNGGGTGGTACGAATCNTTNGATGTTGTGATACACGGCCCCTACCACCTATCAAACTTGTTAGCTCCAGGGATGATCCAACGGGGCACCGGTTCGATCATTAATTTGGTCGACCTCTCTGCTTGGAATCCTTGGCCAAANCGAGGTGCTCACTCTGTCGCCAAAGCNGCTCTTCTCGCNCTCACCCGACAACTAGCAGTTGAGTTGGCACCGACAGTTCGCGCCAATGCCATCGCACTGGGGCCCACGATTCCGGCGACGCGCTTCACCCAAGAACAAATCGAGCACCTGGCCCAACGGACCCTNAAGGGAACTTGGGGGGACGCCAAGCAGGTGGCAGATGCAGTGCGCTTTCTTGTCGAATCCGACTTCATGACCGGAGAATGCCTCACGATCGACGGTGGTGAGAGATGGGCTCACGTGCGCAGTCGCTTCCTCGCGGAAGAGGGTGGAACCGACGCCCAGAGGCCCCCTGATAGCACTAGCTAGTTAGCCAGCAGTAATCATCGAGATTGCCGCCAATGCGACGACTAGCCCAACGCCCTGGCTAGTTGATATGCGCTCACGAAGGAAGACACGAGCAAGGATCACGGTTACAGCTGGGTGCAAGCAACTCAGGACCGTGGAGATGCTCAGAAGGCCACTGTTTAGGGCCGCTAGGAAAAGGACTGCGGCAAGAACGTCAGCGAAACTTGCCCCCACGATGAACGGTCGTGCTNGGGTGGAGGCGATTGCTGGCCATGGAGCCTTTGCAATGGCCAGAACGATGAGAGTGGCCGGCACGACGCGNGCGCCAGCGATTGGCCACGGAGCCGTACTGGGATTTGTGTAGTCGAGAATTATGTAGCCGAAGCCGAATCCTATGCCTGCCAGNACGCCGTTGATTATGGGGCCAAGCTGGAGGTTCAACTTTCCCCCTNCAGAACCGGATACGAGGACGATAGAGAGAAGCCCTAGCACGACTCCGAATAGCTGCAAGAGAGAGAGGTGTTCCCCCAGGGCAAGCCCCCAAAGCAAAGGCAGAAAGGCACCTGCCACGCCCGCTATGGGGGCAACTGTGACCATGTTGGTCCGGAGGCCGAGGTAGAAGAACGCTACCCCTGCTGACCCGAATAGTCCGGAAGCGCCACCAATTAGGAAGTCCCTTAAGAGGAATTCGTCTGCAATGAAGAAGGCGAATGGAATCGAAAACAGTGCTGCGAGGATCTGGTCAAGGACGAGAACGGAGAACAGGTGGGAGCGGCGTGCCGCTTGACCGCCAGCAAACGCCGCAAATCCCCAGAAGAGCGCGGCGAGAAGGGCGAGCGTATTTGACACCGGCGAAGCCTACGAGTCGCTCTCTGGACATTGTGATTCCATGTGCGGTGGTTGGAATCTCGGGTGACTCTGGAGGCGGCCCAGTTGGACCCTTCCCCCCCTGGGGATGCGAGGTGGCTGGAACGGAACGACTCGTNATCGGCGGTAANAGCGGCTTCGGCAGGTTGGCTGCCCGCGAGCCNNAGTTCGCTTGGTGTTGTGNATTTTGTGACTCAAGTTGTGACACGCGAGGACGGNCTATTTTGAGATGCGACCGATGTCGCNGTNTTCGGTGAAGAGCAGTTCAATTTCGACGCCTTGCACCGTGGCGGTGTTTTCGACGTTGAACAGAGCGTCGATGAGTTCTAGGTGGTACCGGTCTGTGCCGCCTGAGCGCAGTATGTCCTTGGAGTAGCGCCCATCTGGCGTGACGGGTGACAGCGCTCCATCGCCGCCCCGTAGTTGCGTCGATTTCGTAATCGACGCACAGGAGTCGGTCCGCGGTATCCAGCAGTTAGGAGCCTGGTGTTTTTGATTCGTTAGCGAAGAACTCGGTAACCAGTGGCTCAAATTCTTCAACTGGAAGTTCGTCGTAGTCTGGTTCGAAGCAGTTCTGGTCGTATTCGCGGCAGAAGGTGACGCAGTCATCGAACCATTCGTGGTCACCGTNGATGTCACGTGCGTTGCGGTCCCGACCCTCTAGGTGGAAGTAGTAGTACCCCTGGAAGAGCCCGTGGTGCCGAACGATCCAGTAGGTACGTGCCTCCACGTAGGGCTTAAGAATCTCGGCGGCTACTGCGCTGTGGTTCCAAGGAGCAATTGGCTCTCCTACGTCGTGCAGGAGGGCGGCCACCACCATCTCGTCGGGCTCGCCGTTTCGCAGTGCCCTAGTGGCGCATTGCAGGCTGTGGCGAAAGCGATCAATCTGATAGCCGAAGGTCGGGCCCTTCAACTCGTGGAGGAGCCGTAGAACCTGGGTTGCAGTGTCCTCGCTGTCGTGAGCTTCGTAGTGATTGGCAATGATTGCTGCATCCTCTGCGGTCATGTCCTCCATGTGGACAAAGCTGACCGTCTCCAGAGAAGCGGCATCAGTTGAGGCCTGTTGCATTTTGGACTCCTAGGCGGGTTCGAGGTCCAGCAGGTTGGTATTGATTCAGGATCAAGTATTTGAAGATGCCCGGATGTCAGTCCTTGTAACTGGGTTCTAGATCGTCGAGCAATCTAAGNAAAGCGGGCCACTCCCACTGGCCCGGCGCAGAGTGCTCGTACTGGGCGCGTACTTTGTCCCAAAGAGAATCTTCTTGTCGCGCTACCGGCAGGCCTGTGGCAGCTACCTGCATTTGCAGTGCAGCAGCTCGAACCAGGTAATGCATGTTCATGAAAACTTCGCCAGCGGTAGCGCCGACAGTCAGGAANCCGTGGTTNCGCATTATCAGGGCGCTATGTGAAGCAAGGCTCTCGGCCAGTCGGACGCTCTCCTCGGAGTCGAGAGAGAGGCCTTCCCATTCGTGATATCCGACGTTTCCGTAGAGCATTCCAGCGTCTTGCTGCAGAAACTCCAAGTCACAGGCAAGGGCGCAGAAAGCCAGAGCAGCGGGGGCATGTGAGTGGAAGACGAATTGAGCGTCGCTGCGGGCATCGTGAACGGCGCTGTGGATCACCAATGCGGTTGGGTTGACTGTGCCTTCACCCTCTANGACCTGGCCGTCTTGGTCGACGACCAGCAGATTGGACGCCGTGACTTCTCGGTAGAGCAAGCCAAAGCGTCCCACAAGGTANCTCTGCCCACTNCCAGGTAGGCGTGCAGTTATGTGGTTCCAGACGAGATCGTCGTATCCGAACCGCGCGGACAGGCGATGGAGGGCGGCCAAGTCCCGGCGTACNGCAATCGCTGGTGAGTCTGGATCGTTCGATTGGGTCTCTGAACTCATCGGAGTGATTGTCGCAATCTAGTGAATCGGCGCAAAGTCAGTGCTCGCTTCCAGCGCGTGTAGAACTGCCANATAAGCNAGGTCTCGATTGCTTAGAGCTTCGGTCGGTGAGTTGTACTCATGAAATCCTCGCCCAGTTTTTACGCCAAGGTCACCAGCTTCGACCTTGGATCGCAGATAGCTGGGAAGTTCTTCGAGTCGCCGGTCCCCAGCTATCAGGTCCAAACCATTGAAGTCGAGGCTCTGGAAAATGCCGACCACTCCAAGCCTCACACCCACGCTCGTCTTGATTGCGAAGTCAATTTCCNTAGGTGTGCACGCACCCGAATCGATCAATTCCTCCGCAGCATCGGCCATGGCCATCATGATTCGATTCGCAATGAAGCCGGGTACAAACTTNCTCATGACCACCGGCCTTTTCCCGACCGACTCAAGAAGTGAAACGGTTCTGTCTATGGCCTTGGCAGACGTTTCGGGTCCACCGACAACTTCAACTAGAGGAACAATGTGCGGTGGAGCGAACCAGTGAGCGCAGAGGAGGCGTTCCGGGTGAGAGAGCTTCGTTTCTTCGAACAGGTCTAGCACTGAGGTGTTACTAGCAATAATGGCCTCTTTCGGGATGTGTTCCTCCAGAAGATCAAAGACTGCTTGCTTAGCCTCGACNGATTCATAGACNGCCTCGAATATGAACTCTGCTTCAGCGGCGACGCTGCTCAGATCGGTGGTGGGTTTTACGAACTTCAAGACGTTTTCGATGGACGTCGTGGGCTCGGCTCCCGAGGAGNGTTCGGCTTCCTTGACCGTCGATAGGTTCGCCGCGATACGTCTGACAGCTGTTTCGAGAACTTCGGCATTGGTGTCGGCCAAATCGACTGTGATGCCCGCTTGGGCAAANACCTGTGCAATCGAATGCCCCATCGTTCCCGCGCCCACGACAAGAACCCTCGAAGGTTGTTCGGTCGTATCCATCGGTGCCTCCCAGATGTCTTTTGGTNCCCGCGCTCAAGCCTCAAGGCTTGCTACCCCGTCGACGCTAACTAGCAGACCGCGCGATAAGGACTCGTTGCCACGCTCCCCCCAGCTGTCTCTGTGGTGACGTTCAAACCGTTTACATCACTGGTCCTGATGTGATAACAAAGCGTCCGTCCGGAGGTGGAAGCGGGACCTTGGTGTCAGATCCATCCGGGGGGTCCCCACATACATCGGTGCGTCGCACCGGGATATGTATTTGGGGGACATGATGGGTTACAAACGGATTGCTGCTCTGGCATGTGTGCTGGGTCTTCTAGCAGGGGCCTGCGGTTCTGATTCTGAAGAGCCGGCAGCACCTGCAGCCACTGCCGCACCGGCTNCTACTGCCGCACCGGCTACTACTGCCGCACCGGCTACTACTGCCGCACCTGCTGCTGCGGACGACGGTGACGGAGCGGCAGGTGAAAAGGTCAGTGTCGCCATACTCCTTCCCTGTGCAATAAACGACCTCTCGTGGTGCCAGGCGGCATATGAGGGCGTCAAGGAACTCGAAGCTGAGGGCCTGATCGATCTCCAGTTTGTCGAGAACGCTCCCTTCGATGCTCAAGGGGCCACTCGCGTTATGAGTGGTTTCGCTAATGACGGGGTTGATCTGATTATTGGGCATTCCTTCGATTACGGAGCTCCGATTCATGAGCTAGCCCCTGAATTCCCGGACAGCAAATTTGCCTGGCAGGGATCGTGTGGCGGTTGGTGCGGAGTCGAGGGTCCGAACATCGTCGATTATGCGATGAACATGTATGAGCCGGCCTATCTGGCGGGGATCCTCGCCGGCGGCATTTCTCAGACAGGCGTTCTCGGTACCAACTCCGGGTATGACATCCCCGCGTGCCGGGCTTCAGTTGAGGCTTTCTTGCTCGGAGCCCAAGAAGTCAATCCGGCAGCGACGCGGCTTGATGCCTTCCTCGGTAGCTGGATTGACGCAGCGCTCGCCAAGGAAGCGACTGCAGCGCAGGCCGATCAGGGAGCCGATGTGTTTATGGCCTGCGGTAACGCTGGTTCCTTCGGAATGCTCGCTGAGGTCGCAGAACGGGGACTCTCAGGGTTCGGGTACGTCTACGACGAGTCTGCGTTGGCCCCCGGAAACGTGGTGGCGTCAATGTGGTCCAAGTTCGGCGTGAACGTCCGGACGATGGTGGAAGGAATCGAAAACGGCACCTGGGAGGAGTACCTCAGTACCCCAATGAGTGGGGGAGCGTTCGAGTTGTTGATGCATTCAGACTTCAACGCCGCAGAGATCTCCGCTGAGGCCATGGCCCTGTACGAGACACGACTGGCAGGGGTCATGGATGGCACATTCGAGGTGCCGTTTATTGGTGCTGCCCCTGAACCTGAGGCAGCCGAGGCCACTCCAGTTCGGGTCCGGCTCAACTGGATTGCCGACCCCGGGTTTGCTGGCCTCTACATGGCCGATGAGCTTGGGTACTTCGCGGACGAGGGCGTTGAGCCGGTCTTCGAGTTTGGTGGTCCAAATGTGCCCCATCCGGTGCAGATCCTTGCCGGCGGCGCAGCCGACATTGGCTTCGGCGGTCTAGCCATGATCGCCGACTCGGCGTCACAGGGCGAAGAGTTCGTGGTCTTCGGGACGAGGCTCCAGCAGGGCATCTTGGGGATCAGTTCGCTGGCTGAGTCCCCGATCTACACAGCAGAGGAACTCTGCGGCAAGAAGATCGGCGCCACGCCGGGGGACATTGTCCAACTTGATGCGCTGCTGGTGATCAACGGGCTTGAGCCAGGTTGTTATGAGATGGTCCCGGTTGGTTGGGACCCGTCTCCAGTCGCCGAAGGCCTTGTTGACGGAATGGTCAACTACATGAACAGCCACCCGGTGGTGTTGGACGGCATGGGCATCGACAACGTGGCGGTCTCCTACGCCGACATGGGGATGCCGATGTACCACGACCTTGCGTTCGCCACAAAGGAGTTCGCCGAGAACCATCGAGACGCACTTGTTGGCTTCACTAGGGCCATGGTCAAGGGTTGGGAAGCAGCGTTTGCAGATCCCGAGACGGCCATGGACGTGATGTACAACGGGTCCCCCAACCTCGGTGGCGGTGTAGACGTAGGGATGGACATCTCGTACCAGATCTACATCCACTACGCCCAGGTGCCTTTGATGGAAAGTTCTCTGACTGAGACGGATGGACTTTTCTCAATGAGTTATGACGAAATGGCTGGTTCGATGTGGGATGTGCTCGGGTTGACGGGCATCGATCCGTTGCCAGAGGCAGCCGACGTCATTGATATGTCCATCTTGGATGACGCGTTCGGAGATTGCCGGCCGTCGATCTTGGCTTGTGATGGCTAGTAGGCGACTGGTCGCTATCTAAGCGCTGGTTGTGTGGGTGCCCGGTCTCCGGGCACCCACACACCGCTGCTTTGTTTGGGATAGAGGGCAAGTTGCGTCTCTGTTGAATTGTCGGTTGACCCCGAGATCCGGGCTCTCGATCGTCTGGGTCACTCAATCGAAGGTGTGAATGGGCCTCATGGATACTGAAAAATCGGGGATGGCGCACGCCGACGATCCATCGAGAGCGGCGGGAGATAGCGGAATCGCTGTTGTTGACGCCGTCAAGGACTTCGACCTGGGCCTGGGCAAGCGACTACGGGCCGTCGATGGAGTTTCGTTTGGAATCTCCGAAGGGGAGTTCGTTGCAGTCATCGGACCTTCTGGCTGCGGAAAATCCACGATCTTGAGGATGATCGCTTCGCTTGAACAAGCCACGGAGGGCGAGGTCAGAATCAACGGTGCCGAGCCGTCGGTATTGGTTAAAGGCCACCGACTGGGGGTTGCCTTCCAAGATCACGCGCTACTTCCTTGGCTCAACGTCTGGGAGAACGTTGCACTTCCCTTTCGGGCGGCGGGGCTGCGGCCGGAGTCAGAAACGATCGCTGGCTTGATTTCCCTGGTGGGCATGGCTGGATTCGAAAAGTCGCGCCCGAAGCAGTTGTCGGGTGGCATGAAACAACGCGTTGCGATAGCACGGGCTCTAGCCCTGAATCCGGAGGTCCTCCTACTGGATGAGCCATTTGGAGCTCTCGACGCTGTTACCCGTAGGCAAATGAATTTCGAGTTGCAGGAGATCTGGTCCAGGGATTCGATAACCACGCTGTTGATCACGCACTCCGTTGAGGAAGCGGTCCTTCTAGCGGACCGGCTGATAGTCCTCACTCAACGCCCCGGTCGCATCAAACTGATCGAGGAAGTTCCGTTTGGACGCCCCCGTGATCGCGAATTGATGCGCACGACGGAATTCCACCAGTTGTGCGACAAGTTGACTGCGGCGCTTGATTCAGCTGAAGGGGATCCCGACGGTGGGTAATCAGCTAGTGGGGCTTAAGGGGACTCCGTTCCACTCTCGAACGGAGGCCGCCACCTCCACTGCCGAGTGGTACCGGTGGGGCGACTACGTCGTTGTTGATGTCTATGACGGCGTGCGCCAAGAATTAGCTGCGATGCGGGAGCAGGCGACAGTCAACGAGATGTCGCCGCTCTGGAAGCTAGCCATAACTGGAGCCGACTCGCTGAAGTTGATTAACGATGTGGTGACTCGCGACATCTCTGGACAAGAAGTTGGCCAAATCATCTACACGCCCTGGTGCAACCAAGAAGGAAAGGTTGTTGGGGACGGTCTAATTCTGCGAGAGGAAGAAGACTCCTTCATTCTTGTAGCGGGGCCTAATGGTGAATGGTTCAGGTCCTTCAGCAGTGGCCTTGAAGTTGACGTCGTCGACGTAACGGACGCGTTCGGAATCCTGGCAGTGCAGGGTCCGAGGTCTCAAGACGTACTTGAAAGTTCGACCGGAACCTCGTTTTCTGATCTGCCGTTTTCTAGGTCTAGAACTTGTGAACTGGGTGGAGTCGAGGTCCGCGTAATTCGGCAGGGGTTCACTGGCGAACTTGGATATGAGTTGTGGGTTGAACCTGACGGGGCAGAGGATGTCTGGGACGCGCTCTTCGAGTTTGGGTCGCCTCTTGGTCTGGTTCCCGCTGGCGAGCATGCAATCGACATTGCGCGGGTCGAGGCTGGATTGCTAATAATCGGTTCGGATTACAGGGGAGCAGGCCCCTGGCACGGCGTGGATACGTACCCCGACAGCCGGCAAGAGTGTTCGCCGCGTGAGTTGAACCTTGGGCGGTTTGTGGATTTCTCAAAGGAGCACTTCGTCGGGAAGCAAGCCCTGCTTGATGAAGAAGCTGGCGGAGGGCCGCGGGATCGGCTGGTCGGGCTTGAGCTCACCGAGGACTCCGTCAGCAAGTTGACGGAGGTTGAATTTGGTTCCGTGCTGTCAAGGGTTAGCAGATTCGTCTACCAGTTGAGCCAGGGTGCCCAAACAGTCGGTTACGTGACAAGCCTTACGTGGGCCTACTCGCTCGGGAAGATCGTTGGACTAGCTCATGTGGAGGCGTCAGTGGCCAATGAGGGAACAGAGGTATCGCTGGTTTGGCCCCTGGACGGACAACAGCATCTGCTTGACGCGCAAATTGTGGGGCTTCCATTCCGAAAGCACCTAAGGAAATCATGAATAGTTAATTCATATTCTGAATAAACACATAAACGGAAAACGATTTTATGAGGTCTAAGCGGAATCGGCTTCGGCTTTATAGCAGCACGAAAGGAAAGAAGACATGATCACCATTGACTGCCACTTGCACTTGGGCATGGTCGAAACTCAGGTTCCCATCTGGTGGATGGAAGAGCTCTACGGGATGTACGGGGTAGAAGACTGGGACTCCACTGATGGCCAGGCCATCGTTGACCTTCTCGACGCCAACGAAACTGACGCAGGCCTGGTCCAAGGTGGGGATATCCGCCGAACCACCTTTCATCCCGATTACCCAGAAGAGTCGGCTGGCCGGATCTACATTCCAAATGACTGGACAGCGGAGCAATGCGAGCTCCACAAGGGTCGCCTTTACGGCGTGACCTGCATCGATCCGTTTCGGGATCTTCCGGGTGCGCCTATCGAGTTGGAGCGGTGCGTCACAAAACTCGGGTTCCGCTCGATGAAGCTGCTGCCCAGTTACCTCCACTTCGACCCAGGCGATCCGGAGCTCGATCCGCTCTACCGGAAAGCTCTCGAGCTTGATGTGCCGGTGCACTTCTTTACCGGTATGACACCGACGCGAACGGCGATGCTGAAGTACGGCGACCCTGTGCTGCTCGATTCGGTCGGTCGTCGCCACCGCGACCTAAAGGTCATCGTTTTCGTCAACTACCCGTGGATCGACCAGTGCATTGCTCTTGTTGCGAAACATCCGAACTTCCATGCGGACATGTGTTACTTCGCAGGTGGGGATAGCGCTCAGCTCTACGAGGTGTTGTCGAAGTTCCGGTCCTACGGGGCTCTCGACCGGGTGATCTACGGATCCGACAACGCCGACAAGGCTCGGGCCTTCGACGAGGTCGGAAAGGTCTCCGACCTGTACTACGGGGTCAACAAGGTTGCGGAGGAACGTGGCGGCGAACCTTTCAGCCAAGACGAGCTAGACGCAATACTCGGTGGGACTGCTGCCAAGTTGTACAAGATCCCATGAGACAGGCTTGGAGGTAGACGCGATGCCAACAGTTGACTGTCACCTCCACCTTGGTCTGATTGGGAGTCAGGTTCCCGTCTGGTGGATGGAAGAGCTCTACGGGATGTACGGAGTCGATGACCTGGTGTCGGTAGATGGCCAGGTGATCGTTGACATCCTCGATGCGAATGGCGTCGACGCTGGCCTAGTGCAAGGAAACGACATCCGTCGAACAAGTTTCCACCCTGACTTTCCGCTTGAAAGGAACATGTATACGCCCAACGATTACATCGCGGAACAGTGTGAGCTTCATGAGGGCCGCCTCTACGGCGTGACCGGCATAGATCCGTTTCTCGACCTTCCAGGGAGTGTCATTGAGCTGGAGCGGTGCGTCACGAAACTCGGGTTCCGGTCCATGAAGCTGTTGCCCAGTTACCTTCACTTCGACCCAGGTGATCCGGAGCTCGATCCGCTCTACCGGAAAGCTCTCGAGCTTGATGTGCCGGTCCACTTCTTCACCGGTATGACACCGACACGGACAGCGATGTTGAAGTACGGCGACCCTGTGCTGCTCGACTCCGTGGGTCGTCGCCACCGTGACCTAAAGGTCATCGTTTTCATCAACTACCCGTGGATTGACCAGTGCATTGCTCTTGTTGCGAAACATCCGAACTTCTATGCGGACATGTGTTATTTCGCAGGTGGGGATAGTGCTCAGCTCTACGAGGTGTTGTCGAAGTTCCGGTCCTACGGGGCTCTCGACCGGATCCTCTTCGGGACCGACAACAGCGACAAGGCTCGGGCCTCCGGCGGTATCGGAAAGGTCCCCGACCTGTACTACGGGGTCAACAAGGTTGCGGAGGAACGTGGCGGCGAACCTTTCAGCCAAGACGAGCTAGACGCAATACTCGGTGGCACTGCTGCCAAGTTGTACAAGATCCCATGACGCAGCTCTGGAGAGATGCTCAATGGTGACAGTTGACTGCCACCTGCACCTAGGTGTGATTGACCAGCACACGCCAGCTTGGTGGTGGTGGGAGCAGTTCGGTTTCGAACCAGCTTCTGTCGACGGTGAGGCAATTATTGAGTTCCTGGATAGTGCAGGTCTAGACGTTGGAATGGTGCAGGGAGGTGATATTCGACGAAATACTTTCAACCCAGACAGCCCCCATGACCGGAATATGCATGTACCCAACGAGTTCACCGCCAGGCAGTGTGAGATGTATCCGGATCGGCTCTATGGAGTGATCGGGGTAGATCCCCTACTCGACGTACAAGCGAGCCTTCATGAGATAGATCGTTGCGTCGAAGAATATGGCTTCCGGGTTCTAAAACTCTTGCCTACATATCACCACTACCGTCCAGACGACAGACGACTGGATCCGTTCTATGAGCGGTGCCTCCTGCATGACATCCCAGTTCAGATCCATCTCGGTTGGACGCGAACCATCAACACAACGATGGAGGACCAACGTCCGATCCATNTAGACCGTATTGGTCGAGANTTCCCAGACCTCAAACTCATAGTNGCNCACTTGGGNCACCCATGGGTTGATGAAGGAATTGCGGTAGTGGCTAAGCATCCGAACTTCTACACCGAAATGGCAGGATGGGCGGCCCACGGCATGGCACCCCATCAACCAGTGGAAGAGATATACAAAGCATTGAAAAAGCTAAAGTATTACAATTGCCTCGACAAAGTAATGTTCGGNTCAGATAACTCTGATTGCGTTGANATATATCCTTTNGCAAATGAAATGTCCNNTGAAANAGATGGAGTTGAACTCTACAANAAAGAGACTCTTAGTAAAATTATGGGCGGCACGGCTGCTGAATTGTTNAAGATAAAATCCTGAGAATAGGAGTGGTNTGANATGGTAGGNGTCGAAACGTATTGGGATTACAGGAACCCTCACCTTTGGATGGAGAAGGTCGGCCGAACTCAGCTTCCTCCAGTGATCGTGACCGCAGCCATCAATGGTGGATTTCATGGCAAGGAGGCGAATGCGGCTCTCCCGGAGACACCGGAAGAACTTGCCGATGAAGCCTTCCGTGCATACGAGGCCGGAGCCAGTCAAATCCACATTCATGGCCGTGATCCAGACGACTGGAGCCAATGCACCGGCAACCCCGAGGTGTACGGAAGGATCAACTCCCTGGTCCGTGAGGCTTGTCCAGATGTGATCATCAACAACAGCACAGGAGGGGGTCCGACTCTTACGACGGAAGAGCGCTACTGCCCCCTGGATGCGGATCCCGCTGCNGACGTGACAACNCTNAATCTCGGACCTGCGATGTCGAAATTCACCATGGAAGAGCGTCCGGAGGGGCTACCCCACCCTCGTGGTGCGTTGGAGTTCGACACGTGTGACTCAACTACATATGGGGAACTAAACCACTACGCCTCTGTAATGAACGAACGTGGATTCAATATTGAATTCGAGGTCTACAACTCGGGTCAGTTCTGGGTTCTCCAAGACCTCATTGATAATGGACATGTGAAAACGCCATTCATGGTTCAGTTCGTCCTTGGCGTCGGAATGGCTGCCCTACCAACCCCAGCGAGCTTGATGGCGCTAATCAGCGAACTGCCAAACGGTGCGATGTTCTCGGTAATCGGGACGGGCGTGTACCAGATCCCCATGAACGTCATGGGCTTGGTTCTGGGAGGCCACGTCCGGGTGGGCCTTGAGGACAATCTGTACTACAGGAAGGGCCAGAAGGCAGGAGGGAATGCCGAAATGGTCGCTCGAATCAAGCGAATTGCTGAAGACATGAACCGAGAAGTGGCGACCCCGCAGCAAGCACGAGAAATGCTTGGACTTGGAGCACCCTNGCCGGTCACTTGAAGTCCGCACTNTCAAACTCTTCGAATAGGTACACAACATGGCCCTGCAACTTGAATACTTCGATGTAACAGACATCGTCCTTGGAGACCGGACGNTGCTTGAAGGTGGGACGCTNGTGGTCGACCAAGACCGCCTACGAGCACACNTGATGGAAGACGATCACTTTGAAGACGTATCCCTCCACGTCGCCCACCCCGGCGACAGTCTCCGGNTTATCAACGCTGTAGATGCCGTNGAACCNCGCTGCCGTTTGGGGAACGGAGATCACGATTTTCCGGGTTTCCTTTCCGCTCCACAAACTGTCGGGGATGGACGGACGGCCGTATTGCGGGGTGCAGCTGTAGTAGAGGTCTCAGAACCNGTGCCAGGAGAATCGACATACTGGCGTGAAGCATTCTTCGACATGACGGATTCCTGCAACGGATTCAGCCCGTTCTCTGATCTTGCAAACCTTGTTATCGAGGTCACACCAGTCAAATCGATTCGGGAAGACGAACGGCCCCCGCTGAATGTCTTCGAGGGGACTCCGGAGGCGGTATCTCTGAACCGAGCAATACGCATGGCAGGGCTGAAGGCCAGTGTGTTCATGGCCTCGGCTGCAGAAGGCTCGGAGCCGAACGAAGTGGCTACTTTTGATTTGCCCTCACGGCGAAACACTGACCTGCCCGGAATCGTCTATCTCTATCAGCTGGCAATTCCCTATCTGTACGGTGAAATAGTCCCTGGTGGAGGAGCTATCGGGGGTCCGGCACACCTGCCAACCTTGATTCACCCAAATGAGATCCTCGACGGCGCTCTTGTATGTGGGTGGAATGCGATTGCGTGCATGCGAGAACTCACATATGTGGCTCAGAACCACCCCATCATCAGCGACCTGTACGAACGGAGTGGCAAGGANCTGGAGTTCCTTGGAGTCGTCCTCTTCGCCAACGGTGATACCAGGGAAAGCAAGGACCGACTGACTGGGCATGCCACCACACTTGCGAGGCTCCTCAACCCAGACGGTGCAGTTATCAACTACGCAGGTGGTGGACATCCATGTGTTGACACCATGATGATCTGCCAAAAGTTAGAAGAATCGGGCATCCCAACCACCGTCCTTTCCATGGAGATGGCTCCGAATCCTTCGGATTCCGGGTTTGTCCACTTTGTTCGAGAGGCTGACGCCATCGTCAGCACCGGGAACTACGAGGAGAGCTACGACTTTCCCGAGGTGAAATCAGTACTTGGGGGGACTGCGTTGCTCAACTCGGACTCCAGTCCCAACGGGCCATTTTCGTATCCCTTGAGCGGCCTCCTCGGCTCGACAAACCAATTCGGGTTCACAAACATGACTGCAAGATCTCATTAGGTATGAGTGCTAACAGCGAGCCAAGGAGCGGTATGTCCCAGCCCTCAGATCTCACCATCCATGCAGGGAGGATGAGCAGATGAAAGTCGTCCACTACCTAAATCAGTTCTTTGCTGGTATCGGGGGCGAGGAGGCTGCGGATCACCCTCCAGAGTACCGAGAAGGCCCGTTGGGGCCGGGCGTTCGCNTGGACGANTTGTTTGGTGGCTCAGCCCAAGTAGTTGGGACTCTTCTAGCAGGAGACAACTACTTCAGCATGAACCATGCGGCTGCTATGGAAGTGATTGAGGGCCTTCTGCGTGCATCGGGCGGCGAGTTTCTTATCGCCGGTCCAGCTTTCAATGCAGGTAGATACGGCCTGGCCTGTGGCGAAGTCTGCTCCTTGGCGGTAGATCGCCTAGGAATGCCGGCATTTATAGCGATGTCAGAAAACAATCCTGCAGTNGAACTCCACAGGGCCAAGGTCCCCATTCTTCGGACATCTGAATCGACTAGTGGCATGGGACAGGCGCTAGAGGATATGGCTGCGGGCACCCGCGCCTATCTGGGTTCCGATGGCGACTGGTCAGATGCCTCGCCACTATTGATTTCGAGAGGCATCCGGCTTAATGAAGTTTCTCCTAGTCGCGGCTCAACAAGGGCAATAGACCTTCTGCTCTCCAAGATCGAGGGGCGCCCGTATTCGACCGAGTGGCCACTTCCCGAGTACGACATTGTCCAGCCAAGTGACCTTGAAGTCACCAATTCACAACCCTTACTTGCACTAGTGACCGAAGGGGGCCTGGTTCCAACTGGNAACCCGGAGAGATTGAACTCAGGTCGAGCAGATCGGTGGTTCCGNTATCCGGTGCAGAGCATGGACCGGTTGNTGTCGGAAGAATTCGACATCATNCATGGGGGGATAGATACAACTCCATCNAATGAGAATCCAAATCGGATGGTTCCNCTAGACACAGCAAGAGAGCTGGAACCCAATGGTGGATTTTCGTTGCACGAACACGTCTATTCCACNACCGGCAACCAGGGCTCGATGCCCGCGATGCGGAAGATCGGAGACGAGATCGCTGCAGAATTACACAACGAAGGGGTTCACGCAGTCATAGCAACGTCCACTTGAGGAACAGGAACGCGCAGCGGGTCTGCGCTTGTGAATCAGTTCGACAAAGCTGGAATCCCATCGGTGCTGGTGACCGCAATACCTTCCTTGGCTGAGTCGCTTGGGGTCAATCGGATTGTGGAGGGCGGAGCAGTCACTCACCCAATGGGGGCGCCGGACGTCCCATCTATTGAAGAGCAGGCGTATCGAGCCCAGTTGTTTGAACTAGCACTCAGNACTTTGAAAACATCAGTATCNGGTCCGACTGTATTNACGCTAGATCAAACAGCCTGACTATTAGTAAGTTCCTGGGAATAATTGGATGAATAGCATCGGTAACCAACCCTGCATCAAGTCGGTCAAGCTCTGTTTGTCCCACGTTCCAAATCTGGTCCGGCATGGGTCAAAACCACAACGCGAAATCGATGCACACCCAGAAACCCTTGACGAGATTCTCCGAGCAGCACGATCTTTCGAAGATGCTGCGGCCTACCCCCCACACCAGGCCTTTATCGGAAATCTCACGCCGGAAGATCTAGAGGAGATCGCAAGGCCCTGGCATTCAAAGCCATTAGTCAATGCTTCTCCGATTGGCCCCGATGGGCTAATTGTCGAGGAGGGACCATTGCTCTGCCTTACGGCAGCGACAGACCCCTTCAACCTTCTCCGCCTCGACCCGCAGTACATAGGGCGGCACCGGGAGGTGCTCTCCACTGCTGAATGGTTCACCAAAGATGACTTTGATGCTCTAGGCGATGGAACGCCCCAAGACACGTTGAATGAACTCGTCAAGTCTCGGGGAGCACTTCCGCTGCTCGAGAAAGATGAACTAATTGGCTGCGTAGAAAATGGTCATAGCGAGGACTCGAGCCTTCGTAGAGAGATCGTTCTGGAGAATTTGATGGCCAAGTCATCCGCAGTACTCGCTCTGCGGATGCTCAGTGGCGTCGAAGAGCGTGGTACGGATATCGACTATGTAATGGGATGTGGTGAGGAGGCCGTAGGAGACCGATACCAGCGTGGCGGAGGAAATCTTGCGAAAGCTGTTGCAGAACACAGCTGGTGCTCGAATGCCACAGGTTCTGACATCAAGGCCTTCTGCTGTGCGCCAAACCACGCCATCGTGATGGGTGCAGCACTAGTCGCCAGTGGCTTGTACAAGAACGTGGCTGTAATCGGTGGAGGATCGCTTGCGAAACTGGGAATGAAGTTTCAAGGGCACCTGCGCAATGGAATGCCCATTCTCGAAGATGTCTTGGCTTCGGTCGCCGTTCTCATAGGAGAGGACGACGGATTCAGTCCAGTCATTGATCTTGAGTCGGTCGGTCGCCANACGGTTGCGGCCGGCTCGTNACCCCAGGCCATTGCCGAGGCCTTGATTCTNGAACCCCTANCCAGCAAGGGACTGGGCATCCTGGATGTCGATCGTTACGCAACCGAACTCCACGATCCTGATATCACTGAACCCCAGGGAAGCGGGAACACTCCACTAGCCAACTATCGAGTGCTGGCCAGTCTTGCTGTCCAGCGAGAAGAGATCAGCAGAGAGGAAATCCCCGATTTCGTTGGTCGTTTCGGAATGCCGGGATTCTCTCCAACGCAGGGACATATCGCATCGGCCGTTCCCTTTCTTGGCCACGCGTGCAGAAGCCTGACCAGTGGTGAGGCGAATCACACGATGTTCTATGCCAAGGGAAGCTTGTTTCTGGGACGGATGACCGAGATGTCAGATGGCATGTCATTTATCTTGAGTCGCAATACCAACACTAAGAAACGTCAGAAGGGTTGACATGACAGAGTTGAGTGGAAAGTGCGTTATCGCGATCGGAGAACGCGATGGCATCCCAGGTCCAGCTATTGCAGAAGTAGTCAGATCTGCGGGAGCCCGAGAAGTGGTGTCCTTCACNCAGTGCTTCGTTTGAACGTCAGCCGGAGCTGTTGATCTGGATGATCAAACGAAGATTCTCGAGACGGTGCGAGCGAACGGTGACAACGAGGTTGTCGTCGTCTTGGGTACACCTGACCGTGATAGCACGGAAATCGTCACCCAAACTGTGACAACTGGAGATCCCAGTTATGCGGGCCCCCTGTCAGGAATCCCTCTCGGCCTGCCAGTCATCCATGTTCTCGATGACCGGGTAGCAGCACAGTCAGATCCGGCGACCTATTCGTCTGAGATCGGGCTGATGCTGGACGCGCTGGAAACAGATGCNCTGGTTGCTGCCACACGAACTTCAGAATCTGGGTNAGCGCTACTAATGGGTTCCGGTAACCCGGNATCTGNGATCAGTTAGAACGAGAAATGGGTGCCATGAGATCACACNCCAGTCGAGAGANGATCCGGACAGAAGCGATTCTGGCGAAGCCTCGGGAGCATCTCGACATTNAGCGCAATNAGNNTGGTTACGCCCAGCCAACCCAACTCGTCCAGGGGGACAGAGATGAATCAAGAAACCGTTTGGCTCGATAACGANCATCCCGCACTGCGNAAGTGCTGGCATCCAGTCGCCAGATCAGAGGATGCAGTAGAGGGAGTCCCATTACAGGTNGAGCTNCTAGGGGAGTTCTGGTGCGTCCTGCGGCTTGATGGGCANCTAGCTGCTTTCCCAGATGTTTGCCCGCATCGATTGGCCACTCTTAGCGAGGGGTCTGTTGTGGATGGAACTCTTCAGTGNGGATATCACGGTTACCGCTACGCAATGGACGGGAAGTGCGTGAAGATTCCAGCNCAGTCTCCGTCTCTTCCAATNCCGCCTCGGGCGAATTGNCAGATGGCTGCNGGCATTCAAGACCACTTGGGTTTGGTTTGGCTGGCCCCAGATGAACCACTTGTGGGACTCCCAGAAGTACCAGAACATGATGATCCGAATTTTGTGAATTGCCCACTTGAGCCTTGGGAATGGAATGCCAGCGCAGCCCAGATGGCCGACAACTTCTTGGACCTCGGCCATTTCCCCTTTTTGCACCTCGCAACGTTCGGGGTGACAGACGANGAGCAAGTGCCTGACTACGACATGGAGCGATCAGGTCTTTCCGTGCGCGTCGAGTATTCCCACGCCACCAAAGCTCTAGCGGATTCGNTGGACAANGACGGTGATTTCAGGCAAGTCGANCGGCACGACGTGTTCGTATTCACACCGCCGCATCATGTCTACATCTACATCGACTATGCCGATGAGAANGCCGTGCTAGCNATCAGCTTTGCGCACCAACCGGTGAATGCCTCAACAACTCGTCTCTTCTGCACCGATTATCGAAACGATATTGAAGACACGCCTGAAGCGCGTATAGAGGCAACAAGGTTTCAGTTAGCAGTGGGTGCCGAGGACAAAGCTCTGCTTGAACGATCGCATTTCAAGGCGGTGCCACTCGACCAGCGTTACGAAGTGCACACCAAGTCGGATCGTGTCACTCTAGAAATGCGCAGGATCTTGATGGACCTTGTCGCGTTAGCCAGCGAGTGAGTCATTTCGTGGTCGAACCGGCAAGCCCAGAGCATGTCCGTTCGATTCCCAAAGTTGAACTNCACGTNCATGTCGANGGTGCCGCNAGGCCTAGCACCCTTNCGGATCTCGCGAGACAGAACGGAATCGAGTTGCCCGTGCAGGACCTCGCCTCCCTGTATNNCTACGAGGGACTGGAAGATTTCATTGCTGCCTACGACATAGTGTGCCGCTGTCTCGTTAGCGCCGCCGACTTTGAGCGCGTTACCTATGAGTCCCTGGAACTCGCCCATCTTGCAGGCGTCCAGTACAGAGAGATGTTCTTTTCGCCAACCTTCGCGTTACGAAGAGGCATCCCTTTCCAGACTGTCTGGCAGGGACTTGCGGCAGGTGTAAGTGAGGCGCGCAAAGATTTTGGAATCGAATGCAAACTCATCCTAGATATTGATAAGCCCTCCGGTCCGGGGCCGGCCCGTGAACTGATCGACATGGCCGTTGACTGTGATCGTGAGGTTCTCGTCGGGATTGGTGGAGATGCCGGTGAGGCCGGAATTGATCTTGTTGCCTTTGTCGAACCTTTTGAGTTCGCTCGAACGAAGGGTTTCAGGACGACCATGCACCTCAGTGAAGAAGGACCAGTTTCGGACATAGCTGTCGGTGTGAGGCAAATAGGAGTCGACCGCATTGACCATGGCTTCAACTTGTTGGAGGACATGGACCTGACTCGAGAGGTGGTTGAACGGCAGGTACCGGTGACTGTTTGTCCAACCTCGAATGTTGAGATAGGTCTCCTGGATAGCTTGTTGGATCACCCGGCACCAGTCATGCGACAGCACGGAGTGCTGGTCTCGATCAACTCCGACAACGCAGAGATGTTTCGGATTGATCTGGCTGACGAGTTTCTTCGGGTCCAAGAGGCCTTCGGCTATGGACTAGCGGATCTCGAGGACCTTTCGATAGCAGCAGTTCAGAGCAGCTGGCTTGATGACGCGTCGAAGACAGAGATGAAGCGGCAATTCGCCACCCGATTCCAGGAGTTACGTTCGGAGATGGGACGAACCGAAAGGGCCTTTGAGTCGTGAATGGAGAGCTGAGGAGAGCATGAAGAGGTGGCAGCAATCTGTTTCCCATGCTTCGCCCGGAGATCCGTATGCCTGAAAGACGTTGCAACGACCCTGTACTGGAGAATCTTTGGCACCCCGTTGCGGCCATTCCTGATGTCCGAGAACGCGGTCCGATCACGACCCAACTCCTAGGCGAGAAGCTTGTTATCTCAGGACAAGAAGGTGAAGAAATTGTCGTCTCAGAATTGCCAGATGTGGAGATCGGTGGTCCGGCTGTGGAAGGCCGTGGAGCAGCCTCCCTCCCAGTCCTAGAGTCCTTTGGGTTCGTATGGACGAGTTTGGGTTCACCGCCAGAAACCCTCTTCGACATTCCTGAGTTCCACGAACCAGACCGCTGGTATGAGAACAGCGGAAGCTTCGGGGTGCATACCTCCGCTGGTCGAGTAGTTGAAAACTTTCTCGACCTCGCCCACTTTCCGTTTGTCCATGAGGGATATCTGGGTGAACGGCCTTATACGGAAGTCAAGGAGTATTCAGTAGGTATTGACAATGGAGAGATCTGGGCAACTGGGTGTGAGTTCTACCAGCCAATCGCTGCAGTTTCCGCGACAGATGGCCAGGTCACCAAGTACTCCTATCGGTTAGCGCACCCCTTCTGTCCGCTCCTCTATAAGACGAGCCCTCTAGACCCCGAAAGGTTCGATGTCATCGGGATCTTCGTCCAGCCGATGACGGAAGTTCAAACTTGCGCACACCAGTTTCTCTGCCTTCTAGATGAAACCAATGATGATGCGACCATCAAGAGGTTCCAGGCGGTCATCTTCAGCCAGGACAAGCCAATCCTCGAGAACCAAGTTCCAAAACGGTTGCCGCTAGAACCCCGAGCAGAAACTCCGATCAGGGCCGACAAGACGTCAATTCAGTATCGGCGTTGGCTCACTGAGCTTGGAGTTTCGTATGGGGTGCTCCGAGACGAGGCCAAACAAGTTGCCACGACCAGGGAAGAAGTCCACTAATGGGACAGGGATCCCATCAGTGGCACCCGGTTGCAGCGATCTCCGACCTCCGGCACAGACACGTATTCCAAACAGAACTGTTTGGCCACGAGCTGGTCGTCTGGCGAGCTGACGACAGTTTCGTAAATGTGTGGGAAAACCGCTGCCTGCACCGAGGCTCACGACTATCCGTTGGGATAAACGATGGAGCTGAACTGATTTGCGCCTATCACGGTTGGCACTACGCAAATCGGACGGCGGGGTGCACCTATATCCCTGCTCATCCATCTGATGCTCCGTCTCGCACCGTTTGCAATCGCGTCTATCCGTCATTCGTCCAACATGGGCTCGTATGGGCCGCCCTTGAACCACCAGATGACATGCCAGCCCTCGACTTGCTAGATGAAGGTGAGCCGCTTGTTCTGCGCAGCCTCCCTATCGACGCTTCACTCGAAGAGGTTCAGCACCATCTGGCAGGCCATGAATTCATAGTCCATACAGGCCAGAACGACCAGAATCCGCTCTTTGGATTGGTTCCCAGTGACCAGAATTCATTTTGTTACCAAAATTCGGCTTCAGCCGACCCGTTCGCAGCGCGGTTCCTGCTGCAACCGTTCAGTTCCACTAAGACAATCATTCATGGTCTAGTAGCCCCCGCCCCTGAAGAAGAAGATCGGCTAGCAAGTCTCCTTCACTACAACACTCAGTTAACAAGGTTCCGNGAAGAGGTCGAATCCAGCATCTCCNTCAGTGCAGACCTGTGGTTGGAGGACATCNANCGACCAACCCATGGACGGCGTGGGATCNNGCNCTNGACNGCTGACGAGATAGAAGTCGAAGTGGTCAAGAAGTGGAAGGCCGCAACAGACATCGCCGGCTTTGAGTTACGCCCAGCCGGAACGGAACTTCCGACATTCCAGCCTGGAGCCCATATCGACCTTCACCTGGCCAATGGCCTGGTTCGGCAGTATTCGCTAATCAACGGGCCAGGAGAACAGGGCTGTTATCAGATCGGCGTAAAACTGGAACAGGACTCGCGCGGAGGGTCCAGGTTTCTCCATGAAGAGGTCCAAGAGGGCGACAGGATCGCAATCTCAGGTCCGCACAACAATTTTGGTCTCCGCAGAGATACTCCTCGGACCGTGTTGTTTGCCGGCGGCATTGGGGTGACGCCGCTACTTGCNATGGCACAAGCGCTAGATAGAACCGAGCTCGGCTTCACGTTGCACTACTTCGCACAATCCACTGANCACCTGGCATTCCAAGATCGACTTGGAGAATTGGGGAACCGACTACGAACGCATATCGGATTAGGACCCGAGGAAACTATGCAGACTGTAGAGAAGACCCTCGGTTCCTACGACCACCTCAGTCAGGTCTATTCCTGCGGGCCGCCNCAAATGATCAACGCGATTCGCNANACCGCGTCAAGCCTGGGGTGGCCACCTGAAGCTGTTCACTACGAATACTTCAAGAATGAGAAGACAATCGATCAGCTTTCAGCCTTCGAGGTCCACCTAGCCCGATCTGGGGTCAGCCTCTCTGTCGACAGCGGAAAGACGATCCTTGAAGTCCTTCGTGCCAATGGAGTTCCCCTGCCCTCATCATGCGAACAAGGAGCTTGTGGGACTTGNGAAGTTGCAGTCCTGGACGGAGTACCACACCACCAAGACGTCTACCTCAATGANTCTGAGCATGAGGCAGGAAATNGAATAATGACCTGCGTTTCTCGCGCTCATTCGAAACAGCTTGTTCTAGACATCTGAGGCCNATCCGTGATCACTCTCTATGACTATGAACTATCTGTGAATTGTTACAAAGTTCGNTTGCTGTTGAATTTTCTTTCAGTACCTCACAAGCTGCATTCAATCGATTTTTTTCCCGGCTGGGAGCATAAATCTGAGTGGTTTAAAGAAATCAACCCCCTAGGCCATATTCCAGTAGTTGATGATGATGGATACATCCTCCGAGATTCGAACGCCATCCTCATTTACCTTGCTNCGAAATATGACGACGGGCTCAAGTGGTATCCAACCCAGCAAGCAGAACTTCTAGGCGAAGTCTCCCAGTGGATGATGTTCTCAGAAGGGACGACAAACACTGCCTCAGCCGCCAGGCTTCACGACAGCTTGGGNTATGAATTTGATATNGATGCCTGTCGCTCAGGGGCCCATCGTCTTTTCAGGGTGCTCGACGAGCACCTCTGGTTCCGCGAACAACAGAATTTGCCTTGGCTCTGCTCAGCGGAGTTTCCAACACTTGCAGACCTGGTGATCTTTCCCGATGTGATTCTCTCAGAAGAGGGGGGAATCAATCGGGTTTCCTATCCAGCTATTCGCCGGTGGACGGACCGGTTTCGCAGATTACCCGGCTTCTCCCTAATGGCGGGAGTGCTTCCAGCAGGAACGATCTAGTCGGTCAGGGCATCAAAACTGGCGGTCAGNCCAAAAGGNGGAGGCTGTCCNTCATCTGGNGCGTCCCGGGTTTATCTCTATTGGTAGGTCTAGGCGTTTGATCAAGTCCGTAGCNCGACCTTGGGCCTCTTCCATGACGCTTTGTTCATCAACCTTTGTACAAGAGCCCTGTTCGAAAATGACCTCACCNCCGACGATGGTCATTTCTACATCTGTGCTTCGGGCCGCAAAGGCGACAGCCGGAATTGGCGCCGGTCTCGGGGTCATATGGGGGCCGTCAAGTGAGACGACTGTGATGTCTGCAAGAAGTCCTGGGCTTAGAACACCGGCTTCTATNCCTAGAAATTCAGCTCCACCCCGAGTTGCAAGAGTTAGAGCCTGTTGGGGTCCNGACTCAGTTGGGTCCATGCTTTGAAGGCGTTGGATGATCACTGCCAATTTGATTTGTTCGAACATGTCGTTGCGAAATCCCGCCACAGCGCCGTCGTAGCCGAGCCCAATCGAGGCGCCGGCCTCGACAAGGTCGGTCAGTCTCATAGTGCCAAGGCCGAAGATTCCATGGGAGACCGGGCAGTACGCTATTCCTGTTTGACGCTCACCGGCTAAGGCAACTTCCTCGTCGTTGAGAAAAATCATGTGTGCTATGTGGGCATCGGGTCCCAGGAGACCGGCTTCCTCCAACCAGATGACCGGTCTTGTCCCGTGTTCGGCGAGGTAGACGTCGGCGTCGGTTTTGTATTGGGAGCAGTGGGTGTGCCACCCAACGTTCTTTGAGCGGGCGAGTTCAACTGCCGAAATGACGAAGTCCTGATCGTTGTAGATGATGTCGCCGGGGGCAGGCCAGATCTCCACCTTGCTACCGGCAGGACGTGCGTCGATCGCTTCAGCCGCCCTCACCAGTTGCTCTTCTTCTGGGTATGGCTGTTCGCGGCCCATTCCGTGCCCTATGGCGCCGCGCAACCCCACTGACTCCACTGCATCGGCAACGGCTTTTGTCGTCTCGAGGTCGGTTCCTGCATAGTGGTGGTCCAGGACGGCAGAAGTTCCGCTTCTCGCCTGTTCCACCGCTGCCATCGTCACTGCCGCTCTCACTTCGTCCCTTGTCATGCTTGCAGCCAGTGGCATCATGAACTCAGGAAGCCAAACTCTGAAGTCGACACCCTCTCCGAGGCCACGTGCGGCATTCTGAAATAGGTGGTCGTGGGCTGATACAAAACTAGGTATCACCGCCCTAGCGCTGCAGTCGACAACCCTTTTCGCTGACAGATGCTTAAGGTCACTCTCTAGGCCAACGGCAGCAATCCGGTCACCCTTGATTGCGACAGCGCCTGGTTCGAAGATCTGGGCGCCGGTGTCCATCGTGATCACTGCGCCACCTGTCAACAGGATGTCGCATGACCGGCCTTCAGCAGAAGGGATTCGATCCTCGTCCATGGCTATTAAGAGATCATATTTCCCTGTAGTACGTACTCGAGATAACGATTATGAGATAGATAGATTTCGCTAGTGGAATGAAGTAAGTCCCTGTGACAGAGTCAAACCAGACTTGACCCTATTGCCCGGAACAGTCCTTACGAGTGAATGGTCGTGGTGACACGTCTCCGTGTATCTTCTTGGCCGTGTCAATGGGATCTGCCTCTAGTTCTCCTGCCAAGGAATCTCTCGGCTCTGGAGATGCAGTGTCGATGACCGGGATCCGAAAGTCATTTGGATCGACCGTGGCCCTAGAGGGGGCAGAATTCCACCTGCATCATGGAGAGATCCACGCCCTCCTAGGCGAGAACGGAGCTGGCAAGTCCACTCTGATGAACATTCTCTATGGCCTGGAGCAGAGAGATGGCGGCGAAATATTGGTAGATGGAGTACCAGTCAATTTTGGCACTCCTCAAGACGCTGTTGCCAAAGGTATTGGAATGGTGCACCAGCATTTCAAGCTCGTACCCCGCCTATCAGTAATTGAGAACGTTCTCCTCAGTGATCGCAGATCACGAACGTTTCGACTTCCAGACCTTGATGTAGCTGCAAAACAACTAGAAGAACTTGCAGATCGTTATGGCCTGCCGATTTGTGCCACTGATCAAGTCGCAGAGTTGTCTGTGGGAGAGCAACAACGTGTCGAAATACTCCGTTCGCTCTATCTGGGTGCGAAGACGCTGATACTTGATGAGCCGACTGCTTCCTTGACACCACTTGAAGTGAACCAACTGCTGGCGAAACTCCGAGACCTTGCCAATACCGGAACGTCGATAGTCATTATCACGCACCATCTCGACGAGGTGATGGAATCGGCAGATCGGGTCACGGTCCTGCGGTCTGGATCGAATGTGCGAACTACGAAAGCAGCTGATACAAGCCAAGCCGAGCTGGCGAGGATGATGGTCGGAAGAGACGTACGAATCCTTACGCAGCCGAATGCAATACGAAGCCAGCCATCAGAGCGGCTGCCTCAAGAGCAAAGTCGTCCAGTACTGCAACTCTCTGGCGTTGGGGCCGGTTCTCCTCACTCCGCCAACGGCGGCGATACCGGGCTTAAGCGCGGATTGCTTGATATCTCCTTGGCCGTCCACCCAGGCGAGATTGTCGCTATTGCCGGTGTCGAAGGGAACGGACAAACCGAACTCGAAGACGTCCTTAGTGGATTCCTTAAAGTTGACGAAGGGGAATTCTCGATTGATGGCAACGATTTGGCAAGTTGCCAGCCGTCAGACCTGTTGGATATCGGTGTCGGATACATACCTTCTGATCGCTACAGGCGAGGCGTGATAGGAGCACTTTCAGTAGCCGTAAATATCTCCTATGACAGGGTGAGTGAACCGCCAATAGGAACCCAACTCTGGGTTAATTCTCGAGAGATCATGAAGCAAGGCAGTAAAGCAGTTGAAGAGTTCTCGATTGTTGTCCGAGATGCCGGAGATCTCGTGGGCACCCTTTCTGGGGGCAACGCACAGCGGGTAGTCATCGCTCGCGCGCTTGCAAAGGATCTTCGGCTCCTCGTGGCAGCGCAACCAACTCGTGGGCTTGATGTTGGAGCGATCGAGTTCATATGGGACCTCCTTGATCAACAGAGGTCACAGGGGCTCGCTACCCTGTTGATTACCACCGATTTAGACGAAGTTATGGCTCTCGCTGATCGCGTCTACGTCATGTATCGGGGACGGTTAAGGGAAGTGCCTACTGACCGTGAACTAATTGGCATGGCTATGGGGGGCTCGAGTGAGGAAACTGGAGACCCACGTTGACGCCTGCTGGTCAGTCCATGAGCTGGTCCGGTGAGGAATCTCAGGTCGTGCATTCGTATCCATGAACATGAAAGTCGACTTGGACAAGAAGTTTGAACTACCAGCGTCTCTCCGCTGGTTGTCGGCGGTCTTGGGGGCTCTGGTTACTGGTGGGGTTCTTCTAGCCCTAGTTGGTGCGAACCCTGTCACTGCCTATGTCGAGATGGTCCAGGGAACATTTGGTTCTCTTTTCGACTTGAGTCTGGTGCTCACGGAGATGGTCCCATTGGTGATCATCGGCCTCGGTCTTCTAATCGCCTTTCGGGCCCGGATATGGAATATCGGAGCAGAGGGCCAGTACATGTTTGGGGCTCTCCTCGGTGGGGCGTTTGCTCTCCATGCTCCGCTAGGTACCCCGTTTCTTGCAGTTCCGGCAGTGCTGGTAGTTGGGGCGTGCGCTGGCGCGCTTTGGGGGCTGCTCGTAGCGCTAGCGCGTGTGCGCTGGCAGGTGAACGAGGTGATCTCGTCGCTCTTGCTCAACTACGTCGCTGTGTTTGTATTCGCATACGCGGTTCGAAAACCACTGCGAGACCCTGGTGGATTCAAGCCGACTTCTGAGCGCATTCCCGACCAGTTTGAACTCGCCGACTTTCCGGTTGATGAGATCCGAGTCCATATCGGCATCATCCTGGCGCTACTGCTCGTGCCAGTAGTCGGCTTTCTGGTTAACCGGTCACCCTTTGGTCTGCGAGCGACCATGTTCGGCATGAATCCTGAAGCCGCTCAAGCCGCAGGTGTCAATACCTCAAGGATGACCGTAAGGATCATGCTCCTGTCGGGTGCCTTCGCTGGACTTGCGGGGATAGTCCAGGTCCTAGGGTCAGAATTCCGACTGAGCAACAACCTCGCGACTGGCTACGGTTTCACAGCGATCGTGGTTGCTTTGATTTCGCGACTTCGCCCCGTGGGCGTCGTGATAGCCGCCGCATTGCTTGGGGCGCTCACCCTCGGTGGTGACGTCATCCAAAGAACTCAACAGGTACCTCGGGTGCTGACCATGGTCATCCAGGCCATATTTGTGCTCTTCCTGCTCTTGGCCGACCGCCGGAAGGGGGAGCAGTAATGGACTGGAGCGATGTCTTCGGTGGAGCAGCACTGATCCCCCTTCTAAACGCAGGGATTCGGCTAGCTATTCCGACTGGGTTGGCGGCGGTAGGGGAGTCCTTCTGCCAAAGGTCAGGAGTCCTGAATCTCAGCCTCGAGGGGATGATGCTGACCGGCGCCCTAACTTCCTATCTGGGTGCCTACTACAGCGGTGCTCTCTGGGTCGGCGTGCCAGCAGGTATTGCAGGCGGGCTCTTGGTCGGTGTTCTCATGGCCCTGTTTACCCTCCAGTTCAAGACCGAACAGGTCATCAACGGAATCGTCCTGGTTCTTCTTGCTCAAGCTGGAACAAGCTTTGCTTTTGCAAAGTTATTTGGTGACCTCACCCTGACTGGTCGCTTTGAACCAATGAGGAACTGGGAGATTCCCGGCCTCTCATCAATTCCCGGCGTTGGAGCAGTTCTCTTCGACCAGTCTCCACTTGTGTACCTCTCAGTGGTTCTGATCTGGGGAATCTGGTACCTCCTCAACCGGACAACCTTCGGGCTGGCTGTGCGGGCGGTTGGTGATCGACCTGCGGCAGCCGATGCAGCTGGAATCAGCGTGAACGGAACCCGTTGGATAGCGATCCTCGTTTCCGGTGCGATGGCAGGTCTTGGTGGCGTTGTTCTTGTAGTGGGCCAGCTCGGAATGTTCATGGAAAATGTCACCGCTGGTCGAGGCTGGGTGGCAATCGCACTCGTGATATTTGGCCGATGGCGGCCTCTACGGGTAATGGCAGGAGCCTTGCTGTTCGGTATCACAGATGCGATCCAACTTCGGATTCAGGCAGCGGGCGGTGGGATAGAGAGCGATGTTCCGTTTGAACTATTTCAGGCAATGCCATATCTGGTAACAATCGCAGTAGTCATATTTGCGACAGCCCGGGCACGTAGAAGTGGTGAACCGGAAGCTCTGGGCCGCCCCTTCTTCAAGGGGGCGCAAATAGAAACCTAGCCAATGGGTCCGATCAGAAACCCCTGGAAAGTATCTACGCAGGTAATTGGTGGAACCATCGAGAGCGTGGGGTGAATGACCGAGGGTTCACACGAGCGCCGAAGATTGGCTAGTTGACCAGGGCCTGCTGTTGGTGTTTGGCCAGGATTCGTTAGGAGCACAAGACAGACGCGTCCTAGCATTGTGTCGTGGTCTGCGGAAGTACTCGACCTAAAAGCCAGCGATGCCCAAACGCCTGACCGAAGATGAGGTGGCGAGGTATCGGCGCGAGGGTTACCTATCTCCCCTCACGATGTTCGACAAGGATGAGAGCTCAAAAATTCGTCAGAAGCTCGAATCGTTCGAGGCGAGCCAAGGCGGGCCGATAACCGGTGACATGCGTAGCAAGTCCCACCTGATATTCAAATGGGTGGACGACCTCATGCGGGATGACCGGATCCTCGACCCTGTGGAGGATCTAATCGGTGGTGACATCCTCTGCTGGCACACCTTCTTCTGGATCAAGGAACCTGCAACCGAGTCCTACGTCTCTTGGCACCAAGACCTCAACTACTGGGGTCTTGATACCGACCAACTGGTCACCGTCTGGATTGCCCTGTCGGCGGCCACCCCGGAAAGCGGTTGTATGAACGTATTGCCGGGAAGCCACACCATTGGGTTCATGCCCCACCGGGACGGTTACGGGGAACAAAACATGCTCACCAGAGGCCAGGAGATCACTGTGGACGTTGACGACGCTGAGACAGTGGCCATGCCGCTCCAGGCCGGGGAAGCGTCCTTCCACAATGGTCGACTGGCTCATTCTTCGCAGCCAAATAGGTCGCCGGACCGTCGCATTGGACTTTCGTTCAACTACATGCCGACCAATACCCGCCAAACTCTCAGCGACTGGGACAGCGCTGCTCTGGTTCGCGGTAATGACACCTATGGGCATTTCGCTCCCACTCCACGACCCAAGCGAGACTTCGACCCCGTGTCCGTCAGATTCCACAAGAAAGCCACTAACGCGGGCCGTGACATCGTTTTCCAGGGAGCGGAGAAGGTACGTGACACCCTCTAAGGCGCCAGAGTTCCGGTCTCATATTTCTGAGTGCTCCGAAATTGACTGATAGCGGGGCCGTTTCGCAATGCCCTGAGAACACGTTCAGAGGCGTCCGGGTCTGTGCTGAGGGACCCTGACAACACCTCACATACATCTCGCGGTTCTAAGAACTGAATGACAGGCTTTTCGTAGCGATATTTCCTCGGTGTCGGACCGGGTCTTGTCATGATTTTCACATCGTGGCAACGACAGACACCGGACCTTTGCCGATGGAACCCAATTCTAGGGATTCCCACCACTCGCTCGTTCTCGGGCGAGCGCGGTTCGTGTGAAGTTTCGATTCTGTTGAGAACGCAACACATCATCCTTCAGATCATTGAGATCCCATCTCGATTCCAGTAGTGAGATGAGTTGCTCCTCAGCAGCGAGCCCCTGACCTATGAGGTTCGTTGTCTCATCGGCGTCAATCGCAGTATGGAATAGCTGTTGCGGGGATTTGGCGTTGGCGATCAGCTTGTAGCCACCAAGTCTGACCATCACGATCGGCTCCATAGCGCCCTCACCAAGGTACTCAGCGAATACTGGACGCTGATTACCTTCGCCAGATTCCTCGCCCCGTATGCCGGCTAGTTGGCTCTGACCAGAAAATTGTGAGCCGTTCCAGCCGAACGAGTCGGATCCGGAAATATCAGCGATAGTGGGGAGTAGATCAAGAAGAGACACAGGCTCCCTGTGTGTGCGGCCCTGGGGGGACCTAGGGTCATGAATAATAAATGGTACCCGTACCGCTGGTTCGAAAAAATGTGATTTAAACCACATTCCCCGTTCACCAAGCATTTCGCCATGGTCTGACAGAAATATAACGACTGTATCGTCGAGGGAATTAGTCGCCTCTAGAGCGCCCAGAAGCCTTCCTACTTGGTCATCTATAAAACTGATTGCTCCATAATATGCTCGCCGTATGCGTATGACTTCCTCGTTACTTAATGAGAGATCGTCGAATCCATAAAGTTCAAAAAGACGAGTGCTATGAGCGTCACGCGTCTCTGGTGGAAACGTTCGGTGCATCGGTAGTTCAATTTCAGCATCGGTGTAGCGATCCCAATATTGCTTAGGGATGACAAATGGGTCATGCGGATGGGTAAAGGACGCTATTAGGCAGTAGGGGTCTATGGATCTAGTGTTGCCAATATGCATCAATTTCTCGATAGCGCAATCGGCGACCTCCCGGTCAAACTCGAGCTGAACTGAGGTTTCGGCTATACCGGCATCGCGAAGTTCAGAGGCTGAAGCTAGGAAGTAATCAGCAAGGAGACGCTCATTCCCCCAAGAGGGAGTCCAACTGTAATCCGTCGGATATATATCGGTTGTTAGCCGTTCTTCGAATCCGTGATGCTGGTCAGCTCCTATGAAATGAAGTTTTCCGGAGACAATCGTCTGGTATCCCTGCGCCTGAAGGACATGTCCAATGGTAGGAATCGATGAAGAAAAGTCGCAAGCGTTGTCGTATACGCCGATTTCCGAGGGCATTTTGCCCGTAAGCATCGAGGCTCGGGACGGGCCACATAGCGGAGCATTGCAATATGCATCTGCAAAGATCGTAGATCTCGCAGCCAGGCTAGCCAGATGGGGCGTCTGGCATGTAGATCCGCCGTAGACCGACAGATGTGGTGCGGAGAGTTGATCAGCCTGAATTATAAGTATGTTTGGTGGCCGGCGTTCTAGCTTGCTCATAAATATATTGTTAGTTATATAGCAATCAAAGGTTGCTCAATCACAACGTCAGTATAGGTCCAAGGAACCTCACCCTGTTTCTAGCTGTAGCCACATCTCAGCCTTTAGGGCAACGACTAATCATAGACAGCTAGACAAGATGCCATTCTGCAACCTAGCCAGAAGGGACCTCCGAGAATGGCTCACCGGTCTTCGTGGGTTAGGTCCTTAGATGAAGGGTGGTGGGTGATGACTGAGACCGAATGAAGTCGGAAAGTTTGGCGGTCACTGGGGTCTCGGCTAGTCTCACATCGAGATCTAGAGGCAGAACTATGAAAGTCACATGAGTGTGCAATCGGGTATTCGGACTAAGATCTTAAATGTTCTGGCGGGTGTACTTGGCATCGGACTCCTCGCCTTAGGGTCAGACGCCATAGGTCGGATGGAGATATTTGGCCGGGGATGGCCCCCATTCTTCGATGTACTAGTCAAGATTGTTGATGACTGGCAGTTCCTAAGGCGTGCGGCCTGGATCAGTGTCTGGGATGCAATAAGGGGCTTTTCAATCGGGCTCTTAGCAGGTTTCACCCTAGCGACAATAGGTCTTCTAGTGAAACCGCTGAGTCAAGGAATTGGCCGATTGGCCACACTCCTCAATTCAATTCCGTGGATCGCGATAGGTCCACTAATTGTGATGGTTGTATCGTCCTCGGCGACTCCAATAGTGTTTGCTTCACTAGCGGTGTTCTTCTCAAGTTTCGTGACAATTAGTTCCGGATTCTCACTGGTCAGCAAATCGCATCACGATCTATTTCACGTCCTAGGAGCTAAACGACTTACGGAATATCGACGCCTTGAATGCAAGACGGCCATTCCAGCAATCGTCTATGCCGCAAAGCTTGGCGTCCCCGCGGCGATGTTTGGAGTCATCTTTGGCGAGTGGTTTGGTACCACGCACATGGGCCTGGGCCTAGCGATGGTTTCGGCCCTCCAGAACTACATGACTCTCAGACTATGGGCGGCTGCAGTCCTGGCTGCCCTTATAGCTGTTAGCGGCTATGGGCTCTTCGCATTGCTTGAGATCGCAATCCGTAGGCGCGACTACCGAGCGTTCGATGAAGTAGTTGGCTCAGCCGCCTCAACTGTAAAAGAAGTTGGGCATGGTCTTCGCGGCGCGATCAAGCGCGTCGGCGGGTTCTTCCTCCATGCCTGGCCACTGATCGGAATTCTTGCCTTCTGGCAATATGCGGTCTCCGTGTTGAACGTGAGTCAGATTGTCGCTCCAAGTCCAATTTCAGTGGTCAGGGATGTATTTGGGAATCTAGGAACTTACGCACAAGCAACGCTGTACACACTTGAGTTTGCTCTCTTAGGTCTCCTGCTCGGGACACTCGTAGGACTCCTGGCTGCACTGGGCAGTTGGTTTTCGCCGTTCCTGCGAAGTGTGCTTGGAGCACCAATGATCATCCTCTATTCGGTTCCATTGGTGGCCCTTGTCCCGATTCTGGCCAGGGTGTTCGGATACTCAAGACTTACCGAGACCTTGATTGCCGCTCTAGTCGCAATGTTCCCGACGTTTGTACTGGTGAGTTCGGGTCTGGAATCGTCTCCAAACGGCACAAACGATCTCTTCGATGTAATTGGGGCTAAACGAACTCGTCGGCTCTGGTTGCTGGCCGTGCCATCTGCGATCCCCAACTTTCTGACGGTCTTGCGGCTGACGTCTTCGCTAGCGTTCATCGCTGCGATCCTGGGTGAATACCTGACCGGAAATCCGGGTCTCGGATGGACCTTCGCACTTGCTAACGGGGCGTTAGATATGTCGAGGGCCTGGGGTGCAGCGATGCTGATCGTGTTGCTCTCGGTCATCGGCTACATGATGGCCAGCAAACTAGAAGAAGTAGGGCAAAAACGAGTGCTGTAGAGCGCTGGTGCTGGGCAGTGGAATGGCTGCGGGCTGCGTTTAGGTCCTAAGACGGCCGCAAGGACGGCAGTTGATTGCCGGGGGAGGGAGTCACTTCACGGCCGTCCACCCAAACCCGTGTGATATCAGCCGCCGTGGAGCATCGGATCAGTTTTTCAAAGATCCTTGGCCAGTCGTCGAACTCGGGCCATACGCCAGCGGAACTGTTTACGCCGATGTTCACAGCGATGGCATCGAACACAAATCCTTCGGCAAGGACACCGACAGGGATTCCGAGGAGTTCCGCCCCTCCCGCGGTAGCGGTCCAGAATGCAGTCGGTATGTCGATGCGCGAGCTAGAAACTCCACGCTCCTCCGGTCTAACTGACGCGTCCACGCCGTCCTCAAGCATTCGTGACACTGTGACTGCGTGTTCGCATTGACGAAAGAGATTTGATTGCGAACCCCTGGCAACGTCGCTGCCTAGTCCGACTCGCAGGCCGCTTTCAAGAGCCCTAGCTAAAGGGAAAGTTGCGTTGGCGAAATAGGAGTTGCTTATTGGGCAGTGAGCCACTCCAGCGCCGGCCGCGGCTGCAACACGGATGTCTTGTTCGGTTAGGTGTGCTCCATGTGCCAGAACTGAGTGATCTCTTAGGAGGCCGAAACTTTCAAGTGAAGAAGTATCGCTAGTCCCGTGGCGTTCAAGCACATACCCATGTTCCCAGTCACTTTCGGAGCAGTGTGTCTGAGTTAGAACACCTTCAGCTGCCGCAAGTTTGCCGAGACCATCGAGTAACTCGTCGGTGCAGGCTGGGATGAACCTGGGGGTCACGATCGGCTGGACTAGGCCGTGGTTGCCGGGTAGAGACCGGATGTCCACGATCGAACGGTGAGAAGCCTCTAGGCCATCTGAGGCGCTGAGATCTCGATACCAGTCTGGCGTGCCATCTGGGTGGTCCATCGCAACACGGCCTACGTAGGCCCGCTGGCCCAACGCCAGGCAGGTCTCCGCTAGGGCCGTTGTTGCTGCTTCATGAATGGAGGAGAAGTACACGGCCGTCGTAGTTCCCTGCCGCAACAGATTCGGAACCATGGATTGCCAGACCCCTTGAGCGAAGTCTTTGTCGCTATAGCGGGCCTCTAGAGGAAATGTGTATTTGAAGAGCCATTTTTCAAGTGGCTCGTCTAGCCCGGTTCCCAACTGGGGCCATTGGGGTGCATGAATATGTGTATCGATCAAGCCGGGAAGCAGGACCACCGACTTGTCGAGCTCAAGATCCGGTTGGCAATCGGCGGTGTAGGGGACTACCGAGATGATGACTCCATGAGAATCCGTGCTAATGACCCGATCTTCCAGTACCTCTAGTTGGCCCTGATCAGGCGTATGGAGGATTGTTCCCCGAATCTTCATGGTTTGAGTATGTCATCCCCAGATAGCTGGTTTGATCGGCCCGTTCGCATGTTTAAAGCGTCGTGGCCTGCAGGTTTTGCCCACATCGGCCCTCTAGGGGATCGGTACCCTCTCAGACGGGGGGTCATGTACACGTCGAAAACCCGAAAAGGCAGCGCCAAAAGCGCTGCCTTTTCGAAACTGCGAACACGTGCACGCAAAAACTGTGAACACGCCCTGGTGGCGTGTTCGCAGTTTCGTCAGAGCCTTGTGACGACTGGGGTCTGATGGGACTCGTAGGGGAGGCTTCACCCGATAAGTGGGGGAGGCTCCACAGCTGTTTTAGGCCGCAAAGGCGTCAACAACAGAGGCTGCTAGCGCTTCCCCTTTGTTTGCGGACAATTTGAGTCTGACTGTTTACTGGTAGACAGCGAGGAATTGCGACCTCACGCCGTTCAAGGCGTCGTGCTGGACGAGGAAGGAGTCCTGATGTCCGAGATATCGACGGCCAGGACGTTCGCGGACTCCTGGGCCAGAACGGTCTCCGAGCACGGGGCCCGTACCTTCCTGCTCTTTGAGGAGCCCAGCGGTGCGACGGCGACATGGACCTACGCGGAGTTCGACCGCATCCTCGAGGGTGTGGCGGACCGTCTGTCGGCGTGTGGCGTGAAGGCTGGTTCCGCCGTGCATCTGGCGCTCGCCAACTCGCCGGCCTTCGTCGCGGTGTGGTTGGCGGCTAACCGGATGGGCGCCTGGATCGTGCCCTCGGACCCGATGGCCCGACGGCCGGAACTCGCAGACCACCTCGAGCGAACGCGACCCTCGGTGGGACTGTGTGCCGTGGACCGCGCGGACGTCTACCGATCGGCCCTGGTGGATGCGGGGGTGTCTGCCGAGGTCATTGAGGTCGACGAAGCCGACGCCTCGAGCCTCCCATCCTCCGGCGCGTCCTACACGGATTGGGTGACTCCGGCGCTGAGTGACCGCGCAGCTGTGATGTTCACGAGTGGCACCACCGGGCGCCCGAAGGGCGTGGAGATCACACAGGCCAACTATGCCTTCGCAGGAAAAGTTATGGCCGAGGCCTCGGAACTCACTGTGGAGGACCGGCAGATTGTCGTGTTGCCCCTGTTCCACGCAAATGCGCAGTACTACTCGTTCGCGCCTGCCATCTGGTCGGGCGCCAGCGTGGCCCTGATGCATACCTTTAGCGCCAGCAACTTCCTCCCTCAGTGCGCCCGTCACAGCGCGACGGCCGCAAGCCTGTTCGCTGCGCCCATCCGCATGATCCTGGCGCGTGGTGAGGAAGTCGACGGGGTACGTCTGCGTCACTGCTGGTACGCGCAGAACGTGACCGTTGAGCAGTACGAGCAGTTGTCGAGATGGCTTGGGTGCAGGGCACGGCAGCTCTACGGGATGACGGAGACCATTCCGGCCGTGCTTACCGAAGCTGTCGACAAGCCCCGTCACGACTCGATGGGATCGGTGACCGAGGGCTGCGAGCTCCAACTCCAGGATACAGAAGGCCGACCCGTCGGAGTAGGGGAGATTGGGGAAATCGCCGTACGCGGTGTTCCCGGAGAGACAATCTTCGGTGGTTATCTGGACGACCCTGTTGCGACCACTGCCAGTTTCCGGAACGGATGGTTCCTCTCCGGGGACCGTGCTCGGCGAGACGAGGACGGTAGGCATTACTTCGACGGTCGACACTCGGAGGTGCTGAAGGTCGCTGGCGAGAATGTCTCCACCGTCGAGGTGGAGGGCGTGTTAAGCACGCACCCCGACGTGCATGAGGCGGCGGTGTTGGGATCGCCGGACCTGATACGGGACGAGGTGCCAGTCGCCTTTGTGGTACCTGTTGACACCGAGCGGGCGCCCAGCGAAGAGGAACTCCGAGAGTGGTGTGAAGAGCGACTCGCTAAGGCCAAGGTCCCGCGATCCTTTACCTTCCTTGAGGAACTGCCCCGAACCAGCGTGGGCAAGGTCCGCAAGTTCGTCCTGAAGGAGTCGGCTTGATGAGGCTATTCGGGGACCGGTGAAAGCCAGTACCTTGCGGCGAATCGGGTTAGTTGGGCGCGTGAAAGATCTGTCTTGATCTAGGCATGTCTTTCCCTGCAGCCGCCGAAGTTGGTTCGGGTGCGTGGTGAGCCATCAGCCAATGGGGCTGACCGGGAAGTGTCGATCGAGCCAGTCCTCAAGAATCCTGCGGACGAGACCATTGTCGTCAGCGAACATGAAGTGATCGGTCCCGGATACCAGGTGCATGTCGCAGGGCTGCTTTGCATTGGTGAAGAGCCCGAGCGCCTGAGAGGTCGGGGTCACCGTGTCGTCTGCCGGGTGGAGGATCAGATACGGCCGAGGCGAGATGAGGCCAACCACGTCATTCGCATGAAAGTCCATCATGCTCATCGCCGTCTCAGCCGGGAACTCCATGATGGAGTCATGGGCGAGCAGGTGTCGCATGGATTGTGGGATCGGAACGATGTCGAAACGAGGGATCATCAAGGCTTGGTCGGTTTCCTGTCGATAATGTCGACCCTGTTCGAGTTTCGCGAGGAAATTTTGCCACTGCTCCAACGTGGGATGCTGTTCACGGAACTTCGCTACTCCGTCGCCCCAGCCCGCCACAGAGACGCATGCTGCGATTCGTTCGTCGGTGGCGGTCGCATAGGGAGCCACTGCGCCTCCGAATGAGTGGCCGATCACACCGATCCGGCTGGGATTGACCTGTTCGACACTGTGAAGGAAGGTCACCGCATTCTGAGTGTCTCGCACCTGGTCCTGACAGAGAATGAATGCTGGTTCCCCGCCACTCTCGCCACATCCGCGAGCGTCAAACCGGAGTACGACATAGCCCATTTCCTCGAGCACTTCGGAGACCTTCCTCGGCGTCGTGCCGTTCTTGTTAGTCCCGAACCCGTGCAGCACTATGAAGCACGGCCGCCGTTCAGTTGGCCTCAGTTCGTCGGGAAGGTGGAGAATGCCGGCAAGATCCAATCCATCCGATTGAAAGGTGACCTGTGTCTGCATGGAGTGACTTCTCCTCGACGCCTGTGGCGGGGTTATGTAGTCGACTGAAGCAAAGGGTTACCGTACGGGAAGAACAGCGACTGCGGACGAGGGGCATCGATGAGTGAAGCCGTCCGTTTGCCAGCTGACGTTCTACAGCGGTTCGCCTACGAAATCTTTGTTGCGGCCGGTCTGCCTGAGGACTGGGCGCTTTCAGAGGCAGAGGTTCTGGTCTGGGCAGACATGCGCGGCCTCTCGTCACATGGCGTGCTGCGAATCCCGCCGTATTTGACGTGGATGGAGGGCGGCCTTCGAAATCCCAATGCTGACATCCACATCATTGCCGAAAAGGGAGCGATGGTGCTTCTCGAAGCCGACCGTGCGCCAGGACTTCACACGATGCGCATGGCCATGGACACAGCGATCGAGAGAGCGCGGGTGCACGGCATCGGTTGGGTCAATGTCCGCCAGACGACACATACAGGCCCGATGGGCTTCTATGTTCGACAGGCGGCACAAGCCGGCATGATCGGAATCGCTACATGTTCGTCTCGACCGCTGATGGCCTATCACGGGACACGTGATATGGCGCTGGGGACAGCTCCGCTGGCTATCGCAGCGCCGAGGGCCAACAGCGAACCGTTGGTGCTCGACATGGCGAGCGCTGCGGTGTCGATAGGGGCTATCTGGGCGGCTCGTCAGACAGGTACCGCCCTTCCCGAAGGAACCGCTGTCGATGAAAATGGTCATCTCACGACCGATCCAAATCGTGCCGTGACGCCGCTCCCCATCGCCGGGCCAAAGGGGGCCGGTCTCGGACTAATGATCGAGTGCTTGGCTAGTTTGATGAGTGGGTATCCCCTTTTGGCCAGCGCCTACGAGGATCATTCACGGCGCACGGACTATGTGGTGAACGCCGTTGCGGCTGCGCTTGACCCTGGGGCATTTCCATTCGCCGACGACTTCCAGGCGGAGGTCGATCGGCTCGCTCGTGAACTCGCCGCCGAGCCGTTGGCGGATGGCTTTGACGAGATCTTGATGCCCGGTGAACGTGGCGACCGAGTGATGAAGCGAACGGCACGCGAAGGCATCACCCTCACCGCGGCGCTGTGGGAGGAGTTGTTGGTGGCGGCTGAGCGATTATCCGTGCCGGTGCCCGCTATTACTGCGCGAGTTAGTTGATCGCGAACGTTCGTCGTCAGCAGTGGAATCTGACGACGCCCTCGAGTGGTTCGCGGTCGGTGCGATGCCGGTTGATACGTGCCTCAGGGTCGGGATAACCGAACGACATACCGCACACGATCCCGTGGCCCTCAGGAATCTCGGTGATCTCATGCACGGGTCCGGGGTGTGCGGCGAGCGAGCCCTGAAGGCAGACCCCGATGCCCCGCGATGTGAGTTGCATGACCACCGCATGGACGAACAGGCCGAGGTCAACGCCATTCGCGACGCTCATGGATAGAGGCAGCGAGTAGAAAGCGACGTGCGGCGCGCCGTAGAAGCCCCAGTTGCGTCGCACGAGTCGAGCTCGCGCCTCACCGTCAGCGGGGTCAATGCCCATCAGCGTGCCGAGATCCTCGCCATTCTGTTTAGCGCGGGCTTGGTGCTCGGGGCCGAATCCGGCAGCCGATGGCAAGAACGCAGGCGCTGGTTGTTCGCCGGCATCCACCAGCGCAAGGAGCTGGTTTTCGAGCGTGTCTCGGGCTGCGCCTGACACCACGGCAACGTGCCACGGTTGGGAGTTGTTGTTCGATGGCGCCCATCGGGCCATGTCGAAGACGTCGGTGATGACGGCCTCCGGCACGGGATCGGGTAGGAAACTCCGGACGGAGTGGCGACCGCGCAGCAGATCACCGAGCCAGCGGGATTGTTCGCCGCTGTCCGGTCCACTGCTGACAGAGCTCATTCAGACGGAAAGAGCGCGAAGCACTTGTTGGATTGGAAGATGAATGTCTCGACGTAGTCCAGGATCTCGGCAGAGCGATCGAGTTGGTCCATCGCCCCGATCAGGACGTGCCAGTTGAGCAACTCGTGGTGCCCAGAAGCCTCCACTTCGGCAGTTGTACGATTCCTCCAGTAGTCGTAGTCACCTGACCGCAGTGCCTTCAACATCGCCCGGTCGGCCTCGTAGTCGGGTACGACGTAGCCCGAGTTGGGTGAGAGGAAGCAGTGGGACCAACTCGATGAAGCCATGACGACCGAACGGTAAGGACTCTCACTCAGGACCTCAGCGAGCCGTGCTCCCACCTCATGGCACATCCCGGGATTTGGCCCGGGAGGGTCGGGAAGTTCGCTGCCATCGTCTAACGGCTTAAACAGGTGAGAGAACGCGCCATCGGCCTTGATGACCATTTTGCCGTAGCAGTTGACATGGAGCGGGACTATCGGATGGTCGAATCCTTGTCGATCGACATCAAGGAACAGCGCTGTGTAGTTGAAGCCGTGCGCCAGCGTGGGGGAGTGCAGCATCTTGTACGCGTAGGGCATGGCGATGTTGCGCTCAAGTAGCCCGGCGGTGATGAATTTGGCTCCCTCGCGGTGGCCCCTAAGCCGAACCTCGTGGTCATTGGGCTCGCCCCAGTAGTTTCCGATCTTCGACAACGGACCGGTACTCCACACTTGCTGGTCAAACTCGTCGTCGAGGCCGAATACGCAGAAGGGCGGAATGATGTCTTCTTTGAAATTCTCGTACTGGTCGTCGGCGATCACCACAATGAAGTCCGGGGCGAAGTCATCGATGATCTCGCGCTGTTTACGAAAGTTGGTCCACATACGCTCTCGGTAGAGAGCTGCGGATGCGACACCCTTATCGTCGCCAATCTCTTCCGCCATACCCTCGGGCCAGTTCGCCTCGTCCTGCCAGTCGTCGTCGACGAGAGGGGCGTTGATGATCGTCTGCCATAGGGAACACATCCCTTCGTCAGTCGCGGTCAACCCTGGGTAGTGCGTGGTTCCGATTCCGAGGATCTCTCCCATGTCCTTCTCCACCGGTGATTTGGTCTCGGTTGTCGAACTGGTGGGGTGGGGCCACCTCCCGGCGACCCCACCCCAATCATCGTTCAGTGAAAGTCGTTAGGAGCCGTAGCCGTCGATATCCACCTGGACCTTGCTGCGGTCCCAACTGTTGGCGCCATCGACCAGGCTCTGATCGATGAAGTCGTCGACATCAATCTCGGCCATATCGAGCTCGCCAGCTGCAATCAACTGGTTGGCGACGGTCTGCCAGACATCTGTCTGGACGACACCGAAATCTTTGCCGCCGACGGACTCCTGAGGAGCAACGGACACCTCGTAGGAAGCTACGCCAACTGCCTCGTCCTCCCACTCCTCAGGCACAGCGGCTCGACCGATGGCCATGGTGTTATCACCGTTGTGCAGGCCAGCGTAGGTGCCCTTCGCCCATGCACGCAGGAAGCCTTCGATGCAGTCGCTGTTGTTGTCGAGAGTCTCGGGCGTGACGATGAAGGAGGCCGTCGGAGAGGCCCTGAAGCTGTCGGGAGCGATGTCGACCAGATCGATGCCCGCAGCTCCCATCCCAATGAAGTCCATGATCGCTCCAGCGACAGCGTGGACAGTTCCGCTCTCGAGAGATTCGGCGAGAATCGCCGGGCTCTCGCCCAGTACGACGGTATCGACCGAAGATGGGTCCAAGCCGAGTTGGTCGAAGATGATCGTTACCGTGGCGAGGTCACTGTCGGTCACGAGACCAATGGTTCCGCCAACTAGGTCTTGCACGGATAGGCCTGCACCGGCCAAGGTCACGAGTCCTTCGGCAGCGATATTCCAGTAGTCGTAGACGACGACGAGATCGGCCCCGGCGTCCATCGCTTGTAACACCTCGGGGCCGCCAGCGGAGGCGATATCGGCCGTGCCGTTATCGACGAAAGCGGTCTCGGGGAGATCACCGCCTGGTAGCAGGTTCACCTCGATGCCCTCATCGGCGAAGTAGCCGAGCTCGTTTGAAACGAGAAGGGGCCAAAATATGATCGACTCGGGAATCGGCTGCAGGAAGTCAATTGTTCCGCAGTCGGCCGTGGCCGATTCGTCGTCACTGCCGCACGCGGCAGCCAACATGGCTACCGCTATTAGGAGCGCTAGAAACTTTCTGGTCATGGTGCTTGGTTGTCCTTTCCTATTGGTTCTTAGAGATTCGGATGAGCGCCGCTGCGTGCTTCGAAGCGGCATGTTCGGTGCGGTGGTGTAGTCGGTCGTCACGGTTCCAGTAGACGATCCACCGGTCGGCCAGTTCCATGAGTCCGTAGAGAACGAGTCCGATAACGGTGAGGGTCAGGAGCACGGCATACGCAGCGGAAGTGTTGAGCTGGAAGGAGAATCGCTGGATCAGTAGGCCGAGTCCTTCCTGGGCCGAAACGAACTCACCGACGATGGCGCCGATCAGTGCGAGGGAGATCGAAGTCTTGAGCCCGGCGAAGATTACTGGGAGTGCGCCCGGCAGTGCGAGACGAAAGAATCGTTGGGAACGAGTCGCGCCCAGCGACCGGAAGAGCTGGTCGGCCTCCTCATCCACCAGCATCAAACCTGTCAGGCTGTTGATCAGCACCGGAAAGAAGCAGATCGTCGCGGCGAGAACTATCTTCGGAAGTGCGCCGAATCCGAGCCAGATGAATAGAAGCGGAGCAATCGCCACACGCGGTGTCACTTGTAGGGCAACCATGTAGGGCCACACAACAGAGCGGAAGTCGGCCCAGAACGAGGCGACAACGGCGATTATGAAGCCGCCTGCCGCGCCGATGACGAAGCCTGCAAATACCTCCCAGAGCGTCACGCCGAGATGGTCTGCGAGTATTCCTTTGCTCGCTAGGTTCCACCATGACTCCAAAACCTCAGCGGGCGGTGGAAGGATCCGCTCGCTGACCCACCCCTGGTTGGAAGCTACGACCCACACGGCGAGCACCGCTGCGAACGTGAGCAGATGCACGACGACGCGAATTGGCCATCGCCTGGTTGACGCGCCAGATTCGATTTCCAAAGTGGCGATTGGGTCTGTCATATCGTCGCTCCCAGCATCTCGCGGACAGCGAAGACAGTGTCGGTGAATTCAGGAGTGCGCATGAGATCGATGTCCCGTGGGCGGTCGAAGGGTGCCTTAACCACACCTGCGAGGCGCCCGGGGCCCGGCGTCATTACGAGTATCTCGTCAGCGAGGAAGACGGCTTCGCTGATGCTGTGAGTGACGAACATAGTGGTCGCCTCGACCTCGGCGTGGATGCGGAGCAACTCGATGTTCAGGCGCTCGCGGGTGAACTCGTCGAGGGCACCGAAAGGCTCGTCGAGTAGCAGCACATCGGCGCCGGTCATAAGTAGGCGGGCTAGTGAGACCCGCTGTTGCATCCCACCCGACAGGTGCTTTGGGTACGCGAACTCGCGATCCTTCAGCCCCACCAGGTGGAGATAGTGCAGGGCCCTCTCCCTGTCATCCTCGTCCCGACCCCGGATTACAGCGGGAAGAAGGACGTTCTCCAAGGCGGAACGCCAGGGCAGCAGGGTTGGTGTCTGGAACATCATGCCGACCTCGGGGCGGGGCCCTTCGACCGGCTGTTCGTGGAGTGTGAGGGAGCCTTCGAATGGGATGAGGCCGGCAACCATGCGCAGAAGGGTCGACTTACCGCAGCCACTGGGACCGAGTAAGGCGCTGAAGTAGCCGTTGGGGATAGCGAACGACACTTGGTCGACTGCAACCACGGAGCCAAAGCTCTTGCTGACGTTATTGGCAATGACACAGTCGGTTTGGCCGGAGGTCCTAGGGCGTAGGTCCTCCAATGGCCGTGATTTCCCCACGAATGCGATTCTCTAACATTGCACGGAGGCATGCAAATAGACTGTTAGGCACCGAGTCTGCAGTCACAGTCGAAGATCTGCCGGCGTTATTTCCGGGGAATCGGCTTACCTGGGAGCTCCAGAGAAACCCGGACTCGACAGCGGTGGCAGTGTGGTGGTCCGGGTCGACGTCTGTGGTGTTGGGTGCCATCAAGGCCAGTAGTCATATAACACAATTTAACCAGCCGTGTTGGTTCTGTTAGTTTGAAATTCGGTACTCGACCCATCGGGGAAAGAATATGATCGAGATCGGAATAGGTCGGGCCCGTAACCCGCAGTCAGGGCTTGTCGCAGTAGTGGATGATCAGGTCTTTGACCTCGCCACAATCCTCATATTTCTTGGCCCGACCGATGCGCCTGCACCGGAGTTGCTAGGTGATGTGCTCCTCGATTGGGAACGCTGGAGTGATCGGCTCCTTGCAATCAGGGATCTGGTCAGGGCCGACCGTGAACGCATCCCCTCGCTCGGCTCACTCAGCGATGTCACCCTCGACGCCCCTGTGGTTCCCGACGCTTTGCTCCTCTTCGCTGCAGCCAATTACGCGGAGCACACTATTGAGGCCGAGAACTCCGATTGGGTCGGGACCAAGGTGGGATCCGGAGCCACCGACCCGTACATGTTCCTCAAACCGAACCGCAGTGTGGTGGGCCCGACCGATCCGATCTTGTCGCCGTCTGACGCGTTGATGGTCGACTGGGAGGTAGAGCTTGGAGTGGTAATTGGCAGGACCGGCCATCGCATCTCGGCCGATTCGGCTATGGACTACGTGGCCGGCTACACGATTTGCAACGATGTGTCCGCCCGAGACCACGTCCAGCGAGAGGAGTGGCCCCTCTTCTCTTCGGATTGGTTTGCGCAGAAGGGTTATGACACCTTCACCCCGATTGGTCCCGTGATAGTTCCGGCTGCGGTTGTCCCAGACCCCTACGCGCTCGCCCTGCGTCTGTGGGTCGACGACGAGCTCAAACAGGACGGTGTCGCCTCGGACATGGTGTTCGATATCGCCGATCAGATCGAGTATGCGAGCCGATTCTCGACTCTACGTCCAGGTGACATCATCTCGACCGGTACCCCGGCAGGTGTAGGCATGGCCACTGGCCGCTACCTCGTGGCTGGCGAAACGATGCGCGTTGAGATCGATGGTCTTGGGTACCAGCGAAGTCCTGTCGTCAGCGAGGACTTGTGAGCAGCGCCTCATTGGCGGAAGTTGCTGCTCCAGTGGTGCGGTTAAAGACGCGGTCGATTGTCTTCGACGTGTTCGGGAGTTACATCCGATACAAGGGTGGCGCCGTCGCGATCGGGGACATGGCGTCGATCCTGTCGTGGTTCGGGGTGACTGAGGATGCGACACGGGTGACGATGTCGCGTATGCGCCGCGAGGGTTGGTTCACGTCGCGTCGACATGGGCGCAACTCGTATTACGAACTCAGCGACAGGGCTTGGACATTGCTACAGCAGGGTCGTCGTCGGATCTTCGATAGGAACCGCGATGCGTGGCGTGGCGAGTGGCACATTCTGCTGCTAAAGCACGATGCCAATACGGCGGTCGAACGGGAACGGACACGTAGGGAGCTTGCGTGGCGCGGGTATGTGCCTTTGGCTGCGTCAACGTGGATCGGTGCTCGCGATGAGACCGATGGACTTCGAGAGACTTTGGTCGAGGGAGTTCACCTGCAGGGCTTCGCTGCCCGGACGCCGTTTTCGCAGGACGATCGTGAGTTTGCTGCCCAGCATTGGGACCTTGGTGAGCTTGTCGACGACTACCGGTCGTTTCTTCGCCGCTACGAGTCCCTTGCTACTGAGGCGACTCTGGCTACGTTGTCCGACGAAGAGGTGCTGGTCAGGCGCACTGTGATCACGCACGAGTACCGGATGTTCCCGTTTCGCGATCCGGACCTACCCAGCGATCTGTTGCCTAACGATTGGCCAGGGTACGAGGCACACGGGCTCTTCCTGCACATAGTCGAGGCGCTCAAGGATCGATCGTGGGCGGCCTTCGATCGTGTCTGCGATCGGCCAACACCAGCATCGAACCGAACCGACGCCAGCCTCACAGTCGCGTGAGGCCGGCGCGAGCGAGGAGTACGCGATGACCGTCAGCGAACCATCTGAGACTGTTACCAGCAGTGAGCGGGCAGCGCTCGACCAGCTCTACACAGATTTTGCGGCTGCGAACCTTGCTCCTCTCTGGACTCAGCGTGAAGGCCTTATGCCAAACGTTCCACAACCTGATGCCTGCCCTGGTGTGTGGCGCTGGTCGGTTCTTTACGAGTTGGCCGCCCGATCAGGCGAGCTCGTCCCGGTTGGCCGGGGAGGGGAGCGAAGGGCGATTGCGCTGGCCAATCCAGGCCTGCCCGGTACGGCCTATGCCACCCCCACGCTGTGGGCAGCGATCCAGTACCTCGGTCCCGGCGAGGAGGCCCCGTCGCATCGTCATTCGCAATCGGCGTTCCGTTTCGTCATCGAAGGCGAGGGAGTGTGGACCAACGTGGATGGCGATCCGGTCGCCATGCGTCGCGGTGATCTTCTCCTTACGCCAGGAATGCGATGGCACGAGCATCACAACACCACTGACAAACCGATGGCCTGGATCGACGGCCTGGATATTCCATTCGTGCGGCAGCTGGATGCCGGATTCTTCGAGTTTGGTTCGGAAACGTTGTCGACACGTGACACTCCCTCACGAGCCCGCAACGAGCGGCTCTGGGGACATGCAGGTCTCTTGCCGGTTGGTGCCCCTACGACAAAGGCATCGCCTCTCATGGCCTATCGATGGGAGTCGACCGACGCAGCGCTCACCGCACAGCTCGAGCTCGAGGACGAGGGTTTCCCCGGTGTTGTCGAGCCAGGCCACGCCGTCGTTCGCTACACCAATCCCGCGACCGGTGGCGATGCCCTCACGACGATTCGAACCGAGATGCACCGTCTGGCTGCCGGCTGCCGGACCGCCAGCATCCGCGTGGCTGGATCGGCTGTCTGGCAGGTCTTTGCAGGTGGCGGCGAGATTGAGCTTGAGGGAGAACTACACACTCTCAAGACAGGGGACCTGTTCGTCGTGCCCTCCTGGGCCGAGCTTTCGATCGCAACTGAGACAGGGCTTGATGCTTTTCGTTTTTCTGACGATCCCGTGTTCGAACACCTCGGCCTCGACCGAGTCAACCGAAAGGAGGAGGCGTAATGCGCCTCGCTACCATCCGCCTCGATGACCGGACCGCAGCTGTCCGAGTTGATGAAGATGCTGCCATCGAACTCGGCGCTGACGAGCTGAGAGATTTTCTTAGTCGCAGCGAATGGAGGTCTGACGCTGTTGCAGCAGATGGCCCTCGGCATTCTCTCGATTCACTCGATTACGCGCCGCCTGTTCCCCGGCCGGACAAGGTCATCTGCATCGGGCTGAACTATCGGAAGCACATTGAGGAGATGGGTCGGGAGTTGCCCTCACACCCGACGCTGTTTGCGAAGTTCTCGGGGGCCCTGGTCGGAGCATTCGACAACATCCAACTCCCAGAGGTCTCCCACCAGATCGACTGGGAGGCGGAACTCGGGATTGTGATCGGTGCTGAAGTCCGCCACGCGAACGCGGACGAAGCCGAGTCTGCGATCGCCGGATATACGGTCGTCAACGACGTCAGCGCCCGGGACTTCCAGAACCGCACCCCTCAGTGGCTCCAGGGAAAGACCTTCGAGCGCTCTACACCGGTGGGCCCGTGGATCGTCGTAGACGAAGGCCCGCCCGGTTCGGTGTCATGCCTGGTCGACGGTGAGGTCGTCCAGCAAGCCGAGACGAGCGATCTGGTGTTCAGCCCGACTGAACTGGTGTCCTACATCTCTCGGATCATCACACTGGTGCCTGGCGACCTCATCTCCACCGGTACGCCCGGGGGTGTCGGTCACGCCCGGAATCCACAGCGCTATCTCGTTGAGGGTAACGAACTTGTGACTCGCGTCGAGGGGGTTGGTGAGCTACGCAACATCTGTAAAGGGGAATCCTGACCGTGCGCGTCGCCGTGGCCGGTGGTGGGCCCGGGGGGTTGTTTTTCGCGACCCTGCTTCGCCGCTTCGACCCGTCGATCAAGGTCACGGTATTTGAGCGCGACCGGGCCGATGACACCTTCGGCTTCGGCGTCGTCTTCTCCGACCGAACGCTTGAGGGAATCCACGAGGCAGACCCGGTTCTTCGCCAGGCCCTCGACGCCGGTGGCTGCCACTGGGACGACATCGAGGTCCGCCTGAAGGGGGAGCGGATTCGCTGTGGTGGCAACGGTATGGCGGCCATCGTCCGCACGACGCTGCTTCATCTACTCCAGGAACGGGCCGTCGCCCTCGGTGCTGACTTGCGGTTCTCCACAGAGGTCACCCTCGACGACCTCGGTGATTATGACCTCGTTGTCGCTGCCGATGGCACAGGCTCGAGGATTCGTGAGCAGGTCGCCGACTATCTCGAGGTCACTGTCGAGACTTCAGAGGTCAAGTTCATCTGGTTCGGCACCGACTACCTCTTTGATGGGTTGACCTTCGTCCACGAACACGGCCCTCACGGTGCGTTCGCAGTGCACGGCTACCCGATCAGCGACAGCGTGTCGACATTTATCGTCGAGGCCGACGAAGCGACCTGGCGTCGAGCCGGACTCGACGAGTTCGACGTGACCCAAACCCCAGGTCCCAGCGACATGCGAACTAAGGAGTATCTACAAGGTCTGTTCGCAAACCAGATCGACGGACGTGAACTGCTTGTCAACAACTCTCGATGGTCCAACTTCGTTACCCGTCGCACCCGTCCGTGGCACGTGTTCGCCCCCCAGCCGGTGGCGTTTCTCGGCGACGCCGTCCACACAGCGCACTTCTCGGTCGGTTCCGGGACCAAGATGGCCATGGAGGACGCAGTTGCCCTCGCTTCAGCGGTGGCCGAGCACAAGGACGATATGGAGGCTGCGTTCGGGGAATACGAGCGGACGGCCCGTCCTCCAGTCGAACGTGTCCAAGACGCAGCTCGCCCCAGTCTGTCCTGGTGGGAGAGGTTCAGCATCTACCACGACGCCTTCGAGCCGTGGCAGTTCGCGTATCACTTCCTTACCCGGAGCATTAGCGACAGTCGCCTGGAGCGACGCGACCCGAGCTTTGTTACCTCGAGCCACAAGGCCTGGCATGACTCCTTCGGCTATTCGCCTTTGGGCACGCCAATAAGGCATGGCGGATGGTCGACTCCGGGTCGGGTCGCGACTGTTGTCGAGAAAGCTGGAGTGCCAGTTTCGTTGACAGCGGACGGGACACCTCTGCCACTGCTTACTGAAGGAGTCGATTCCGGCCAATGGGGAGGACTCGTGGAGGCCCCTGAGGACGAGGCTGGCCTGACGGCGGCAAGGGCGGAACTGGCTAGTTTGGCCAATCGAAACCCGAACTGTTTGGCCGTGTATGGCGGCGTGTCGCTCACGAGAGTCCTCCTCACCGAGGAGGCACGGTTCCACTATGGCCTGCCGTCGGTACTCGTGGACCAGGAACTCGATCGAGATAAGGCCGTGACCGCTGTGCTGGCGGGTCGGACAGACCTAGTCGGCGTGACACCAGAGGTAGCGGCTGAGTGGGACGTGACATCGTGAATGGGGCCGACGGTGACCTAGCGCCGCTGTTTGCGCCCCGCAGGATCGCCGTCGTAGGTGCGTCGCACACGGCCGGGAAGATCGGGGCGTCCATGGCGGAGTCGCTCGAATCCTTCGACCAGGGTGAGGGACGCATTGCCCTGGTAAATCGCAGGGGTGGCGGTTTCCATGCCTCGCTGGAGGATGCCGCCGAAGAGGGTCCGATCGATCTCGTGATCATGTGCGTGCCAGCAGAGGCTTGCCCTGCCCTCATTGACGAGGTTGCGGCCGCCGGCGCAAGAGCCGCCATGGTCTGCGGCGGCGGCTTCGCTGAGATCGGCGGACATGGACTTGATCTGCAGAGTGATCTCATCGCGCGTGCCGACGAGAAGGGAATCCGGCTCCTCGGGCCGAATACGAGCGGCTTCATCGATCCACGAAGGAAGCTGATCGCGAGTTTCGTACCCGGTGTCGCGGCGATTCCACCGGGCCGCATAGCCATCGTTGCAGGAAGCGGGGGTGTCAACCATGCCTTGGCATTCCTGTTCGCCGAGGCAGGGTACGGCCTCAGCCTCGCCGTAGGACTGGGGAACGCCGCGGACGTCACTGCATCCGACGTGCTGCATCATCTCTCTGCCGATCCGGAGATCGCTGCAGTTGCGCTGCACCTTGAGTCGGTGGATGACGGGCCAAGTCTCGTTGACGCAATCACTCGGCTGGTTCCGCACATGCCGGTAGTCGCTCTGGTAGTTGGACGAAATGACGTGGCCGACTTCGCCGTCTCGCATACGGGGAACCTCGCCACATCTTGGCGAACCACTCGCGCCGCCCTCTCGCAGGCCGGCGCTGTCCTCGTGGATGACGAACGCGAACTCGTGGACGCCGTTGGTGCCCTATCGGTCGCGCGATCTCGACCACGCGCGAGTGCCCGCGTGGGCATGGTCACCGCACAGGCTGGCCCCGGGCTCTTGCTTCTTGATGACCTTCGTGGACGTGGGATCGAAGTACCCGAGTTGTCGGCGACCACTCAGGAGACCCTCTCCGACCTTCTGCCTCCGTTGACGTTCCAGCGCAATCCGGTGGACACGGGCAGACCGAGTCCCGAGTTCGGCAAGGTACTGGCCGCAGTTGCCGCCGATCCGTCCACCGAAGTCGTTGCTGCATACGCGCTCGAAGAGCCGAATGCTGTCGACCTGGTCGCTGCTGGAATCGAGGGCCAACTGGCGGGGGTGCCACTGGTGGTTGGGGTCGGAGGTGCTGCGGGGGCCGCTGGTGAGACACGTGCCGCCCTCCGCAATGCTGGGATCGCGACAGCCGTTGATCCGTGCGGTGTGGCCGCGGCCACAGCAGCGTTGGTGGCCGATGCTCAGGCGCAGCATCGTCGAGCAAGCACCGAAGCCCCGCAGGATCGACCAACGACCCGCTGTGACGGAGAAAGTTTCGACGAAGCACAGGCCAAAGACGTGGCCGACCAGCTCGGAATACCGACCATGCCTCGCAGAGTGTGCATCGATCGACTTGCGGCCCAGGCCGCCCTCGAAGAACTCGGCCCGCCAGTCGCGGTCAAGCTGCTCGATGCAACAATTCTCCACAAGACTGAGATAGGCGGTGTTCACCTCGATGTTCGGACCCCCGACGAGCTCGACGAAGCTCTCGACGCCCTTGAGCGGGTAGGAGCGAGCCGGTTCTTGGTGGAAGCGATGGCACCAGTTGGGATTGACCTAGTAGTCGGCGCGCATCGCGATCCGATTTTCGGCCCAGTCGTGGCTCTCGGTCTCGGGGGCACCGCAGCCGAGGCCCTTGAGGATGTCTCGGTCCGGCTCGCTCCTCTCAGCAGAGCTGACGCTGTGACGATGCTCGCCGACCTTTCCGGACGGCGCCTCCTTTACGGCTGGCGCAACGGACCGACACTGGATGACGAGGAGATCGGGGAGATCGTGATGGCGATTGGGCGGCTTCTGGCCAAAGAACCACATCTCTGCTCGATCGAAATAAACCCACTCCGATTGACTGGTGCCGGCCTGGTCGCTCTCGACGCGGCCATCACGACCTGCGGGAGGTCCAACGACAAATGATCAGCCCGATCAACGAGCACACTGTGCCGTGGCCAGCTGACGTTGCCAAGCGCTATGTCGCCGACGGGTATTGGGCGGGTATTGCGATCGGCACAGAGTTGCGGACAGTTGCCGAACGAGCGCCCGACGCGCCAGCTCTGATCGACCCGACCGCCGACTTTCGCCTGAGCCGGCAGGAATTGGCCGACCGTGCCGATGCTGCCGCTGTTCGCCTTCTCGACTTAGGCCTAACAGCCGGGGATCGCATCGTGGTTCAACTCCCTAACGGGTGGGAGTTCGTCGTGCTCACAATGGCCTGTTTGCGCGTTGGCATCGTGCCTGTGATGGCTCTTCCTGCGCATCGTCGCATCGAGCTTTCGTACCTAGTGGAACACGCTGAAGCTGTGGCGATTGCGGTCCCGGATCGCCTCCGCGATTTCGACCATGAAGCGCTTGGACACGAACTTGCCCCGATTGCCGAGCCGGTCACTGGCGGAAAGTGGCATGTCATGGTCGCCGGCGAAAACGTCGGACCTAAGAGCGTCAACCTTCGTTCTCTGTGTGCTCCCAGTGGGGACGCCGAGGCCGATCGGGTTCGCATCGATGCGCTCGAACCAAGCGCCCAAGATGTCGCAGTATTCCTTCTGTCGGGTGGGACAACTGGACTTCCGAAGTTGATTGCCCGCACCCACGACGACTACCTCTACAACGCCCGAGTGAGTGCTGAGGTCTCCGCGATAGCGGCGGACACGGTGTACCTCGTCAGCCTTCCAGCGGGCCACAACTTCCCACTCGCATGTCCTGGGATCCTCGGAACGCTATTGACTGGTGGCCGAGTAGTGATGCTGCCCTCGGCTGGACCAGAACGAGCATTTGCGACAGTTGCTGCAGAGGGAGTCACCCACACCTCCGTGGTGCCCGCCGTGGCTGGCCGCTGGCTCGAACATGCCTCCGAACGAGGCGCCCATGAGCTTGCGAGCTTGCGCGTGCTGCAAGTCGGCGGCGCGCGTTTGGCGGACGAGATTGCACGTCGTGTCGAACCTGAACTCGGCCCCCGCCTCCAGCAGGTGTTCGGTATGGCCGAGGGCCTCTTGAACTACACCCGTCTCGACGACCCGATCGATGTGATCTGCTCGACGCAGGGACGGCCCGTATCGCCTGCCGACGAAGTCCGCCTGGTCGATGACGAAGGAAATGACGTACCCATTGGAAGCCCCGGTTCGCTGTTGACGCGCGGGCCCTACACACCGCGTGGCTACTACCGGGCGCCTGAGCAGAACGAGCGAGCGTTTACGGCGGATGGTTGGTATCGCAGCGGCGACATCTGTGAGCAGACGTCCGATGGCTATCTGACTGTTCTGGGTCGAGACAAGGACATGATCAATCGGGGTGGCGAGAAGATCTCGGCGGAGGAGGTGGAGAACCTGACCTACCGGTTACCCACGGTGAGCCACGCCGCTGCGGTTGCGATGCCCGACGCCGAACTCGGCGAACGGGTGTGTCTCTACGTCGTGCCCAAGCCAGGTGCAGAAGTCACCCTCGACGAAATTCGGGCATCAATGGAGCAGTTCGGGGTCGCACGCTTCAAGCTTCCCGAGCGGCTGATGATCGTGGAAGAACTAGCCGTCACCAACGTCGGCAAGGTCGACAAGAAGGCTTTGCGGGCGCATATCGCCTCACAACTCGAAGAGGAGCGGGGTGTATGAACGAGAGACACGATCCCGAGTGCACGCTGCCGTGGATGCGACAAGGTACAGAGCGGTTCCTCGACGCTGTCGACGTCATGGCCGACGACAGCCTTGAGGAACCCAGTCGCTTGCCAGATTGGAGTTGTGGACACGTCGTCGGCCATGTCGCTCGCAATGCCGAAGCACTCGTGCGGTTAGCGACTTGGGCACGTACCGGCGTCGAGCTCCCTATGTACGAGAGCCGGGAGCAACGAAACGCGGAAATCGAGTCCACCGCAACCATGGCACCTGCTTCGCTTCGGAGGCTGCTTGTTGATACCGCCTCCGAGTTGGATAGCGCACTGGAGGCACTCGACACCGTGAGTTGGAAGACGACGGTGCGGAGCGCGCTCGGACGGACCATTCCTGCTGCCGAGATTCCCTGGATGCGCATTCGCGAGGTCTGGCTACACGCGATCGACATTGGCGGAAACGTCGACTTCTCAGAGTTCCCCGCGGGCGTCATCGACCTGCTGTTAGACGACACGGTTGGCTCACTCTCTGCAAGCAAAGGATGTCCGTCGTTGGTCCTAGCGCCAGACGATCGGACGCGAACCTGGGAACTAGGTCCCAAATCGACCGAGATCCGTGTGCTCGACCTTCCTGCTGCCATGCTGGCCGAGTGGATGACGGGTCGGTTGTCAGATGCGGATCGACGCTCGAGTTTTCCAGAGCTTCCGGCTTGGATCTGACGGGCCGGCGGTGCCTAGACGCCGCAGACGGTATAGAAACCCAGTCGCTTAGCAGTCCAGTGAATCCGTAGCCGTCTGGGAGTTCCAGGGCCGGTGGTACGTCCTCGAGCGAACGTGGTGCCGTCAGAGCCTTGGCGATGCTCGGTATAGACGCCATCACGCTGCCTCCACGCCGTTTGCCCGGGGGAGCATGTCGGAGATGTTGTCGGGTCCGCCGGGAGGGATGTGGACGCCCAGGACGAGGACCTCCCTGGCGCGAAGACCGAAACCAACGCCTACCCCTCCCCGTCGAATCCCGCCGCCCCCAACGGGGCGGTATCGACGCGTCCCTACATCGGTGACCTAGGCCAAGCAACGATGGGCGAGCCGCCGAACACGGCGACCCCAGCCCGCTAGAGGCCGCACGACCCCCAAAAACCCGAAAAGGCAGCGCTAAAAGCGCTGCCTTTTCGAAACTGCGAACACGTGCACGCAGAAACTGCGAACACGCCCTTGTGGAGCTGGGGGGAATCGAACCCCCGTCCGTCGAAGGGTGACCGTGCGTGCTACGACCATTCCCGAGAACG
>PAXL01000052.1 GCA_002714465.1 Gemmatimonadota bacterium | reverse complement strand
GGTTCCACTGCTCGGTTCACCGACACGACTCCACCCGGGATGAAGGCCTTGTTGCGTTCTAGAATTTCGTTGGATTTGTTTGGCATGCTTGTCTGACCTTAAGTCTGATTCAGATCAGTGTGTTGAGTGTGTTGAGTGTGTTGAGTGTGTTGAGTGTGTTGAGTGTGTTGAGACTTATAGCTCTGCGCATCCTCTGTTGGGCACTCTCAATCCTGTCGCTGCAGGATCGTCTATATCCCGAAGAGAGAGCGGTATATTTCCTTACCGCTCTGTTCCTGTTTAGGTTGGTCTCCAACCTAAACAGTCGTTGCGTCGCTCCTCTGCGTGTCCTTTGTGTCCATCTGTCGTTCCTGCGTATAACTTCACTCTCGCCGGACCTTCAGGACCACCTTGCCGATATTCTCGTTTCGCCCGAGGATTGCTTGCGCTTCNGCTGTCTCCTCGATCGGAAGCGTCTTGTAGATAATCGGCCTAATCGAACCAGACACCAGGTCGGGCCAAAACCGTTCCTCAAAGCGATCGTGCACGTCGATTTTCTCCTCGAGAGAACGGGAACGCAGAACCGAACCGATCACTCTCTGACGTCCACGCATCAGGGCTGCCAGATTGATCTCAGCCTTGACACCAGTCAGCAGTGCAATGATCACCAGCCTTCCTCGAGTTTTCAGCAGGCTCATGTTGGGCTCGAGGTATTCCGCAGCAGCGATGTCTAGAATGACATCGACCCCATCGGGAGACACTTCGTCAACCACCTCTGCGAAGGNTTGTTCCTTGTAGTTAATCGCGTGATCGGCNCCGAGTTCGCGGCAGAAGGCAACCTTGTCATCCCGTCCGGCNGTGACAATAACCTGACATCCCGCTTGCTTTGCCATCTGGATGCCCGCCGTCCCAACGCCGCTTGCCCCTCCGTGGATCAGAACGGTCTCCCCCTCTTCGAGTTCGCCCTCGATGAANAGGTTCAGAAAGGCCGTGTAGAAGACCTCGGGCACGGCTGCGGCTTTCTCTAAGTCCCATTCTTCCGGAACGTGTATCAGCAGATCCGCGGGTGCGGAGACGCGTTCAGCATAGCCGCCACCGCTTAGCAAAGTGCATACACGATCGCCGACCGTCCATCTGTCTACACCCGGACCAACTTCGGATATNGTACCGGCCGCTTCAAGTCCCATGTATGGAGGCGCCCCCGGTGGAGGTGGATAGTTTCCGGCTCTCTGAAGGAGATCTGCACGGTTTACAGCAGAAGCGTGGACATCGATTACGACCTCTCCGCCGCCTGCCGTGGGATCTTTCACCTCAGACCAGCTGATCTCCCGGGTCTGTTCATCAACACAGATCGCCTTCATGCCGCCCCCATTTCCTCCGTTGTCTCAGTATTCACAGCTACTGCATCCTCCGAACGCAACGGTATGTCGAACCACCCGAATCGCTCGAACAGACGCCCGATACGTTTGGGTATGCCGCATCCGATCTCGACACGCTCCTCAGTGAAGGGATGGTTAAAGGACAGGCTGCTCGCCATAAGGAGAAGCCTTGCACATCGGAAGGCCTTTCTATACAGCCTGTTGTGATCTCCATCTCCGTATGTCGTATCGCCGATCACGGGATGGCTTAGATGTGCAAAATGTTTTCGGATCTGGTGGCGACGACCGGTCAGCAACTTTGCGATACCGAGCGAGTATCGCGATGTCTCGTAACGGCCTACAGCGTAAGGGATCTCGACGCGTCGCACGCATCGATACTCGGTCACGCTGTCGAGCTTCCCGTTTGCTTTGTCCGCATCCTCAATCGGATGATCCACGACGCCTTCATCGTCCAACCATCCGCGAACCACTGCCAAATACTGCTTGTCCACCTCGCGGGTCTGCATAAGCTCGCCAAAGCGCCTAGCCGCCTCCGGTTCAAGACCGAACAATACGATCCCAGACGTGCCCCGATCGATGCGGTGCACTGGGTAGACATACTGGCCCAGTTGTTTCCGTAGCGAAGGCAAAACGGCCACCGCATCGGGTGCCAGCTTGGTCGGATGCACAACCAAGCCACTCCGCTTGTTCACGGCGACAAAGTGTTCATCCTGGTAGAGGATGTCGATCACAGCGTTTCTGCAGNAATCCNTAGTATACGGGGATGAATGTTTGTAGCGTGTGTTGTCAGCACAAAGGGACACCGATTTCATTCCAATTCGCCTACCACCGCCCCCCTAGTGTATCAACGTTAGTAACGNGAGCTGCACCTCCGCTTCGCTCCCGGCTATTGACTTCCACCCCTCTGAGGCTCCCAGGGCCACCCCCACAGATAAGCACCAAAGTCTAGACCACCCCTCAGCTCCCGGGGATGTCCCCTCTGTGTCCTCTGGAATTGCTTTCAGATTTGGACTTTCCGTCTCGCTTCATCCGGATGCTGACGATACAAGATCGCCAGGTGCCCGATCATACCGACGAGCTCGGACTTCGACAGCTCAGCCAGCTGAGCGGATATCTCCTTCTTGCTGTCTTTGAAGTCGACGAAGCGGACCTTNATCAGCTCGTGCGCATCGAGCGATTCGCGTGCTGCGGCGATCACCGTCTGGCTCATGCCNTCCTTGCCGACAAAGACAGTAGGCTTCAGGTGATGAGCCTGCTTTCTGAGCGACTTCCGTGCTGATGGNTTCAACACTTNATATCTCCTAACAAATCCGCCCCCATCCATCGGACAGGGGCAGGTTCTTTTGCAACCAGCTGGCTGCCGGCTCTAGTTCTCAACGTCCACCGTCTTGCCTTTGATTCCAAGGAGCTCGACCTCGAAGATCAGGACCGAATTCGGAGGAATATCGGGTCTGCCTCTTTCACCGTATCCGAGCTCCGCCGGGACTGAGACCTCCCACTTCGATCCTACAGGCATCAACTGCAGGATTTCCTGCCATCCGGCNATCACNCGTTTGAGCGGGAAATAGATCGGCTCGTTGGCTTCTGTGCCCTCGAACTTTTCTCCATCGGTGAACCGACCGACATAATACGCAAGGACGGTGTCGTCCATGGTCGGGCGGATCCCGTCCCCATCCTCAAGGACCTTGTATTGGATCCCACTCGGCAGGGTGTTCACGCCTGAACGATCCTTGTTACCCTGCAGATACGCCTCGCCCGCCTTGAGGTTCTCCTCGTTCTCAGCTATAGCTCGCTCGCGTGCCTTTTCCTCCGCAACCTGCTGATGCTCGGTCAGAATGCCGAGCATCTCCTCCTCTGTCAGCACGTCGGAGGAGCCTGCAAGCGCCGCTCGTATGCCAGCTACAAGATGATCAACGCTCGGATCGTCGCCACGCTCTGACAGCGTCGCCTCTATGTTCTTGCCCATACTGTAGCCGATGCTGTAGGCAAGCTTGTCTTCCTGCGCACGGATCCGAACCTTGTTCTCACAGGCTGCAGCCAGAATCAGCAAGGATACGGCAACGGCCCACGTGTTCCGAAATGTCCAGCGAATAAACATACAATCCCCTCTTGAACTGCGTGAAACCCCGGCTGCATTAAGCGACAAACCCTGACTCAGCCTCAGCGAGAACGATCCCCGGGATGTCCTCGGGTGAATCAACGGCATACACAACGATATGATCTTCTCCTTCCGTCGAGGAGCAGAACTGATCCGCCTCTCGACTCTGTCCAACGTGGACCGCCGTGACGCGGCCAGCGACGGAGGAGAGATACCGAATCACGGATCCCAGGTTCGAAATCTGCATATCGGTGATGATAAAGATATCCATTTGTGGTGACTCAAACGACTTGAAATCGTCGAGTGCCAGCTCCGTGCCTCCACCAAGGTATCGACACAGGACCCTGTAAACNGCTTCGCGATCCTCGGTGAAGTCNATTCTTTCNAACCCNCCNTGTGGCGCGTCGCTGAAGTTGTAAACGGCAACGCGTCGTCGTCGTCTCAGATACGCGTCTGCTGCGCATCCCGCACCGAGCACCGCGTGTGACAGCTCATCGCACGGATTGGCCATGCTGCCCGACGAGTCGATCACGATCAGGCAGTCGGGCGTCCCATCCTCAACACCGTGCGTTTCTCCTTCACGACGCTGCCAAGTCTGCGACACACCTGGCAGAATCTTCCCNAAGCTCGTCCACACGTCAATATCCTGNACCGGTTTGCCAATCTCCCANGGAGAGTGCGCGTGGGGNTACATCCCACCCACCTTCTCCATGGCGACAGTCTTGACGGGCAACCTAAACGACTCGGCTCGCTTCATGTAATACAGAATGTCTGCATCCCTGGGCACACCCCGGCCGTGTCCGATTCCCTTCTCGGGCATCACTCCCGCCTCCTCAATCTCATCTCGGAAGTCTTCGACCATCGCCCTGAAGGCACGGTGTCCCTTGTCGGCGAACGAACTCAATCCCTTCTCNATCTGCTCCCTGCTATACTGGTTCGCCCCGTGCGGACCGAGCATCCCGCCGTCTCCCCCGTCTTCCTGCATTTCGCAGAAGACAAACGACTGCATNACCGAGGCGAATGAGCGAACACTCTCAATCCAGCGGGATCGATCCATGTATGGGATTCGTTCCAATCGAGAAACGGCCTGGCCGATCTCGTCGTCTGAACTCGCCCCGAGCTCTTCACCCCAGATACGCTGGTATAGGGCACGAATTACGTCGAATCCCGGTCCGCCCTCAAGATGCTTGTAGATGTTGGGCAGTTGGGAGTCTCTTTCACGGACGGAATGGGTGTCGGACACGACATCCGTGAAGTAGTCCAAAACACGTTTGATCGTATCGCCATCCCGGACGAAGGGCTTCAGGGATCCGTAGAGCTGCAGATACGTGTCAAAATCCCAAGGACATACAGTATGGTGTGCAGTCGCGTGGTCGAGCAGCGCCGCGACCACGACCTCTTCAGGAACATCCTTTCCGAGTTCTTCGCACGTTGAAAGNGAGAGGGTCACCTGCTTGTCNGCCAGGTCGACCGATGACACGCCCTCTTGAACCGACACNACTGGTTTGGGAAGCTCGGGAAATAGATGCCGCCTGCGGACCTCGGGCCACACACGATCCACAAACCCCTGCCACTCAACTCGTCTTGCGGCCGGACCCGTCATTACGACTGACCTTCGAACACCATCTGCTTACGATGGAAGACACGACCGCCCGTCGGTTTCCCAACCCCGCCAAACCGTCCCTGCACGTGGATCTCGCCGCCGACCATTTGCTCAGCGATAAACCGGCCCGCATCCCCTTCGACGCGAATCGTTCCTCCCGACATACCCGCGCCGAGATACCTCCCAACATTTCCGGACACTTCGAGTTCTCCCCCCTCCATCGAGATCCCTACGAGATCACCCAAATGCCCCTGCACCGTCAGGGTCTGACATTCGGTCATCCGGTAACCCAAGAGGGGAAGCCGGATGTCCTGACCTGCAAGGTTAAATCCGACCGAACGCTCTTCTGAGTGGTTGCATAGGGCNGAGAGATACAGCCCCAGCGGACCCATCAAAAAGAAGTCGGGATCCTCGCTGCTGATCGCAGCCAGAGTGAAAGCTTCTATGTCACCGACAGTGTAGGGGAAAGAGGTCACGATCTCACTGGCTTCATCGTACACCCGAACAATCGAATCGCCATCAGGTTGCCANAGACCGTCGCCAGCTTCATCGGTCACGAGCCGCTTAAACCCCTTGGTCAGGCGCACAAGGACGTCCTCGTGCGCCGTCAGGATATCATCGTGCGGAATCTTCCGTTTCTCGCCAGCTTCGAAAGCGGCGAACTCGGAGAATGGATTCTTCACGACTCGATCCGTCTGCGGTCATCGACACCGAGGTCGCGTGCGATCTCGCGATACAGTGGATGTTCGCCTTCCACCGGTGAGAGCATCTCCCCATCGAAAACCCGTGAAGCTGTTGCCAGTGCCGATTTGATCTGATCGCTCTGTTCCGAGTATCTTCGAACGACCTGCTTCACCGCATCGCGAGCTCGGTGTATCGGGTAGCAATCTGTTCGCGAATCCGTCTCTTCGATCCGCGACACATCCTCTCGCCACTCTAAACGATGCGCAGCGGCATACGGGAGAATCGTCCGGAGATGCTCCACATCGACCCTCTCACACCCGTTCAACCACGCGAGGGCCTGGGCATATCGCCTTACCGATATCGGGAAGCGGTTGGACACGCAGCCGCGAAGCTCGTAAGTCAGGTATCCCTTGTAGTGGCAGCCCTCGTCACAAACCTCGTTCGATCGTTTCTGACCGTATTTGCAGCAGAACGTGAGCTCAGCGAGAACTGTTCGCATCAACGCGCTCGCATCAGTGTCAAACGGGACCGCTCCTGCCTGCCTACGGACCTCGTCTCGTTCCTTTCGCCCCAGAGTCGGCACACCCAGTTTCTGCTGCAGGTCCCTGCCGTATCCTTCCAAGATNTCCTCGATGTTGGCCGCGCCACCCTCTTCGGCCAGACAAGCTTGGATGGCCCGCTCTCGATCGGCGTCGCGCAGCTGGTTCTGTGACGAGTTACCTGTTCCAATCATCCAAGCAAGGTTCGGTCCCGGGTGCTTCGACTCGACCATCACATCAAAGCGATCCATCAGCGGCGGGACGATCGTATTGGTTCCGCGATCCTGGTAGTTGGCCGTAGCGAACAGTGAATACTCGTCGTTGATCACCATCTGGTTCAGGTATGTCCAATTCCCCCGGTCGACACCGTTCAGGATCAAGCTCTGCTTGGTCTCAGGAAGCCGGTTGATCTCGTCGACAATCTTGACCGGCAGGACGGCGAATCCCGACCAGACCACATCCTCGTTCCCCTGGTTGAGCTTCCCAAGATCCGGTCGCCCGATGATCTTCTCTTCCGTCTGCTCTGGGTGCCCCGAGACCTCCGCCTCCCACACCGTACCGAGTGGAATGCGATACAGCAGTGACCCGACGTATTCCGCGGAGGTCGTCTTGCCGNGACCCGGCTCACCTACGATCAGCGCCTTTCCGCCGATCAGACCGGTCAGCACGCTCATCAGAAGCGCGGCGTTGTACTCGCTATCGGCAATCTCCAGGTCGGGGCGGTTCAGATATANATGGCCCGACACGAAATCGAGAATCGCCTGCACGTCCTGCCTCAAGTCAGCTGACATAGCGGTTTCCAGTCTACACGCCGGAGAAAGCCGAGAACCCACCATCGACCGGGACGACGATGCCGGTTACGAACCCGGATGCACTCGAAGCAAGCCAGCANACAGCGCCAGCCACGTCCTCCGGNTTCCCCATCCTTCTCATAGGCGTATGATCTACCACGGTCTGACCGCGATCCGTCAGGCCGCCAGTCTCCCTATCATAAAGGAGATAGCGATTCTGGTCCGTCACAAAGAAGCCGGGCGCGACGGCGTTCACGCGAACCTTCGGCGTATATTCTTGCGCCACGTGAACGGCCAACCACTGCGTAAAGTTAGCCACAGCTGCCTTCGCAGACGAGTATCCAGGAATCCGTGTAAGCGGGCGAATCGCATTCATTGACGCGGTGTTCACGACGGTCCCGCCATCGGGATTGTCGACCATCCGCTCCAAGAACACCTGCGTCGGCAGGATGGCGCCTCCAAATAGGTTGATCGCAATAGCCTTCTCGAAAGCGTCGAGCGGGAGGTCGAAGAAGGTTCTCCCGTCGGTCGTACTGGCCTCGGGCAGGTTTCCACCTACCAGGTTCACGAGAATGTCGATCGTTCCGTGCGCGTCAGACACGAAGTCACGACACGCTATCAGCGATTCCTTCGAGAGTGCGTCGACCGCGACACCTTCGGCCGACAACCCGTNTGCCTTAAGCTGCGCCGCACCGACATCTGCCTTTTCCTGTGTCACGTCGCAGACGACCGCGTGCGCTCCGACCGTTGCTAGCCCTCTCGCCGCAGCCAAACCTATCGCACCAGCACCGCCGATCAGAACCGCAGTCTTTCCTTCCAAAGAGAACTGGCTGAAATCAACGCCCATATGCCCGACCCTTCCTGTGCGGCTCAGTTGCCGCGTATGACGTTCCCATCCGCAGCCGCTCGATCCTTTGGAATGTATCCGATTCGTTCTCTCGCATCCTCGATATCGNCCCAACGATATGTGTTGTCCGACATGCCATAGAAGACGTCGTAACGGATCTTGTCCGGAGCGTTCACACAGCATTCTGTGATCTCGACGATATCGCGTTGGCTGCACCAAATATCTCCCGCATTCTCTCTCGCAGGCTTGTCCTCTCCAAGCACCCATCCGATCCGGATACAGAGACAGCTTAGCCCGTGCACATCCGAGTAGAACCGCCCAACCGACTCGCCCCAAACCTTGCTCGACGCATAGATGTTCATCGGCCGTGTTGGCATATCCTTGTTCACAAGCGGAATTGGATCCGGGAGATCGCCGAACAGACCCTGAGAGATCGCGTGATACGGTTCCTCGCACNCGCGATATCCGCTCGATGCNTGGATCGAGCTCGCATAAACCATCCGCGACACCCCGGCCAGCCTGCAAGCTTCGAACGCGTTGTACCCTCCAACAATATTAGACCTCAGAACACTCTCCCAACCACCAGCCCCACTCGGGTCGGCCGCCATATGTACAACCACNTCCATCCCGTCGAAAGCCGTCTCCATCTGATCCAGATCCTGCATGTCGGAGAGGGTGAACTTCTCGTTAGGTACGTCAATCACACGATCCGGCGCCACCCGATCGGAATCCTGTCTCCGTCTTGCGAGTCCGTAGACGTCATACCGCTCGGGCTGCGCGCTGAGCCTGTTGTAGATGGCCCCCGCGATCAGACCGTATACCCCTGTGATCATCACCTTCTTCATTACGATACCTGCCTGTATGATCGGTCTTCGACTACCCCTCAGCCTGATAATGTCTACTGGCTGCACGGTTGGCTTCAGGTTTGTGCACTCGCTTCTGTAGCTTTACAATTAAGCTTCGCTGGTAGGATAGCCCTCACCCAGCACCATCCTCCGGCACATACCCAATCCTCTCTCCCCGCTTCACATCCACCCAGCAGTGTGCGTTGGCGGATATCCCGTAAAAGATATCGAAACGTAGCGACTCAGGTGCATCGACGCATTTCTCGATCATTTGTACGATGTCGCGCTGACTGGACCAGACTGGCGCGATCGGGGATCCCTGAGACGAATCTTCGGCGTTCACCCAGCCGATCCGGATACAGATGCAGGATATTCCGTGTGCATCCGAGTAGGTTCGAGCAAGCGCCTCTCCCCAGACCTTACTGGCCGAGTATGGCTCCGTCGGTCGTGGAGGATCCGCCACAGTAATNACACGCATATCGGTCGGGACATCCTCGAACCGTCCCTCACGAATCGAAGTGTAAGGTTCCTCTTCCCAGTAGCCCCAGTTCGCCATAATCGAGCTCGCATAAACAATACGCTTGACACCTGCATCTTTACACGCCTCGAACGCGTTATATGCGCCGATCATGTTGCTGTTCAGAATGTTCTCCCAAGTCGTGTTCGGCCGTGGATCCGCCGCCAGATGAACCACCACATCCATCCCGTCCACNGCGTGCCTCACCGCCTCATAGTCTGTCATGTCCGCAAGNAAGAAATGATCATCCGGAACATGAATCTCTTCTTCCTTAGCCACCCGCTCCGAAGGCTCCCTCCGTCGGGCNAGTGCAAANGTCTCTTCNCCGCGATCCCGGAGTCGCTTGTAGGCTTCCCAAGCGATGAGACCATATGCACCTGTGATAAGCACCCGCATTTAGATTCCCTCTTCTTTTTTAGATATCAGGAGTGAGGCTAGAGTTCAGAGTTCAAGAAAACCCTGCCTTTGCTGAACTTTGAACTCTTCCGAATCANNGCACAGTGTTGCCCTACCAGTGATGTACTAGATGCCCCTCCCCTAGGAAGAACAATACATCCACTAAAAAAATCAGCCCGATCCCGATCACGTATCCTAGCAACATCCCCATGAACAGCGGCATCGTGCGTCGGTAGAGAGCGATACCACCGATCTTCAGCAGGATCATCTTGGTCAGCCAGACAAGGAAGATACTGAAAACCTGATTTCTGAGGACACCTAGCGGAAAAGTCGTCATACCGATCGGACTGAGGGGCCACCAGAGGTATCGATAGCGCAGAAAACTTATGATCCCGGTCACGGCGGCGCCGATGGCGAAGAACCCGACACGAGGAAGACTCGTGTCGAAAGGCTTGAGCATCTTCTGAACNACCGTGGCGTAGATCGCCCTGTTGCCGGCATTGAACGTGTAGACGTTGAAGTTGTAAGCGCCGTGGGCATAACCCAGATAGAGCGTGAAAAGGGCCGAGATCACGAGTGACAGAAGAAGAGCAATCACGATCGCGCCAAACAGCGCTCGGGTCCGAAGCCGCATCTCGGCGCCGAGCTTCGCGATATGCGTCAGCGTGGTGGCACCGAACGTGTTCCCAAGACCAAAGGCGGCATATGACAGTCCCAACGAAGCTGCCGCTGTCGATTCCATCTTGCTGATTCCGAGCGTGTAGAAGGTGAAGCTCTGAGGCGTGATNGGCATCCGAGCATACAGCAGCCCCGACTCAGCCACGATCCGGGATACACCGATCGTCATGATCACAAGTCCGACCAGATAAACCGCGGCGACATCGAGCGTCATCCCTGATCTCCACAGCCAGAACAACATGAACAGCGCGCCAAGACCGCCGGCCCCGAACGCCTGTCGATACGACATGAACTCGTTTGAGTCGTTTATCGAAGGATCGTCGTGGATGGCCTTCCTGTAGACACGGACGATGTGCTCGCGCGCCATCCAGAGCCCGACAATCGTAAAGGTGACGAACGCGCCCATCGCCTGCCACCCGATGGCTGCCCCGCCGCGAGATCCCCATATATCGGAAGCGCCTATCGTGAAACCGAGGCGCTCGAAGATCCCGGTCTGTACAATCCCGAGGATGTAGAAGAACAGGATGCTGAACAGGACGTCCAGGTTCGTGAAATACGCAAATCCGAGAACAAAAAAATGTAGCTTGATCCTTATGCCCGGGAACCCACGTCCGAGAGGCAGGTCGTATCCCGAGATCACGTGAATCTCCGGGATCAAATGTGAGAAGTATCCAGCGATGTTCCAGATTATGATCAGCAGCGGAATCGCTAGCCCCACCCAGAACAGCCTCGATCGAGCAAGCGCCGGCGAACCTGCAAGACCTTCGTGTTCCTCCGTCATCGTCAAAGGCGCTTCGGCCAGTGGAAACGGAAGACGCTCCCGGTCTACCCACTGGTGACGGAGAATTGAGACGATCGCNCCGCTCACGAGAGCAAGAGCCATCAGCAAGAGTCCCCACCANNGGAGTGGGCNGANCCAGNCATCCCACCAGAGGAGTGGGCCGACCCAGGCATCCCACGGGATCCCGGCATCGACAGGCTTTCCTTCGAAGAACCAAGTCATCTCGTCCGCCTTGTTCGGCGGTACGGCCCACGCAGGCAGGTGGTCGAGGAGCAGTTCGGACCATCTATTCTCGGGCGTCGCGTAATAGTAGGGCGCGGCAATCCCTCCAATCAGAAGACCCATGAAATTNGCAGCCGGAATCGACGACGCAATCCAGGCCATGCAGAACACGACGATCATCTCCCCCCGCCGCAACGCCCACTTTCGACGTATCGAGCCGACGACTGCATTAAGCGGCCAGAAGATGATCGTAAAGGCGACCATGGCAGCCATTGGGAGGTGCGCGAACACCATGCGCGAGGAATGCACGATATACGCGCTGTATGCAGGGAGCAGGTTGACGAGGCAGGTCGCGGCCAGACCCACTGAGATCGCTCTGATCGTCACACTGCCTGGTCTAGCGTCGACTTCTTCCGAGGCCTGTTCAGCGGCGGATATCGTAGGTTGGGATAGTGCCATAGAGAGNTTCTAAAGTGCGTAAAACCAACGCGTTGTCAATCGAATTCAGGATCATAAACCGGACGCATCCATCCTGAAATCGAAAGGCATTGACCATGGCATACCCACACCATAACTTGGTCGCCGATGGCCCTCCCTATCGTCCCCAAGGACGATGCGATCGGCGCAGCGAGCACCCAACTCGCCGCCCTTTCATTCCCCAGTAGACCGACCAAAGAACCTCAGGGGGGCGCCTGATCCATGCGATACAAACGTATCTTGCTCAAACTCAGCGGTGGTGCAGTATCCGGAAACCGTGACTTCGGTTTCGACCCGGAAGCGCTAGAGTATATCGCCGACGAAATCTTGACCCTGTACGACGCGGGTATCGAAGTCGGAATGGTCATCGGTGGTGGGAACATCTTTCGGGGATCCCTCGGCGCGCAGTGGGGAATCGATCGGTCCGAAGCCGACAACATCGGCATGCTCGGCACCATCATCAATGCACTTATGCTGAGAGGCGTTCTCAACGCGAAACGTCCCGACGCCGAGGTCCGTGTGATGACCGCCATCCCAATCAATGCTGTTGCTGAGCCTTTCATCCGGCTCAGGGCGACCCACCACTTGGATCAGGGCTATCTGGTCGTCTTCGCCGGCGGAATCGGCAACCCGTATGTCACGACGGATTACCCAGGCGTGCAGCGCGCCCTCGAGATCCGGGCCGATGCGATCCTCTATGCAAAACATCGAACAAACGGCGTACACACGGACGACCCGAACAAGAATCCTGATGCCAAACGTTATCAGCAAATCAACTACTCCACGGTCATCCAAGAGAACCTCGGAGCACTAGACCACAGTGCCGTCATCCTCGCACGCGACAACAGTCTCCCGATTCACGTCTTCGATTTCGACGAGAAGGGATCGATGCGCCGCGTGCTCGAAGGCGAGAATGTGGGGACCCTGATCAGCAACGTTCACGAAGACATCCTCGCCTGAAGCCAAAAACAAGGGCGGGGCCACAGAAAGCCTGAAAGGACACTGGAGGGGTCTTCGTCGACGATCAAAAGAGATCCGTGGCCACTGTCCTCTCAAGGGAGATTGGCCACGGGTCGCCTCAGTCTTTGGTCAGGGTGTTCTCTTTTTTTTTAATCAGGCCTTTCACTTTGTGGCCGACCAGAGTCCCACTAGAATCATCAAAACCGTCGCACCAATCCGGATCTGCGACAACGGCAGATGGACCGGCACTTGGTTCGACGAACACGACAAGATATTCAACACCAGTGTCTACCCTTATTCAGAGGTACAGATCGAGGTCTTTCATGCGAGCGCACAAGATGACCGCATCGTGCTTCGTGCGAAGAACTTTAGCAAGTGGATTGATGAGTAGGTCACCTGCGGTTATGATCGCCCCGCCGGCACGCACTCGATTCATCTCAAAACGTGCCCATACCCTTAAGATCGAGAAAGAGCTCTAAAAGAAAATCCCCATCTCCCTGAGCCGGACGGACCTGAGGACCTGGGAACGGAAGGTGTCATCAGCAGCCTCCTATACAGCTGGTGAGGCACCAGAAATGACGGAGTGACTTCAGTGTTCGACATTTACTGGCGGACCCAAGACGTGGCACCAGATCTGGACGTCTGCACATACCACGAAGGCATAAGATGAAGGTTCTTTTGGTTGGCAAAGGCGGCAGAGAAAACGCGATGGCCTGGAAGCTCGCACAGAGTCCTCGGCTCACCGGGCTTTATTGCGCCCCGGGAAGTCGGGGTATGGCTCAGTATGGCGAGTGCCGAGACATCGACGTCATGGACATCGAAGGCCAGATCGACTTTGCGAAAGAAAAGGCTGTCGATCTGGTCGTCATCGGACCCGAGAACCCGCTGGAAGCCGGGATCGCTGACAGATTCGATGAGGAAGGATTCAAGGTCTTCGGACCCAGTGCGTCGGCCGCTAAGATCGAAACGGATAAGGACTTCGCACTGGACTTGATGCATCGATACGGGATTCCTACGGGTGCATTCGCTACCTTTTCGGACCCGGATGAGGCGAAGACTTATGTAAACGAGCAGGGCGCACCGATCGTCCTCAAGGCGGCCGGTCTCGCTGCCGGCAAAGGCGTCATCGTCGCCAAGACGCTTGACGAGGCGCTCGCAGCGGTCGACGAGATCCTAGTGGATGCTGCATTCGGTGAGGCTGGCGCAAAGCTGGTGGTCATGGAGTATCTTGACGGTGAAGAAGCATCGATCTTCGGGTTCACCGACGGGAAAGACATCGTGTATGCCGTCTCTTCCCAGGATCACAAACGAATCGGTGAGGGCGAAACGGGACCAAATACGGGCGGAATGGGAGCCTATGCACCGGCACCTGTGATCACAAAGGAACTGCAGAAGGAGATCTACNATCGCATCATGAAACCGACCGTCGACGCGTTGGCTTCGGAAGGGACGCCTTTCAAGGGCATCTTGTATGGCGGGATCATCATCACAGCGAAGGGACCTCAAGTTATTGAGTTCAACTGCCGCCTAGGTGATCCGGAAGCGCAAGTCGTTCTTCCCCTAATGAAGACGGACATTCTCGACATCTTCGAGGCAGGTGTGAACGGGACAATCGGGCAGATCCAGATGGAACTCGATGCCCGGGCGGCGTGCTGTGTGGTCATGGCCTCTGATGGGTATCCCACGAAGTACGAGCAGGGCTTCCCGATCTACGGGATCGACGATGCGGAGGCACTGGGCGATGTCACTGTCTTTCACGCGGGCACGGACGAACGGGATGGTCAGTTGCTGACGGCCGGAGGGCGCGTGCTCGCNGTAACCGGTGTCGATCGGGATATCCNATCGGCGATCAAGCGGGCATATAAGGCCATCGATACTATCACGTTCGAAAACCAGTACTGCCGGCGAGACATTGGCTACCAAGCATTGGCGAGATTACAGACCTGATTCAGGAGAAGTGACAATGGCTCCTTACAAGGCTGCAGTCATCGGTCTAGGGCGCATGGGCAGCACTTTCGATGACGAGATCACTCAGGGCGGATCCATATTTCTTCCCTACTGTCACNCCCCTGCCTACGTGGCTTCACCCCTGACAAGGCTCGTTGCGGGCGCCGACCCGCACGACGAGCAACGCTCAATATACGGTGAGCGTTGGGGTCTCAATAACGGGCACCTGTATACGGACTACCGGGAGATGCTCGAGCAGGAATCACCGGATGTCGTCAGCGTCTGTACGACGGCTCGCGTGCGTGCAGAGATCCTGATCGAAGTCGCGAGGTCCGGCGCCANGGCGATCTGGGCGGAAAAGCCGCTCGCACTGACCCTCGAGGAAGCAGATGAGATGGTTGCCNTCTGCGACGAACTCGGGGTCAGAGTCGCCATAAACACAGCGCGACGCTACAACCCCTACTTTGCGCACATCCGAGGCCGAATCGACCGGGGCGAGTTGGGCGACATCCTGCAGGTCAACGTTCACGCACAGTGCGGTCTGTCCCACAACGGCAGTCACGCCATTGATGCGCTTCGATTCCTCGCTCAGAATGGAAACGTGGAGTGGGTGTTCGGCGAGATGGAGTCAGACGAAGCCGCGGCCGGTGAGGACGACTTGATGGGGAACGGCTACCTCGCTTTTGACAACGGGATTCGTGGCTTCCTTCGCTCGACGCCGTGCGGGGTTGCCAACTGGGATACCGATGTCATCGGGACCGAGGGTCGCGCACGGACGATGTATATGTGTTCTGGCGCGGAGTATACCCATCTCGCGGAAGGCGGACTGCGCGGCCGAGGCGTCCCCGTGCGATCGAGTGTGCCGTTTCCCGCTTCACCCGAAGGCATGGGCATCACGATCATCCGTGACCTCTTAGAGAGCGTNGAGCAAAAGCGACGGCCCAGATCGAGTATCCACGACGGCCACCAGTCACTGGAGATCGCGATGGCCCTGCGCGAGTCTCACCGGCGCGGTGGCCAGAGAGTCGATCTCCCGCTCGCAAACAGGTCGCTCCGGATTCTCTCGAGTGAGACCCATGGGGACAGCGAGCCAGCCCGAATCAGACGCCTGAAGGCTGCAAAATAACGACTCTCTGTTTGGACGGTCGTGTGGTGGAGTTGCCGACAAAACGGAAACGGTAAGTATCCGCTACATGTGGCAGATTTATAACGTTCGTGGCTTTCATGTTCTCGTTCTGAGAGATGGGCGCGCGACATTCATTCGAAGGAGTATGAAATGGCAGCACCTGTTGTAGGAATCATCATGGGTAGTTCCTCTGACGATCCCACCATGCAGAAAGCAGCAGGGATTCTCGACGAACTGGGGATCGAATACGACGTCACGGTGTGTTCGGCCCACCGGAATCCTGATCGAACTGCGGAGTATGCGAGAACTGCTGAAGCGGAAGGTCGGAAAGTCATCATAGCCGGCGCCGGGCTTGCTGCTGCACTTCCTGGCGTGCTGGCTGCGCACACCACACTCCCGATCATCGGCGTACCCTGTGCCTCAGGTGCCCTGAACGGTCTCGACTCTCTCTACTCGATCGTACAAATGCCGCCGGGTGTTCCTGTAGCCTGTGTCGGTATCGACAACGCTAGAAACGCAGCCGTCCTCGCAGCCCAAATCCTAGCGCTGTCCAACGAAGGTGTCCGCGAACGTCTCAAGGCCTATAAGGCTGCACAGGGGAACTAGTGTTCATGGCCCGGGGTCTTGCACAACCCCGGGCCGTGAACATAAATCGAGTTCACTGGATATCGCTCTCGGTGGACTTTGAGCTNTGACTCCTATTGCCAGCTTGGGTCTGTGATAGCCAATATTTGCGTTACAAACCGATANGTTAGACCCCATAGAAGGGGCTTCCCGGAGAGCCCTAGGTCGATCCCAGAATACAGGCGCTTGTCTCCTCGGATCTCGAACTCCTGTTGGACCCAGCGTGATTTATCTCCGAGGTCAGTGAGCGTAACGGTGAAGGTATCCTCCACCTCGTGGTTCGTTTCAAGTTTCGGCATCTGGTTGATCGCGAAACAGTGACAGGAGACAGAGATCTGGATGGTTGCTCCCGTTATGTCGTCCAACTGTCCGATATAGGCCTGCTCGGGTAGCAACAGACCTACCTCTTCCTCAGTCTCTCTAACGGCCGCGTGCCGAGCCGACGTGTCCCCGGATTCAATTCGACCACCAGGAAAAGCGATATGTCCCGACCAGGGATCTTTGTCGTGTGCGACCCGGTGGATAAACAACAGGCTGGGATCCAGTTCGTCTGTCAGAATCGCGGCAACGGCTGCCGCAGCCTTCCCGTTGTCCGCATTTGGTCTGTCTTCTAGACCACAAGCGAGTCTGTTCAGCACCTCCGACTCAATCAAAGCACCTCCCCATCCTCCCTCATCCATCGACCGACCGGCTGACTGTGTTCACGACCCCATCGCGTCTTTGACGATCCGAACCGGTCCCGCACGTCGTCAAGAACCTCCTGTACGCGATGGTCCCGATCCCCGCTCTGGCTGAAGAGAGAGAGTTGCTGACCATCGCTATCCAGGTTCGACACTCCAACGCCTAGCAATCTCACCCGCAGACCGGTTTGCCAAGCTCTGTCGAACAGGCTCTTTGCCACGTTGTATATCAACTGATCCAGATCAGTCGCGGACGATATCGTGACTCGTCGAGTGATCATACTGAAGTCGGACCACCTGAGCTTAATCGTCACTGTGCGCGCAACCAGTTCCTCATCTCTCAGCTAGCGTCCAACCTCCTGAGCCAATGAAAGCAGGGCCGCGTGCAGGCTGTCGCGATCGTCGATATCCTCGGCGAACGTGGTCTCGCTACTGATCGATTTGGCTTCACGCTCATCCTTCGAAACCTGTCTGTCGTCGATGCCCAACGCGAATTGCTTCAGCTTCCGACCATACGACCCAAGCTTGGCCTCGAGCGCCTCGGCCGACCAATCGTGCAGATCGCCCAGCTTCCGGATCCCCGACTGTTCGAGACGCTCTGCGGACTTCGGGCCAACTCCCCACACGGCTCGAATCGGTAGGGGCGCGAGGAACTCCGGCTCTTTGCCAGGAGGGACGATCAGGACCGCATTGGGCCAGTGATTGGTCTCGACGGAATCTTTGCCGACATTGGTCGCGATCTTGGCGACAAGCTTGCTCGACGCTCCACCCAGCGAGCAGGGCAGTCTTAGCTCGTCGCGAATCGACTTCTGAATGCCTCGAGCGATGGACTCAGAATCTTCGGACATATCGCTCACATCGATGAACGCCTCATCGATCGATATCTGCTCTACGTAGGGTGTGAGCCGATCAAGAATTGTCATCACCTTCCGGGACATCTGTCTGTATCCGCCTCTGTGAGGGACGTGGATCAGGTTCGGACACCGTCTAACAGCCTGGGCCATCGGCATCGCGGATCTGACACCAAACTTCCTAGCCGCATACGAGCACGAAGACACCACGGCACGTCCTTCGGGGCTCCCCCCAACGGCGAAGGGCTTGCCCTCAAGACTTGAATCGCGAAGGACCTCGACGGCACAGAAAAAAGCATCCAGATCGAGATGCAGGATCTTGCGTGCGATGGACAACGAAAAACTCCCGGTAAAGTTGCCGTAAAATGTAGCCACGAGGTATTACGTTTGGTAGCCGCTTCCCCGTTTCTCTGAATAACCCCGATCCCCTCAGGAACTCAAAATCTCGAATGTCGGTGGCGTAATGGTTGACGGTGAAAGCTTGGATTGGGCAGCCCACATCCATCCAACAGCGCCTGATTTCGTCTATCGCTGGTAAGCAGGATGGCGTCTCCTGCTTACCCCAAGCTGTTTTCTGGAACCCCTCAAGGCCTTATACCCAGCCCGGATTGGTGTACAAAAAAGAAGCGGGCGTAGTCACCCACGCCCGCTCCCAATGATTCTCTTCGCACCCTCACGCCTTTGTCTTCCGCCTTATCCGACTTCCTTTGCCCAGCCGATACACTTGCTGGCGAATTCGTCGTAAGCGTCGCGGAACTCGCCGCCTGTCTTCTGTACCGACCCGAAGCCGGGCCATTCGCTCGGTTGCATACCCCGTGTCTGCCAGCCGCCCACGTCGATCCCAACTTCATCCTGCAGGAACGACTTCACCTCGGGCGTCAGGTCGTATCCGCGCTGATAGTCAGAGAGTTCGTATAAGCGCTGCGACACACCCGGATCGAACGTATCCAAGATCGATTCACGATAATCTTCCAAGTTGAATCCGTCTTCCTCTGACGTGATCTGACACGCACGCTGGTGGTTGGGGAATTCGGTATGCGTGAAGTTGATCTTGCCGAGGGCATCGAACGTGTCTGCAGGGATTCGCTTCGAAGCCGGCAGAACGTCCATCGACTCGACGATCCACGTGGCCTGCTCTTCCGTCACCCCGTGTGCCTTCCGCAGCCACGCTGCCCACTTGCCTCGGTTCTCCGGAGCGAAGAACACCCAGTATACGCGACGCGCTACGAGCGTTCCCGAGCGCTTGATATCTGCTTCCATCACGGTGATGGACTCGGCAGACTGCCCCGATACCTCGGCAGCAGCGATCACGTGCTCATTCTCAAGCGAGGGAAGCAGCTTGAAAGCACAGATGGCGCGTGCACGTTCAGCCACCGAACCTCCCGGGTCGTTCGCGCCGTTCTCTGCCGCCAGAGCAGTCAGCAACTCGCCACCCTTCGACTCTCCTGCCGCAACGAAGATCCGTTCCGCCTCTACCTCACGGAGGTGGCTGGCAAAGCGACCGCCCATGTTCGTCTCATACGTTCGCACCACATCCTTGCCAGACTTGGCGGCAGCGGCTTTCCCCTCGAAGGCGTCGATGATCAGCTGCACTTCCTGAGCGACCGTGTAGACGACCGTATTATTGCTACCAATACCGTCTGTGTTGAGGACTGTGGTGATCTCGCGAGCTGCGTCGTGACTTGCCGCTACCTTGAACACCAAGTTCGGTGCGAGTGCACCGGACCGCTCACCCAAACCGAGCGCCTTGTCATACTTCTCGATAAACTCGCCGGCAACCCTGAACGCATTCCGTGCGTCCTCGATACTTTCGCCCGCCCGATCCGCGATATTCGGGTTGAGCTGGAAGCTAACCATGTAGTCTTTGAGCTGCGTGTGCACTGCTAGCGGGCGAAAAACCGAGAGGTTCGGCCACAGCGCGATCAAAGTCGCAGCCATGGCGATCTCGTCAGCGTGATCTTCCGGATTTGCCTTCCACTCGCTGTGCTCGGCGATTTCTTCTTTCAAGGTGTCGGCCAGACCAGGATCCTCGTCGAAGGCCTTCGCTGCAAGTACGGGATTCGTTGAAACCTGGCAGAAGCCGTAGTGACGGAGATACTCGAGACCGCGTGCGAAGTCGTTCCCAAATTTGCAATAGCCGTTTCCAATCATCTCCCAGTAGACGCCGCTCCGCATTTCGGACTTCAACTCTTTCAGGAAAGATCCACCCGGATCGCTGGCGTCGAGCCCTACTTCGATTCGCTCGGCGAGCAATCCCGAGAGGCTGTCCTGTGCGTTGACGGACTTCATGTCAGCGAGAAATTCGTCAACCACGCCCTTCATCTTACCGACATCGGTAGCCGCTGCGGCTGTAAGCACCTTGCCCAAGGCGGCTTCGGTTTCATCTGCACCGTAACCAACGATCTCGGCATCTCGACCGGCGAAGTTCATGCCCAGACGGATCAACGTGCGGCAAACTTCCTCTGCGTTCCCGTCACTCGTCACCGCGACGATAAGATCGTCGACCCGACCAGCCAGACTCCCTGGTTCCGGGTCAATCAGAACCCGGTCAGCAACAGCCAAGCTGTGCCCCTCCGAAAGCGCCTCAGAAATTTCACCCGTTTCGATCGCCATCCGTTCCTCCGTTCAATGTCGACGCCAACACGTCGCGTCGCCTGCTGATGTTGTGTTCGATTTTGCACCAAAAAACCAGGCAGTCCAGCCACCTGGCTTTCAAATCTAAATATACCAAAGGCCTGGGAGACGTCGCAATCAACCGATCCCGAGAACATCCCGCATCGAATACATACCGGGACCAGCGGCGACCGCATATCGAATCGCTCTGACGACACCGACGGCGAATGTGTCCCGGCTTTGTGCTCTGTGGACGATCTGAACGGTCTCCCCGATCCCGCCGAACGTGACGGTGTGCTCACCCACGATATCTCCGGCACGGAGCGCGTGAACGCCTATCTCTTCTTGGGTTCGGGCTCCCGTATCGCCGTGACGGCCATAAACACCAACCTTGTGGAGATCCCGTTCCAGCCCCTTAGCCGCGGACTCGGCAAGCGCGAGGGCAGTACCGCTCGGCGCATCAGTCTTGAAACGATGGTGCGCCTCAACCACCTCTACGTCGTATTCGTGCCCCAAGATCTGAGCTGCATCTTCAACCAGCTTTGTCAAAACTGTCACACCCACGCTGAAGTTTGGTGCAAAGACGCACGCCACGTTCCGCAGTGTGGAAGCCATCGCCTCGGTCTGCTCCGCGCTCAAGCCCGTCGTCCCGATGATCATCGGCTTGCCCGCAGCCCCCGCAATCTCGACTGCCGTGATCGTCCCCTGGGGTGGCGCCGTGAACGCGACCACCAAGTCGGTGGCACCAATGATCGTCTCGAGGCTATCAACCACGTGGTGGCCGGTCTTGCCAGTGCCGATCAACTCTCCCAAGTCCTTGCCGATCGCCTCGGACCCCGCGAACTCGACGCCCCCGATCAGATCTTGGTCTTCGGCCTCGTGGACCATGTGCGCGATTCTACCGCACATCCGCCCTCCAATCCCAACGATTGCCACGCGTGTCATAGAAGATCCTCAGTAAGCGAGACTGGCGGTGGAGGACGCATCGGCGAGTCGGGCTTCGATGTCGACACCGAAAAAGCTCCCAATCGGACCGAAAACCTCGGGGTCTGCCTGGTGTACATTGCGTGCATTCTTGAGCACAATGTCGAGGCCAGCCTGATTCATCTTTCCGAGCGGCTGGCGACAGGGCCCCGAAGGCATCCCGAGAATATTCATCAGTGTCTTGAGGGGCAGCGGATTCCGGGCCTTCACAGTCGTTGGACCGTGAGATGTCTCCTCCTCCGACGCCACACCCACCATTCCGAGGAGGGGCGCCATCGCATTCCGAAGCCGATTGGCCTCGGCCGTATCGCCGTCGAGTAAGGCTTCGGTCATCTTCTGCACCGATCCGGGAGCCACGTTCGACATCACCGATATCACACCGGCCGAACGGATCCGGTCGTCGGTCATCATATCGTAAGTCTTGTCATCATCTCCGGACATGATCGTAAAGGCGTCACCGCAGCACGTCCGCGTACGGGCCATGTTCTCGAGGTCGCCGGTCGCTTCCTTCACCGTTCGAACGTTCGGATACTCGGCGCTCAAGATCCCCAGATCCTCCGGGAGCAGCTGCGTCCCGCTCCGGCCGGGGATCACGTACGGAATCATCTGGATACCCGGAAAAGCTTTGGCAACTGGCTCCACATACTCTTTCCGGATCTCGAGCGAACTCGGCCCGTTGTAGTAAGGGTCCACCAGCAAAGCCGCGTCGACACCAGCGTGTGCGGCGTGCTCCGTGGCGCGCAGGGTTTCCGCTGTCGAATTGCTTCCGGTCCCTGCGATCGTCTGGCCCTTGCCCTTTACGACTTCACATACGGTTTCGGTGACGCTGTCGTGCTCTTTCCACGTCAAGGTCGGGCTCTCACCGGTCGTTCCCACGGCCAGCACACCGCTGACTCCCTGGTCGACCTGAAATTCGACCAGCTTCTCCAGCCCCGCCTGATCAATCTTCTGATCCTCTGTAAACGGGGTGATCAGCGCCGTGTAGCATCCTTTAAACATGTCGACCTCCTGACGGAAAGCAGCTTCGCTTCCACAAAAAGAAACAGCCGGCCCACTGGAGTAGAGGCACGACCGGCTGGGTACTCTGCAACCTCAGTCGGCGCCTGACGGCGCCACACCACAAGGGAACACTCCACGATCGTACGTCAATCGTGACAGTCGAACGGATCTCATCCGCAGGACCACCCAGAACACGCGGCAGATGATGCTCTGACTTCGGCGGGCGATCCCTTTCGCCGGATACGAATCTACCTTCTATATTCGGCTACTGATTAGACGCGCGCCTCTGCCCTCTATGGAGATCGTAAACTAGCGATTTGGGTATGAGGGGTCAAGATGAAACCCCTTCAAGTGGCCCCTTGCGACACCCACCGGTTTTTCTAGAACTGATCCCAGGTCAGGACGACGTTCGACGTCACCGACTTCCACTCCTTTTCACCAACCCGGTTGTCTAACACGAAGGTGAACTTGCCTGCTATAGGTATCCCAACCTCCCACGCCGCGGACTGCCGGATACCGGTCCTCCAGATCCTCTCTATCTCTTCACCCGCCACGATCCCTGCGACATCCGACCGAAGCATCAGGAATGCCTCGATAGTATACCCGTCGCTCACGGTGAAATCACCCATAAGCCTGTGGTTGTATCGATCCGGGCGGTCCTCAATGGTCACGTGACGAAACTGAAACTGCCCTGGAAACAGACGGTTGATGCCAATAACGACCGTCTGCGACTTTTCCTGCAGCGACTGGCCGACAGCCGTGTATCGATCAGGGTCCGTCGTAGCGTTCCCGCAGCCCCACGTGAGCATCGCCAGCGCGATCCACAGAACGAGAAGCCGCGAATCGACCCATGATGCGGACTGCTCCACGGATCACCCCGCTATTGTGGAGGTTCGCCTAGTCAAGGATAGCCTGTAGAACCTTTCCCGTATCTCGGAAGTCCTCGAACAGGTGGTCGGGATTCGCAGCGCTCAACTGAGCGACGTCATATCTCCCAGTAGCGACTGCAATCGACTTCACGTTCAGGTGTCTTCCACAGGCGACATCGTTCGGTGTGTCCCCTAGGATCACGATCTCCTTGCCACTGAAAGTTTGGCCCGTCAACTCGAGCGCACGATCTACGGCGCGCTGCGGCAGGAGGTCGCGCGAAGGGGCGGACTCCCCGAAAGCACCCATCGTGAATGGGTCGTCCAGATCAATCCGCTGCAACTTCATCCAAGCTGCTCGTTCGAAGTTGCCCGTCAGGAGACCCGTCACACACGACGATTCCCCGGCGACTGCTGCAACAAGAGCTCTTGCACCCGGCAGCACGGTGGGCTCGGTCCCTGCGAGCTCTGTCTCCAACCCCTTTAAATAGATCTCGCGTATCGTCTCGAGGTGTTTCTCAGTTACGGCGCGCTCTACACCAAACATCTCCGCCACCTCAAGGGCGATCTGTGTGTCCGTCTTACCACTGGCCGAATACCCTTTGATCGAAAAGGGTCGAGCGAACACTCTCTTCAGTGCCTTGACGAAGGCATTGTTCCCGGCACCATCCGTATTCATCAGTGTGCCATCAATGTCGAACAGGACTAGTCGATCGTATCTCATCCCTTCTCCTTGTACCTCACCTCAAGCCCGTTTGATCTCTCTAAGCAGATCGTCGGCCACGTGAATCCCCTCTGACAATCGCATCTCGCGCTCCCTAAAAGCACGCTCTCCTGGCACCAAAATCTCCGACACGCTATCGGGGCGCGAAGTATTCTTCACCTGTTCGACGAGGCTGTGAACCCCACCTAGGAAGTCGTCCTTCGCACCAAAGATCTCGGGATCGATCCCCATCAGGAGGAAGCCGTAATTCTTCCCAGGTGCAGGGACTGGGTCGCCCTTAACAAGCGCGCCTGACATAACCTGAATCATCATCGCCAGAGCATACCCCTTGTGCCCGCCGAACGGCAAAGAGGCGCCTCCCAGAGCGGACTCCGGGTCCGTGGTCACCTCACCCTCAGCGTTGAGTGCGACCCCCTCAGGAATCTCCGTTCCATCTTTAATCGCCACGAGAAGTTCACCGTTCGTGATCGCCGCCGAAGAGAAATCGACGAGAACCTGGCCTCCCTTCATAGGAAAGGCCGCCGAGATGGGGTTGGTTCCCAAGACGGCCTCCTTCCCACCCCACGGCGCGATCCTCGGACTCGTGTCGCACATGGCCATCGCAACGAACCCAGCGTCTGCTAGCATCGACGTGTAGTAGCCCAACATCCCGCAGTGACCGGTGTTGTATGCGCCCACGACGCCCAGACCTGATCGGTCCGTCCGCGCGATAACAGTCCTAGCGCAGCGATGCGCGACCAGATAGCCTAGGTTCCCCTGTCCGTCGATCAGGGCATATGCCGCCCCGTCCCGATCCAGACGCATCGCGGTTCGGGGATGCTCGTCGATCCTCTTCACGATCCCGGGGACCCGAATAACCCCGTGGGTCGGGCGTCCCCGGAGCTCTGCCTCGATCAGCACATCCGACACGATGTGGGAGTCCTCTTCACTCAGCCCGTGGCCACCGAACACCTGCTCACACAGACCCCTGAGGTCTTTGACATCGACATTCATGCCCATCCTGTTCTGTTTAAGGTGTGGGCTAACTACCGGCCGGAATGTCGGCACGTCAAGGTCACCAGGCTCAAAAATGTACCCGTCTTGACAAGGGGTCTGCCAACTCGACATATTCTCAAGTGGTGCGGGTAGTTATTCGGATTCTTGTCCTATCTCAAACTGTCCGGCCCGCGCTTCGAGCTTCTCGTCAAGTTCAACGTACCGCTGATCGAGGACGGTATCAACCTAGTTGTCCTGTAGCCGTCTTTGTCTTGGTGTCACAGTGGTTCCGAGGGTTTTCAGTATGTCAGCACTTAAACCTGAACTCGTAACACTCGACAATGGTGTACGTATCGTTACCGAGCCGATGGCCGGTGCGCAGTCTGCCGTGATCACGCTTCGGTTTACGTTCGGGGCAAAGGATGACCCGATGAATCAATTGGGGATAGCTCGGATCGCGGAGGATGTGGTCTTCAAGGGTACGCCGTCAATGGATGCGAGGGCGATCTTCGATGCCTTCGATACGCTCGGTGTAAGACGAGGATCGTTCACGACAGTCGAGTACACGCAGTTTCAAGCTCAGATCCGACCCCGCTACTACGAGGATACCCTCGCGCTCCACAACGCCATCCTGAGCACCGCTTCCTTTCCGGACGAGGAAATCGACGTCTCCAAGCAACTCACGCTGGAAGAGTTGAAGCGGCTCGAGGACAACCCGACTCAGCAATCCGTGTATCTGATGATCAAGGCAGCACTCGGAGATCCCATGGGGCGTCTTCCTCTAGGCGAGCCGGAGACGCTTGCCCAGATCAACCCGTCGGATGTTCGCTCCTTCTGGACGGATCACTTTAACCCCAGCCAGCTCATCGTCTCGGTAGCCGGTGGACTTAAACAGGATCAGATCGTCGATGGGATAACCGAGACCTTCGGCAAGTGGCAGGCAGCTCCCGCAGCTTCCGAGGACGGGCAAATCCTGACGATCGCAGACCGATCCGTTCACCACGACAAGAACTCCGCACAGGAACACATCGGCATGGTCTTCGGATCCGTCCCCAGAACACACGAACTATACTACGTCGCCCAGGTCGCCGTTGCCATCTTGTCCGGCGGCGGATCCAGCCGTCTCTTCACCGAGGTCAGAGAGAAGCGCGGGCTCGCCTACAGCGTCTCTGCTTTCTACCGTGCAAGACGGAACGGCGGAATGGTCGCTCTGTATGCCGGCACCACCGCAGAACGCGCGCAGGAAACGCTCGATGTGTGCCGGGCCGAAATCGATCGTCTCAGCAAGGATGTCACGGAGGAAGAACTAAATCGCTCCAAGACCGTGATCAAAGGCAGTCTGTTCACCACCGGCGACCTGCCGGAGGGTCGCTCTGCTGCGCTTGTTGAGGACGTCTTCCTTCAAGATCAAGGACGATCGCTGGACGACATCGCCCTCGGGATCAACAACGTTACACTTGATCAGATTCCGGCTTATCTTGAAGCCTTTCCGCCGAAACCGCAGACGCTCGTAACTTTGGGACCGAAACCCTTGGACTAACCACCGAGGGCACAAAGAAAGACAGGATCCGGTAGATAGACCTTTGGCGGACGAAGATAGGACCGGGAAACAAATAGTCGATGCTGCGTTCCACGTGCACCGCAACCTCGCGCTCGAACTAATACAGTAGTGTCGACAACATTTCCCTTTGCCGCGAACTCGCAAAACGGATCCTGCCTTTCTCCCGTCAAGCTCGACTGGACATTGAATGCTATGGAGTAGTCCTTGACGGCGGATTACTACTGGGCGTATTAGTAAATGATGCGGTCATCAACGAGTTAACGACTGTCGAATCGGCCTTTGACCTTCACATCGCATTGGTTCTGACTTATCTGAGACTTCCTGAGCTCCAATTGACCTACCGAAGCAACTTCAACGTGAAGATTGTACCGTCACGGCACAAAACACCTCGTTTTCTGATCGCCTGGTGGTCTTGACGATTCGTTTGAGGGTTTGATGGATAAGTATCCAGGGTTCACGAAACAACAGAAGGAACAGATACACGAGGAGGGGTATATCCTGATCGAGGATGCCCTTGAGCCGTTCGGGTTGGACAACGTGATCCGAGCGTGGGAAAGGATTCAAGCGGAAGAGGAGCCCGGATGGAAGCAGGCGGTGGCGGATGGGACGGTGACTGGCGGTTATGGGAACGGCCCGAACGCACACACAATGAGCCAGGTTTGCAATCACGATCGGCTCTTCTTCGACATCGGGAGCAACCCGATCATACGGCCACTCGTCGAGGAGCTTCACGGGCCCGACGTTCAGTGTGCGGGTGTTACCAACCACTGTCATCACGCGCACACCGGGGCACATACTACCTGGCATAGAGATTGGTCGCCTTGGACACATCGGGACTGGATCATTAAATCCAAGGTCTTCTACTTCCTAGACGACCAGGATGAAGAGATGGGCTGCTTCTCGATCGTTCCCGGAACCCACAAGCTACCCGAGGGCCCTGACAGGGAGAAGTATTCTGGCGAGAACTTGGAGAAGATGCCTGGGATGATGAAGGTTACGGGGAAGGCCGGGAGCGCGATTCTTTGGAATGTGCTAATGTATCATACCGGCACGGCCAACACGAGCGACCAGGACCGCCGTATCATCATCACCAGCTATGTGCCGTTCTGGATGAAACGCTGGAACGCGAACCCGATACCACAAAACATCGTGGATTGGACCGACACACCAGAGCTTCGACAGTTATGGGGCATACACGCCGTGCACGGTCGTGCCTCATACGATCGGCTCGATGTCCCGTATCTAACAGAACACGAAGAAATCACGAAGGCCAAAAAGTTCTAGAGGGATCANGAGATCATCATGGAAGCGGTTTCAGAAGAAACGTATCCGGGTCTGACGGAAGAGCAACGAGTACATTTCGAGGAACACGGTTACATCATTGTCAAGAATGCGGCCGAACCGATAGGGATCGAACGGATACGGAACGCCTACGAACGCACAGAGCGGGAGACAAAGCAGAATTGGCTCGACATGCTTGAGTCAGGAAATCTGAAGGGTGGATACGGAAACGGGCCCAACGCACACACCATCTCTCCGAACTACGAGTGGGATACGACGATTCTGGACCTAGCGAACAACCCGAAGGTCATCCCGATCATCAAGGAGTTGGTCGGTCCGGATTACCAGGTCATGGAGATGCTCTACCATAACCATCACGCCGGTACCATTGCCCACACCAAGTGGCATCGCGACTGGCCGCCGTGGGCACACCCGGAGTTCACACTCAAGGTGAAATGCTTCTACGCGGTCGATGACATATACGAAGACCAAGGATGCTTCAGCCTTGTACCGGGTACGCACAGGAACCCTGAAGGCCCCCCGCAGGAGACCTACACAGAAGACAACCTAACCGACATGCCCGACCACAAGAAGATGGTGATGGAAGCAGGTGACGCAATAATCTGGGATGTCGTCTGCTGGCACACGGGGATGGCCAACACAAGCGAGCGCGACCGCCGTCTCGTCATCTATGGCTACATGCCCTTCTTCGTGAAGAAGTGGAACGCATCACCCCCTCCTGAGCCTCTGGTCGAATGGGCGGACACGCCCTACAAGAGACAGCTGCTCGGCATTCATTGCGTCAACGGTCGCCGCGGCTGGGACCGGACCGATGTCGAGTATCTGCCCGAGCACAGGGAGATCGCCGAAGTGAAGAAACTCTAGTACAAGACAATCGATCCAGAACGACCCCGGAAGCACAGCTTCCGGGGTCGTTCTGGTGTCTCGAATGCTGTTTCTGCTGAATCGGGCATTCGGTCTCTCGTATCTCAGAACTGCCTTAACTGCCCTGCGAAAAAGGCCCTTATGTCGTTTTCCACTCACACACTCGACAACGGACTACACCTCGTCTTCGAGGAGATCCCACGTATCCGTTCTGCTGCCGTAGGCTTTCTCGCGAACACGGGATCACGCGACGAGCCCAAAAATCTCGCAGGTGTGTCGCACTTTCTCGAGCACATGTGCTTCAAGGGCAGCGAGAAAAGAGATTGGCGCAAGCTCAGCCTCGATGTGGATGATCTGGGTGCAATGTGGAACGCCTACACCTGGTGGGAAGGCACGGCCTACTTCCACTGGGTGCAGAGCGATCGGCTTCATGAATCGATCGAGATCTTGGCAGACATGATGCGGTCGACCATCCCGCACGAAGAGTTCGACACTGAGAAGAAGGTGATCCTAGAAGAAATCGCCATGTACAACGATCGCCCTGACTCAATCATCTTCGACGAGCTGATCCAGTCGGCCTTCGATGGACATCCGCTCGGACAGAGCATCCTCGGCACCTACGAGTCGGTCAGTGAAATCACCCGCGATGAGATGGCCGGCTACTTCGAACGACGCTATGCACCGAACAACCTGACCTTCATCGTCACCGGACGATTCGATAAGGATGAGGTGATCGATAGCGTGCAGGCGGCCTGTGGCGAATGGTTTTCACACGCCAGCGAAAGGGATCAAGACTCACCGACCTTTACGCCGGGATCAAGGGTCACCCGGAANGACGTCGTGGCACGTGAACACATCGCATTCGCTGTCCCCGCGCCTCCCGCCAACAACGAGAGCTCCGTAACCGCAGACCTTCTGGCTGCATACCTCGGCGCGGCCACCAACAGCAGACTCTTCTGGTCGGTCATTCAAAAAGGGCTCGCCGACGAAGCCTCAGCCGACTACTATGGTTTCAGCGATTCCGGGCTGTTCTACGTGTATCTCTCCGTGGATCCCACGAACGCGGGCCAAGTGATGGCGATCGTCCGGGACGAGCTCTCGGGCCTAGCCAACGGAATCGATTCCGGCGCGCTCGAAAGAGCCAAAACAAAGGCCGCCACATCCCTGGTCTGCAGCGGCCAGAACGGACTTCATCGATTCTCTCAGATCGTCGGCGATCTCAGCACGAACACACCACTCAAATCGATCGACGACCAGCTTGCAGAGATCGATGGCGTAACGCCTGACGGCATAGCCGACTACCTCAAAGCCTATCCAGTGACTGCCAACCCGGCTTTGATCGCACTCGGACCCATGGAAAAAGCCTCCTGGTAAGGAACTGAGCCATAAAACTAAAGAGAGCCCCCGAATGCTAGGGGGCTCTCTTTAGTTTTATGGCCTACAGGCTAACTCAAGCTGGCTCGATTTCCGAGAGAGGATACGGGTCGAGAACTTCCTCGACCGATCGTGTATTCGGGAAGAACGACAGCAGTCTCAGGAGAACGCCTTCCACAACGGCATCGGGACAGGAAGCTCCACAGGTCAGAGCGACCATGATCGGTCTCTTCTCCGGCAACCAGTCACGGGATGTGACGACCTTCCGCTGCGCCAAGTCGAAGTGGCGAATCTCCGATGACGACACGATCTCGTCTGCGTTTCGCACGAAGTATGTCGGCATCTTCTGCTCGCATAGCTCTCCGATATGTGACGTGTTCGAAGAGTTATACCCACCCACAACCACAGACAGGTCCGAATCAGATTCCACAAGTGAGTAGGTCGCGTTCTGGTTCTCGTTTGTCGCGTAGCAGAGAGTGTCAGTCGTGTCCGCAAAGTGATCGAAAATCGCCTGTTCACCGTAACGGCCTACAAGAGCCTGTCGGATCGCGAGCGCAATCTCGTGCGTCTCTGACGCCAGCATAGTCGTCTGATTCACCACCCCGACCCGCACAAGGTCCACATCTGGATCGAACCCCTCCGAGCATTTGTCACCGAAGACATCCTGAAACACATCGGCGCCCACTTCGCCACGGATGACACGGCANAGCATATCCGCTTCCTCCAAGTCCCTGACGACAACCGTCTTCGCGCTTCGAACGCTGTGGGAAAAGGTTGCCCGCGTTTCCTCGTGTGCCGCCTTTCCGTGCACCACGACCGAGTAGCCTTGCTCGCCCAGCTCAGCACTCCGCTTCCAGACCTTCTCTACAAACGGGCACGTCGTGTTGTACGTGTAGGCATCGATACCACGGTCAGACAGGGCTTCCTGAATCTCAAGTGTCGTGCCGAAAGCCGGAACGACGACGATGTCTTCGGAGCCAAGGTCGTCCCAATCGATCAGCTGTTCCCCCGAAGGCGTGAACAAAAATTTCACACCCCGCGACTCCAGGTCGCGGTTCACATCCGGGTTATGAATCATCTCACTCAGCAAGAACACCCTTTGCCCCTCGTGTTCGGCTAACGTCTGATAAGCGATCTCGATCGCATTCTCGACGCCGAAGCAGAATCCGAAGTGGCGAGCGAGCTGCACCACAACCGGTCCAAAATCGAGCACCGCAGGTGAGAGATCGCGCTTCCTGGGGTCGGCTTCCTGACGCGAGCGTTTGACCCGTGTGATGATCGAACTCCGGTAGAAGTCCGGGATGTCGAACTGTCTCGCCATACCTAAAGTGTAACGGGTTTCCCCTGCTCAACAGAATCGTAGGCGGCTTCTGCGATCGCGACGACGGCCCGTCCATCTTCCCCTTTAACGGGAGGCGTCTCTCCTGCGAGCACGGCCTTGGCAAAGGCATCGATCTCCTGCGCCACCGGCGACAGGTCTCCTTTCAAGTCATCTGCCGAAATTGACACTGTATCCGAATCGCCAACCTGATACATCAGCTTTGCGTCGTCTCCCCAGAAGGACGGGAACACGAGCGATCCCTTTTCGCAATCGACACGNCCACCGTAGCCTCCGATCGTGCTCGCGTTGCTCGAGTGGAGCGATCCCACGGCGCCGCTCTCGAACGTTATCGACACTAGGACAGCATCGGGGAAGTCGACCTCGCGGTTTATGTAGTTCCCGCCTACTGCGAATACGGACGTGGCCTCACACCCGGCCACAAACCGGAGGAAGTCGATCTCGTGTGCGTTCACTTCCATCAGGGTCCCGCCACTCTGCGCGCGTGAGGTGCGCCAAGGCACCTGCCAGATGCCCTTGAATCCACTGCCGAGCCTGTAAATGGTCATCACCGTCGGCTCGCCCAAGCCGCCACTACGAACCAGATCCCGCACCTTACGATGAATTGGATGAAACCGGCAGACCTGCCCAACCCCGAGCGAAACGCTTGCATCACGGGCAGCCTCGATCATGCGATCACAACTCGCAACGGTAGCTGAAAGCGGCTTCTCCGAAAAAACGTGCACGCCCGCCTTCATAGCCGCCAGTGCAGGTTCCTCGTGCAGAAACCCGGGTGTCGCGATCATCACTGCATCCACGTCACCCCGCGCGAGCGCTTTCTCATAGGATGCTGCGAATGCACAATCCAGATCCGATGCCAGCGCCGCGCACTTATCCTCGTCCACGTCGCTGACCCAGATCATCTCTGTCGAGTCTAGGCTCGCAGCACTCTCGCTNAGGCTGCGCCCCATCACACCGCAGCCAATCAATCCCAATCTGAGAACGTCCAAAAACCTTCTCCTCCGGTTGATCGCTTGACGTCAATCCAACATAGAAGGGACCACAAAGTCACCAAGACATACAAAGAACCGTAGGGAGGTCGAAAGCTCAAGCGTAACCCACAGAAGGTTAGGCCAGAAACCCTTCACCTTCGTGTCTTGGTGGCTAGAGTCTTCATCGACTTGGGGCTAATCTTACGAGCCCGTGACCGGAGTGTCAATCTATGCTCTCCAGTCGATGCCGCTTGCGCCTGATACGGCCTGACTTACCTTGCGAAGCGAATAAATGATCATCTTCATCGGGGAAGGAAGGTTCATGCCAAACATCCAGCACGAGCCCCTGAGAATCCTCAGCAGGGCCCTCTACGAGGCCGTCGGCGTCCCATCGGATCAGGCGAAAATCATGACCGATCATCTCGTGGACGCAAACCTCTTCGGGCACGATTCTCACGGCTCTATCCGCACACCGGGATACCTGAAATCCCTCCAAGCCGGCAATCACAAACCCGTCAGTGATCTCAACATCCTCCGTGAGAGCTCGACGACAGCAGTCATCGACGCCGAGCACTCGCTCGGTATCGTCATTGCACATCGGGCCATGCAGATGGCCGTCGACAAAGCCAAACAGCACTCACTCGGTGCAGTAGCCGTACACCAGTCGAGCCACATCGGCCGGTTGGGAGATTCCCCGCCGATCGCGGCCGAGCAGGAATGCATCGGTCTCCTCCTCCTCAACGGAGGNGGACGCTTTACCGCACCCTTTGGTGGCACGGCCCGTCGTCTTCCACCGAACCCCATCGCAGCCAGCGTCCCGACCCCGAACGGCAAGCCCTTGATGCTCGACATCACCACCAGCATGGCAGCAGGCGGCAAGGTTGAGGTTTTCAGAGCGCGTGGAGAGGAACTTCCTGAAGGGTGGCTCATCAACGACAAAGGAGAGGCTGTCACAGACCCGAACGCATTCGGAGATGGCAACGTGGCGATGCTTCCCCTTGGCGGCCCAATGGGTCACAAGGGATACGGCCTGGCAACCATGATCGACGCCATTGCGGGCGGTCTGTCTTGGGCTGGATGCAGCGCGGACCCGCCAACACGGGGTGGCAGTGGCTTCATCGCTATGGCCATCAAAATCGAAGCGTTTATCGATCTTGACGAGTACCTTAAGGAAATTGGGATCCTTTGCGACTGGATCAAGTCCTCACCGACCGCGCCCGGATTCGACAAGGTCTATCTTCCCGGCGAGATCGAGTGGGAAAAGCGCGCAAGGCGAGAGGACGAAGGGATCTACATCGAAGACGAGACCTGGGGTAAGATCTGTGAATCGGCGGAGGAACTGAATGTTCCGATCCCAAAAGGGCTTCCGGCCCCGTGACGATCGAGGAACTGATCGACTTCTACCTGTCGATCCAGCAGCCAGGCTCACTCGTCGGGTTCACCGACCTATATGGGGAAGAGATCGAGAAGCTGAAGTCGATGATACATTCCCACTACGGTAACCAGGAAGCGTGGCTGTCTTTGCCAGAGACAGACACACTCCCACCCGAGATCGAAGCACAAGCCAGTCGTCTGGTAGAGAAGTATAACGATTGGAAAAGTTGAGCCGATGCCTTACAGATACGTGTCGAGTCGGCCGCTCCTGTAGAGAGGCGACCTGTGGCTATCGCTGCCGATAGCGACGTCGATGAAGACCTTGCGAGGTTCGCCGTTGATCTCACGAACCTCGTAACCGACGATACCACGTTCGAAAAGTTCGGTAAGGATCTCGAACGCCTCAGCAAGTTCCTCGCGTGAGAGGTCCGTTAGATCGCCGAGCCCGGATCCGAGGTCGAGCACCTTGTCCACTGTGGACATAACCCGCAGAGGGTCCCGCTCGTTACGGCCTCGCGTGGACAGGTGTGCACTTTCAAGTGTGGACATACCGGTCATCGTTGCGTTCAGTGTCGTCGTATCAATCAAGCTGCCCTCGGCAGTCGCACCCGTCCGCCAGATCGTTCAAGACCGGAGATCCTGAACCAGCACAAGATCAGGCCAAGTCCGCCGAGTATGGCCCCGACCAGAAACCAGAGGTCGGCTCTCAGATCGGTCGACCGAACCAAGTGTGCACAGCCAAGACCCAGAACAAGGTGAAGAATCAGGAAGATATAGAATAAAGCCATGGGAGCTTCCGATCTTGAGGGGATTGGGCTTAGTAACGCCTTCTTATCAATTATATCGGCAAATTTTCCAGATTCGCCAGCACATCGAATTTTCTTATACCCATATAAAACAATAACTTAAAAAATGCCTTCCACATCAAATTCGAGCCTACGGCGATTCTTACGGCAACAGGCCCCCGAGATCCAGAAAGCCATCTCAGGCACCCGATTGCTAAGAGATGTAAGAAGCATCTGCGAGAGCGATCGCTGGAACTCTTTCGATCGGTTTCACGACACAACCCGCTTGCTCACAGACGCATATGAGGCGTCGGGCGTGGAGTCGGAAGTCTACCCAATCAGGACNGGTGGAGAANCAGGAACTGGGCGCTGGGTCATCAGGGAAGCTTCTGACATCCGAAGCGCGACCGTCGACATCGTCTCCCCGGTCAAGAAACGCATCATCGACTACTCGCAGAACCCCTGGCAGGTGATTCAGTGGAGTGCCTCAACACCGAGACGCGGGCTACGCGCCAACCTAGTCGTCGTGGATTCAAAGGAGGGTCTCTCTAGCCGGAAGCTCAAAGACAAGGTCGTGCTGACCCGCCTCTCTGCACGCGAGCTGATCGGCCCGCTCTCAGCGTCAGGTGCGGTCGGCGTGATCACCGACCGTCCCGTTCGAGATCTGCCGGACGCAACGGCTTGGACGAAGTTCGGCTGGGGCGCCATCCCGATCGATCGTGCTGCAGACAGGCTGATAGGTCTCGTGCTGTCCGAGAATGACGGTAAACGACTGAGACGGCTCGTCGACCGTCACGGCAAACTCGCGCTGCATTTGAAGGTGGACGTCCGTCCCTACATCGGAGATCACGACCTGGTCAGCGGCATCGTGAAGGGCTCCGCCGATCCGCAAGAGGAGCTCTGGGTACTTGCACACAGTGCGGAGCCAGGCGCGATCGACAACGCATCAGGTGTGGCGGTCTGCATCGAGGCGGCGCGCGCACTCGAATCCGCGATCGCAAAAGGTACGATTCGCCGCCCCAAACGTTCCATCCGTTTCCTGTCCGGGTTCGAATGCTACTCGTTCTTCCACTATATGGAGTTCCAGCGGCGCTACCAGACGCCGATCGCCGGGCTCTGCGTCGACACGGTCGGGGCGCGTCCCGAGGTCTGCGAGGGCCAGTTCTCGTGGCGTGCGACGATCCCGATGAGCGCCACCTTCGTCGACCGCATCGGCGAGGCTGTCGCACGTTCCGTGATACGCCGATACAAACCGGGCTATCGTCTCGTGACGGGACCCTTCGTCTCGACATCGGACACGCTTGCGGGGGATCCAAAGTACGGTTTTCCATGCCCTTGGATCACGACCCACTACCGCAAGAACGATCGTCCCTGGAAGGCATACCACTCATCAGCCGATCTACCTTCCCTTTTGAGCCCGTCTGGGCTAGCAACCGCTACTCTCACGAGCGCCGCATATCTCACCTANCTGGCCGACATCGGCAATAACGAGCTAATCGAGATTGCCGAATCCGAAACCAAGCGTTCCGTTCAGCAGATCCGCAGACTCCGCGCCCCCAACAAGGCGGACTACCTAAAGCTTCAACACCATACATCCATACAGAGGCTGAAGCGTTGGATCTGGGGAGGCTCAAGGACAGAGGTCCTGAACGAACTAAACAACATGGAGCGTCGCCTGTCAGAGGCTGGTCCTAAGCGGAGAACGANGGTCAGCCGTCACGCCGTATATGGACGCATCCCGCGTCGAACGCGCGCGCTCACACCGACGATGGAGAACACGCCAGAACCGATCGCCTCTCAGATCCGATCAACCGGCCTTCCCGTCTGGGCACTTTTTTGGGCCGACGGCAACCGATCGATCAACCTGATCGCGAGCCTCATCTCCCAAGAGCTTGGCCGGAAAGTCTCGAGAGACAGTGTGGCCGGCTTCTTCGACGCGCACGAAAGGCTCGGGTATGTGATGACCACGTCCCCCGCCGACCTTGTGACCCGCAAAAACTTGGTCGCCGGATTCAGAGAGCTCGGTGTCAAGAAAGGCATGGCCGTGATGGTGCACAGCGCACTCTCCACGATCGGTCACGTCGACGGTGGCGCGGATACCGTTATCGACTCACTTCTCTCGGTCCTCGGTCGACGCGGAACACTGGTCATGCCTTCGTTCAACCACGGGTCTGCTTACCCTTACAACCCGAACACGAGCCCGACCACGAATGGATCGATACCAGACGCCTTCTGGCGCCGCGCCGGTGTCGAGCGATCCAACCATCCATCCCACGCGATCGCGGCCTTCGGACCTCTCGCAAGGGATCTGGTCACCGGGCACGTGGAAGCAGGCATCTGGACGAATGAAGATCCGATCGCACGTCTCATCCGTGCCGACGGGTATATACTCTCGCTCGGTGTGACGCATTCGTCGAGCACGGCCTACCACGTTGGTGAGCTATCTGTACCCTGCGGATGTATCGATCCCGTTGGGAACCGACGGCCTATCGTCGAACCCTCCGGTGACATCAGAGTCGTACCCACGCTCGCTTTTCGCGACGGCACCTGCCCGGGAGATCTCGACAAGCTGAACGCCATGATGGCCAAACAGAAACTGCAGCGATCCGGCAAAGTCGGACACGCGGCTGCCACCCTTGTCCCTGCAAGGGTGATCCGAGACACTCGCAAACGTCAGCTCCGGAATCTCTGTCCAACCTGTACGATCAAACCTTCTATACACCGATGAAAACGAACCGATCAGCCGAACTCTACGCAAAAAGCAGCGAAGTCCTCGCACTCGGCGTCTCGTCCGGATTCCGCGCGACCGTCACTGACCCTCCTTTGTTCTTCGATCGAGCAGAGGGCCCTTACTACTACGATGTCGACGGCAACAAGCTCCTCGACTACACACTCGCTTGGGGTCCGCTGATTCTGGGGTCCAACCATCCGCACCTGAACAAAGCCGTCACGGCCACCCTCAGCAAGTCCTATACGCTGGGGGCACAACACGAGGGTGAAATCGCGCTCGCCGAAAAGATCGTGTCTATCGTACCCGGAGCCGACCAAGTCATCTTCTCAAGCACGGGATCTGAAGCTGTCCAGACAGCCATCCGGCTGTCTCGAGCGAAGACGGAGCGAAACGCGATCATCAAGTTCGAGGGGCACTATCACGGGTGGATGAACAATATCCTCGTCAACTACCGCCCGGACCTAGAAGCGTCGGGTCCGATCGAGTCGCTTAACGTGCTGGGCGGAACGGGTGGGCAGCCGCAGGAAGAATACGCGCATACACGCGCGCTTCCGTGGAATCGTCTAGACCTGCTGGAGTCCGAGCTAAAAAAGGGAGACGTGGCGGGCGTGATCATGGAACCACTCAACGCGAACTCGGGGTCGATCGAACCGGTAGAGGGATTCCTGCAGGGCGCTGTCGATGCCTGTGCGAAACACGGAACCGTGTCGATCTTCGACGAAGTCATCACCGGCTTCCGACTCGCACTCGGCGGTGCGCGAGAATACTATGGTGTCATCCCGGACCTGTCGATCTATGCGAAGGCACTGGCAGGAGGGTTCAGCCTGGCCGCTCTTGCAGGCAAGAGAGAAGCGTTCGATCCGTTACGGGAAGGGAAGACCATGCACGGAGGTACATACAACGGCGCAACGGTCACTATGGCCGCCGGCCTCGCGACATTGGAAGTCTTGTCAGAGTCTACGGCCATCTACGAGAACATGAACGCGCACGGTCATGCGATCCGCGAGACTTTCCTCTCCGAGGCGAATGCGGCCGGGATCCCGTTGAGTGCGTCGGGGGCGGGAACGGTCTTCAACATCCACCCGGGGCTCCAAACGGCACCGAAGGATTACAGGGACTACGCAAGCGTCGACCTCACATCCTATGACGCGTTCAGACAGCAGATGATGGATTCAGGTATCCAGCTGCTGCCCGATGGCCGCTGGTATGTCGGCGCGACACACGGACAGGCGGAACTTGACCTCACCCGGCAGGCCATCAAGACGCACATCGGAAAGCTCAAGGGATAACATCACGAGCGCATCGGAACCCCACCGTGTAATCGGGATCGACGTTCTGCGGATACCCGAGCCGGTGGCTCGCACTGTGGAGTGACGTCGCCTGATCCGCCCAGGATCCACCTCGCAGGACCTTGCCCGTCGCCCAGCCCGGCTGCCGACCGACTGCTTCCGCCACTTCATTCCGCGGGTTCTTGTCTGGCGCCCGCGAATAGTAGTCATATGCATACCAGTCGTCGACCCACTCCCAGACGTTCCCCGCCAGATCCTCTACTCCATATGGGCTCGCACCCAGGGGCCTGGACCCGACCGGCCAGGTCGTTTCGCGTCCACAGCCGTCGCCCCCCGAATCGATCACGGCACGATCACAATCGGGCTGCTCTTCACCCCACGGGTAACGCCGGCCGTCATCGCCACGCGCAGCCTTCTCCCACTCCGCTTCCGTCGGGAGACGCTTCTCCACCCAACTGCAGAAAACATTCGCCTCAGACCAGTTGACACAGTTGATCGGATGATCGCTGCGCTCAGGAATGCTCCAGTTACAGTTTCTCCACTCCCACTCCTTTGGGAACACGGGTCCGCCCGAATAGGGCTCGACACACCGGCCCGAGTCCACACACTCCGCGTATTCAGACACACGGACCTCGAACCGATCGATCTCAAAAGCATCGACATAGACCGTTCTGACCGGTCGTTCGTCGTGCTGTCCACGGTCCGATCCCATCGTGAACACGCCGGCTGGAATCGATACCATCGTGGCCTCGGGGCTTGCGGAGACTTGCCGCGATGCATACTCAGACATTGCGAACTTATCGTTGCGCACATGCCAGTGAGTGACCGTCGTAGGGATATCGGATGACAGAGCACCTGCAGGGTCGAATGCGATCGGATCGTCAGCTCCCTGAAACGCGCAGCGGAATCCTATATATGGGTAGTAACGCTGGGCAGGAAAGGGATATCGGTTCGACATTCTCGAATCGAGGGGAGGGTCCGAGTAATACCATGAGTTCCCCCGGAGCACCTTCCGATCTGATACTACGAGGTTTACGGGGTCNTTCTCAGGGAGAGAATCGTATGCTTCCGCTTTGTAGGTGTCGAGTGTCCATTCCCACACATTTCCGACCATGTCGTGCAGTCCGTATATGCTTCGTCCCTGCGGAAACGAACCGGTCGGCCACGTCGAGAGCTCCCCACATCCCAATCCATTGCCGAGCACCGCGTGGCTGCAATCGGCCGGGTAGTCACCCCAGGGGTATGGCCAGCCGATCTCACCACGTCCCCCCTTTTCCCATTCCGCTTCTGTCGGCAGTCTCCCCCCTGCCCAGTCGCAGTATCTCACGGCGTCATACCAGCTGACACAGTTCACGGGATGATCGACTCGGTCGCTTCGACCCCAGTTGCACTCGCCACCGACCGCGGGCGGTTCACAATCGCCATCTTCCACGCAGGCCGCGTAGGATGCGACCGTCACTTCCGTCTCGTGCAGGAAGTATCCCGACAACAGAACGCTGCGCTGTGGCCCCTCGTCTTCCTCGCCCGTGTCGGACCCCATAACAAACCGAGATCCAGGTATGTGTCGAATGTATTCNGAATGTTCCGATGCGGTCTTGAACGAAGGTCGACCTTCTCCCATCGGAGTCTGTACCGACGCACCTTTGCTCCCACATCCGATCACGAGAAAGCAGATGGACATCGAACACAACAAGTCGGTCTTTACCCTACTCAGATAGGGTGGCTGGCTTGACATGACCCGGCCTTTTTTGTAAAATGCAATCGTCCTAAGCCCCTGAATTTTCAGGGGCTTTTTCGCAACCAGAAGCCGAAGGATAAGCCCGATGGGCAAGGACATACAACCCCTTCTTGACGGTTGGCCATATGACCCAGGCAAGCTCTGTGTGCGCAAGATAAAGGGTGCGGATGGAAGAGAAAAAATCCAGCTCAGAATCGAAATGGGTATCCTGCAGATGGAGATATCCGACCGCCCTGATGGACAACGGCCGCACGGCTACGAGAGCCTCCTTACCTACTACCAAGCTCAGGCTGCAGACAAGTCGAAGAAAAACGAAGAGTTCTCCGTAGACGTTGAAACCTGCATGATGCTCCAGCTTGAAGCCCTCCAGTATTACCACCGCCGGATCAGCTTCCTCGAACTCGAAGATTATGAACGGGCAAAGCGTGATGCCGAGCGAAACCTCTCTCTGTTCGATTTCGTCAAGGAATATGCATCGGATGATGAAGATAAAATTGCTTTCGAGCAGAACCGTCCTTTTGTAATCGGGCACCGTGTCAGAGCTTCGGCCCTGCTCAAGCTCGAGTCCGACGACTACGACGGCGCGCTGACGGATATCGAAGAGGGAATCGAAGAGATTCAGTCGCTCTTTACCGAATTCGATCGTCCTGACCTCATGGATGACAGTGAAGAAGTCGAATTCCTGAGGGAGTGGGCGAACGAAATCCGTCAAGACCGTCCGCGCAGCCTCAAGCAGGACCTCTCGGATCAGTTGAAAGAAGCGGTCGCAATTGAAGACTTCGAAAAGGCAGCAGANCTCAGAGACCGCATCACCGAGATGGCAAAGGCAGGCAAGAATTAACGCGTCCAACACCTACACCACATCGCCATCCGCAGCATCCGAGCGTGCCGTTCTCGTAGGTCTTGCAACGAATGGCACGCTTCGGTCTGAAGTCGAGGACACGCTGGACGAGTTGGCACTCCTCGCAGACACTGCCGGTGCGGTCGTCGTAGAACGCACCCTCCAGGAACGAGATCAACCCGACAAGGCCTACTTCATCGGTCGCGGTAAAGCCGACGAGATAAAGCAGATCGTTGAGGACATCGACGCGCACGTCGTAATCTTCGACGACGACCTGTCCCCGGCTCAAACTCGAAACCTCGAGAGCCTTATCGATCGCAAGATCATCGATCGAAGCAGACTGATTCTAGACATCTTCTCGAGTCGAGCACGNACGAAGGAAGCACAGACCCAAGTCGAGCTCGCACAACTCACCTATATGCTGCCCCGCCTCACGCGTCAGTGGACTCACCTCTCGAGACAGGCAGGCGGTGGCGGGGCGAGTGGTGGGATCGGAACTCGAGGTCCGGGTGAAACACAGCTTGAGGTCGACCGTCGCGCAACCCGATCGAGGATCAACGTGCTGGAAAAGGCACTGGACAAAATCGCGAAACAGCGTGCGACAGGCCGCAAGCAGCGGGAAAGCATCTTCAAGACCGCGTTGGTCGGCTACACGAACGCGGGCAAGTCGACACTGTTGAAAGGCCTGTCAGGATCGGACGTTCTGATCGAAGATCGTCTGTTCGCAACTCTCGACTCCACGACACGCCGAGTCCGCCTCGGATACAACAGAGACATCCTGACAACCGATACGGTCGGCTTCATCCGAAAGTTGCCGCATCATCTCGTCGCGTCCTTCCGAAGCACGCTCGAAGAAGCCGTCCAAGCCGACCTTCTACTGCACGTAGTTGACGCCAGCTACGAGCATCGGGACGGGCACATCACCACGGTCAACCAGGTACTGACCGAACTCGGCATCGTCGATCGCCCGACACTTATCGTCTTCAACAAGATCGACGAGATTGACAGCGACGAGCTGGGCGGGCTTCAGACCACATATCCCGATGCCGTTTTCGTCTCCGGTCTGAGAGGCGACGGTCTCGACCGACTTCGGAGCACCATCTACCACCATCTTGAAGGTGCGCGCATTACGCTCCACTTGGCCGTTCCCCAGGCCGAAGGCCGGCTGCTGTCCGACATCCATCGTATCGGGGAAGTCATCAACACCTCATACGAGGGGAACGACGTCCGCATCACGGTCAAGCTGAGCCAAGAGAACGCAAAACGGATGTTCCCGAACGGTCGCTACCAGGCCAACAACAAAAAGGGGGCCGACCACTTAGTGGCCAGCCCCGATAAATCCTGATGGTGTCGCACCTCTAGGCGTTTGCCGCCCTGCGCATACCGTCCTCAACCTCACTCGCTTTCGTGTTGTCCTCTCCGACACCGATCAGCCCTGTGAGCACAGCCCCCTCTTCCATCACCATCGCGTTCGCGTATACATCGCCAACTAAGATTGCAGAAGACTCTAGCCGGATCTCGCCTTCACACTTCAGGTTACCCTCGACACGACCCGCTACAACGACGTCCTTCTCGCAAACAATGTCGGCCACAACCTGACCAGTTCGCCCGATCCGGACGTTACCCCCAACCTCAAGCCGGCCTGACAACGACCCGTCGATCCGGATCCCGTGCGCCACAACAATCGTCCCCTCAAGCGTGCTCCCTTCCCCTATCACAGTCTCGACACTCGCACGTTCTCGGTTATTCGACTTCATAGCCAACGTTGAGCCTTCCTTGAATTGATCAGGAACCGGGTAGAAACTTTCTCGGATTCCTGACTGTACCTCGTTGCCAGATTTCGTAGTGCAGGTGCGGTCCGGTGCTCTTACCCGTGTTCCCAACNAGAGCGATGGGCTGTCCTTTCCTGACTGCCTCTCCGGGGCGGACGAGAAGAGCAGAGTTGTGACCATACCGGGTCAGATATGCGCCAAAGTGATCGATCGAGATAACCAATCCGAGCACATCGTCATCACCGGCGAAGACCACGCGACCGTCAGCCGTAGCGCTTACGATCGCACCTTCTGTTGCTGCAATGTCGATTCCCGAGTGACCCCTTTGTACCGTTCCCGACAGTGTCTCGAACTCTTGCGTCACCACGCTCTCGAATCGACCGACGGGCCAAGAGCTCGGCACGAGTCTCGAATCGACTATCCCAACAGCAGCCGACGAGACGTGTGACACGGTTTCNGCAGCTTGAGGCTCCCCCGTCATTGCCGGCGCATTCTGTGAAGCGATNGCTGAAACCTGCAAACTGACGGCAGGAGAGAGCATCTTCTGAAGCTGTGACTTCACCTGCTTCATCCGCGACACAGCATCGGCAAGCTCGCCGACCTGCCGCATCTCGTTCTGAAGGCCCTGGTTCTCCCGCATCAGACGCAGAGCTTCTGACTCCCAGGAGAGGGATCGTGAGTAGAATACCCCACCCAACACCACGAGGATAAACAACAGGACCTCACCGAGAATGATGCCCCGGATCAGGCCGTATCCGAGCTTGAACTCCCTCGTGCTGCTCCCGTCGTCCGGAATAATCAGGATCGAGAGTTGACGACCTTGTCGCTTCGCCAAAATACTCCTTTAGGGATACGGTCAAGACCTACGAATATACGTGGACACATATACAATGTCAATAATTCCAGTTATTTAGGNCTACCGACTGAGGAATCGATCGGTAGCGATGTGGGCAAGATCGGACACCACTAACCCTGCGAGGGTGCTGGCCGTCTTCATCGACCAGAGCCGATTGAAGTCATAGACCGAGATGGACCAATTCCAGCCCATAAGGCTTTCCACAACCGCTCCCAACACGTAGACCAAACAGGTGAGGTAGAGAATCCGCGTTAGCGTTCCGATCACGGGTGTATGGGACATCCCCCGATGCCGAAATAGAGTCGCGTAGGGCCGCCAGATCGTCTGGAAAATCCCCCAGCTTCTAGTGGGATCGCTGTCGACAAGGTCCAGATCAGGTGACAGCAGGTAGGTTCCGACCAAGAAAGCACAGCAGAACAGTAAAGTGTTTTCGAAGACCGGATCCGTCCCGAGCCACTGGACAAGTGAATCGTAGTATGCAGCGATCAACATCACAGTCGCAATCACCACGAGCGCAGAAATCCGGCGATGGGCCACTCCCGCTGGCAAAGGATCAGTCCACCGTACCGCGACTTACCCAGCGTGAGCCTTGCCGCTTGAGCCGCATCAGTTGCGAACTCCCGACAGGGAGCAGGATATCCGTGCCCTCTGAATCGACGCTTCGCGCCCTGATTAAACGGCCGGAGGAAGATGTGAATAATTGCGGGCGACCACCGACCGGATGCACAAGTAAGGATGACGCACCGAGCATCCTCTGGACAGACAAACACCGCTCTCCTTCCGTCACGCGCCCCGACCAGACACGATCAGGCACACCCGTCACATCGTAGACGGACAGATCGCCCCCCTCGTCGCCCGCACCGGACTCGAGAACCAAGAAGGGCCGCTCTCCGCTTAACAGGGCGAGATCGCCAACGTGTGCACCGATGTCGAACGACCAGACCTCTACCAGCTCGCCTCCCCTGACCCGGAAGCCTCGGATGGTCGTGACGCCCACATCCTGATCCGGCTGGATCTCGTATTCCGTTACCGCGACCAATGTACCATTTTCGGGATCGTTCAACGTAGCTATACGGTCCGTCCATTCAGACCGGAGCCCGAAAAATGCTAACACTTGGAGTTCGTTGCCATGGTAACGGTATACTCGAANTAACCCATCCCCGACGGAAAAAACGTCATCCCTCTCTGTCCCATCAAAGCTCCCCGTATCGACATCGCAAATGACTTCAGCTGTTGACATTTCGGCGACAATGCGTACGAACCCCGATTGGATCTCTGCTACTTGCAGCACGCCCCTAGAACCTGGCAGGCCGAATACACCTGATCGTCCGACGATCACGACCGCTGGCTTCTCACCAAAATTGGCCGACGCGAGTCGGGGGCGCTCCACCGTGTATTCCGCGAACAGATTTCCAGCTACCAGCCAGAGCACGCAAGCTGATAGGATCGTGTTCACTAAGGCCCGATCACGTCTGGATCTCCGGGCGCAAGCCGCGTAGTTAGTCACGCCGCTCTCTCTTCATGCTTCTCCACTAGAAACCTCGATCGTCAAGATGGACCCATGACACCCGCGTGGCCCCGAACACGTTGACTGACGTGTCGTCGAGCGGCAACACGAAGTCGACCCCCACGTCTCTTGCCTCGTTAAATATCTCCTGTCCGCGTGTGTTTGCACCAGGCAACGACTGATCTACATCGATGTCAACCGCATCTCCATACAGATGTCGGCTGTATGTGGCTCCGCCCACATCCCTGTTGTGCTCTGGCGACCGGAAGGACGAGGAGACGATCAGGGGGCGCCCAAGTCCCGACCTCACGAGCTGTACATGCCAAACGACCTCGGGGTCGACGTATGCGCGTCTCCCTCCCCGTTGCGTCGTCGGATTAACAAACTCGGACATCAGAAAGTTCTCGGACACCCGCTCGGAAACGGGAGCAATCTCGAGAGGAATGAACGAGCCCACACGCTGATACTGCTGTGTTCGCAGCTCGCCGAAGGGGTTTGCGCTGGGGGACGGATATGTTGCAGTCAGGGTCGCATCAGGAACCAGCCCGACCCGAAGACCGCTCGGATAAATGACCTCAGAGCCATATGGAGGGTCGGCGGGCGAAGGTGAGGTCGGATCTCGAAACAGGACATCGATATTGACAGAAGCCTTCCCACCGCAGGCGGCGGCGAAGGCAGAGAAGAAAAGGATGATCAGACCCCGCGGTGTTAAGAACTTTCGGAGCATCAGTATCCCGCATCCTTGCGCAGGTATTCGATCGCGCGTTTAGCCTTGAAGCGAACACCCGAGTCAGGATCCTTCAGAAGCGGCGTGAGAAGAGATGTCTGTTCGAGGGTCCCGAGACGACCGATCGCAGTTGCGGCTGCCGCTCGGACCCGTGGGTTCGCATGAATCACCTTCCGTCCGCACAGCTTGATCCCCTTGGTGTCACCCAACTTTCCGAGTGCGACGAGACCTGCAGCCACAACAGTATCGACCGAATCCTCGATCGTCTGCTCGAGTGCCTGGACTGCCGTTTCTCCGCCCACATCACCGATCGCATGAGCCGCGGCGATCCGTACCCAACTATCGCGGTTCTCTAGCATCTCTTTGATCGCGCCCGTCGCTTCAGACGACCCGATCTGACCGAGGATCTGGAGAGCTGACACAAGCGTGTTGCGATCGCTGCTCCTATCGATCACCTCTAGGACCGGAGGCACACTTCGCTCGCCCTGACTGGCCAGATACCGAACGAACCGAATCTTCCCCTCCCCGGCTGTAGACTCGAGCAGCGCTGCGGAGACACGAACGTCTTGTGGGCGGTGATCCGGATGCATCAGGACCAGAACGGACTCGGCTGACAGTCTATAGCTGTCTAAGATCGAATCACGGTAAGAAACGGATACGGAAGGCCGGTTGATATCTTCAGCGCTCGCGGGCCCATTTCTTGGAGCCGGATCAGGGTCCGAGCAACCGATCCCGGAAAGCAGGAAGATGAGCGGGAGTCTGCGCCTCACGAACCGGTGCGCTTCTGGAGCGCCCAGCCGATCAAGAACAGAACAGCTCCGAGAGCGGCGAAGGTGAGTTCAGTCTTGATGTCCTGCTCGTAGAGGCCAATGAACAGACCGTAGCCTGCCCAGACAAGCCCGAGAAGCTGGAGAATCCGTGCGAAAAAGTGCATAATATTCAGGTCAGGGCTAGATGCTGTAATCACAAAACGATACGCCGATTGCTCACGCCGGTCAACCACCTACGGGGCGAGCTTGACGGGCGGATAGGCCCAGCCTATCTTTATGAATATTCAGAACTTAGTCGAGGAACCGCCAGATAACCAGGAGGCCTTTGTGGCCCGGATCAGCGACGTATCCCAACCTATAGACCCCAAAGACCCAAGACGTGTCGAAGGTCGTCGCTCGCAAGAGTCACAGAACAGCGATTCGTCCTCGACGACGAATCAAAGCGACCGCGTTAAAATCTCCTCCGACGCAAAGGATACAGCATCGCTCCACGCCCGACTGACCGAAGAGGCGGCAAACATTCCTGATGTTCGAGAGGACAAAATTGCGGACGTTAAAGCCCGGATCGAATCCGGTGAGTTCGATGCGAACTCCGACAAGGTAAAAAAGGCAGTCGCGGACGGGATACTGAAGCAGTTCAGTATCTAGATCTGCCAAGAACAACAACAAAAGTAGGCCGCTTTCCCGAGGGAAGGCGGCCTTTCTGATAGCATTCTGTTGTCGATGCCCCTAGAATGTTCGCCTCAACAGCAGTCCCATCCGTCCGCTCCGCGGGTCCGCACCGGCGTCGATCTTCACACCCTTTACCACGACGAGCCCCCTGTCCATATTCGGGTCGGGAAGCTTGTCCCGGTCACCTTTCATGAACAGGTGGATGCCGTATGTGATCGTTCCGACTCCGAGCCCGAGCATGATCGCTGCCTTGGTGTCGTTCTCCCGGCTTTCGTCATAAAGCTCGCGGGCGAGCGTCGAGCTCCCCGCCGCCTTATACAACTCAAAGGCCTCGTCCCCGTCCACCCGCGCCTTGTTCGCTTCTATAAGGAAATACGTCCCCAGACCGGCAGACACCAAACCGTAGAACTTGTTTGAGAAGAGAATATCCGTCTTCTGCGCAACGGTCTGACTTGAGCAGATAAGGCAACCGATCAAACTGGCGAACAATGTTTTGCGTAGCATCCCTTCCTCCTTTGCCGCACGCTACTGGCTGATGGCTTCCGCGAGCGGCATCCCTAATAGCTCTTCGAGCGTAGCGATCTGTATCTGATAGTCGTACCGGGCGCGCACTAGGTCCGACCGCGCCGAGAACAATTGGAGCTGTGCCTGCTGACGGTTGAGGAACGTCCCTGCACCAAAGTTGTATGCCTCATCCTGAAGCCTGAAGTCCTGCTCTTGAGCAACAACATTGGCCTCGTTCGCCTCTATACTGCGTCGAAGCTGCTGCAGCCTGAGCAGCGTGCGCCGCAACTCCAGACCGAGCTGTCGCTTCGACTGCTCGTAGATCTCCATCTGTTGGAGATACTGGATCCGTTGCCGCTTTGCCGTCGTCGTCGTCCCCATGTTGAAGATGGGCAGGTTGGCCGAAACCGACACTGTGTATCGATAATTCTTCAGGAACAGATCCTCGATCCCTCGGAAGTCCTCGTCACCCGACAGGTTCCAGTTATAGCTGCCCGTAAGACGGAATGTCGGGAATCTTTGACGAAACCGAGTCGCACGCAGATTGTCTTTTGCACCAAGCATCGCATACCGGTCGGAGGTCAGCTCGGGTCGTTCGCTCGCCAGATCGAGTGCCTTCTCGAACGTCAAGGGGACCTGTATGATCAGGATCTCGACTTCCTTCGGGATGATCCGAACGTCCGCCGCCATGCCAAGCGTGAAGGACAGGTTCGAACGCGCGATCTCGACATCGTTCTCCCGCAGAATCAGAGTTGCACGGTTGCGCTCCAAATCAGCCTTCGCGCTGAACACCTCCGAAATCGGTGAAGACCCTATCTCGTTCAGCGTCTCTGCTCGGCGCAAGCTCTCCTCCGAAACCCTTACCTGCTCCCTCTGGACCTCGAGCAGACTCATCGCCTGCAGCAGCGAGTAGTAGTCGCGCTTGGCTTCGAACACGACGAGATCCTCGCTGGCCTCGAGGTCAAAACGTGTCGAATGATAGTTTTTCTTGGCAGCGGACAGATTAGCCAAGTTCGCGGCATCGAACAGGGACATCGAGATCGATGCGCCCACGCTTTGCCCTGTACTCGTCGTACTCTCGCCGACCGACTGGACCAGTGCGCCAGTTGCTTCATCAATAAACGAAGCGTTGCGGGGGCCGTTCACCGTGTTCGAACTCGACCAGTTGGTGCTCACGGTCGGCAGAAAGTTCGCACGCGAAGCATCCACATCCGCATCACGAAGGTCCCGCGCCAGCTTACCCTGAAGCACCCGTGTACTCCGATCACGCGCGATCTTCACGCACTCATCGAGCGACAGTGTGATCTCCCTTGGCTCTTCTTGGCCGCAAACACTGCCCGCAAGAAGCGCAGCACTCATTGCCCATTTCAACGTTCTCTTCATCCTAACTCCTGATGTGACACGACGACTTGCGGATCACGACCTCTCGTTAGACGACAGGAACCAAAAAAAGTTGCTGTCTCGCTCCCAACTCCGTCAAGCATCCCTGGTTTTTCAACTAATTGCTTCGATCTAGAACCGAGTAGACGGTCGGTATGGTCACGAGCGTGAGCAGCGTGGAACTCATCAGCCCGGCGACCACAGTGATTGCCATGGGTGTCCTGATTTCAGCGCCATCGCCCAGTCCCAAAGCCATCGGGAGTAGCCCCAGAACAGTTGTTGCAGTGGTCATCAGGATCGGCCGCAGTCGGATCGATCCCGCCTGAACGATTGCCTCGACCTTCTCGAGCCCCTCGCGCCGCAATTGATTAATATAATCGACGAGCACGATTGCATTGTTCACCACGATCCCGGCAAGCATTATCATCCCGAGGAACACAACGACGCTCAGTGGCACTCCGGTCAGGAACAACACGACGATCACACCAATAAGGGCGAGCGGAATCGTGAACATGATTACAAGCGGGTGGACGAACGACTCGAACTGTGACGCCATCACGATGTAGACCAAGAAGATGGCCAAGGCAAGCGCGAAGCTCAGGCTATCAAGCGAGGTCGCCATCTCCTTGTTCTGACCACCGATCACGAAACTCACATCGGCCGGGATATCAATACCCTCGAGGGCCTTCTGGATATAGGCTGTCGCCGTTCCGAGATCGAGCCCGGACACGTTCGCCGAGATCAGAACCGCTCGCTGCTGGTCGATCCGGCGAATCTCGCTCGGGCCTTCGTGCACCTGGATGTCGGCGACCGAAGCCAGCCGGATCGGAACCTGTCGAGACCCGGGATTAACGACGAGTCGTTTCAGGTCGTCCACACCCGCCCGATCCGCCTCATCCACACGCACAAGCACATCGATCCGTCGGTCCCCTTTCCGGAACCGTGTCACCACGTCACCCTGAACCTTCTCCCGAACAAGGGTCGCCACACTCCGGATGTTCAGATTGTACTTCGCCATCACATCCCGATCGTAGATGATCTGAACCTCAGGGCTTCCTCTCTGCAGGCTCGACTGGACGTCGTAAAGGCCCGGCACGTCGGCCAAACGTGTCTCCACGTCGTTCCCCAGCCGCTGAAGCTCAGACAGATCGTAGCCGCAGATCTCAAGCTCGATCGGTGTCTTGAAAGTAAACAGCGCAGGTCGCGAGAAGTCAGTTTTGACCTGAGGCAGATCCTTCAACCTTGCCCGAACCCGATCCATCAGCGCGTTCTCACGCCCCGCAAGGACGCTCTTGCCAGTGATTCCACCCCAGATTCGACCGGGCAGCGTTAGCACGCTCCTCGAAAAAGCGACGGCCGCGTTCCGCTCTTCCTGCACCTCTTCAGAAAGAACGATCGTAATGGTAGCAGTGTGCTCACCCTGGTCGGCGGACGAGATCTCGGTCTTGTCCACGCCGACAGAAGTCGACATCTGCTTGACCTCGGGCTCAAGCAGCACACGCTGTTCGATATCCCCGACCATCTGGTCTGTCGACTCAAGAGGGGTACCAACAGGCAGAGAAAGCTCAAGATCAAACTCACCTTGATGTACCTGTGGGATCAGCTCAGATCCTAGCATCGGAACGAGGTAGATCATAGTGAGCGCGAACGGAACGACGGCCAAACCGATCGCGGTCAGTCGATTCGCCAGAGCGGCCCTGAGCACGACCGGGTAGACTCGCGTGATCCTCTCGAACGTATGCTCAAACAGAAACAGGATCGGTGCAATGATTGGTAGAACCAGCGCTGCTGACAGTATCAACCCAACCATACCGGCCATAAAAAGAAGGAGCAGGATGTGGATAAGCGCTTTTCCCACCAGCGCCATGATCGTGAAGATCGTGAACCGAAGGATCATGTAGATCGGCCCAATCGGGACGAGCAGCAGAACACCAAACGTACCGAGCAGTCCCGGTAAGACCTTCACGATACGTCGGATCCAACCGCCCGGCACGATCCATTTCAGTGGTTTCAGGATCGAGCGAATCACCCACTTGAATACGCGAGGGAGATCCTCTCCAAGACTTCGGACCGTCGAAAAGAAAAGAAGATCTTCCCAGACCGTTTGGACTAAAGCCCGACCACGCAGGTCCCGATCCTCTGCGAAATCGCGTATACCCATCCAGAGGTCTGGCGCGAACTTCTTCCGGATTCGCTGGACCAGCGCGGCTATCGGGTAGAACAGCAGCGCTCCGAGGATCAGAACGATCGCCTTGAACGCCGTGATCAACAAACTGGAAACCACCCACAGGACTCGAAACACGAACTCGCCGACCAGCCATCCGACATACATCGGGACCTTCAAGTAATCCCGCAGGTCGCCCTGATCGGATGTCACGTGACTCGCGAAGGCCTTGATCAGCTCAATCGACCTAAACCGCATGATCCCGGACGCAACCACCCGAGAAACGCTGACCCCTGCGCCTCCAGAAGTATTGGTCTTCTGGGACGCATCCAAGAGACGGATGTTCCGCGATGCCAGCATGGGGATCACGAACAGGGCGACACCCAACGATGCCAGAAGGCTAAACACGACCGTCAGCGCCATATCGCCAAAGATCTGGCCAGCCACGCCCTCGACAAACACGATCGGGAAGAACACGGCTACCGTCGTAAGCGTCGATGCGAAAACGGCGCCGCCCACATCACCGGTACCGCGCACAGTCGCGGCAACGATGTCATCACCTTCCTCGCGACACCGATAGATGCTTTCAAGAACCACAATGGAGTTGTCGACTAGCATCCCGATCCCCAGTGCTAGACCGCCCAAGGACATAACGTTCAGCGACACCTTGAAGACGTTCATCGGGGCGAACGTGGCGATGATCGACACCGGGATCGCGACACCCACGATCGACGTATGCACGGGATTCCGGAGGAACACATACAACACCAGAACTGCAAGCAGACCACCTAGCAACGCCGTCTGTTTCACTTCGTCGACGGAATTCTTGATGAAGCGGCTCTGATCGGAAAGCAGCTCGAGGTTGATGCCTTCGGGCAACGAGTAGGAGACGAACCCAGTCATCTCTTTCATCTGAACGAACTGCCGGACCTGCGCACGACGGTCGCGGGACTTAGCCTTCTCGATCTCTCCAGCCTTCAACTTCTTCACATACTCGAGCTGCTCGGGCGTCCCGAACAGCCTGTCTCTCACCCGTTTCGCCGTTGCAACGATGTTGGCGTCGGCCTCCTTGAAGATCTCGATCTCCACGCTCTCGACGCCGTTCACGCGCGTAACGACTTCCCGCTCCTTGTTCGCACGAATCACGCTACCCACGTCTTTTATACGGATCTCGACTCCGTTCCGCTCGCCCACCACAAGACTCGCAATATCTTCCAAAGTCTGGAACTCGTTCAACGTCCTGACCAGATACTGAGTCTGCCCGTCCAGGAGGCTTCCGCCAGCGAGATTGACGTTCTCTTCCCTCAGACGATCGTTTATCGTCTTGATCCCCAGCCCCATGACGGCCAGCTGTCTCTCGCTGATCTCAACCCGGATCTCCTCCTCGAGCCCACCCGACACCCTTGCCGCTGCGACGCCCTTGAGCGCCTCGAGCTCCTGCTTGATCTCCTCTTCCGCGATCAGCCGGAGCCCAAACAGGTCGAGGTTGCCGTAAAACCCGACCCGAATTATAGGATCCTGTGTCGGGTCGTATCGAAGAATAAGCGGGCGATTCACTCCCCTGGGAAGCTGAAGTCGGTCCAAGTTCTCGCGAACGGTCTGGACGGCATCGTTCATGTCTGTACCCCACCCAAACTCAAGGATCACATCCGAGATTCCGGCTCGTGATATCGACGTGATCCCGACGAGATTGCTCACGACACCGAGCCGCTGCTCGATAGGCCTCGAGATCAGATTCTCGACTTCCTCTGGTGCCGTGTCCGGATAGTCCGTTCGGATGGTGAGCGTCGGATACGAGATATCCGGCATCATGTTTAGAGGGAGCTGCTGGTAGGAGACATACCCGAAAACGACGATGGCCAAGACGACCATGGAAATCGCAACTGGGCGTCGAGTCGTAATCTCGAAGGTTCTCTTGATTTGGGTGCCGACGCGCTGTGCCGCCGAGGGCAGACCTTCCGACATCGACACAAACTCCTGTCACGGTGTGACGGGCTAATCCCTCTTTCGGGATACCAAAAGGAAGGGGTACGAGAAGAGTGGCTTGCTCTCGCACGCCCCTAGATAAGGGCCTGCTGAGACATCAGGATCAAGAGGTCTGCTGCCCCTCCTCGTTTGTAGAATCCTGTTTGGCTGGGATCCGCAGTCCTGGCCCGTCGATCACGCGAACCTTGGCTTTGTTTCTCAAGCCGTTCTGACCGACGACGACGATCCGATCGCCCTTCTTCGTACCCTCGAGGACCTCGAGGAGCTCGCTGTTCTCGAACCCGATTTCCAAGCGAACGCGTGTCGCTGTGCTGTCGCTGACGACGAACACGTGCGGAAAACCGTCGTCGTAAACGATCGCCTTCTTCGGCACAAGCACGGCCATTTCGTGTGTGGCAGTCACGATGTGTGCCGTGATGAACATACCTGGACGAAGGCGATAGCCTGCAGCGTCCAGCTCGAGCGTCACCTTGACTGTTCCGCTTCCCGGGTCAACGACCGGGCTGATCCGCTCAACGTGACCCGTGAAGGTCTCGCCCGGGAGAAAGCCCGTCCTCACCTCTGCGGTCTGTCCCTTCGAGATGTATCGCATGTCCCGACCCGGGACGTGAACCTGCGCAATAAGGTTCTTCAAATCAACAAGGCTGTAGAGCTTCGATGACGGCGCTATGCGGTCACCTAGCTTGACCATTCTCTCGGCGATCACACCTTCCGCGGGTGAGCGAACGGCTGCGTGGTCCAAAGACAGCTTCGAACGCTCCCATCGGATCCTAGCCTCTTCGACGCTGAACTTCCTCTGCTCGTAGTCTTCTCGAGACAGCAGGTTGCTATCGAACAAACCCTGAGACCGCTTGAAGCTGTTGACGAGCTTCTGGTAGTTCACGCGGGCCTCTTCGGCGCCGAGCCGGAGTTCGTCCTCGACCATGCGCACGAGGATCTGCCCTTCCGTAACGTGATCTCCCTCCTCGACCAGAACTTCGGACACTAGCCCGCTCATCTGCGCATACACGTCGATCGCTTCTTCAGCTTCGATCGTCGACGTATGCTGGACGTAATCGGAGATCGGGCCGACCCCAACCTGGGAGACCTTCACGGGAACGCCCTCTTCGACCTTCTTCTTGTCTCCGTCCTTCTCTACCTTTGTTGAGTCAGCCTCCCCTGTCTTATTGTCGTCGCTATCGGCCTCGCCCTTCCCACAAGCTTCGAAGGCGAACAGACAGAACGCCAGCAACAGGAGGCGAATGCCCCAATCAAAGTCAGCCGTGTGCGGACGTATTCTCATCGAGTCTCCAGATATCGGCTGCCACAATTCCGGACCTTAATCGCCTGCGCCGCGTGAGCGCAATTCAAAGACTTCGACCCCGCTTATGATCGGCTTATTTCGCCAAAATGACGACGAAGTGGAATCGGGTGAGGGCCGAACACCCGTCATGCTGGCGTAACCATTTAATTAATAGGGAAATACCTCGATTTCTTACGGATGGCTATTCAAAAATGTAACCTGTCTGGTAGTATAACTCAAGCTATTTGTAGCCAACCGTTTGCCCCACAGTCACTAATGTAACTGCGAAAAGAAAAAGGCCCTGTCTCCAGTAAGACGAGGGCCCAGCATATTTGCGGTCAACAGATTCAGGGTTCAGCCGGTCGCAGCATACTTGAGTACAAGCCGAGGACGGTTGTCGTCGAACTCGAGAACAACGGTCTCTAGGACCTGAGGATACCGTTCCTTGAGCACATAAAACGTATCCTTAAGGAGTTGAACCTTCCGATCTGGCTGCATATCGTCCCATCGAGAGGATCTCACTCGAATCTTACGAATTCGAGCCGCCTCGGCCACAAAACCGGTCTTCTCTTCTAGCCTGGTGAGCTCCACCTCCACCCCTAGGTAAATCTCCGGGCTAAGATCCCGAACATCACGAGTCAACGTTCGAGCCTCCTGCGGCGCGTCCGACCTCGCCGCAGGTTCCGACACAACCAGCGCTTCCTTCACAATGTCGTGCCATCCATCGCGCAGGTCATCTTCCGGTCCAACCGCGAAGGTCTCTGTCCCAGACTCGGCCACCCACATCCCTTGCCCACCATAAAGAACACCGGCTCCAACATTCGCCTGACCCTGATAGACGGCCAGTCGAGTCTTCTTTCGATCCGATCTCATCGAAAGCGTCGCTTGATCGAAGGAAGCCCGGATGTGCTCCGTCGACAGCCTGAATGCGTGCTCTCCGATCACCTTTGCCCAGACCGCACCCTGATTGACGCGCGCTCCGACAAGCACTAAACGGTTCCCAGCCACCGCGCCGTCAAGCGCTACGACGGATTCACTTTCGACTCTGAGGACGCACTTAGGGTTTCCCCAGCTTATCTCACTCCGACCGGTTTTCAAGCTACGGAGGGAATCCGTCGGCCCCACCCGATCGCCCACATACAGGGGTTCCCAGTTCCCGCCCGACCTACGCACCTGTGCGCTCCCCTCCGCAAACGTAACCAGCCCCCGCTCCGGCAGGAGCCGAGGGGTAGCGTCACCGGTAAGGGTGTCCGGGTTGCTGTGCGCGAAACCGAGAACGCAAAGCAGCAGGAGTCCGCAGGCTGCGGGTATATAGAGTCTAGGTCGTGTCATGGCCGATAGAGGGCAGAGAGGTTGTTCTCTACTCCATTTATCGGCGCCCGCGCTAAATCTCTTTAGCGTTTACGACCCTGTGGGCACGCGTCTCGACGTTCCGTGAATCGCAAACCAAATACACGCTATAGAGCCGATATTGTCTTTGCACGCAGAAAGCACACATATCATCGAGTACCGCCTCAAGAACTTTGCTCCCCCATCCCTATCGCCGATCTTCCTTCGCAAAGATGCCGAACTCGGCGATTTACACGTTTCGTACCGACCCGCGGAGTCAGACCAGTGCCTCTCGAAACTCGCTGTTGGTGTCCACGAGACGTATTGCCCAGTGGCTGTCGAGGAGGGTGCGATAGTGATCAAGCACGGGTTCCGAAGCGTGAACGTAGTCCAGTCACACGGTTTAGGTCTTCACCGGTACACAGGAAAGGCGTCTCCAAAAAGAGACGCCCGTTGGTCGTTCCTTTTACCAACCTGTTACCTGAGCCGAGAGAGTAGCCTTCCAGCCACATCGTCATAGGTCTGCGTTACCGGCTCCCCCTCGTCGACCAGCGGGGTGCCGCTATCGCTCGCCTCCCGCAAGCGAAGGCTGAGGGGAATGGCGCCTAGAAGGGGAAGCTCGAAGCGTTTCGCCACATCGCTTCCGCCGCCTTCGGCGAAGATATGGTGTCGCTTGTCGCAGGACGGGCAAACATAGTAGCTCATGTTCTCGAGGATTCCGAGGACGGGAACGTCGACCTCCTCGAACATCCGGATTCCGCGTCTGACATCTTCTAGTGCTATCTCCTGCGGCGTAGTCACGATCACGGCTCCTGAAATCGCGACGGTCTGGGTGAGGGTCAACTGGACGTCACCCGTACCGGGAGGCAGATCGATCAGCAGACAGTCGAGTGGTGCCCAAGCCACATCGTGCAGAAACTGTGTCAGCATTTTAGCGAGCATCGGGCCGCGCCAGACAATCGGCACGCCGTCTCCGGCGATCAGGCCGAGCGAAATGAACTTGACGCCGTGTCGTTCGACAGGGATCATCCCGCGCGTCTCATCCATTTCGGGCTGTGCCTTTCGTCCCATCATCACCGGGATATTCGGCCCGTAGATGTCCGCGTCGAGCAGCCCGACAGACTTGCCGGTCCTCGCCAAGGCGAGGGCAAGATTGACGGCCGTCGTGGACTTGCCTACGCCACCCTTGCCGCTGGCGATCGCCACGACGTGGTTCACGCCGGGTAGGGGTCCGGGTTTGGGTATCGGTGCTTGTGCGTTCAAAATCGTGGTCCTCGAAACAGTTAGGGCCAAATATATTCGGGGTGTCAAACCCAGTCAATGATCCTGCCTTGCAGAGGTCCACACTCTTTGTCTTCGAGTAGCACTAGACGAAGTCCAGACCGTATCGAAAAACCACCTATTGCCGGGAAACCGTTGGAACCACAGATAGGCAAAGCTAGAAACGAATACCCCAACCCTAGGTAAATTGACCAGTAAGCCAAGCGTCTACGCCTCGGACCAAGCACTTTGCCGCTCGTGGGTCCTACGAGGCACGAAAGCCCCAAAGCACGAGCTAGAACAGAAAATGCCGGGCCCGAAGCCTCGAACCCGACACAACCCTTCCAACGCTGTTGGCGTGTTTAAGGCTGATGTTCCCTCACGCACTCGGCAAGCAACGGGATCCCTCCACGGATCTCATCTAGCGATGCGTAGCCGAAGGCCAACCGCAGATAAGGCACGTCCTCCCCATACACGTGAAAAGCCTTGCCTGTCGCATAGTCGATGCCGCGGGACTCTGCAGTCTGCTCACAGGTTACTACATCGGTCGCGTTGGGAAGCTTCACCCAGATGAACAACCCGCCCTTCGGCTCGCTGTTCCATTCGAAAACGTCACGACTTTCAGCCAGAAGCTCCATCATCAGATCGCGCTTCTTCTTGACAACCGTGTTGATCGTCTTCAGATGTTCGTTCAGCGACTCCCTAAAGAACTCGCAGATAATCGCGGCGTTCAGCGTGCTGGGTCCGCCGTCTCGCCGCAACGACAGGATCTCGGAGAAGTGAGGTTCCGGCCCCGTAAAGCAGCCAAGCCTTACACCAGGCCCGAGAATTTTCGAGAACGACTCGATATGCAGGACCGTTGCCTCGTGATCAAGCGTTATCAGCGCAGGAACATGGTCGTCGTCGTAGACCGTGTCCGCGTAGCAATGATCCTCGACGATGGGGATACCGTGCTCGTTTGCGATGTCCAGAAGCTCACGACGCCGTTCGATCGGCATGATCGATCCTGTCGGGTTCTGATACGTTACAAGGGCATAGATGAATTTCGGTTTTTTTCCTTCCTTCGTACAGGTCTCGATCTTCTCGACGAGCGAATCCATCTTCATTCCGTGTGTGTCGATCTCCACCCCAACCAGCTTTGCCCCTTCCTTGTTGTAGGCGCCGATCGTACCCGAGTAGCTGAACTCTTCCAGCAGAATCACGTCACCCGGCTTCTCAACGAAGTACTGAGCCATCAGTGTGACCGCCTGCATCGATCCCGTCGTCAATGCCGTACGCTCTACCGGCATGGCCATACCTTCACGCCGCTCGAAACGGCCTGCCATGACCTTGCGCATAGGCTCGTAGCCCAACGTTCCGGGATACTTGGCCAGTTCGTCACCCAGCTCAGGAACGACGCGTGCAGCGGCATCCGCCAACGCCCGAGCGGGGAAAGAGGCAGGGTCCGGCCTGCCACTACCGAAGGGATAGGTCTTCACGCTTCCTCCAGGGACTAGTAGCCCTTCTCCTTTGCCTTCATCCTAGGGTCATACATCGAGAGCAGCTTGTCGTCTTCAATCTTGACAGCTCGAACCATCGCCGATGCCGCGCCCTGTCGAAGCTCAATCCCGATCTTTGACAGGTAAGCGGGCGCCGTGTCTCCAAACTCTTCCTCGATCCGAGCCCACTCGTTNCCCTCGCTGTGTACCCGNGGGGCNCCCATGGACCACTCGAANTNNTCGCCCAGCAGGAAGTGTCGCGCGAGGACTTGGAACACAGANGACATTATCCGCGTCCCTCCGGAACCACCGATGGTCAGGAAAGGCCTGCCGGCGTCAAGGAGAATGGCCGGCGTCATGTTCACGATTGGCGACTTCCCTGGTCCGACCGAGTTTTTCAGACCAGGTCCCGGATCGAANCGNGACATCCCGGAATTCAGGAGCAAACCCATCCGCGGAATCGTCGCGAACGACCCGAAGGCCGGACNGTGAGTCAGCGTCATCGAAACCATAGTACGGTCTGAATCGACGGCCGAGATGTGTGTCGTCCCACCCGCATACATCGGTCGCAGAAGGGCCTGTCCTCGTGTACCCTCGGCGATGTGGTTGGCAATCTCCGTNCCCGACGCCCCGATCGAAATGTCGGAGAGGATCGTGTCGACAGGAACNGACATCTTGGACGGATCNCCAAAATGGCGATACCGNTCCATCCAAGCAGNCCGTATCACCTCNAGCAGACCGTGAGANAATNTGGCCGAGTCTCGAGCCCAAAGGTCGAGTTCAGCGTGCTCGCCTGTCTTGCACATCTGGATCAGGCTGATCCCGCTGCTACACAGGGGTGACGAAAGCATCTCGTAACCGGCAAAGNTCGAATTCACTGGCTCGACCAGCCTTGCCTCATACTCAGCAAGATCCTCCTTCTCGAGGATACCGCCACCTTCCTGAACATACCGTACGATGCGATCTGCGANACGGCCCTGGTAGAACTCCTTAGCNCCNTTGCCCGCGACCTGGGTGAGCATCTTGCCAAGGTCCTTGTTGATAACCTTGTCACCAGGCTTGGGTAGCTCATCGCCTACGAGCAACAGCTTAGCCGTGTCCGGGAACTGGCGAATCGTATCCTCGTGTGCAGCTATATGGCTCGCATAGTTGGCCGTGACTTTGAATCCCTTATCACACGCCTTGATAGCCGGGGCAAGAGCATCCGCAAGCGATATAGTCCCGAACTTCTTGAGCGCGAGTTCCATACCTGCGAGCGTGCCAGGGACGGACACAGCTTTGAATCCGATCTCGTTCTCTCGATCCCTTGTCCGAGCGCCGAACCGGCCGTCGCCACCAGAAATCGTATACATCTTCGGGTCAGCTGCTTTCGGGGCCTTAGTGTGAAAATCGACGCAGTGCGTTTCGCCGTCCTTGTGAACGAGCAGCCAGCCACCGTAGCCTCCAAAACCGTTTGCCCAAGGGGCCAGGATAGCCCCCAGGCAGGCCGAAGTAACAGCTGCATCGACGGCGTTACCACCCTTCTTCAGGACGCTGACGCCCGCACTGTCGGACTCGGGCTGGCCGACAACGGTGCCCGATTCAAAAATGGCCAAGCTGTTCCCCCTCTCGATCTGGGCAAAACGACAAAGAGCCTCCACCTACTGCGTAGAGGCTCTCCCGCAAGAATCAGATAAATAAGTATGGTGCATCTTCGATTGGCAAATCATCTCCTCAGGTCAACGTGAGGACTATTAATAAAGAGGCGGACAAAAACGCGTCAAGATTTTTCTACCCGTTCGGCAGNCCGGGGTTCTCATAGTCCAGCACCACCTTGATCGCACCGTCCTTTCGGTCAACGAAGAACTCGTAGCCCTTCTGGATCTCGGAAAACGGGAGTGTGTGCGTGACTATGGGCGACACGTCTATCCTGCCCTGAGCGATCAGGTCACGGGCNAGGGAGAAGTTGGGCACCACATCGGGGCCAACCGAGCTGATCAGACTGAGATTCTGCCGAAAGAACTCCTGATACGCGAACCCCTCATAGTTCGCGTGATCGGGGACACCAAAGCAGAGGATCGTCCCGAGCCGTCGGACATACGCCATACAATCGTTGACCGTGGCCATCTGATGGCCGACCACCTCGACACAGATATCCGCCATCTTGCCGTTCGTGATCTCCCGGATCTTCTCGACAGGGTTCTCGTTCGCCACGTTCACGGTATGCGTCGCGTGCATCTGCNGGGACACTTCCAGCCGGTCGTCCAGCTTGTCTAGAGCGATTATCGATCGGGCTCCCAAGTTCGCGATCATGTGCGTGAACAAAAGTCCCATAGGGCCCTGCCCCGCGACCACGATGTCCAAGTCAAGCAGGTTGCCGAGCTTATGACACGCCCAGACGACCGTTCCAAGGGGCTGTGTCATCAGAATCTCTTCCTTCGGTACCTTCTCCTTGGGCAGATGGATCGCCCGATCGGCTGCGGCCACCATATACTCGACAAGCCCGTCGTGCTCGCTCGGCAGCGCTAGTACGAAATCCCCCTCCCTGAACCGAGGCGAAGTGGACTCGACAACAGTACCGAGACACTCGTGAATCGACTGCCCAACACTCAATGGATACGGGTCAGTATCGTAGTCAATAAACGGAATCGAACGACGCTTTTCCGGGTTACGGTGCGCCTCGTCCAGGACCTCGTTCAGGTCGTAGTCGAACAGGGGTGAGTCCGACCCGCACAGGCAGCCCCGCTCCATCTTGATCTTGACCTGACCCTCTGCGGTCAGTGTGGGTTCGTCCGTTTCGACCAATCGGATCAGTCGTTGAGCGACGATCTGCGCTGCAAACATCAATTCCTCCGGCTAGGATCCAACCTTCAAAGGCGGTCAATATATAGGCGGGTTGCCCGCCGGTCAACGAAGCCCGATTCGTTGACCGACAGTAAGAACAAAGGTTCCGCCGCCAAAGTCCGTCCCGACAGTTCAGTACCAAATCAAGATTTCCACCTGTATGTCTCCTCGCAGTATGCCGTCTGTTGAATGTTGCACCTCACGGCAATGGACATAGCAGGCAATCTTTACGTGACCGACAAAAACAATAAGTGTATCAGGAAACTCTCGTCGGGTGAGGGGACTAGAGGGGATCCTAGCCCCGGTACAGGTCAAAACACGTGCGTCAAACTTCGACGGCGCGATCGGCTTTGAAAGCTACTTCCAGTTCTCTCAGTTATTCGTAACCACGATCGAGTAGGTCTTGGCAGGAAGATCAGTCTAAAAATGGGCGTGTACGGTCTTCGCATCCGTCTTGCCCTTGTGCCCCGTTTGACAGCCAACACCTGTTTTCTGATCTTTTCGACAGATGAAAAGACGATATATCACCCTCATCGCTGTCGTGATGCTCGCACCGATCGCACTAGCCCAAGAAGAGGAGGCCGATTCGCAGCCACCGGCTGTTGGTCCGGTGCGTCTGGATCTGAACACGAGGTTCGGCGACCAAGGGCAACGGGCGACCTTCTCGAAACCCGAATCGGGTGGCTCTCTCACCGTAGATGTGGCCGTGAGCGAGGGCGGCGAAAAACGGTCAGGCTTCGATCTTGTTGTCCTGTATGATGCGTCACAAGCCGCTCTGGAGATGGCTGAGGCCGTCGACCTGTTCGAGGGCGCCTTTCTGATGTCGACACAGTCGTCAGGCCGGCTCGGGCTGACAGGACTTCTGCTCGAGACACAGACATCCGACAGGGCAGGCAGCGTCGCCCGGATCACCTTCACGATCCTGGATACCGTGGAGTCGCAGATTGCTCTCGAGTCGGCCATGCTCGGGACGGCCCTCAAGATCGATACGCTCCAGATCGGAACCGAATCCGCCGTCGTCACCATCGGAACCGAACTCCCAACGGCTGTGCTCGACAAGCCCGACTTCGATGGTGACGGATCCGTCGGTTTCTTAGACTTCATCATCTTCGCGGGCGGATTCGGCGCATCTGCCGGCGAACAGAGCTTCAATGCCGCTCTGGATCTCGATCAGAGTGGCGATGTCGGGTTCTCTGACTTTCTGATCTTCGCTCAGGCGTTCGGTACATGAAGAAAGGCCCCGACGCAGTGCGTCGAAGCTCCTGTCTCCGGTTAACTGTCTCTTATTCTTCCGCTGAAAGCATCTCGATAAGCGCCTCAACCGTCCGATTCTGATCCTGGTCCTCGGGCGTCTCGTCCGCCACACTCGACCCACCGACGAGACGGAAAACTTCCGCTGCACCCTTGAACATGTAAGGCGTCAACCCTGCCTCATCGAAGGTCTTTGCGATCTCCTCCATCTCGCCGATCCACCTGCGTGACTTGGACGGCACCCCATTCAGACCCGAAAGGGACGTGAGGCGGGCCCGCTGGCTCATCTCGAACTCGGCGATTAGAGCGTCGTACAGGTTGAGCCGTTTTGCGACAATCAGCAGGTTCAGCATCAGGGCCGAGGTCCCCTTAGTCGATGCGGCATAGCACATCTTGAGACCGCTCGCCTGCCCGATCTCGTCCCCGATCACGCGCACATCCAGACCATACTGGTTCAGCTCTACAAACGGATCCGCGTGGGGACCGGACGCGTAGAACCGCGTATTCGGGCTCTCCCCTATCGGCGGTCCCCCGATAATACCGGCATCGATCGGGTTTCCTCCCGCAGACTTGATCGTCTCCGCTATCGTCTTCGCCGTACTCGGCGCGATCGCGTTACAGTCGGTGTAAGGGATACCCTTCCCTATCTGTTCGATCGCTGCAGCCACCCGGCTTGCTGCTCGAGACGACTCCGACGGCACCAAAATCGAAATGACGAGGTCGCTTGTCTTCACGAGCGACTCGAAGCTGTCGACCGCATCGATCCCGGCCGCCTCAGCCAAACCCTTTGTGCGCGCACTTCGACCTTCGAGACAGGTCACCACACGTCCTCCGTGGTCAGCGATACGCTTCCCCACTGCGCTACCCATGTCGCCCGGGCTTAACAGACCAACTACAAGGCTCATACACCCCTCCTTAGAACCGGTCACCCCACCACGTGTGGGGATTGTCTTTCGGGAACAGAGAGGCGATCAGCGAGGTGTGTTTCGCCGGGACCGCCTCCTTCCATCGGAGATCAGTCAGCTATATGGCCGTCTCTTCACACTTCAGATCACCGTCACGTAAAATGGGCTGACCCACCCTTTTGCCCCGTCGGTCTGAGTCACACGTATCCAGTAGGGATGCGTTCCTTTCGGGGCATTGTCGTCCTTGAACTTCATCCGGGCCTCGCGCCCGACACCGATCGGGGCCATCTCGAAGACCACCTTCATGTCGACACCCCCGGCATCGACGGTGACCGGTCCCACCTTCAGCGTCTCAAGAGACACGGTCCGCTGAAGAATATCTGTAGTAAACACGATGCGAGTCTCCTTAGATCCCTCAACATCGAAGACGACACCGTCGGCATCTCCCGTCGTCACGGATTGCCAATCGATCGTCGACTCAGTCACCTTACGGACGCCCTCCGCGGGTGTATCGAAGGCGTAGCCTTCCACGTTCGACAGCTTGCCGTTTTCGACCCGTAGCCCCCCGTTCCACCTAACGAGTCGATTTCTCGCCCGTATCCTCTGACCGGACCACGCAACCCGAACACGGTCACTCGTGCGTTCGGGATCCTCTGGGTACTGATACAGTTCCTCCAAACCACGAACGACATCGATACGTTCGATCGCCTCAGTCCCGACCACGTGCACCGAAATCTCGGGCCCTTCGGATGTCGTAAAGGCGGACCCCATCGGGTGTCCATCAGCGGCCGCATTGATCAGGATTCGCTGTCCGGACGTCCCATAGCATCGACGGGCCTTGATGGCCTCCCATATCCCTTTCCGCGACAGTTCTTCTGTCTGTATACACGTCAGACCGCCGTATACACCGAAGGAACCGCTGCCGGAGTAGGCGGCGCCCGGACGTCCTTTGTGATCGTCGCTGCCGGCCGTGAACCCGACTCGATAGCCTCGTTCGATCGCCTCCTTCAGGAACCACTCGAACTCACCCCATTCAGAGTAGACCTCGACCACGGCCTCCAAATCCGGATCGTGCCACTCGAGGTTCGCATACCGCCCGCCCACGTGCGGTACTAGCATCGCCTCTTGGCCTTTTAGTGCTTTGTAGAGATCATTCACGTGCAGGCAGTCTGTCTGAAGATCCGACTTGTCTGGAATCAACACGTGACTTGACCGATGCAGCGGGCCATCGTCGTCTAGATAGTAGACGTTGTGATCGCCCCCAACGGGAGTGTTCCCCGACCATTCCCATCCAACGAACGAGACAAACCGCCCCGGATCGTTATGCGCGTTCGCTTGGTGCTTGATCTCATCCCAGATCGCCGACGTGATCTGGAAATCGTTCCCTTGGTGTCCGGCGAAGTCAACGAGGGCCGAGTCTCGCGCAAACGCGAAGTAGGAAGACACCGGGTTCGTGCCAACCGTCTCCTCGCTCTGACCATGCAGGTCTCCCCAGAACGGCCGTGCACCCCCCAACGTCTCAGAACAGACCAACGGGTTGCTCTCTGATCGAAGCTTTCCATCCTGAGTCTGTGCGTGCACCGTGTGGATACCGGGCTCGGAGACAGTCAGCCCCTCGAACCGATGGACACCCTGATCGCTATCCGAGAACGTATACGTATTCGGCAACCCCTGAACCTTACCCTCATGGATCGAGACCTCGCCACGGTAATCGCGGCACGGGTTGCCCCATCGGTCCTCGAGCTTCACGCCGCACCAGACAGATTCATCGGGGGTGGCTACAGATGGAGCGATCACAACCAGCTTTTCGGGAGGACCGTTGACGATCGGAAAAACCGGCGACGGGACCTCCGTATAAACCCACGTCCCACACCAGTCGACGGAAACCCGAAACTCGAACGCTTCCTTGCAGAAGGTCTGTGACCGGCTCCCTTCGCTCCCTCCAGAACGATCGCCCAGAGTCAGCGTGATCGTATCGCCTTCCCGAAGCGAATCGTCAAACACGTCGACCGTCACGCAGAGCCTCCACGGGCGAACGTATCGCTGCTTGTCGAACCGGGGTCGCAAAGTTGCGGGTCCGCCCGTTTCGACGCTTGCAAAAGCGGGTGCTGTCGGGTCGTCAAACTGCGGGTATGCCCAATCACTTACGTCTCGCCAGGCGAACTTGATCACACCGCCATCATCGATCCCGTATTTTCCCGCATGGTAGACGATCCGCCAAGTTGATGTCTCTCCGGCCACCACAGGACCAGGCGGATCCATCTCTGCCCACCCATACCGTTCTCTGACCAGTTCTTCTGAAGCGTGTTGCTCAATCAAGTGTCCCTCCGCTGTCTGGCAAGTCTTCAAGCGGCTAAGATACGTCCTTACGCGATCCGCACAATGCCGCAACAGGATTGACCGTCTGTGCGATCTCACATTACTTGCGTCTATGAAAACCGTAACTATCTATTCCAAGCCGGACTGCCACCTTTGCGACATCGCTAAGGAGCGAGTCCTAAAAGTGCAGAAGAAAATTCCTTTCGATCTCAAGTTCGTAGACATTCGGGGAACACAGGCCCTCTTTGATCAGTATTGCGAGAAAATCCCGGTCGTCAGCGTGGATCAAGAGGAAGTATTCGTCTATCGCGTCAGCGAGAAACTTCTGGCGAAAAAACTCCTTGAATCCACAAGTTGACTATGAACGAGATAGAAAAAGTCGCCGTGCTTCTGATCGCTCTGGGCCCGGAGCATTCCAAGAGAATCCTTGACCGGCTGGGTCCGGACGATCTGATCCCGATCGTACAGGCGATGAAGAGGTTGAACAAGGTGTCACCCGACCAGCGTGCTTCAGTTCTGGAAGAAGTCAACGGGATCCTCGAAGATCTCGCTGCCCAGTCCTTATCGGAATCGGGATTCGATCCAGCTTCACCGGAGCCTGAGATCCCGTTGCCGGAGCTTCCGGACTCGCCGAGTGCGCGCGACATCATCCAGCAGGTCCACGACGAGCTCCCTGAACGCATCGAGTCCGACTCTCTTCCCGACATCGACTGGGGTGCAGCCGGCTTCGACTTCGGGAGCGGCAACCGCGGCAAGAGAGACGATGAAGACCCGCCGACCGACAAGGGAGGACGACAATGAGTGCGGGCGATCTGTTCGCTCAGGAGAGATCGGCTCCCGAGCCACTAGCCGAACGCGTCCGGCCTCAGGCGCTTGATGATGTGCTCGGCCAGAAGCATCTTGTAGGCCCAACGGCCCCACTTCGAAAGCTGATTGAAACCGATCAAATTCCGTCAATGATCCTATGGGGTCCGCCCGGATCCGGAAAGACCACACTCGCCCGTGTCATTGCGAACACCACACAGTCTCGGTTCGTCTTCTTCAGCGCCGTCATTTCGGGTGTTAAAGAGGTGCGCGCGATCATCGCACGAGCGGCGGAAGAGAAGAATCTCGGCCGACGAACAATCCTCTTCATCGATGAAATTCATCGGTTCAACAAGGCACAGCAGGACGCCTTCCTCCCACACGTCGAGAACGGCACGATCATCCTGATCGGTGCTACGACGGAAAATCCGTCATTCGAAGTGAACGCCGCCCTGCTGTCCAGAGCGCGGGTCTTCGTCCTCAATACACTGGACGCCGCAGTGATACACGATCTTCTGATCGGGGTTGCGGAGACCATCGGCGTTCAAGTGGATCAGATCGGCAGAGATGCGCTGGAGCTGATCGCGCGTAATTCGGAGGGAGATGCAAGACGAGCAATCAACACGCTCGAAACGGTGGCGGCTGCGGCACAGGCGAAGGGCGCACCACTCACACCCGAACTGATCTTGGAGGTCTTGGGCTCAAAGTCGCTGCTCTACGACAAGACGGGCGAAGAGCATTACAACCTGATCTCTGCTCTGCACAAGAGTTTGAGGGGAAGCGATCCTCACGCCGCACTCTATTGGGTCGCCCGGATGCTTGCCTCTGGTGAACACCCACACTACGTCCTGCGGCGGCTTATCCGTTTTGCATCCGAGGACATAGGAAACGCGGACCCTCGAGCGCTTTCGATCTCGCTCGCCGCACGTGATTCGCATGACTTTCTCGGCAGCCCGGAAGGCGATCTCGCGATCGCGCAGGCGACCGTGTATCTGGCAACTGCTCCGAAAAGCAACGCCGTCCACAGCGCCTATGCCGAAGCGATAGACGACGTCCAGAAAAAACCCAACCTGCCGGTGCCGATGCACATCCGGAATGCGCCTACGGATCTGATGAAAGACCTTGGATATGGCAAGGAATACGCATACGATCACGACTCTGAGAACGCATATGCCCCGCAGGACTACCTGCCCGACAACCTGCTGGGACGGGAGTACTACAGGCCGACCGACCGAGGTTACGAGAAGAATATCAAGGCGTTGATGGATTGGTGGCGGGAACTTCGCGAGTCGAACCCGACCAACGGATCCGACTCCCCGTCTGAGAGCTGACGTCTTGGTCTATATCATCCTGCTTCTGGGGATCGTAGTATCCTCGTCTGCTGCGATCCTGATCAAGCTGTGTTCCGCCCATCCCTTCGTGATTGCAGCCTACCGGATGGTCATCGCGGCTACTGTCATGATGCCCTTGGCAATCAGGCACCACCGGGCCGCGACAAAAGAGCTATTCCGCTCGCAAAGGCTACCCGTCCTCGCAAGCGGTCTATTGCTTGCCGCTCACTTCACGAGCTGGATCAGTTCCCTGTCCCATACCTCCGTGGCAAGCTCCGCCTTTCTTGTCACCACAAACCCGATTTTCGTCGCCATCGGGGGCTGGATATTCCTGAAGGAACGTCTGAAATCCCGGTTGGCGATCGGTACAGTTGTCGCACTCGCTGGGGCTTTCTGGATCTCGTATGGGGACGTTAACGGTGAATCCAATGCGCTCCTCGGCGACGTTCTGGCAATCTGTGGTGCGATCGGAATGTCAGGTCACCTCCTGATCGGACGTCAGCTCAGACAGCACATCGCCCTCACGCCATACATCGCCACGGTCTACTCAATTGCCGCAGTGACACTTGTTGCGATCGCCTTCGCCTCCGGTCAGAGTCTGACCGGCCACACCGTCACGAATTACGCTCTTTTCCTAGCTCTCGCCGCTGGCCCTCAACTCGTCGGGCATACCTCTTTCAACTTCGCTCTCAAACGAATCTCCCCATCCGTTCTGGTGCTCCTCTTGCTGCTCGAGCCCATCTCCTCCTCCGCCCTCGCTCTAGTCATCCTATCGGAGACGCCCTCGACTGCAACATTCGCGGGAGGGGGGATCATCCTGACCGGTATCGTCTTTGCCCTCGCAAGACAGTCAAAATAGATGTAATTTACTGAATAACAATTACTTAGGTTTTTACTTAGCAATGGGAAAAAACTTTTATGTTGACGGAACCCGTTCTTGGAGGAACTCCAGAATCCTTCGATGCCGTTAATTGGCTCTCTACCCTTCTTTCTTGGAACGCCATCGTTCTTCTGAACAACAACGTGTTGGCCTTTGACTGGTAGCCAAGTGTAAGTCTGCCAGTTGTCAGTGTAGTGGAGGCTTCCGGCTTGGGTCTCAGACGTAATCAACGAGATGAGTTCACTGGCTCAATGATGAGGGGGGAAATACCGTGTAGAATATCTCTGCGATCCTAGGCGTGTGTCGTCGCATCGCGAGTCAGTACATATTCGAGATCACGCGCAATGGCACGTGCGTCGTCGACGCGGTCAAAAAGATGCGGACCGCGTGCGACAAATCGGGGATCTCGATCAAATGATTGGCCAATACATCCGCGGAACCGTTACTATGTCGGCTCTGCTAGCAGCCAGCTGATCTTGCTCAACTCCCCAAGGCCCGGTTCAGAAGGCGTAACCTCTGAAGCCTAGGCCCATCGAAAAGAGATTCATATGGCAACAAAAATTAGAGGGACTGTCGCCTGACAACAGGGGCGACCTCCCACTAAGGCAAGGGCCGGTGGTCCTTGAGGGATACCCACCCTCTTTCTTGCCTGCATCTTCCTCTGATTACAACGCCGAATCGACCCCACCCATTACCTGCAAGATCATCATCAGGAGAACACCGACGATCAGGCTCAACGCCAAAACGATCCCTGCAGGCATCAGCTTCCTTGTCTTCGCGAGCCGGTTGATAAACACGCCGGCAAGCAGGAAGGCAACAAGACTGCCGATCGTAAAGCCCTGCTCCGGCTGATACAGGCTCAGCCAGGCCGCTCCGACGCAAAGCCCGCCTGTGATCGCACCCATGAACAAGGACACTTTGCTTTGCGATTTGATGTACCCCATCACGCCCCCGACGATCAGTAGCACGCCGTAAAAACCAAGGACATATTGACCTGTAGCAACGCTGTCCAAGAATTCCCCCCCTACTTTTCTCTGGTTTCCAGAATATCGATCAATGTAAACACCAGCTTTTTTTTGTTATACTCGGCATAGTGGATCGCCGCGTTGACCGCGTTGAAGGACCCCACCACGACCCACAGGAGAACCTTGTAGTCCGAGACGGTCTGCGTCATCACGACGACCGCAGTGAGAACGACACAGAAATAAAGGGCTGAGAAGATAACCATTCGACGCTTGTTGACAGCCATTCTGGTCACTGCGAGCCGGACAAAGTCCGGATCCAGATATCGCGTCAATCTTTTCTGCCCGGCTGCTCTGGCTGACCCAGCCAGTTGATCGACCAAGACGTTCTTAATTTCCTGCTCACGTTCACTCAGCATACTTCCCTCGATACTCCCGCCTACTACCGGGACGTCAAAATTCCGCTAAATCCAGACACACACATGAAAGTAGGCAAACACGCCTTCCAGTCAACGCGGGTCCCCCAATTCATTTGAACTCCGACCTTCGACCCTTATATTCGACGGGCCAACAACCAACGGTTACCCCATACGGAGAAACGACTTGAAACTCGCGACATACGAACACAACGGCCAAGTCAGATGCGGAGCGGTCAAAAACGGTAGGCTTGTCGATCTGACGGACGAGTTCGGTTCCGTCAAAGCTATACTCGAAGGTGGTGATTCGGCTATCCAGAGGGCGGAAGCCGCCGTTGCTGAAGCATCCGATACGACACCCGAATCCGAAGTCCGGTATCGACCACCAGTTCTGAACCCCAACAAGCTCCTGTGCCTTGCCGGAAATTACCAGTCCCACGTCGAAGAGGGTGGGGGCTACTTCCCGGGCAAAGAGAAGACGTGGCCGCGCGTATTCATGAAACCGCCCAGCACGACGATCATCGGGGATGGCGACAATATCGTTCTCCCTCAGAACGCTCAGAAGATCGACTGGGAGTGCGAGCTCGCCGTCGTGATCGGGAAACACGCGAGGTTCGTAGAACCTTCTGAAGGCCTTGGTTGCGTAGCTGGTTACACCGTTTTGATCGATGTCTCCGAACGCAGCCTGAAGGTCCCGGACGCGCGCGAAGATCGGGATGGAGACAACTGGTTCGACTGGCTGAACGGTAAGTGGTTCGACAGCTTCGCACCGTGCGGTCCCGTTCTCGCCCTCAAGGACGAGATCCCGGACCCGCACGCTTTGAGCATCAAGCTGCGTGTGAGTGGCGATACCAAGCAGGACGGCAACACCGGCCAGATGACCTATTCGGTTGGAGAGCTCGTGTCTTGGATCTCCGAACTCGTTACGTTGGAACCGGGTGACATCATTGCCACTGGAACGCTAGCAGGAGTCGGCGCAACCACAGGCGACTTCCTCAAGGGCGGTGACAACGTCGAGGGCGAGATCGAAGGGATCGGTGTACTAAAGAATCCGGTCGTCTCCGGCTAAGCGTCAAAGACAGGTGGGCCACCAAGCGCACAAGGAGAGCCAAAAAAGGCGAGAGAGAAAATCGGACGAACCTGGCTCGATAGTTCGGTAAAAAGTGACTTGGAGGATACGAGAAGGCCCCGGAGTAGTTTTCCGGGGCCACTTTCATTGGGGTCTCCCTGAACCCTATCCTCTCCTTGGGCACCATGCCGAAGCACGCGGTGCATAGGCGGGAACCCTTCAAGCTCGCTTACTCGCCTGAAAATCTGATCCTGTGGGATCCCTAGTAGAAACTCAACTTCGGCACCGAAGGAACCAGCCCGAGTTCCTGGGCATACGAGTAGAACCGCAAAATGCCCTCCTGCTCACGGTCCCCGAATTCGAAATGGATCGCTTCTGTCAGATACGCGCTGTATAACTCAGGCGGAAAGGGCCGATCCTCTGCGTATTTTTTTGCGATTTCGTCGATAGCCGTGGATCCGATCTCTTTCGCGTGCACGAGGAGCTGGGCCTGATCCCCTGTGAGTGCACCTGCTCGACCGGTCCAGACCGCATAGACGAATGGAAGTCCCGTCCAATCTGTCCAGGCCTGTCCCAAATCCAGAACGCGATACCGATCCCTATCGAGCTCGAGAGCAAGATCGCCAATCAGAACCGCCGCATCAGCTCTCTCGAGCATTCGATCGACGTCAGGCGGGTGATCGATCGGCTCCGCGGATGCATTGAAACGCTTCTTCAAGAGGATCTGCGTCAACGCAACGGACGAACGAGAGCTTGTATCCAGAGCCACGGACTTCACGTCCTCTGGATCCTTCTTCAGGACAAGGAATACACTGTTAACAGGTCCCACCGAACAGATACCAACACCTTTGACGACCGAATAAGGCTCGGGAGCACGACAGATCTCGATTGCGGGTATGATGGCCACATCGGTTTGGTGGGCGTGCAGCTTTCGTGCACACTCAGAGGGCACATCGTATACCAGGTTGAAAGGGTGCTCGATTACGTCCGATTCGAACGCGAGAACAAGAGGCTTCGTGTTGAGATATTGGACGACACCGAGCCGAATGGACGGCTCAGAAGATTTGGATGGCATACTTGGAGTAAGATTCTATTAATCGCAAGAACAGTCCCTCGTTACGACCTGAACTCCCCCCGAGCCTACTCGGGATAAACGGTAGCTCACGGGATTCAATTAAGAATATCGTAGCGGGTGTTACGGCGCACGGCTTGGTATCCAGCATCCTGAATCAGCCGTTCCATCTCTGATAGGGTCATCTCGCCTGTGTGGCTGGTTCCTGCAGCGCTCACGACGTTCTCTTCCATCATCGTCGAGCCGAAATCGTTTACACCGTATCGAAGTCCGATCTGAGCGATCTTCGGGCCTTGAGTCACCCAGGATGCTTGGAAGCTCTTGATGTTATCAAGATACAGTCTTGAAACAGCGATCGTTCGGAGGTAATCGTATCCCGTCGCCTTCTTCCCATCCCAGCGATCCGGATCCGAAGCCAGATCGGTGTAATCAGGCTGGAAGTTCCAGGCAATAAAAGCAGTGAATCCGCCCGTCTCGTCCTGAAGATTCCGGATATGTTCGAGGTGTTCGAGACGGTGTTCGATCGTCTCGACGTGTCCATACATCATCGTCGCGGATGTATGCACGCCGAGATTGTGCGCAATCCTGTGCACCTCTAGCCACTCGTGTGTGCGGTCCTTGCGGAACCCGATGATGTCCCGAACCTCGTCAGACAGGATCTCCGCACCTGCTCCCGGAATCGAGTCGAGGCCAGCCTCGTGCAGTCGTCGTATGCAGTCTTCGAGCGAGAGTTTCGAGATATGCGCGATGTACAGAATTTCGGTCGCCGACAGACAATGCTGATGAATTTCGGGATACCGATCTCGGATGCCCGAGAACAGATCCTCGTAGTAATCGATCCGGAGCTTGGGATTGAGACCGCCCTGCATCAGGATCTCGTTCGACTTCTCCCGTTTACCCCCGACTGCAACAAGTTCGTCGATCTTCTCGAATATCTGCTCTTTCGGAAGGGTCCATCCTTCATCGGATCCAGGTGCGCGGTAGAACGCGCAGAAATCGCATTTCACCCAGCATACGTTCGTGTAGTTGATGTTACGCCCGATGTTGTAGGTCACGCGGTCCACCGGGTGCAGACGCTCGCGAACCGTGTTTGCGAGCAAACCGATCTCGGCGACGTTCGGGTATGCTATCAGGCGCCGGGCATCGTCGGGGCTGCTGATATAGCCCGCCTCCACCAGCACCGAAGGAAGATCCAGCGATTTCAGCACGACGAAA
>PAXL01000051.1 GCA_002714465.1 Gemmatimonadota bacterium | reverse complement strand
CCCCCGTCCACGCAGACATACTCTCCTGTCATAAACGAAGCATCCTCACTCGCCAGGAACAGAACCACCTTTGCGATATCGGACGGCTGGCCCATCCGTCCGATGGGGTGAACATCCGCCATGGCTTGTCGCGCTTCTGGTGTGTTCGATCCGGTCGCTTCCAGCGCCTCATCGACAAGCGGTGTATCGATCGTCCCGGGATTCACNGCGAGNACTCGAATGTTGTCCTCCGCATATTCGAGAGCAAGCTGACGAGTCAATGACAGCTGACCACCCTTGCTGGCTGCGTAGGCCGACACACCTTTGGCGGACTGCAGACCTTGGACACTCGCCGTATTGATGATCACACCACCGCCCTGATCCCTCATCACCGGAATCGCGTGCCTCGACATCAGAAACGTACTCTTCAGATTCACATCGATGATCCTGTCCCACATCTCTTCTGGCATCTCGTGCGCGGGCAGGTAGCTGTTTGTCGGTTGGATTCCAACGTTGTTACACAGGGTGTGCAGTCCACCGTGTGTCTCGACGGCGTACTCAACCAACCCCTCGCACACGCTGTCACTGGACACATCACAATGCTGGAAGTCGACCACTCCCTCCAGCGATTCGCTTTGGGACTCGATCGCCGCTCCCGCCGTCTCGTCGACATCCGCACACACGATGGTGGCGCCCGCTTCGGCGAATGCCAGTGAGATCCCGCGCCCAATGCCCTTCGCCCCACCTGTTACGATCACGACAGAGCCGTTGTATTTACGCATCAATAACCCCCTTATAGTCGCTTGACGTTGGAAGATCACAAGATACTGCGAGATACAGACGATCTCCAAAGGTGAGTGAGACGTTGCAGGGTGCGGAGGCTGGTGTGCTGTTTATTGAAGATCGCAATGGATGGAGCAACTCGTCAGTCGGAGAGACGGGTCTGCATTGGGCACGCGTAATCCGTCTCCAAAAGAGTGATAACACCTTTCGCGGCAAGTCTACTGCCGCCGATACCACTCCAGCCAGGAAGAGATCTCGTCCGCCTGCAAGTGTTGAGGCTCCATTTCGAGCACGCGCTCGAAATGATGCTGTTTTGCNGCAGGCTCATCGACCTGTCCGTAGATCTGGCCCAGATTTAGGTGCGCTACCACGAGATTTGGCTCGATACGAAGAACCGCCTGATATGCATCGATGGCCTTTCTATAGTCGCCGTTCGCATAATATGCGACACCTAGCGCGAACCGGATACGTGCAAGATCTGGCCTCAGATCCCGAGCGCGCAGGATCGCGTCGACAGCCTCACTCGCCTTTCCGATCTTTATCATGGACAGACCNAGGTTCATCGGCGCCTCGTAGCGTTCAGGATCCAACCGCTCAGCAAGCTCGAACTGATCAGCAGCGCCTGAATAGTCGCCGGCCTGCATCAGAATAAACCCCAACAGGTTTGGATAACGAGGATGTCTGGGATCGCTCTCGATCGCCCGCTCGTAGCTCANGCTCGCCCGACCNAGATCTCCCGCATCCAAGTAGTGTGCGCCGATCGTCTCCCATCCAAAGGCCGTAGCTCGAGGAGAGAGATTCGAATACCGCAACCCATCTTCAAACCTGTTCGTNGATCGGTCCGTATCCGCGTTCACCGAGATCCACAGGCTTGACTGCACCGCGCATACCGTCACCGCCACGCAGCACAGGTGACGCAGCCGCCCCCATTCGACCGACTCCGACAAAGCAAGAGCAGCCCAGATCGTCGTAAAAACCGNCGGAAACGAGAGCGCATCCCAATCTCTGAAAGCACCGATCACGGTGAATCCGAAGAACGTGCTGGCAAGTCCGGGCAGGGCCGCCGCCAGCAGGAACACCGAGATGCGGGTCCGCAGGAAATTTCGGGACACGAAGGGGAGAGCAACCAGAGTCGGCGTGTAGACTAGCAGAATCTGGTTCGCGAACTCGACCAGGTGATCCAGAGAAAGCGCGCCATAAGGAACGGAGTGATCCTCATCAGATAGCAATGGAAGCAGCGTCTCCTTGGCCGTGTGCCGCATGTGCGTTGCCAGATCGAAGTCAACTAGCCAGAGTAGTCCCGTCAACACGGCCATGAACGCCAGACCGCCCGTCAACACCGTGGCCACTAGACGCCCCTGTTGCCTTCCCGATAGGACCAACAGCAGCAACATCGAGGGAATCAGTGTAGCCATCGTGAAGTGGAGTGCGACCATTCCCCCCAGGAGCCCACAGACGACCCATCGCTGGACACGGCCCCTCATGGCGGCGACAGCCAACCATACGTAACCCAGCAGGAGGGGATACAGGATCGGATAGGTCTCATGGTAGCCGAAAAAAAGCTGCAGATATGCAGGAACCAGAAGGAACAGACTGAGGGTCGTCCGNCCTGAAGAAGACTCGGCGATCTGCCTGCTGAAGGCTGGCACCATAGCCACATAGACAAGTCCGGACACGACGCTCCANACCGAATAGATCATTGATGACGAGACCCCGAGCNCGTGTGCAAACGGTTTTGAGTGGTGGAGCAGCCAAAACGACAGGGGTTCGTTTGCGATCTTCCTAAACCCGTGCTCAAGCTCACGTGCAAGTAGATACCCATCCCCTAGTAAATGTGTGGCGTCACTAAAACCGACGAACAGGATGCCATAGAGGACGATCGAAATAGATCGCCACGCCGATTTGGTCCGACCCTGGAACGACACCGAAAGAANCCGAGCGCGAACGGAGGGCAGAGAGAGGAAAACAAGAATCAAAACACACAGAGCCCATACCCAAGTCTCGTGGTAGCGGAGATGGTTCACTCCCCAGAGCAGCGGCCGATCGAGAAAGGGTGCGATCAGAATCAGAGCGAGAAACACTACAGGAACTGCCGCCACCGCAAGGGATTCTGTCGCCTGGCTGCACGTGGCCCGTTCTTTTGGTATGGTTGAGTGGNCCGACATATCGTTTTCAGGTTAAGCAGATTCTCAGTATACATCCACGGGAGCCTGCTGAAACGAGGCACCTTCGGATCCTTTTACTANATTGAAGAGTCGGACATCAATCGCTAACCAGGACGGAAAAGATGGCACACTACCTTGGGATCGACTCGAGCACGCAGTCCATGACGGGTCTGATTATCGACACGAAATCGGCGACGATGGTCGCTGAGGAATCGATCAACTTCGACGAGCACTATGCGGAGGCATACGGCATATCAAACGGAGTGGTCGACAGGGGTGACGGGGTCGTCCACAGCTACCCGCTCATGTGGGTCGATGCGCTCGATCGGCTTCTCGACACGCTTCGTGGATCCGGTCACGATCTCAGCCAAGTCGCGGCCGTGGCCGGGAGCGGCCAGCAACACGGCACGGTTTACCTGAACGATAAAGCCGCATCTCGATTGGCAAACCTCAAGCCTCACATACCTCTGGCCAGTCAGCTGGAGGGCACCTTCTCGCGGAAGACTGCCCCCATCTGGATGGATTCCTCCACATCCGATCAATGCCGCGAAATCGAGTCGGCAGTCGGAGGAACACACGCTCTGATGACACTCACGGGAAACACCGCCTTCGAACGGTTCAGCGGGCCCCAGATCCGAAAGTTCTACCAAGAATCGCCCGATGCTTACGAGAACACGGCCTACATCGGTCTGGTCAGCTCGTTTATCGCGAGCGTCCTCGCCGGAAGATTGGTCCCTGTCGATGCGGGTGACGGGAGCGGGACAAACCTAATGGACATCAAAACGCGTGACTGGAGCACTACCGCACAGGATGCCACGGCACCCAATCTGTCGGATCGAATGCTGTCAGTCACCGCTTCCGGCACACCTGTTGGGCCCATACACACGTGCTTTGTCGAGAGATACGGGTTTGCNTCTGACTGCCTCGTCCTGCCCTTCTCCGGCGACAATCCGTGCAGCCTAATTGGTCTNGGCCTCGTCGAACCTGGACACGTCGCCTTAAGCCTCGGCACCTCCGACACGCTATTCGCCTGCATGGCCGAACCAAGAGTTTCAGAGGACGGGGAAGGCTGCCTGTTCGCGTCACCCGACGACAACCACTACATGGCCCTGATCTGCTACATGAACGGAAGCCTNGCCCGGGAGGCCATTCGGAACCAGCATGGCCTCGACTGGNACGGTTTCACCGACGCGCTTCGCGCATCCGAGCCGGGTAACGGTGGTGGTCTCATGCTCCCATATTTCGATCCCGAGATTGTGCCGAACGTCCCGGCCGGCGTCGTGTGTCATCAGCTCGACGATACCGATGCTTCAGGCAACGTGCGAGCCGTGATCGAGGCACAGGCTATCTCCTCGCACATCCACTCGCAATGGATGGGTGTCGACATCACCTCGCTCTTCGTGACGGGCGGCGCGTCGACAAACGAAGAGATCCTGAAGATCTTCGCGAACGTGCACGGATGCCCTGTCCACCGCTTCGAGACCACCAATGCNGCCGCACTCGGCGCCGCTCTGCGCGCATACCAGGGTCACCGATCCGACGTCCCTTGGCCGGAGATCGTGGATCCGTTCTGCCAACCCGTAGCCGGCTCCACGATCNAGCCGGATCCCTCGACTCGCGACACATACGACGATTTGATCGATACGTACGAAAAAATCGAGAACGCGCACACGGCCTGACATTGTCATCAGGATAGATCAGGGTCTCAAACGCCCAAGGTTACCCCCGACCCGTGTATTTCGCCCCATCCTTCAGGCTCTATTGCTCTCAACGCCTCCGCCCGCTCAATCGTCCTGCGAAGCCATACGACTCCAGGAAGGCACTCTGTCAGGAACTCCTTCGCTTCCTCTCCTCCTATCCACCGATGCTCCGAATGTTCCGTACTCCTCCGGACCGTCTCGTCCCCCTCGATCGCGCACGCAAACACGACGCCCTGCAACTCGTTCTCCGGGACAGTCTCCCCGCGGTAGACGTGCGATAGACCAACCAGGCCTTCGATCCGCACGCTCAGCCCGGTCTCTTCACGCGCCTCTCTGTGCAGAGCCGTTTCGAAGCTCTCGCCCTGGTTGACACGACCGGTCACACACTCCCAGACATCCGCCCCAAAGTCCCGCATACTTGAGCGCTTGAGCAGAAGNTACTCGCCCTTAGTGTTGCGAATCAGGGCAGCGATACCGGCGAGAAAACGGCCGGGTTCATCTGATTTCACGGTTACTCTCCAACAGAAACGGGCGAGCCCGAAAGCTCACCCTTGTCAGACCTCTCTGTATCGTCCCTTAGCCGTCGCAGGCTGCGCAGATGTGTGCCGCTCGGTGTCCGCCTTTACCGTCGGGAACCTGTGTCTCTTCCTCGACGCGGATCCGCACGTTTGTTCCATCACAGAAATCGCAGGTTCCTTTCTTCGGATAGACATAGTGTCCGATAGAGTCTGGGTCGATCATCGCAACACACCTCCTTGTCCCTAACCCGGCGCATCTCTAACAAACAAGAGCCAGCCGTCGTGCACCGCCATCGGGAATCTCCGTCGAAGTCTGTCCGAACGGAAACGCCCGTTTACACCCAGAAATCACGTTCGGCATAGCGGGAGATCGTCGCCGCCTATATCTCGACCTATTCACGGTACAGTCGGTCGGGAACGAGGGGTCGAGCAGCGCCCACGTCTTCCCATCCCAAGTCCAACCTGTGTGACACTCCCGGTTCATGGTTGCGTTAACACCATCAGTTCGTAAGCTAGCNCCCGCCCGCTTGATGTCCAAGCACGACTCTGCAGACGTCGTCCTTCAGATCGATGCAGTCGGTGTATCCTAGATAGTCGACCAGTTCAGGCTTCACTTCAGCCGTTCCGGCCCCGGCGATCGCCATCAGGATGTAGAGGACAGCAAACCTCTACATATCAGTTGATTTCCAGAAGCTCAACATCGAAGACAAGAGTTGCGTTTGGCGGAATCACACCGGGGAATCCACGTTGCCCGTACGCAAGGTTTCCAGGGATTTTCAACTGCCGCTTCCCCCCAACTTTCATCGTCGCGACACCGAAATCCCATCCTTTTATCACCTGACCGGCACCCAACTGGAACGTGAAGGGCCGGTTTTTGTCGACGGAACTGTCGAACTTCTTCCCATCGGTCAGCCAGCCCGTGTAGTGGACGGTCACCTTCTGGCCTCGCTTGGGCAGCTCACCGTCTCCCACGACGAAATCGTGATACTCCAGTCCCGAGTCTGTTTGCATATACTTGAGGTTCTCCTTCACCACACCCTCGCTAAAGGCAGCCTGATGCGCCTCCGCCGACTGCTTGGGCTCCTCTCCGCTACACGCCAGCATCAAGCCTACGATTCCCACATAGACGATTCGTTTCATAATATTTCCTTTCTCCAAATAAAAGACAGAGGGCCCAGAACCTGTCGATCTGACCGTTTTGCACATAGACTTCAAGGCCGTGCCCAAGCTAGGNCCATCATTGCCATTTTCAAAGACACGGCNTTCACTCTTCTATCCTCAATCTACGCCGAGCAATTCGATCTCAAACACCAACGTCGAGTTCGGCGGTATCGACCCTGCGCCTGTGTTCCCGTATGCTAGCGCAGGCGGGATGACCAGCTGACGCTTTCCACCGACACGCATCCCTTGGACACCTTCATCCCAACCGAGAATCACGTTCCTCACACCGAGTCTGAAGGAAAAGGGCTCGTTCCGATCAACCGAGCTGTCGAATTTCGTGCCGTTCGTCAGCCACCCAGTGTAGTGAACAGTCGCGATGTCTCCAGCGTTGACGGTCTCGCCCGTGCCGACAACGAAATCATACAGTTTAAGGCCGGATAACACTGTCGTGAACTGGTTGTCCGTTACAACCTGCGGCGCATTGGTATTGAGCTGCGGACCGAGCCCGAGACTCTCCGCGGAATCGNCTCCACATCCCGAACCGATGACAGCGGCCATCAATGCAACGAGTATCGACTTCTTCATCCTCTCTCCTCTTCGAAACAACAAGGGTCCGACACGCACATATTCAGTGCGTTGAGTCGGACCCGGCTATGTACTGCGTGATGTATGTCTACCGATGGTCTTCCAGCTTGAACGGCCTAGGATCTGTGAACACGTTTTCGGTTAGCGATTCCAGAACGGCTACATCGGTGTGCTTTCGTCTACCGTGATCATCGGTCAGTAGGATGCCCCCAAACTTACGCCAGTTGTTCCAAGGGCCCAGGGATCGGGACTCGTCGACCGCTTTGTCCTTCCAGTAGTCCCAGTGCAAGACGAGGTTTGAGGCCTTGTCGACGAAGACGTGATACTTGTTTTGCGGGGTACGGCCAACCTCACTAAAGGTCAACTCCAGAACCTCACATTCGTTCCCTTCCGGGTCTACCCTCGTCCCGAGATGCTTTAGTGTCACACCCGAGTCTTTCAGCTTGTAAGGCATCACAAGCCAGTAGGCATCGTTGATCCATGCTCCTTCTCCGCGCTTCAGTATTTCCTGCAGCGCCTCTCCCTCCTGCTCCTCACCATCCACCCAGGCCCGACCCTTCTTCGTGTTGATGTTCATCAGAACGGTGTGTGCTTTGCCGCTGCGGCGGTGAGCCCACTCGACCCGGACATTGCCCGTATGTTTGTCCCACACGTGCAGCCGGTTCCCNAANAANTTCCATGTCAGATACCGTGCGTCATCCCAAGCCTTCCGCCCCCCCATCGCGGCCATTACCGCATCCGCGATCTCAACCGCCTTCGCATCTGACCCCGCCGCATCGAATCCTTCAGCCGCCGGGTTTTCGTCCCCCCATATGGGGACCACTGCCATCAAGATCAGAGCGGATAGTGCTACTGTCTTTATCGTCTCTCTTTCCAGACCCATCCCAATCAACAGTCTCCGCGAAGGAGGCCAGGCTCTCTGCCAAAATCCTCCGTGTTCTCCATAAGTATTAGCCTTTTATTTCACCGGCCAGGGCACCCATCGGATCCCACGGCGGCAACACGATCGGGTCCTCATCCAAGGCGCTCAGCAGGTTGTCAGGCACATACTCTCGTCGAGCCGAAATCTCGAACATATACTGATCGAACCAGTTGTCGTTCATCGTGTAGAAACCCTTATTGCCGCTCTTGTCACCCCAGCTGTTCTCGACCCGCCAGCGCCTTGGGATATCCTGACCGTCCTCGCGGTGAACGTCTACACCCGTAAACAACATGGCGTGCGTCATCTGTGTCTGGTGATACTGGAGCCGCTCGGCTTTGTCGAGCGTGAACGCACAATCGTATACGCTCTCATAATCGTAGAGCTTTGCATCCCACAGCCCGAGCTTGCGCTCCATCATCTTGCCTACGTCGCAACCCATCCACACGGGCTCACCCGCCATGATCGTCCGCATCGCGATGTGCTTCATCGCATCGATATCGACGTTCAGATACTTGACAAGTTCCCCGCCCTCAACGTTGCCTAGACACTCGACCGTAAAAGTTTTCCCGATCGGACTCGTCGGACGCGGATCGTGAACGATACAGACATACTCGTCGACAGGCACCGTCACATATTTTTTTGCGAATTCCAGGGGCGTCATCTCGCCATCCCGATGGAACTCGCGGTCCTTGTCCATCCACTGCCAGTCAAANCTCGAAGGAGGTGTGCCGAGATGAATCGCCAGCATCCTGTGGACCACCTCGAGTACTTGTTCCTTCAAAATGCGCAGCGATCGCAGATCGTCANCAGTGGCAGCGGCCGACCGCAGCATCCTAGCTCCCTCGCGAAGCTTGCTCAGAAGCATCTGGTTCATCTTGCGTGAGTTGGAGGAACTCTCCGTCTCGGGCATCGCCGACTGCGGGACCAGACCATACTTCTCGATCAGGCTCACGAACATGTTCCACTGGCCGCCGTCATCAAGAGGACGTGACATCAAAAACGCAACGTGCCGATCGTCGACATCNCGATCAGCCGTCTCGATCACGCGTTCGAGAAANTAGTTCGCGCGTTCCAGCTTGTCCCAGAAGAACGTGTAGTTCTGGCTAAACTCGAACTCCTTCAGGTTCATCTCTTGCATGGCGCCAACCCGCAGCAGATTCAGACCGGCGAACATCCAGCACCGACCTGTCGCCTTCTGGTTCGTAGCNGCCCAGTCGTCAAGCACGTGGCTGAAGGTCGCATCGNTGGTCGTCACTATCCCACGACTCTGGGCCACTTCGTCAACGGAGTGTTTGCAGACCGCATTCTGAGCCATCCGCGCGCTGGAGGACCCTTCGAACCGTGCACGCATTTCGCCGACCTTTAGAGCGCTAATACTTCCTTCGCCCGCAGTCTGAAGCGTTGTGACAGCTTCATGATTAGCAGTAGGGGGTGCGGATGCCATCTGTACTCCTTGAGTAGAGAAAACCTTCTAGATTCGCGACCGCAAAAGATAGGGTTAGTCGTCGTGTCTTGGGAAGAACCGAGTTGGAATGGCAGCGTTGGGCACCATCTATCGNCATTGACAACGCAAGGCCCGGAACATCATAGACCAGCACACCTGTCAGTCTGAGCTCACAAGGCGGTGACAGCCTATCAAACTGATTCTTCGGGCCTTAGCGTTTTCTAGGTGTGGTGCCATGTCGCATTACGAGATTTGTTCGCCCTTACCGTGAGCGCAGTAGACAAAAAACCTCCTTCGGCCACAATGAGAACAGAGCTTCGGCATTATACCAGAGGTTCCGTTTCTGTTTGTGCGATCGACTAATAGCTACCCGCTGCCTTTAAAACTGTCTTACCCCATCTACCGACGCATCCCATCTCTGGGACATCAGATATGCCATCACGGCTGCCAAACCTTCCGAAGACCCAATCCGCTGGAGTGCGTTCATCGCAAATGAGCTGGCGTGGCCACAGGGGTCGTCAAGCGCCCGGAGCAAGTCTGCCTCCACCGGAGCGGAATCAGGGCCTAGTCGGGCCAGATTCATAGCTGCGTGAGTGCGAATACCGTCGGTCGGTGTCCACCAGCGATGAACATCTTCGTCCCATTCTGGCCGATTTTCGAAAAACATGGCACTGATAGCTTCGACAGGTACATCCTTCCGAATGCTGCCCAAGGTGTCGAGCATCGTCCGGATCTTCCGGTGCGACTTGCTTTCCGAGAGACACCGAACGAGATCCGGCACAGCCGGCGCCGCAACGTCGTCCATCTCACCGAGCGCAAAGGCGGCGTTGATCCCTGCCCATCCGTCACTTTCGAGTAGTAGTTTCCGCAGCGCCGGGATGGCCGGCTCTCCAATCGCACTGAGAGCGTTTGCCGCATCCTCCATACTTATCGCACCCTCGGACCATCCGTCTGGTATGTCTTTCTTATCTTCTCTCGTACCCACTTCGCGAAGATGCTGGATCAACGGCCCCACGGCTGCTTCGCCGATCGCCCCCAGCGCATAGATCGCGGCGGCCCTGACCGTCTGGTGCTCTGTGTCCAGGAGCGAAACGAGTGAAGCCGTACCCTCGGTTGCTCTTGGTCCGGCAGCAGCCAGCAGTTGGATCGACTCTAACCGCTTCTCGATGTCGCTGGTAGGATCAAGTCCGTCAATGAGATCNCCTATCTTTGCATCGGCTACGGAATGCGTTGACTGCCACGTCTCGTACCGGTCCTGCTTCCCGCACAGCCAGTCCCATCCGTGAGTCCAGACCAGCTCAAGATCGTATGGGACGCTTACCTGCGTCGGACGTTTCCAATCTGTAGACAAACTGTCCCACGAAGGCGCCTTCGGTTTAGAGGCACGCAGGTATAGGAACTTGATCATGTGACGGAAATTTGGACGCTGATTCACACCCGCCGCGTGACCGACATCGAAGTGCGTTAGCGATACCGTTCCTGCAGGGCCTGATAGCGGGATCAGCCGGGCTTTATCCTCGTCCGTGAGCCCTTTGTTGTATTGCGTACCGGGGATCACGTGTGTCGGCCCAACCTCGACCGGTGAATCCTGCGGGTAGTACATAACCCGAGCATACCGTGAGTAGTGTTGGCGNGGATGACCGAGAGGAGTGTATCCGTCCTGATGGCTGTTCCGGTAGACCTTTTCCCGGGTGGCTTCCGGCGAAAGGGGCTCGTGCACAGGCCANACGGGATGGCAAAACCGATGCGGATGCTCGAGGTAGTCTTCACCGAGAACACTGATCAATGCACCTCTGACCTCGGGCGAATTCAAGATATGGCGCATCTCCGGGACACGCGGCAGGATGTTGTTACCGGGGTTCGGCTCGTCATCAATGATCTGGTTCAGCTGTTTATAGATCCTGTCGTGCAAACCTTCGGGCACCTTCGGTCGAAACACCAGATACCCGGTCACGAGGAATTCCTGCATCTGTTCGTCGGTCAGTAGAATCGGGTCGTCCATGCCTTCTCTCGTCTAGAACTCCGTAATGGTCTTTCACTTATCAAAGTCCGACCGGATCTGTTCCGGCCGCACACCCATCTGAATCGAGTGAAACGCCTCAGTAATCATCATCAGGTTCATGTCGAATCAACCCATCAGGATGACACCTCCAACGTCATGGCGACAAAAGACAGCGGAGGCAGTATCATCAATGCTCTCCCATCCTTCAACTCGATGTTTTCGAATGCAGCGGACACAACCTGATCGGGCTCTTCCCAAGAATTCGCCATTTTCGGGTCGGACCCCGTGAGGATCTCAGCATCCTCGACGAACACAAGCTTGCCGTCTGAGAGATCGACCTCGACAGGCGCCGATTCAATAAGGCTGCGGTTCGTCGCGAATACGTGCAACCGGTGTCTGTCCAGTATGGCACTCGCATCGATCGTACGAGTTTCTCCGTATTCCCGGGAGGTGTAATTCGGTCCATTGACGGAAATACGAAGAGCTGTTCCGTATCGTCGCTTCGACATCATCTCGAACGGATAGAATGTCGACTGGATCAGCAGANTGTCACCACGTGTTAGCAGAGGTGCAATCACGTTCACAATCTGCGCAATGTTCGCAATCTTCACACTGTCCGCGTGACGGATAAACGACTGCAGAAAGCCTGCAACAACAAGCGCATCTTCAAGATTGTAGACCTCTTCGACAAGGTGCGGCGCGAACTTACCTCTGCCATCTGTCTCTCTGCTCTTGTACCAAACGTTCCATTCGTCGAAGCAGGAATAAACCCGTTTATCCGACTTCAGCTTCCCCTGCACGAACCGGCAAACAGCGTCCATCTCCTCAATCTGCTGATCAATCGCGTTTGTGACCCCAAGATAAGACGCAGTATCCGACTCACGATTCCCCACATACCGGTGTAGACTCACATAGTCCACGTTGTTCCAGGTGTACTCTAGCACTTCCCGATCCCACTCCAGNTACGTATCTAGCGAAACGGAGCACGACCCACAGACGACGAGCTCAATCGAAGGATCGGTGTCCTTCATCATCTTCGCTGCCTGTTGGGCTCGAATGGCGTAGTCTCTCGCCGGTACGTGTCCGAGCTGCCACGGGCCGTCCATCTCGTTCCCCAGACACCAGAGCGGTACACCGAACGGCTCGTCTGCTCCGTTCACGGAGCGATAGTCCGCATACTCCGTACCCGTCGGCAGGTTACAGTATTCCACCCAGTCGCGCGCCTCCTCAGGCGTGCCCGTTCCCAAGTTCACGGCGATCATCGGCGTCCACTTCATCTTTGCACATAGTTTCATAAATTCGTCTGTTCCGAAGTGGTTGGGCTCGATACTCTGCCACGCGAGATCACGAACCGTCGGCCGATCCTCGATTGGACCCACNCCGTTCATCCAGTGATACCCGGAAACAAAGTTCCCGCCTGGATACCGCATCGTCGTCATCTCCAGTCGGTTCAAAGCATCGGCTACATCAGTCCGGAACCCGTTCTCGTCCGCGTGATCGCTCTCCGGGTNGTATATGCCCTGGTAAACGGCTCGGCCGAGATGCTCGAGAAATCCGCCAAAGATACGCGGATCCACTTCGTCAATCTGGAATCCTGTGTGTAATCTCAATCGTGTCGCTTCCATCTCTACCCCCATCGATGAACCATTCTGACGGGTGACATCCCCGCTCCATAACGTCAACCCGTAACAATTAGACGCCATGCTCATAGCTATCGCAAGGACCTGATTTGTCCCCAGCTATACAACCTTGACGATTTTCAAATAAGGTTTCAGTTTGCAGCCACAGCATCGTGCCCAGAATGTCGTTCATCTGTTTAGCTACAGCTGAGACAGGATACCTATGCAATCCCTCGAGACACGACTTGGAACAGGACTTCGATGAAAACCATCATCATCGGTGCAGGGCGCGGTGAACGACTGATGCCTCACACCGCGAATGCGCCCAAGTGTTTTGCCGAAGTGGGAGGTCGTCGAATCCTCGACTGGGGACTGGACGCGTTCAAGGCAGGCGGCCTTGAAGACATCGTCTTTGTAGGCGGGTATCAGATCGACCTGATTCGACGGACATATCCGGAGTTCAACTACTGTCACAATTCGACTTGGCCGGATAACAACATCCTCGAATCCCTAATGCACGCTGAAGCACACATGGGAGAAGGTTTCGTATGCGCTTACTCGGACATCCTCTACACGGCCGAAGTCATCCAGCGACTAATGAAGAGCGAAGAGGACATCACGCTTGTGTGCGACACAGACTGGCGCGAGCGATACAAACAGCGGACCGACCATCCTGAAAATGATGGCGAAAAGATGGTCGTAGANAACGGAGTCGTATCATCGATAAACCGCACGATGCCGAGCGAAGTGGCAACGGGCGAGTATATCGGTGTNGCACAATTCACCGCAGCCGGGGCCAGCGCATTGATCGAGGCCTATCACGCCGCACGCAAAGCGACCGGCAATGGCCCCTTCCAGGCCGCGAAGACGTTTCGGAAAGCTTATCTGATCGACCTNTACCAGCANATGATCGAACAAGGATGCCACGTGTCGGCTTCCCTAACATCCGGGGACTACATGGAGATCGACACCAACCAAGATTTTCAGATCGCCCGTAAGGAATGGCATTCATGAACGATTTTCGACCTCTATTTCCGGCTAGCATCGTCGGCAGCATGCCCCGATCACAGTATGTGCGCGACCTGCTCGATCCGGAGCTAACACCCGACGATCCGGATTTGTTCGAGAAACGGATGAACGCCGCCGTAGACTACATCATCTCTCTGCAAGAAGCGGCCGGTCTCGACATCATCTCCGACGGTGAGTATCGTCGACGGTCGTATATCGGGATCATCGCCGATGTGGCAGAGGGCTTTCATCTCGAACTCAAGAACGGGGTGTGGTGGCACACAGTTCTCGATACTCTTGAACACACACGNCCTGGACTTGCCGCTCAGGAAGCGGCGTATCTGAAGNAACGAACAGACCGTCTGATCAAAGTCTGTCTGCCCTCGCCGTATCTATTAGCCCAGCGGATGTGGGACCCGGATCGGTCGCGTTCTGCCTACGCAACTCGTATCGAGTTNATGGATGCCCTAGTCCCAATATTGAGGAAAGAGGTGGAGCTGCTGCGTGATGCGGGTGCTGACATCATTCAGTTCGACGACCCGCATCTCTGCCTGTTCGTCGATGAGCGTATTCGTGCGGAATACCAAGAACCAGAGGCCGAGATCGACCTCTGCGTCACCCATCTCAATCGGATACTGGANGGGATAACGGGTGTCACCCGATGCATCCATCTCTGCCGGCGAAACAAGGGCCGCTCGGGCTGGGTTGGCGAGGGCAGCTATGAACCGATCCTGCCGGCTCTTCAGGGTCTGAACGTGGACCAGTATGTCATGGAGTTCACGATTCCCGTCGCAGGAAACCTAGACGTTCTCAAGGAGCTACCCTCTGGCTCTCAGGTCGGGCTNGGTTGCGTCGACTGCAGGGGCGAGATCGTCGACCCCGTAGAGGTGATCGTGAATCGGGTGGAAAAAGCTCTCGCACATCTCTCTCCTAATCAGATTTATCTTAATCCTGATTGTGGCTTCGCACCTGGGAATGCCGCCGACATCCCGATCGACGAGGCATACGCCAAGCTCTGCAACGAAGCTAGGGCAGCTGCCATCCTTAGAGAACGACACGGATGAGCAATCGACGGGAATNGAAGTGGTGCGACAACNATTTCCGAAGGGCAAGTATCGTTAGGTGTTCGCGGAGAAACGATTAGATGCTGCCCAGGAGCTTTGCCTCCTAGGCCTATTAGGTAGGGGGTGCGCCGTTCGTGAGTTGCGAAGCCCATCCACCTTATCGAAAAGCGCCACGCCACACTGCTGTTCCGATCGCCAGATACTTGTGGGTGAAAGGGGGCTTGGTCCGCGATGCGTACCACATACGAATCGAACCATCGGACAGCACTAGCAGCGATTGACTTGTCGTGTAGTGAGATTCCCATTCCCGGTTTGGATCCGGTTCGAAAACCGGATTCTGTGGATGTTTCACCCAGTGTACTCCGTCAACGCTCGCCGCAAACCCGATCGCAGTATGCTGCAACTCCGCCTCGCTATAGCTACCGTACCACATTAAATAGGCTCCGTCCCTTTTCAGCACCGTCGGGTAGACCAGCCGGTTGTGTTCCCACGGCGCATCCACTTCAAGCACTGGATCGTCACGGACATCCCACGTGTGACCGTCTCCGCTCTCTGCGAACCGGATCGACCATGGCAAAGAGGAGACATCCGTGTACCACATCAGGTAGCGATTTTCGTCTTTGAGGACAGTCGGCGCATATGCTGCATTCCCAACTTGTGGGTTCGACGGAATGTCCCACGCCACACCATCCGTGCTAGTGGTCTCGTGAACAGTATGGACAAGACCAGGTGGGAATGTTGTCGACGAGAACCAAAGGCGAAAACGCCCATCCTCTCGGAGCGCGTGGCCATCGCCCGAACGCAGAAACGTCGGAGTGAGAACAGATGGTTTCTTTCCGAAATCGAGAATCGGGTACTCCGAGTGTCTCTTGAACTTGACTCCATCGTCGCTCGTCGCGAGCCCCATCCGAAAGACACGCTCCTCCACTTCGCCACGGGAACCGCAGTAATAGAGATAATAGACATCATTCACTATTGCTACAGCTGGCCCGAAAATATGCATATCGTCGAACGCCCCTTCCTCCCCCAAGGTGACACAGGGCACATCCCCATTGCGCACCCACGTCTGATCGCAGAACCAAGAGTCTAGCTCCATGTCGTATCCCTTCGGGTTTCAGTTCGTCCGGATGTTGAGTCAATCAGTAGCGCGCGTGAATCTCGCTTGGGTCTCCACCGAGATAGATAGACACTATTGCCAGGGAAGCTGTTTCCTGCCCTTTCCCTAACCAGCATTTACCGCAGCCCTGTAACCTCACCTTACACGGCGACGGGCTGTCTTATCTGAAAAATGTATTGAGCGCCGTTGCGTTTTCCTAAGGAGAGGAGCAGACCAGAATGCAGTAAACCATTTGATGATTTTCGGACACAAAGCCTCGCAACCGACCTGTTTCCGAACAGGCCCAATTAGAATGCAAAAGGGCGGCCATCGGCCGACCCAGACACTGTATCTAAAATATCGCAAGTGGTCGCATCGTAAACCCTGCGGTTGTCCCCTTGATCTTGTTCGTCGTCGCTACATAGACAAACTCGTAGACCTTCTCCTTCGCCAAATCCTCGAGGTAGTGGAACTCCGCGATGTGGACGCCCTGATCGATCAACAGATAATTATGCACAGGCATGAAGCTCCCAGATCCCGGAGGCAGTGTCGCCATCTGTTCGAGCCCTGACGTATCCGACCCGATCATGATCGATCCGTTTTCCTCCACGAGCCACTTCGCCGCCGGCATCTGAATCCCAGCCGAATCGTGCTCACCGATCTTGGCGAGATCCTCTCCTGCCTCTCCCCAGTAGCGGAGCGTCCCGGTCCGGATCAGAACTACATCTCCAAATCGAAGCTCCGTGCCCTGCTTCTTCAACGCGCCCTCGAGATCCTCGGGCGTAATGATCGTCTGCGAGGGTAGTGCATCGACACCCTTGTATCCAGCAACATCAATCAGCACGCCTCGCGCAATGATCGGAGGAATCGTCTCCGCACCGGCTTTTCGGATACCCCAATCACCACCCCAGTCTGCTTCCTTGAAACCATTATACCAATGGTTGTCCTTCCCCGTCACTGCGTGACCCAATCCATCGATCTGCGTCGCCACGTTGTCATTCATGAACAACGCGCAAGAGTGCCACGTGGTTTCCGTCGTGTTCCCATTCTCGGGAAGTGTGAAGGGGAGATCCTTCTGTGTCTTCACGCCCGCAGGCGACCGGAACGTCATAATTTCGCCCGGTGAATGACCAGGCCACTTGTACGAATTCCGATCGTAGTCGATTCCAAGGTCCCGCACCTCACCCCTCTTCACCATCGAGATCGCCTTCAGCACACTCGCTGATGTGATCTCGTTCAGCGCCCCTACTTCATCTTCTACCCCCCAGACCCAACCCCACCCCTGTCCCTTCTTCCACTTCAGCGGCTCTGTCGACGCCGCACCGAGAAAGACACAACCTGCCAAGACCAGAAGAGCTATCCGTCTCATTTCCCCTCCTCGACTATCGACTCGATTCGTATCACGACACGCCTCTTGCTGTTGTCTGCCTTATCAACTCAAATCTATCTCGTCCGTATGGCTGCTCAATTGTTTATCTCCGATTCCCATTTTCAGGTGTATCGCGGTCGAGCTTCTGGCTTCACGTCCATTCGGGATCTGCTCTAAAGCTTTAACGACAAATATCTCTCGGTCATCTTCAGGGTCAACGTCAGCCAGACCGACATCAAATCAACCCCCGACCTTCAATAGCATAACAAGCAGACTACTCTGTGCCGCATCGCTCCACTCGCGCAGTGTCCTCTTCCTGAAACGCACGATCGTCAAAGCGTCATTTAGGTACACATAGTCGATTGCCATCGGACCGCCCAAACACCCAACCGCAGGCACGTGGGTATGATTCTCGTCTTTACCCTACTCCCGGGCGCCGTTCACTTGCTTGGTCTGTCTCCTGGCCTCCTTTCAGGACGAAGAGTTAGGGTTCATCAAGTCTTCTGCATTCGATTTTCAACATTCTGTCGTTTCTTTCTCTAGCCAAAATAGTATTCCCACACTTTCTTCACCGCTTCGATCGTCTGAGAAATATCCTCGTCGCTATATCGTTCATCAACGGGCAGCCGGATCACGCTGTCCTGCAACGCATCGACTTCCGGACATCCATCGGGGTCGTATTCGACATCTTTCCAGAAATTGGGTGGCTCTTCTGAGAAAGGATAGTACTGTCGGTTCTTAACCATCTCTGTCCTGAGAATGTTTCGAACTGCCGACATACAGTAGCCAACCTGAACACCCTCGGCTTTGAGCGCCTCTACTAGGTCGTCCCTTGAGGGATCGTGACCGGTGTAGCGCAACCCGAGGGGCCACCAGGACGCCGCACCTCCTTCAACGAGCTCTGGAAATTCCAGAAGCGGCACATCTGCAAGCTCATTATAATAGCGCCTGACGATCACTTCCCGTCGTTCCACGAGCGTCTCAAGCTTGTGAAGCTGCCCGATCCCAACGGCTGCTTGCAAACAGGTTGGTCGATAGTTCAGAGCGAAAAACGGAACCGGCTGCATGCCGTGCCGAAGGCCGCTGCCCCGCACGTAAGTCTTATCACGAAACAGCGCTGCAACACGACCGATCTCGTCGTCGTTCGTCAGAACGAACCCGCCGTCTCCTGTGGACATCTGCTTCGACTCGTTCATCGAGAACCCGCCCGCATCTCCGACCGTACCCACAAGCTTGCCGTTATATCTGGCTCCGTGGGCCTGTGCACAGTCCTCGAGCAACTTTACACCGGTCTCCTCCTTGATCTTCAGAAACGCGTCGAGAGGACACGGCATCCCGGCCATGTGAACCGTGATTATCACCTTTGTCCGACCGGTCATTCGCTTCCGAACACCTTCTGGCGAAATCAGGCGCGTCTTCCGATCGATGTCCGCAAACACGGGGACAGCATGCAACGCCAGAATAGCCGCGACCGTTCCGATGTCGGTCATCGGATTCGTAATCACTTCATCCCCTTCGGAAACGCCGAGCGCGGCCAAGGCCACGTGTAGCGCAGCCGTACCCGAGGTCACCATAACCGCGTGTGAGACACCGAAATAGAGTGCCGTTTCGTTCTCGAAGTCCTTCACTTTCCCGTCGACACCCATCAACCGTCCCGACTCCAAGACTTCGCGGACCAGTTCCATCTCTTCGTCACCATACCGGTTCGTCACCTGGTAGGGCGTCGATTTCGCCTTAGAACCGCCGTGTATCGCGAGTTCGCTCATCCGTGTATTGCCTCTGGCTCTTTCGGGTTAGACTGTATACCGCCGCTAGTGCTTGCGGTTTCGTCTCCGTATCATTACCAAAATGCCCACCGCATCTGCTTCGCACAACGACTACTGCAGCCACGAGGAACCCGACGGTTGTTGATCCTAGCGCTCATTCCCATCGTCAACAACTGTCCGTGCACTTTCGAACACACGCATACTAGTTACACAAACAGCCGATTCAACCGTCACAGGAGTGACCCATGCAGAAACTACTTTTACTTTCGCTTCTCCTGAGTTCAGCCAGCCACGCAGCAGAGTGGCCTCAGTGGCGCGGCCCCAAGATGAACGGCAGCAGCAACGCGACAGGTCTGCCCTCGAATTGGTCAGCTGAAATGAACATCGCCTGGAAGACCGACTTGCCGGCTTGGAGCGGCGGAACACCTGTCATTGCCGGTGACTATATCTTCCTGACATCGCCTTCGACTCCCGAGTTCAACGAGGCCCCGGAAGAGCCACCTACGGAGGCGACCAATCGCCGCAGACGTCGAGGTCCTAGTAGAAATCCCGGCGGAGAAGACCTCCTGCTGATGGCTTTCTCACGAAAGAGTGGCAAGGAAATCTGGCGCACGGTGGTCGACAAGGGGAACAACCTTTGGCGAAAACACAACAACACGTCACCTTCTCCGGTCACCGACGGGGAACACGTCTGGATCGTCACGGGGACGGGCCAGGTCGCCGCCTACACGATCGAAGGAAAGCAGGTATGGACGTTCAACCTCCAGGACGTTTACGGCGAATTCGGTCTGATGTGGGGATACGCGTCTTCCCCTCTCCTCCACCAAAATAAACTGGTCATGCAGATCCTTCACGGCATGCATACCGATCTGCCGTCCTACGTTGTAGCCTACGACAAGATGACCGGTGAGCGCCTTTGGAAGCAGGTCCGTCCAACCGACGCACCGAACGAGTCTCTGGACGCATACACCACACCGATCGTGCTGTCCCACGGCGGATCTGACCAGATCGTGGTTTCCGGCGCCGACTACGTAACCGGACACAATCCCCAAACCGGCGAGGAGCTCTGGCGCGCTGCGGGCCTGAACCCTGAAGCCCGGGGCAACTACCGGGTCTGCGGTTCTCCTCTTGCCGTCGACGGCATGATCTACGCAACGTCCCGACGCAAACCGATCATCGCTCTAAAAGCTGGGGGATCCGGAGACATTACCAAGAGCCATCTCGCTTGGACGTGGACAGGCCCTGGCGCACCTGATGTGCCCTCTGCCGTAACGGACGGGAAACGCTTCTACATGGTCAATGACAAAGGCCTCATCAGCTGTCTCAACGCGAAAACAGGTGAGGCCGTATGGGGTCCCGAGCGAACCGCACAAGGCACTGTGAGTTCGTCTCTCGTCCTCGCGGACGGGAAACTCTACATCATGAATGAGAACGCCGTCGTCACCGTCGTGGTTGCGGGATCGGAATACAAACTTCTGTCTACCAACGAACTCGACGGCAGCTACACACTCTCATCGCCCGCTGTCGCGGGCGACAGCATCTACATTCGGACGGGTAAGGCGCTGTATCGAATTAAGAGGTCATCCTGAGCAGACAGGCAAAGGATCCTTATAGGGTCAGGACCATCTTCTTGAGTATCGACACAAGAAGTAGATGGTCCAGAACTCACAAAGATCCTTCACCTGACGGTTCAGGGTAATGGAGGGACACCAACAAGAGAAGCACTCCCGAACGGAGTCTGGGACTTCAAGAACCCCACAAGCACGCCGATATACAGCGATTCAACGTCACCGCTGAACACCTAGGCTTACTCACCATACTGTAGATGATGCAGCCTGTAGTAAATCCCCCGCTTCTTGAGTAGCTCTTCGTGCTTCCCCTCTTCCCTGATCTCTCCGTGATGCAGCACCAGAATTTTGTCCGCATTCCGGATCGTCGACAGACGGTGTGCGATCACTATCGACGTCCTGAACTGCATCAGGCGTTCGACAGCCTCCTGGATCCACATTTCCGTCTCGGTATCGACGTTTGACGTTGCCTCGTCGAGAACGAGAACATCAGGATCTGCAGCGAGGGCACGCGCGAACGACAGGAGCTGGCGCTGCCCGACCGAAAGTGAAACGCCACGTTCGTGTACCTTTTGCCCATATCCATCGGGGAGACTGTCGATAAATCGATCGGCGTTCACGTCGTGCGCCGCCTGCTCGACCACCGCTCGTGATATGTCAGGATTCCCCAGACTGATGTTCTCTTCGATATCACCTGCGAACAGGAAGACATCCTGCTGGACGACGCCGACTCGTCGCCTCAGCTCCTCCGTATCCCACTCTTGGATGTCGACACCATCGACAAGGATTGTGCCCTTCTGGATCTGATAAAACCCGCAGATTAGATTGATGATCGTGCTCTTCCCGGCCCCCGTTGCACCGACGAGTGCAAGACTGTTGCCTGCGTCGACACGGAACGACACGTCCTTCAAGATCCACTCATCATCGATGTACGCGAACCAGACATTTCGAAATTCGATTTCGCCACGAACATCTTCAGGCGTGTGCGAACCCCCCTCCGGTTCCGGGTCAGCTCCCAAGAGCTCAAAGATTCGTTCGGAAGATGCCATCGCAACTTGAATCGTCATGACCCGATCGGCTATGTCCCGAATCGGCATGAAGAATCGCGGCACATATTGGAGCATCGCCACAAGTACACCCCACTCGATCTTCTCGTCGAATACCAGACCCCCGCCATACCAGACGACCAGCCCCATCAGGAGTACACCGCTCAGTTCCATGAACGGGAAATAGAGCGAGTGATACAGGGTGCCCGTCAGGCGCGTTTGCAGATAGCCGTCGTTTCCTTCCTCAAACTTATCCGATCTTCTCTTCTCGAACCCGAACAGTTGTACGACTTCGACACCCGAGATCGTCTCCTGCAGCGAGGCTGCAAAAGAGGCGAATTTTAATCGAGCGGAACGGAACGACTGGAAGGATTTCGCCTGCAGCCAGACGGTAGCCAGACTCCCCAAAGGCAGGGCGAGACACGTCACAATGCCCAGCTCGACATCCATGTAAAAGATGTAAGCGAGGATTGCGACAATCGACAGAATGTCACTTAGGATCGACACAACACTATCCGTGAACATTTCGTTCAGGGCATCGACGTCGTTAGTGTTCATCGCCATCAGCCGACCGATCGGCGTCCGGTCAAAGTATTGCAACGGCAGCTTTTGCAGGCAAGAGAACATCTCCAGACGTACATCGCGCATGGCCCACTGCCCGACCATGTTGGTCGCCCAACTCTGGAAATAGCCCACAACGAACTGGATCACGAGCAAACCTACATACAACGCGATTAGCCACCCGAACCCGTCTGCGTTACCTGGAAGGATGTAGTCATCCACACCGATCTTTGTCAGATACGGCCCCGCCTGCCTTGTAGCGGAGGCGATCAGAATCAGCACGAAAGTCAGGGATACCCAGCCAGTGTAGGGCTTGAGGTATCCCAGCAGACGCATCATCAGACGAAGGTCAAAACCCTTGTTGTCGGCATCGCTTTCGTGTCTCTGTGGACGACCGGCTATCGTATGCGACCCACCGCCACCTAATATCATGTTGTTACACGCACTCTTTGCACGTGGTCATCCTCGCGAAAGGGTGATCCATTCAGGTTCTTGTCCGTCGGGCTATACGAGCGTCCGCCCAAACTGGCAGCCGGCCGTCGTGAGACGGCCCCTACAGCAATAGCCCCCATTGTATGGCCTGCGCTCTCCACAACCTTTAGAATTTGTCGAGTTCCGCCGCCAGATGCTGTCGCCTGAACATCTCTGCGTAGATGCCATCCTGATCGACCAAGCTGTCATGATCACCTTGCTCAATGATCCGTCCCTCATCCATCACAATGATGTGGTCTGCGTCCCTGACTGTCGATATCCGGTGAGCAATCAGAATCGTCGTCCGCTGTGACATCACCTCTCGGAGCTCCTTCAGGATCGCCTCTTCCGTTCGGGTGTCCACGCTCGACATAGCGTCGTCCAAGATCAGGATCTTCGGTTCGCGTATCACGGCACGCGCCAAGGCGGCTCTCTGCTTCTGCCCACCGGAGAGCGTAACACCACGCTCTCCGACGATCGTATCGAGCCCATCGCTCATCACATCAAGATCCTGCGCCAACTTCGACACTTTTGTCGCGCGATCAACGTCCGACCCGTCCGATCCTGAATCGCCCAACAAGACATTCTCGCGGATCGTGTCCGAGAATAGGAATGTATCCTGAGGCACATAACCGATCATGCCTCGGATCTCGGAGATCGGGATCTCTTCAATCGGTACTCCGTCGATCAGCACGTCCCCTTCATCCGCATGGATTAGCCTCGGGATTAGCCTTGCAAGCGTCGACTTGCCTGATCCGACGCGTCCGACCACGGCCAGCGTCGAACCCGCCGGCACTTTCACCGTTACATCCTTGAGTGCAAGGCTACCGTTGTAGCTGAAGGCGACGTTCCTGAACTCAATCTCTCCGGCGCGTCCCTTCGAGTCGTCCGTCAAATCCAGAACCTGCTTCCGCTCTTTGAGCACAACCTCGATCCGCGCAAGCGAAGCAACGGCTCGTTGGTGTTCGTCGACCATACGACCAAGCATCATCATAGGGCGACTCATCCGGATCAAATACGCATTGAATGCAACGAAAGCACCAAGCGTCAGCGCGCCGTCGATCACGCGCAGACCACCCAGCCAGAGGATAACGACCATCGACACACCGTTCAGCAGAAAGGTGAACGGGTAGAACAGACTCCGCAGCTTGATTAGCCGACGGTTTCTCTCTACATACTCCTCATTCAGGTCTGAGAACTTGCTGATCTCCAAGTGACTTCTGGCAAACGCCTTGACTATGCGCATCCCGGAAAGGTTTTCCTGTATGCGGCTGCTCATCACACCGAACTGCTCCTGCACGTTCCGGTATCCGCGCCTCATTCGCCCCGCCATCATCCTAGCCGTTAGGACCATCACAGGCATCGGAATCAGAGACAAAACGGCGAGATACCAGTCGATTGTGCACATCAGAGCGAGACTCAAGAAGAACGTCAGAATGCCCGTCAGCGACATGCGGAAGGCATGGTGGAGGAACCGCTGAATCGCTTCGACATCGTTCGTCGCCCGAGCCATCAGATCGCCCACCGGGGCAGTGCTGAAGAAGGAAAGCGGAAGGGTCACGAGGTGCCGAACATATTTCGCCCGGATGTCCCGTTCGACATACCTAGACAGGGCCGTGAAGTTCCAGCGCATACCGAAATTCAGGAACCACTGCAGGATACCCAATACCGCCACAATCAGCCCGTACGCGGCAAGATCACCGGTTGGCGTACCTGTCCACGTCGGCGGAAGCGCCTGATCAAGCTTCCGTGCGTCCAAATACGCCTTGCTATCGTCGATCGCGAACTTGAGGACTAGGGGAATCGCGGTCTGAATCAACTGGACGGCCAGCAGAAACACCAAGCCGAGGAGAACCATATAGCGGTAGGTTCTGAGATACTGCTGGAAGGGTTTGAGAGGGTTCAGTGCCATACGTAAGTGAATATCTACACTTATGGCTACAGATCATCCATAAGTCAAGGCAGTGCACTCCGATAGGTCACCTGCTATGCACCAGACGCGGCCGACCCACCTCCGGCCGCCGTGGTCCTGTGCATCACCCGTTTGTATCGGGATCGGTAGAACAGTCACGCCCGATTAAGACAGCGAAGATTGTCCCACATCACCTTGTCGTCCTGAGTCCTTATGTGCTCGCTAACTTGCAAAGGGTGAGGGATTGGACTAAGCTTGATGGTCCCCCGATAAACTAACTCCTCCGAGGCATCTTGTTCAGAACCCGTCGGAAGTATCGATCGTTCACAGAAGCGACCGCAAACGATCAACGCGCGCTCCTCGAAGCGGCCGTCTTCACTCTCTTGGTCGAGGGGAATCGTCTCGGCGAAAGCTCCGCTTTCAGGCGGCTCTCAGGCCACGTGAGTTGGAAGGTGGACGTCGATCATGAGATCCAGCGCATCCAGCAGGAGATCGAGGGGACATTCGGTAACTGGCAGTCAAATGTCGATCGCGTGTTCGCCTACATCGACCGGATCGCCGAACGGCTCTCGTCAAAGAGACTCGGTCCCCTGATCTTGGAGATCTGCCGCGACCTAAGAGGACAGCAGAGCATTCTTAGCCGAGCCCTCAAGTCTGCCTACCTAACAAGGCTGGAGCAGAAACTCGGTATCGCTTGAGAGGACGTTCGCCACGGAGAATACCCCTCAAGTCCGCTCGATGCAGTCTCCATACAAGGAAAGGGACCGCCCAAGAAGATCACATCGATCATTGACCCTGCGGAATCCTGAGAAGCTGAATCTCTCCTCGATATTCCGGCTAGTAGCAAAAACCCAAGTGTTCTTTGTGTCCACCATCGTGATTGCTTCAGGTATTCTATGAATTGGGAAAAAAACGGCGTCCGTGTCATCAAGGCAGGTGACAAGGATACCAATACACCACAGACGCCGGGAATGAACAGGGCGGCGGCGATCAACCACGCGATGGCCGGGGCGAACAAGCTCTGGGCTGGTACGGTAAACATCCATCCGGATGCCAAGACAGGAGCGCACCATCACGGTGAGATCGAGAGCGTCATCTACATCGTCAGTGGGCGAGCCAGGATGCGGTGGGGTGAGAAGCTGGAGTATCTAGCGGAGGCGGAGGCAGGTGACTTCATCTACGTGCCACCATATGTGCCGCATCAAGAGATCAACGCGAGTCCGGATCAGGAACTGTCGTGCGTCCTTGTTCGGAGCGGTCAGGAACCGATCGTCGTCAACTTGGACATCGAGCCCGTCGAGAACCCCGAGACTATTTGGATCGGACCCAACCATCCAGAAGCAGAATCGAGTTCAGAGTGATGGATGCAGAGCGTCGAGGGTTTTACCTTCTTAACCCTGGACTCACATCGCTCATACTTCTCTTTTCGGGCGGAGGGTCTCCTGCTAGCCCGCTCAGACTGACGGACGGAAAGGTGGCGGCGGTGCCTCCATCGCCAACGAATAGTCTCTCTCCTCCGGCCGCGGATGACCTCCTTTCCCATACGCGCCTTCCGCAGTTGACTCGTAATCAAGAGGAATAAACGTCTCCTTAATGCCGTCCACCGCCACATCGAATCGGTAGAACCCTAGAGACGGCTCAGCATCGGGCCACGCATTCGGCCATTGCCGCATCGCGATTCCCGCGCATCTATAGAATCGAATCCCATCGACAACCTGTCCGGGTCGTCGGCAGTGGATATGGCCACTCGTCACAATTTCGACGTTCGATTTCTTGAAGGCTTCGAACATTCGTGACCGGTGCGGCTGGTCAATCGAGAAGTACCACTTCTGATACTCCTCCTCCTTCGTGATGTCCCAGTTCGGTTCGTTCAGATCATCCACAAACAGTGTGTAATGCGTGTTCATCACGTGGTGATCAGTTGACTCCAGACTCGGCAACTCATTCTCGAGCCAGTTCCACATCCTATCCTCGTGTGGCAAACCCGATCCTGCGAGTGCAGCGTAGAAGCCGCTGAACCGGACGTTCTTGTGCTTGAAAGACCATGGGAAATCGCCGAAGAACTTCGCGAACCTGTCAAGCGGCCCAGCGGAAACGTTTAGCCTGGGATCGTCGCGACCCGTCGCACCGAGCACGGCTGTGTGTTTGTTGCCTGTATCCATGTTTCCAGGGATGGCATGGTAGGGATACGGCAGAGCATCGAGTTTGGCTTTTGCCTCTTCGAACTCGAAGTCGTGGATCGACCCGTCCCGCGTCAGATCCCCGCCCACGAGCAACAGATCCGCATTCGAGATCTCTCCCAGCATCCGGTACGCCGCCATGCCATTTTCATGCTGGGCCGGATTGAATCGAAACGATCGCTTCGATCCGGGCTGAAGGTCACACACGTGCAAAAAGAACCAGGGCTCGACCTTCATCACTTTTTCGTTCGGCGTTGATCTCATCACATGCCCCAGACTTTTATTTCCGAAACCGTTTTCCTTCGCTTCTGAATCCACGCAAGATCGACTTCAATCCCGAACCCAGGCGCATCACTCGGCACCAGATAGCCATCTTCGATGACTGCGGTGCCAGGTAGCCTGACCATATCCTTCAGCGGCACACCCTGTGCTGCGACACCATCGGACCGTTCTCCCCACGACATCGCCGTGGATGCGTAGATCAGATGCTGTCCGTAGGGCCAGTTCATCCCACCGTGCGGGATCACATCGATCCCGTTCGACTCTGCGATCCGGGCGATCCGCAGTTGCGAGGTCAACCCGCCGCACCACAGTGTATCCGGTTGAAAAATGTCAACGAGTCGGTTCTCCGCGGCGACCGAAAAGGTCGGTGGCAGATACCAATGCTCCCCCGTGGCAAGGCCCTGCCAAGGAAGCCTCTTTCGAACGTCGGCAAACCCTGTCATCTCTTCCGGCATCAGGTAATCCTCGATCCACCGGAGACTGTAAGGTCTGAGCCGTTCCGCCAGCTTGACCGTATAGTCCACATCGAGAGCCAGCCAGCAGTCGAGCATCAGGTCTGCGGAGTCACCGACTTGATCACGAGCATCGGCCACCAGCTGTTCAGCAACGTTCAATCCGCTGATCCCGTCGACCGGTCCTTGCGTCATCGGCAGCTTGAAAGCTTTGAATCCGAGTTCCTGATACCACCTCACATCGAACCCTGTTGCGTAACACGAGATCCGTTCCTTTTGAGGACCCCCAAGCAATTCGTAGACGGGTCTCTCGAGCAGCTTCCCCTTCAGGTCCCAGAGTGCTAGGTCCACAGCGCTGATGGCATAGCTCGCCAGCCCGACGCTACCGTAGGTTGAGCTGATCCGCATCATTACATCGAAATGTCGCTCGGTAGCGAAACTGTTCTTCCCAACTATATGCTGCGCAAAATGCTCGTTGATCACCGAGCACACCGGCCCGCTGTGTCCGCCTACCCCAAACCCGAACGTCCCGTCCTCCGCCATCACCACGCACCCCACCAACGGCCACGAAGCCATCCACGACGACCGCTTCCCTTGATACTTCGGATACCGCGCCATCGGGCTCGCCGGCTGTCGACCGTTGCTCTGGTACACAGGTCTCTGAGCCTTAGGCGACAGATCAATGGGAAACGCTTCTAGGCTTTTGATATTCATCCGCTACTCGAACTCCGCTCCTGCTCAGTGGGAAAGTATAAAATGCTGTCCGCCGTCTTTTCGCGGACAGCATTTCGGGTAAGGGCCAGCTGAGCTGCGCCCGCATCACCTTCTCGACGCCCACCTATATATAATCCGCCTTCGCTCCAACCGATCATTCGGGTAACAGGTGTTTCAAATTTTGCATTTATGCTTCTCTACCGTCTCTGGTGCGGCGCCACATAATCCTCCGTCAAATCCGGCAACGTATCGAACTCGCCGACCTCGACGAGATACATGTTCGCATACGACGTAAGATCTGTGCTGTATAGGACATATTTCCCGTCAGGCGTAAACCGGGGATGACAGTGGGCATACTGATCGTTGAACGTGCTCCGATGGTAGGAAAGAATCTTTGGCCCCACATACTGCTCTCCGTCCCATCGAAATAGCTGGATATACGGTTTAGCATCCGACGCAAAACAATTCGTCCCATCTCCAACCATCATCGTGTGATCGAAGCTCTGGAAATGCGTCGAGTGGAACGGGAAACGGACCTCCACGTGATCCTCGTTGTTCCACTTGATATGACCGAACACGTGCTCGCCATTGTTGTCCCTCGGGCGTCCGTGATACCCGATGCGCTCGCCGTCCGCGAACCAGTATTCGTGTCCTATGCTATAGTCGCCCTGCTGTTCGCGAATCTTCCAGGCCTCTTTGGTATGGATGTTCAGTCCCCAGATCCGCTGGTCGATCCAGTGCCACGGTCCCTCGTGACAAAAGGTCATGATTTCCGGCTGCGTTGGCGACGTGTTGATGTGACCCATGCTCCGATGGTCTTCGTGGATCACATCCCAATCACCGTTCTCAAGGTTCACCTTGAAGATCTGCGAGTGTGGTTTGCGCTCGAAGTTCTGCACAAACGACGAGTAGGAATACGAAATCGATTTTTTACCGGTGTCCGGAAACGGCTCCGCCACGATCGAACACACATACTTCCCGTCGGCCGTCGGATTGGCTCGGCCGCCTGGACTGTAAGGCGTACCCACCTCTGAAACGACACGTTCTTCCAAGCTGTCGATTTTGAGTTCGATCAACTGACGACCCACGAAATAGTAAATCGCGTTGTTCACCTCGCTCACGCATCCGCCCGGACGACCTTTCGACTTTAGATCCGTCATCTGCGTGATTTTGTGATTGTCCAGATCGTAGCGGAACATGTTACCTTCGTTCTCCCGCTGCGACGTGAAAACGAACGATCGGTCGTTGTTGAACCAGCACGGATCCGTGAAGTAGAAATGGTTTGAGTGCCCCAGATAATCCGTAAGACGTATCACCTTGCGGCCGCTGCACGAATCCTCATACTCGAACACCGGATCCTCGTAAACTCTACCTTTGCTCATTTTGTCGCCTCGGTTCTCGTGTTAATGTCTGTAGCATCTGGTTTGGGGCTATACGTGCAAATGTCACATCAGTGCCAGAACGTCACTGCGCAGAGCACGGCGACGAAATTGCCCGAATTTGTGCGATGGCTAGAAACAGCCTCGTCTTCGTGCTCTAACCGGTGACGAGGCTTCAGGGGCTACAATTGTCATCCGACGAAGCCCTCGAGATCGACTTCAAGGAGTGTCGGCGTCGATCTGTCGAGAGCAGCGCGAATACCCTTTCGCAGGGCTTCACAATCGACCATACGTTCACTCGGGATTCCGAAGCTCTGCGCGAACAGTTGGAAGTCGGGGTTATCGAGATGGACCGCAAAATTCCGGCCTTCATACTCACGGTCCTGCGCCCGCTTGATCGCCGAGTAGCAGTTGTCGTTGAAAACCACGATTGGGAGACCAAGCGCTTCCTGTTTCGCGGTCAGTAATTCCTGAGCAGTGAACATGAACCCGCCATCCCCGCAGAGGGCAACCACCTGGCGTGACCGGTCGGCAATCTTAGCGCCGATTGCCGCTGGCACGGAGAATCCGAGCGACCCGTAGGTGATGGGCGAATGGAACGTCCTCGGTTCATAGACATCGAAAAATCGTCGCGCCTGATAGCAGATCAGGGTCATATCGTTGAACAGGACGGCGTCGCGAGCGAGCACATCCCTGATTGCACCAAGGATCGCCGTCGCACGTTTGTCGTCGATTTGTTCTTCGCCGTCTTGCTCGCGTTCTGGCCAGTCGGAACCCTGTTGCTTAATCTTCGAAGCAAGTATTGAAAGCGTCGAACTGGCATCGCCCACGAGCGCGACGTCCGTTTCCAGCTTTCGACCTATCACGTTCGGATCAAGATCGATGTGAATTAGCTGAGCATCAGGCGATCCGATCCACCGACGTGTCCGAGCATCGAACCGAGTGCCGATGGCCACGATCACATCCGCCCGATTCACCCACCACCCTGGAGCCTCGTTCGTTCCCACAAACCGAGGATGATCAGCCGGCACCACACCCAGTCCATTCCCCGAAGCACCGACCTTCGCATCAAGTCGTTCGGCCAGCTTGAGCACTTCCCTAGATGCATTCTGAGCTCCGCCGCCGACAAACAGAAGTGGTCTCTCCGCTCCAAACAGGATGTCAGCAGCGCGGTCGATCGCATCTTCTTCTGGGACGACCGGTGGATACGTCTCGGCTAAAGTAGAGTCGGTGTCGTAGGTGTCCTTCAGGACTTCGATCGGTATCTCCAAGGCGTACGGGCGCGGGCGACGACGTCCCGGAAACGCCATCGCCTCCTCGACAGCGCTCACGATTTCATCTCCCGACGTGGCACGCTTTCCCTGGCCGGTCACACTGACAAGCGTCTGGAACTGATCACGCATCTCGTGTAGATACCCGGAGTCCGGAGTCATGTCCGCGTCGGGACCGCTCGCGATCAACAGGACGGGCGAGGATTCCGCATTCGCCTCTCCGATCGGGGTCAGCGCGTTCACTGCGGCTGGTCCCGTGGTTGTAAGGACGACGCCAACGCAACCTGTCACACGTGCATAGCCGTCCGCCATGTATCCCGCGCCCTGCTCGTGGCGCGTAACAACGTGATGGATTCGAGGATGCCTGTAGAGCTCGTCGTAAACGGACAAGGTATGGATCCCCGGTATCCCGAAGATCGTCGTAACCCCATACGTGTCGAGTACATCAACCAGGATCTGTCCACCCGTACGTTTCATTCGACCTCTTCTTAGAATTCTGACCAAGGTATCTCTGGCTGACCGGCGAAGCAATCTGTCGGGAGAAAGAGGATCGGAATGAAAATTGTCGGGAGGATGCGACGCGTTCGCTGGCAATACTTGAATGCACGATTGGAGTGCTGTTTGTAGCAATCTTGATTGCGCGCCTCATACGATCCTCTGGTCCACTTACGGATGAATGATTCTTTCGAGCAGGTGACAAGATGCAGAGAGTCAGGGTGCCGCGGGCAGGGGAGTCACGTCGTCATTGTCTCGATCCGTCCCTTCGCAAATCTTCGCCTCTTTCCTGCACTCTGTCCTCTGTGTTTGGCGCTTGCCCCGAGTGACGCCGAAGAGTGGCTAACCGTCTTCTTCATCCACGACTTCTAAACGTCGTCATTTACCCGACTGCAGGACCTCGTGAAGCCGTCTAGCGACGAGCGGGGCTTCACCGGGTTCCATCATATAAGGCATGAACTCCACACCTGTCTCGTGCGCAAAGACCTCGATCCGGGGTTCCCCATTGGACAGCGCGCGCTTCGCTTGTTCTGGCTTCAGCTCCAAACGCGTCTCGTCCCAGCCGACCCTCAGAATAGGCGCAACATTCGACCGCCCAGGCATCTGAACCTCTCGTGTAATGGTCGGGATGTGATCGACCGCCTTCCAGATCTCGTCCAGCCACGACTCCCATTCTGCCCATTCGGCATCGTGGTCTCGGTTCACCCACATCTCGACAGCCGCCAGAAGCCCCATCACCTCTTCCTTGCCGGCCTTCATAGGCCGACCGATCGAGTGATGCGGTGCGCCATGGAGGAACGCTGACCAGAGCAAGTCGCGTCGTCCCAGCACAAGACCCGATGCCTGTGGTCCACGCAGGCACTTTCCTCCACTATACGCCACCACATCCGCACCGGCTTCGAGATACGCGTTAGGCACGTCCGGCCGCTCAGCTGCGGCGTCTACAAACACGGGCACACCCTCCCGCTTGCCGATCTCGACCATCTGCTCGACGGACACATCTCCGCGTTCCGCTGCGTCACCAAAGACAGCCAGCATAGCCGTACGGTCACAGACAGCCGACTTCATTTCCTCGAGGCTATTCACCTCGATGATCTGCGCACCCGTCATCCGAATCGCGTGATTGTAGACGTGCTGATGCTTCTTCTGAAGTAATACCTCGTTCTTTAATCCCGTTGTATCCGGCAGCTGCTTGATCCTCTCCGGATCATCCCCCGCCATACAGGCGCTCGTCACCTGACAGATCGCCGCCGCGCATCCGTTTGTCACCAGCCCGAACTCGCACTGCATGATCTCGGCGATCCGTTCGCCCACTTTCTCCATCAGTTCATCTAGGTGCACGTATCGTTTCGAGGCTTCATCAATGGCCGCCTTCACCTCCGGCAGCGAAACGGACCCGCTGATAATGGTGTAGGTCCCACGACAGTTGATTAGAGGTCTGACCCCTATCGACTTGTATGTCGGAATGTTCATTGGCTAGTCATCCTGAGTGAAGCGACGGATCCCTGCGGGATCTGCAATTCGTCCGAATTTTAGGTTTTAAATCCTCAGTCTTCGATTTTCAATCCCCATATGCCATCTCGATGACCCGCCTCTCCGGCACAAACGGATGTATCTCCCCCAGCCCCAATTCCTTGACCGCTAGCTTGATCACATCTCTTGAGTCATCATCCTTCAGGCTCGCATAAAATCGCCCTGCATCGACAAGCGCATCACCTGGTATCAACCCGACCAACTCACTTCCTGTCACGCTGACGCCCAGCTCAGCCGCTTCCTCACGACAGGCTTCATACACTCGCGCGATCGGTGTCGCCTGGTAGTCGAGGATGTTGAACGTGACCTGTGCCCGATCGAACTCGTCGATATACCAGCCGTCGCCTTGAAGCGCCCGGAATCTACCTGGCTTACGTGACCCATCCGGTTGCCGTTCTCCTGAAGACCTGAGTTTCCGTGCGATCCGTCTCGCGATCGACACATCCTTCGTATCCAGGTTCACATTCCACGCTATCAGAAACCGCCTCGCCCCGATCGATGTCGCTCCTGACTGCGCGTTAAACACCGGATCCCCAAAATCCGGCGCATTCGCGGGATCAGCCAGCTTCACTTCAAGTCCCTCGTACTCGCCCTGCCGTATCACAGACAAGCTCTGCCTGGTGCCAGCACGAGCGGCTTCTGCATAAAGGTACACGGGAATCCCCAGTTGACTGCCGACCCGCTCGCCAAGCCGTTCGGCGATGTCTATACAGTCCTGGATAGGTTTCTCGCCGATCGGCACAAAAGGGCACACATCTGTCGCCCCGAGCCTCGGATGCGCCCCGCGATGGGTCCGCATGTTGATCAGTTCACTAGCTGTCTCGATACCGTAAAACGCCGCCCTCTCAACAGCGTCAGCTTCACCGACGAACGTTACCACCATCCTGTTTGCCGCCTTCCCCGAATCGACGTGCAGCACCCGCACACCCGACTCGCGATCGATCGCTCCTACGATCGCATCGACCGTCTTCTGTTCGCGTCCCTCACTGAAGTTGGGCACGCACTCGACGAGACGGCTCACGGACTTAAAGGCCCGGATGAGGGCTCGCTCGGGATACGGATTGGGCGGTCGCCTGCGATCCACCGCGCTTTCTGGTCCGCCAATGCGGGCCTCTTCTGGCTGCCTACTGCGGCACTCAGGATGACCGGTGTCAATCTGCTATCCTCAGTCTTCAATCCAAGCATCTCCCGTCTCGCGCAGCCACCCCTCCATCTCCCCCTTCAGGTCTGACACCACATTCTCCCGATCCCCAGCCACATTCGCAAGCTGATATGGGTCCTCCTGATTGTCGTGCAGAATTTCGCACTCATCCCCTTCCCGAGATCGCTCGACCACATACGTATATCGATGCGTCCGCACCCCCCGTTTCCCCCCTTCAGGCCAACCGGGATTCGTGTCGAGATACAATGCCGAAGACGGCCGTTCCATCTCCCCACCTAGTATTCCAACAGCGTAGTCATTCCCCTGCATCGCTTCGGGGATCTGATTCTTGTGTCCTGTCAGTGACAGAAGTGTCGCAGTCAGGTCCGCCGTCCCGATTAGCAGATCATCGGTACCAGGATCGATGTGTCCCGGCCACCGAACCATCAGCGGAATTTTCATCGATTCTTCATACCACACGCTCTTCCCCATCAACCCGTGGCTCCCCATCATTTCGCCGTGGTCGGACGTGAACACCACGATCGTATTCTCCTTGAGGTCCTGTTCGTCCAGCGCCTTCAGGATTCGAGCGAAGTGCTCATCCACCCCCGTCACCATCGCGAAGTAGTTCTTCACATCACGGCGAGCCCGATCACCACGCTCATCGGCTGCCACGTTCGGTCGGGTCAGCAGCTCCTCGTGCGTCGCGTCCCCGTATCGCTTGATGTATTCGTCCGGTACTTGATCGAAAGGCATATGGGGCGGGTTATACGACACGAACAGCGAGAACGGCTTGTCCGGATCCCGCCAGCCGGTTCGGTTCTCGATATAGTCAACTGCCACATCCGTCTCGTGCTTCGTCGACCACTCGTGTACTTCGAGACGCTGATCGATTCGAGCATCCCCGTGCCAGTAGTGCGGCTGGTTGTGCCAGTCACAACACCCATACGAGTGCCAAAAATCGAACCCGTGTCTGCGTGGTCCGGGAGGCGTATACGAGTCCCACACACGACCGTCACCACGCGGGCCCTCGGTGTAATGCGCCTCTTCGTTCGGCGGATCCAAGTGCAATTTCCCGATATACCCTTGAGAGTATCCCGCGTCGTGGAGCACATCGGAGAAACAGCGTTCATCCTCGCGTAGATAATTCTCATACTTCACGGTCGACGAGTTCACGTTTCCGAGCACCCCGCTCGCGTGCGGATACTTGCCAGAGAACAGCATCGCTCGATACGGGCTGCACACTGGGCGGTTGCTGACCGCATCCGTAAACACCAGACTCTCACCGGCAAACGTATCCAGGTTCGGGGTGATGACAGGATCCTCGTTTGCCACGCCGACGGCTTGCGGGCGATACTCATCGGGAAACACATACACGAGATTGGGTCGATCGAGCATAGATAGTCACCTGGAGAAATTAGCGAGATGGGTATCGAATGCATCTAATGTATTACTCGATGCGTTGAGACGTTACCGCTAGATCTCGACCAGACAATCGATGGAGAACAGAGGGACAGGCAAGAAAAAGTGGTGGGCTTGGAAGAGGCAATCAGGCGTGAGAGATATAGAGACAACCCCAACGGGGTTACATCATATAGCCCAGGAGCCTGTCCTGAGCTAAGTCGAAGGCTTGCCGGCGGCTACCCCGAATCTGCACGAAACACTTAAGGTAGCGCCTCCGTACTGCTACGAATCCGCGCGTATGGCCTGAGCGTACGTCTCGTTAAGCCAGCGTGTCACGTTCCCCGTCACACAGCCAGCCTCCACTGCCAGCCTATCGATGTCTGGTGGGCAGAGTTCGATCAGGTGGTCGTTGAGGGTGTCCGGAAAGCCAGGACGGTATTCGGCATAGCCCTCGGCCACCTGCGTGAACGAGGTGGTGATCACAACGGCTCACCTGGTAAGTGTCTGGTGTCCATTCGTTCGAGGAATAGTCATCGTCTATCCCTCGACGTGGAGATGGGGAAACCTGAGATAGCCGCAATCCAATCCCTAATCCCGTCTTCGATCGTGTAGGCTGGTACGTAGCCGAAGTCCCGTTTCGCCAAGTCGACTAGACACGGACCTCTCAGGTGCATGGCGGGATGGATGCCCTGGCCGATCTCGATGTCAGCGTCGGGGATAGCATCTCTGACCGCCTTTGCGAACGCACTGCGCGTTCGGTTAATGCCACTCGTTACATTGTATACAGGCTCAGGAAGACGCGCTTGCTCTGCGGCGGAGACCAGCCCATTAGCCAGGTCTTTCACATAAGTGAAGTCGCACGGCCCATCTCCGCCCGTGCCGACACGTACCGGAACGCCTTTAACCGCGGACTCAACGAAGTATTCGCCAGTGCTGTGTCCGGGGCCATACACGAATCCTGTTCTTATACAGATGACGTCCACGTCGAAGTCCAACCGATAAGACCGGCAGAGCACCTCCGCAGCGTATTTGGTAGCATCGTAATGACTGACAGGTGAGGGCAGGTCAGACTCGTGCAGGGGCTTCAGGTCAGGTCGCATCCCGTAGAGCGTGGCCGTCGATAGATAGACGACCCGTGCTCCGTGGCGACGAGCAGCTTCGAGGACGTTCGCAGTGCCGCGGATGTTGATGTCGACCGCCAGCCCGGGGTTCTCACGTGCCGGGCCGGGTCCGACGATTGCAGCACAGTGAACGACGACATCAGGCCCGTGAACCGCCTCATCCACCTGCGCGGCATCGCGGATATCCAGATCGACGTCCGGGCTGACGTGGTCCAGATCTGCCGTGGTGACATCGTGTCCACGCCCCGCAGCCTCACGAGCAACCTGGCTGCCCACAAACCCGCACCCACCCGTGATCAGGACACGCATTCGATCACTCGTCGGATTTGGAAACGGTTTCGTCTTCGACACCGAAACCTTCAATCCTGTCCACTGGAAATCTGCCTTCGTTCTTCTCTAATTTCTTCCGGATCGCCTCGCTCACGTCGATCCCGGTCTGGTTCGCCAAGCTCAGGCAATAGATCATTACGTCGGCGATCTCGTCCTCGACCTCACCTCGGATGGATGGATTACGCATGGCTTCGATCGCCTCCTCGACCGTCAGCCACTGGAAGTGCTCCATTATCTCCGCCGCCTCAATCGAGATCGACATCGCCAAGTTCTTCGGACTATGGTACTGTTCCCAAGCGCGGTCGCGAATGAAGCTGGCGACCTTCTGCTTAAGTTCGTCTACTTGAGTCTCGCGGTCGCTCATTTGCCCCCCGATGGTTCTGAACGGGATATTGGCAGTCGCGGCCGCTCGGTGCCTGCTCTTGGCGACCACCGACCGTCTGTAAGTGTCTGGCTCACTCAATACCATCAACGAAATAGTCGGATCTGCTCCCGTGAACCGGTCGCTCAGATCCCGATCCGTCTCGTCCTTCCGATAAACGCTTTCCTTGATCGGCGCTACGAACATCAGGCCGACCATCGTCTTTGGGAGAAAGGGAACCGCCGCACCCCCAAAGATCGTATACCCGATCAGGTAATAAAGACTCAACCGCGTCTTATTCATACGCGCTCAGCAAACTGGGATGCTCTTAACTTGATGAGGGGAAGGTGGAAGGGTCAGTGTGCCACTAGCCAATTGTCCCCCATCCCCAACTCCACCACAATCGGCAAGCTCAAGGGGATCGCCGTCATCATCTCCTCTTCGACAAGAGGCGGCAGCATATCCGCCTCGTCCTTGTGCATATCGAACACCAGCTCATCGTGTACCTGAAGCAGCATTCGCGACTTCAGATCCTCTTCCCGCATTCGCTCCTGAATCTTTGCCATCGCGATCTTGATCATATCCGCGGCCGATCCCTGGATCGGCGAGTTAATCGCATTGCGTTCGGCCGCACTTCGAAGTGTCCCATTGCGCGAGTTGATGTCTCGCAGATACCTTCGTCGGCCGGTCACCGTCTCCACATAGCCGTTCTCGCGACAGAACTCGACGGTCTGCTCCATGTAGTCACGAATAGCGGGATACTGCGTGAAGTACGACTCGATCAAGTCGAGGGCCTGAGCGCGTGGAATGTCCAATCGATCAGACAACCCGAAAGCCGAGATGCCGTAGACGATCCCGAAGTTCACCGTCTTTGCTCGTCGTCTCATCTCTGCCGTGACATCTTCGGCAGCCACATCGAACACCTTCATCGACGTCATCTCGTGGATGTCGTCACCACGTTCGAAGGCCCCTTTCATCGTCTCATCACCGCTGATATCCGCCACGATTCGCAGCTCGATCTGCGAATAGTCCGCCGCGAGCAGCGTGTGGTTATCGTCTCGCGGAACAAAGGCTTTCCGAATCTCACGGCCCTGATCGCTCCTTACCGGAATGTTCTGCAAGTTCGGGTTACTCGACTGCATCCGTCCCGTGGCCGTCACTGCCTGCTCGTAGTTCGTGTGCACACGACCTGTCTTCTCGAACACCGTCCCAGGCAGCATATCGAGATACGTGGACTTGAGCTTCGTGCTTTCACGATAGTGAAGCACCTTCTCTGCAATCTCGTGACGATTGGCCAGGCGGGTAAGGATCCGTTCGTTCGTCTGATACTGCTTGCTCTTCCGAGTACGTTTCGCGTTGGGGTCGAGCCGCAGCTTCTCGAAGAAGATCTCGCCCAGCTGCTTTGGTGAGTTCAGGTTGAACTCCTCCCCAGCCAGCTCATAGATGCGGTCCCGTGTCTTGTCGATCTCTACCTGAAGGCTCTCGGAGATCTCAGCCAGCACATTCGTGTCGAGCCGGATGCCTTCATACTCCATATCCACGAGAACGGTAAGCAACGGGCTCTCGACAGCTTCAAACACCTCGGTCTGACCCATCTCCGCTATCTTAGGCTTGAGCTTCTCCCAGAGCTGAAGTGTCACATCGGCATCCTCGACTGCATACTCGGCAACGTCTTCGACGGGCACGTCCCGCATGCTCTTTTGGTCTTTGCCCCGCTCACCGATTAGATCCGAGATCGGCTTCGGCCGGTACTCGAGCATCTGTTCCGCAAGCGAATCGAGCCGCAACCGGGCACCAGGAAGGGTGAGATAGGCAGCGAGCATCGTGTCGTAAATCGGGCCGCTCCACTCGACCCCGTGCCACTTGAGAACCGAAAGATCGTACTTCACGTTGTGCCCGATCAGGCCAATCGCATCGTTCTCGATCACACCACGCAGTTTCTCGAGTCTTGCGAGGCCGTCTTCATCTTCACGAATCGGGACATACGTTCCCGTGTGTGGCTTCGCAGACACGGCAACACCGACAATCTCTGAATCCTTCGCGCTGAGATGTGACGTCTCCAGATCCAGGCAGATCTCATTCAGACTCGCCAGCTCCTTCACAAGCGCATCGATCGATTCGTCTGTATCGGCGATCGCATAGGCGTGCTCGACCGAATCGAGCGTCTTCAGGCTCGACGGATCCACAGGCTCGTGTGAGGCTTCACCGTTGAATACCAACAACTGCTGCGGTCCTGTTAACGGAGCCGTTGTCCCGCCACCGAACAGCCGTTCCGCCAGCACGCGAAATTCAAGTTCGTTGAACACTTCCTTCAGCGCATCCTCGTCCCGTTCCTGGATCTTCAGATCTTCGGGCATGATCTCGAGCGGCACATTCGTGTTGATGATCACGAGCTGTTTCGACATCAGCGCCTGATCGCGATAAGTCTCAACGTTCTCCTTCTGCTTGCCCTTTAGCTGGTCAGCACTGTCAACGACCACCTCGACCGACCCGAATTTGTCTATCAGCTTCTGCGCTGTCTTGGGACCGATCCCCGGGATTCCGGGCACATTATCACTCGTATCACCCATCAGGCCTAGCACATCGACAACCTGATCAACCTCTGCCACACCCCAGCTCTCAAGGACTTCTTCAACACCCAAGATCTCAGGATCACCCCCCTGTCGCCCCGGCTTGAAGATCTTGATGTTGTCGCTCACCAGCTGAGCGAAGTCTTTGTCAGGTGTCACCATGTAAGTGGTAAACCCGTCTTTTTCCGCCTCGCCTGCCAGTGTCCCGATCACGTCATCCGCCTCGAACCCGTCGACACGAATCACGGGCACCTTGAAGCCGGCGAGCACACGATCCAGATACGGGATTCCTTCACGAATATCCTCGGGCATCGATTCGCGTCCGGCCTTGTATTCGGAGTAGATCTCGTCACGAAATGTCGGTTTGTCTGTGTCGAACACGACTGCCAGATGTGTCGGCTGCTCCTTGTTCAAGATCTCAAGCAGCGTATTCGTGAATACGAACACCATTGACGTATTCATCCCGGTCGTTGTCATTCGCGGATTGTTTGTCAGCGCGAAATGCGAGCGATACGCGAGGGCCATACCGTCCAGCAGAAACAGCTTCTTTTTCACTTTCTTCTCAGCCATTTAGGTTTTCTCTTGCACGTGTCAGGCAGCCTTCGGCTGCCGGTCGTATTCCCGGGCTATGATACCCATTCCCCAACCCCTTTTCAAACCGTCATTCTCCCTAGCTTACTGCTCTCCGTGTTCCCTCGGCTTGCGTTCAGGAAAAGCCTTAATGTCCTTAGTAGTTTGCGCTTTCAATGTTTCATCGGAGACACAAATGCCCAATTTATGCCACTATCCCGACAGCCAACCCGTGGCCCCACTCACCTTTAGGGTTTCCTCATGAACATCACGTCTATCCGGGCCCTTGAGATCAACACCAAACCCATCCCTACGACTAAGCCCCGTCAGATTAAACCTTCAAAGCACGCGGGCAACATAGCCCGCCCCATTTTTCGTTACGAACGCTTCAAGCGAGACAGCGACTGGACCGTGCCGCCGACCTGGAACCGCCCCGCTGTCATTGTCGAAGCGGAAGACGGCAACTTCGGGTTCGGAGTATCCCTGAACGGGGCACCTGTCGTCAGCATCATCAACGACCACTTTGCACCTGCGTTGGTTGGCGAGTCCTGTCTGGCTACGGATCGGCTGTGGGATATGATGGTCCGAATGTCCGCACCATATGGGATGGGCGGCCTGACGAGCCACGCGATAAGCGCGGTCGACCTAGCGCTCTGGGACCTAAAGGGGAAGGTTTTAGGCAAGCCTGTCTACGAGCTGCTGGGCGGTCCGCAGAAGGATAAGATCCCTTGCTACGCTACTGGCTCGGACACCGCTTGGTATATGGAGCTGGGTTTCAAAGGCGCAAAGGCGTTCACGGCATACGGACCCGAAGAGGGTCTGGAGGGCATCAAAAAGAACGAAGAAATGGTCGCCGAAAAGCGCGAGATCGTCGGTCCCGACCGGGAGCTGATGCTGGACTGCTGGATGTCTTCAGATGTAGAGACGGCCGTACGGCTCGCCGAGACGATGCGACCGTACAACCTGAAATGGATGGAGGAGTATCTGCTTCCTGACGATTGGGAGGGCTACTACGATGTCCGCCAGCGAGTCCCGTGGCATACGCTCGCGAGCGGCGAGCACTGGTATTTCACCAACAGCTTCGCCTCCGCCGCCCGCAGAAAGCTTGTCGACATTTTTCAACCGGATGTGCTGTGGTGTGGCGGCATCACGGCCGGCCAGAAAATTTGCGCAATCGCCGAGGCAGCGGGGATTCAGGTCATCCCGCACGCGAGCATGAACTACCCTTTCGGCCAGCATCTTGCCTTCGCGATGCCCGCCGTCACCTGGGGCGAACGCTCAGAGGGTGTCTCGCCGCCTGGTGTGGCTCTTGAAGAGATGGTCCAGATTCCAGGCACGCCAGTCATCACAGACGGCTACCTAATACCCAGTGACGCTCCGGGATTCGGAATGGAGATTACCAACGCCTGGATCGAATCCAAAGCCGTCTGAAAAGCAAACTCCCTTCAACGCAGAGTCCAGTAGGGGTCACGCAACGCCTCCCGGCCCCCCGTCATAAACGAGATGGCGGCCTATCAAATCCGCTCCTCATCGTGAGCCAATAGCGCTTCGAAGAACCCGGGCCCTTTTTCATCCCAATGAGTTCAGAGCCTCCTGGATTCCAGAGGCGGGCATCCCAGGAAGTCGAACATCTTGAGGACGAGGCGATGCTGAAAAACTACCATTTCCTCGACCTGAACGAGGCATCGGCTTCTCCGAAGCCCGACCGACTACCCACAAACCCGAACTCCGCCGCCAACCTACTCGCACCTACCTTTACCAGTTACTGGCTACGGGCTACCCGCTGCCTCTCAACGCCGTTCTTATCGACGCATAGTCAATCCCGAACACCTCCAGCACTGTCGACGCAACCCCCTCACCATCCTGCATCAGCGCGAGCAATACATGCTCGGGCTCAGCCTTCCCTGCATCAGCCTCCTCTGCCTCAAGCGCGGCGTTGTCTAGTGCCTTCAGCGCTCTCGGACTAACAGGAATGACCTCGTTGCTCTCCAGCTTTGTGGACGAGATCAGAAAGGCATCGACCTGGCTCCGAAGATCGTCAGGATCCAGATCCAAACTCAGCAACGCATTCCGCACCCTTGTGTCGTCCGCAAGACAAACTGCGAGCAGCAGATGTTCGGTTCCCACATACCGATGCCCTAGCCTCCTAGCTTCAGCCACGGCAACACCCTTGAGAGCTTTGCTTTTCTCAGATAGCGACATGCGCTGGTCTGTCCTGTCGTTTCAGCTGCCGTAAAGGCCCGTGGGTCGTGTTCGCAGATTACGCAAGGCCGAACAGACTGTTTACATTCGTTCTAAGCAGTCTCATCTTTATCCCTCTCGTATCATCAACAACGACCCCACAGGTAAATACATGAGAATTCTTGTCAGCCCTTCCCTCAATGCAGACGACTTCAAGTCGGACACACGGTCAGAGGGTCTGGCCTCTCTCGAGCGTTTCGGGAATGTGGAGTTCTACCCAGGTGATCTGACCGAAGTAGACGCCAGGGGCACGCTAGCCGTGATCGCGAACTCAAAGCCAATACACGATGCATTCTACGAACAGGCGAACGATCTGAGAATCATCGCGAGATGGGGTGTTGGATTCGAGAACGTTAATCAGCCCGGGGCAAACAAGGCAGGTGTCCTGATCACAACTTCACCCGTCCATATGAACACGGTTGCAGAGTATGCGATCGCTCAGTGGATGGCCGTGCTCAAGCGCACCTACACGCTCAACCACATGTCGCACGGTGGCGACTTTTCGCTGATCAAGACCTATGACGCGGAAGGATCGACGTTCGGGCTCTATGGCTTCGGCAGGATCGGCCAGCATACGGCCAAGCGTGCCAAACCGTTGCTTGGTGAGTCGGGTCGACTACTCGTCTACGACATCCGGCCGGACATCAGAGACCTCGCAGCAGAGTATGGCGCCGAAGCGGTCGACGATCCGGCCATCTTGTTTGAACAGTGCGACGCTGTGTCTATCCACATCTCCGGTGAGGACACAATCGTCGACTACGACCTTCTAACAAGAATGCAGCCGCACGCATCTCTGATCAACCCCTCACGTGGCAACCTCGTCAACGACGAGGATGTTAATCGTGCGATCCGCGAGAACAAGCTCTTCTACTACGTCGTCGACGATCCGGTCAACGAAAGCCGCGCGGTCCACGAGGGCAACCCACGCATTATCTGCACCAACCACAACGGCGGGATCACCACCGCTTCCGTCGAGCGTCTCGACGCCTGTTGCATCCAGCAGGTCACCGACACTATCGAAGGTCGCCAACCCGACCATATTCTCAACACCGATGCTCTAGACCACCCTCGTGTAAAGGCATTCCTTGGTCTTTAGCGAACTCGGAACAAGCGCTGGAGGCAGCAAAGTAAACAACTCTTCAATAGAATCAGTAGTGTCAAGAGCGGGCACATCGACGCAGCCATTACCCGGCGTAACGATGCGCCTGCTTCGTTGCCTTCCCGGACAACGGACCGAACCACAGGAACTCTAAGGGCATCGCCGCAACCACGCATACGAGGACAGCCAGATGGTTGATCGTAAACTCAGGCTGCATGACCTTCGCTCCTCAAGGTTGCCCGGCTCTATAGAGAAACGTTACGAATAGATGATCTGGTTCTGGGCAGACAGCACAGAGCAAACCCACGCCCATTCTTCTCTGAGTTCTTCGCTCTTCGCCCACCACCTGGTGCCTGATGCCTACTCTCTCCGCTCGTTACTCCCACGAAAACCCCGTCCCTTCAGGTACATTTACAAACCCATCCCCATCCAACCTCATCGGAGACCCTTCCGGAATCATCCCGGTTTCGAGATACATCGCATTGCCGAGACAGGCCATCACGTTCAGTTGGACGGGCCCACCACCGTGCGACGCATACGGCCTACGGAACGCCTCCGCCATACGTCCGACCTGAAGCAGCGCCGTCGGACCACCACCTCTCCTCAAGTCCGGCTGCACGATGTCGACCGCCTCGCGCTTCAGGAACCGCGCGAAATCGGCTGCCGTATACAGATTCTCTCCCGTGGCCACCGGTATATCGAGCGACCGTGTCAGTTCGGCATACCCGTCGATGTCATCGGCAGCGATCGGCTCTTCCCACCACACACATCCCATCGCCTCAAAAGCACGCCCACGACGGACGGCTTCGGCCGCGGTCAACGACTGGTTCGCATCCACCATAATCCCGACGTCGTCACCAACCGCTTTCCGCACCATCTCGACCCGCGCGATATCCTGCTTCAGCGTCTCGTAGCCAACCTTAATCTTGACCGCCTTGAAGCCCTGCCCAACCGCACGGGCACAGACCTCCTGCACCTCACCGTCGTCAAAGTTCAGCCACCCCACCATGGCGTAGGCGCGGATCCGGTCGTTCATGCGCCCCCACAACTGCCAGCAAGGGACTCCCAGCGACTTCCCCAGACAATCCCACAGCGCCGTATCCACCGCCGCGATGCCGAACATGCCCAATCCAGCTGAGCCGTGATACTCGGTCTCGACGAGCATGGCCCGGTGGATCCCGGCCACATATCGCACGTCACTGCCGACTGCAATCGGTTTCAGCTCGTGTTCGATGACCGCCGCAAGGGCATCCGGTCCCCCTGCGATTCTACCGAACGAGGCACCTCCTTCACCAACCGTCCCGTCTTCGACTTCGACGCGTACGGTGACGCTACCAGAACCGGGCAATTCCTGGAGGGCGTCGGCTTGGGGGTTCGGTTTGGGGTCGACTTTACGCGTTTCGATGGTCAGGTTGGTGATCTTCATGGTATCGAAAACCTCAGCGTCAGAGACGCCTCCCACTCTAACGTCACCGTGATCAGCACGGTGACGTTTCGTCCAGCACAATAGCGAAAATACCTAAGACACGTGCGCGATGATCCTTCTGTATGCTCTCATTGGATGATGCCCCGCATCAGCAACCTCCAGAATCACGTGGATCTCACCCGATACCTCCTCCGGGACCACCAGTATCGCTTCCTCTGCCTCTTTGCCTTCGATCGCCCCTCCCCCCTCGATCGTCCCGGCTTCCGGATACACAGACCATCGGAACGAGAGTTCGTCCCCATCAGGGTCGGAGGATCCAGACGCTGAAAGCTTGACCTGCTCTCCTGGGCGTGCATCGAGGTGGACTGTTTCGCGACCGGCCTGTCCCCTGAAGGCTGCTACCGGACTGTGGTTCGCCTCCTCAAATTGATCAGTAATACACCAGTCCATCCGTGCGGCAAAGTCCTCCTGAAAGGCATCCCGCCATCGGGCAATCGATCCCCTGTTGTCCGTGTATGATTGTCCATCGACTCCGGTAAAGGTGTCATCTACGTCGGTCCAGATTGGTCTCGTTTCTCCCGTGTATCCATAGTCTGGATACCGCTTGTTGTAGAACACGAGATCCGGATTCGTCGGTTGATACAGCTCATACCTTCCGCCCCAACCGCCATATTTCGGGTTCTCCCAGAAATTCAGTCCATTCTGGAATAGACCGAGAAACGAGGGTGTGTCACCCTCCATCGCGTGCTTCGTTTCGGGGTATAACTCTCCTAATGGGCCGTGACCGGTCCTGATGTGCTCGATCACCCACTTCGTGCCTGGATGGTCCGGGTCGATAATTCCGGTGAGCCGCTCTCGATTCGGTGACCTGCGCGACGACAGCTCGATTTTGCTATCGTCCGCGCCGGGTATGACGCCCACTCCCTTTATGCCGTACCACGTTGATTTAGAGTATGGCTTTGGGCTCACGACGTAGTACAGATCGGGAAAGGTCTCTCGAATCCACATCGCAGCGTCATCCTGATCCGAAATAGCATAGACACGTATCTTCTGAACAAACGCGTCAACCTTCTGCTCCGATCGTGTTTTCTTCACAGTCCAAAGTGCCTGTGCGAGACAGTTCGCGCCCCCCCACAGCGTCACCCACACGGGACGTGGGTCATCACGATCCACGGCCGCAATTAGAATACCGCTGCCGCTCGTATCGCCGTCGTCACCGACCCCGGCCATCCCTAGTCCAACTGGGCCTTCTCCGACCACAGCCGAAAGCGCATTGGCGTCCGGATAATCGCTGTGGTGTACACGAAGGTTCGGGATAATGTTTGCATAGGCTTCGATCTGGCGTCGAATAAGATCCGGACGAACTGCGCCCTTCAGGTGCACCGACGTCGTCGCAACGAGCCCTTCGATGTCGACATCCGTAGAGTACATCAGCAGACGAACAAGGGATTGTTCATCATCCGGTTCATTCGAGATATCCGTGAGTACAACGAGTCGCTGTTTAACGTTTTGTGTTAGATACATCACAACTCCTCTTATCTGTCATCGCCGCGAACTCGATCTGTGCGGAGTTGGCGGTCTTTGATCACCCGAGCGTTCCGGGCGCAGATTGTGACTCGTGGAGGCTCGCAGTTAAGTTGGGGAACCCTGCAGGGCACCAAACGTATGACTGTGTCATAGTCACCGACGATTCAATCCGCATTCACGACTACATAGGTTGCCACGCGTCCGGATATTGTCTTCTGCAGTTCCGAGCCCGAACACACACGTCGCTGGCGGCCACCACCTGCCTGAAGATCGATCAGATCCCGGCCCAGTCCTCGGGCGCCGCAATGGACCTATAGCACCTTTAGGCCGCTGCAAAATCTTGGTTATGGAGGGTGCGTGTCTGGAGCATCTCCTGGTCCGAGAACGAAGACAGGTTTGGAACGTTTAGCACGTCTTCCAACTCGACCATGTTTAAAGCCCCGCTCAGGACCAGCGANACATCCGGGTTGTCAAGAACCCATCTGAANGCTGCTTGCGGCATCGTTANAATGTCATCCCGGATCAGGAATCGCAGCGAATTCACATACTTGATCCGAGTTTCCATCTCGTCNTGATCGTGTCGCTTGTTCAGGTTGTTCTGAGGGAACACTGTTTCCCTCGTGATCGCCCCAGACAGAAACCCGTTCCCGAGCGATTCTCTCGCAAACACACCCGCTCCGGCCTGACCAAGGTCGCGGATTAGGTCAGTCGACTCTCGATTCATCAGGCTGTAGACCACCTGCACGACATCAATCGACCGATCGGCGAACCACGAGCGCGCCATTGCTTCCGTGTCCGAGAACTTCGAGATTGAATGTCCAACAGAGCGGATCTTACCTTGCTGCTTCAGATCTGACAGCGCTTGCCAGACATCATCCTCTATTTCGTCAGCACCGAAGGGTGAGTGAAAGAACAGCACATCGATCCGATCGGTCGATAGTCTCCCCAGGCTTGCTTCGACGGAGGCGACAACGCCATCCGCGTCGAACGCCGTATTGCGAAAGGACGAACCTCGACCGAACTTCGTTGAGATCAGAATCTCATCACGCCTTGTCCCGAGCGCACCACCCAGAATTCGCTCCGAGATGCCATCCTCGTCGGAGGTCCCATAGAGCGGGGCCGTGTCGAACAACGTGATCCCGCCATCGAGCGCCGTCTGCACAACCGCTTCCGCATCCTTCTGATCCACATCCCCGTATGCGCGAGAGGCGAAGGACCACGTTCCAAGCCCGATCTCGCTCACGCTCATCCCGGTCCGCCCGAGCATTCTGTATTTCAAAGCTCTCTCCTATTTTCTGCTTCAATGTTTCTACGCTCGACTTCTTGAANCCTGGACTCTGCCTAGCTTCATTGTGAACTTTACGAACGGTTCGCGAGGGTATGCTCGTGTCTGTTAGCTTGGCTACAGCCTCGGATCCACAGGCGTGCCAAGCGCAGCGGGCGGTTTCGATCGACCCACAAAGCCCGCCAGAACCACCATCGTCAGAACAAAGGGCAAAGCGAGGAAGAGTTGGGGTGGAAGCTTCGGTTGGAATCCGTGGAACCCGTCGGCCAAGGCCTCCGCACAACCGAAGAACAGGCAGGCCCACAGTATTCCCGATGGCTTCCATTTTCCGAATATTAGTGCCGCCAGAGCAATAAACCCGCGACCGGCTGTCATCCTTTCCACAAACTGACTCAAGTCTGCAAGGGCTAGATGGGAGCCTGCGATACCTGCGAGCGCGCCGCCAAGGACGACCGCAACGTATCTCACGTTCGCGACAGAGACACCCGCCGTGATCAAGGCCTCCGGCTTTTCACCCGCTGCACGAAGCCTGAGACCCCACACGGTCCGATCCAGAACGAGCGACACAATAAGAAGAAGGACGAAAGCAAGATAGACCGTCGGGTGAAAGGCAATGCTCCCGGTGCCAATAAGCGGCAGTTTTGTCACTGAAGCGCTGCTCCCGTGCGTTCCAAAGACCGTATACACTAAGTACCCCGTGCCACCAAGGGCTAGGAGGTTGACGGCCGTGCCACTGACGATCTGGTCGGCACCATACCTGATTGAGCAGACTGCGTGCACCGATGCTAGAAAGGCACCAGAAAGGGCGCCCGCAAGCATTCCGGCCCAAGAAGATTCCAGCCAGTGCGCCCCCGCAATGCTCCCAAGTGCTCCGAACAACATCGTGCCTTCGAGAGCGATATTTATAACGCCTGATTTTTCGGAAAGAAGGCCACCGGTGGCAGCCAGAAGGAGGGGTACGGTCTTGGTCAGGGCGAGCTGAATCAGGACGATCCAGCCAATCTCTGTCACTTGGACACCTCCGCCAAGTAATCGGCAAAGGCGTATACGCTCCGCTCCTGTTCCAGCGTCTCGACCGACCCGGGTCGAAAAGATCTCACACGGTAGATCGCGGATTCAGGATCGAGTCCGTCGCTCACAAGCCAGCAGGCGAGAATTGTGCCNGTTCGCCCCAGACCGGCCAAACAGTGCACGGCTACCGGCTTCTCTTGGGACAGACAGGACTGGATAAACGAGATGGTCTCGCGGATGTCGGAAAGAGTCGGTGGTTGAAAATCAGGGATCGGAATGTGGATGTGGATAATCTCCGCAGCATCAAGCGCCTCGCGGTCGAGTGAGATCTCCGTCAGGCTGACGATCGCGGCAACACCCATGGCTTTGAGTTCTTTGAGATCTGCATCCAGCGCTTGGTGGGATCCGGGTCGGCGCATCCCACCGACCTTGCCGGCTCCGACCCAGCTGAACCCGTTGGGCATCAGGGCATCCAGGGAGGGGTTCTCCTAGTTACTCAACCATTGCTTCAGGCGGTGACGAAGAGGGGTCACCATCTATCCAGGCCTCGCCGTCAATCCAGACTTCCTTCTTCCAAATGGGGACGGTCTCCTTGAGTCGATCGATCGCGTAATGACACGCCTCAAGCGCAGCTTTCCGGTGGGGTGACGAAACCGCGACCAGTACGCTGATATCACCGATCTCCACCCGACCGTGTCCGTGGATTATCGCCACCGCATCCACCTCCCACCGCGACTTGATTTCGTCCCCGATCGCCCGCATCTCCTTCTCCGCCATCTCCATATACACGTCATATTCGAGATACTGAGTCGCCCGCCCCCGTGTGTTGTCTCGCACGACCCCTGCAAACGACGCCACCGCGCCATCGGAGTTCTCGAGCACCACATCGTGCAAAGCATTGGGTTCGATCTTGTCGTTTGTAATCTTGTAGAGATCACCCATCGACCAGCCGTTCCATTTTGGATTTGCCGTTTTGCATTTTGGCTTCTAGCCGCCACTAACCGGCGTAATCATGGCAACTTCATCCCCCTCGGCCAGGACATGCTCCCGCTCCACGTATTCCTGATTTACCGAGAGCATGACGCTCCTGTCCAGCCCCGAAAGCCTAGGATACTGCCCGACCAGGCCCTTGACGAGATCATTTACCGTGCTCCCGTCTTCCACCTCCCGGTCGATCTCTCTGCTCCCGACGATATCCGCACACTGGGCGAACAATAAAACGCGAACGTTCATAAAATTCAGTCTCTACCGATTCCAGTTCAACCTATAGGACGGTGACGGGCATCGCGCCCCTCTTTGAGGTCTTCATACACCGAGAAAGGCACATCCACCTTCCCCATTATCGCTTCCCCTCGACCGTCGCCGTGACAATCGGACCCGCCCGACTTCAGGAGGCCGTTGTCATCCGCGAAAGCAGCGTAGCGGACAGCGTCAATCCCTCGCTGCTTGATATGCCAGACTTCGATACCATCTATCCCCTGCTCCACGAGAGCCGGGAGCATCGAATCGTCCCGATACAGGATTGGATGCGCAATCACAGCAATACCCCCAGCCGCGTGGATCACCTCGATCGCNTGGGACGGGGGCATCACGTATTTCTCTTCATACGCAGCCTTGCCGTATCCCAGATATTTCTGAAAAGCCTCGTTGGGCGAAAAGCAGAAGCCTTCCTCCACAAGCACATCCGCCACGTGGGGTCTGCCAATCGCCGCACCATCTGCTTTCGCCAGAACCTGCTCGAACATCACGCGGATACCCAGTCGGTTGAGTCGGCCAACAATACGCTCAGCTCGATTCCGCCGCGCGTCCCGATACAGAGCGAGCGACTCGATCAGCCGCTCGTTGTCGGTATCCACGAAATAGGCGAGAATATGGACATCGCAGCCGTCGAACTTTGCACTAAGCTCTGACCCCGGGACCACATCGATCCCGTGGACCTCCCCGGCCGCTTTTGCCGCCGCCACACCTCCCATTGAGTCGTGATCGGTTAGGCTGATCGCTCGCAGCCCCAGCCCCGACGCACGCTCGACCACCTCTTCCGGGGAGGAGGAACCGTCCGAACAGGTCGAGTGCAGATGGAGATCGACACCGCCCTCCACTAGGACTCCAAGGCTTCCACAGTAACAGTGACCAGCCCGGACCCCTGCTTCAGGCCCTCTCTCCTTAGCTTTTTAAGCTGGTTGCGAAGGAGGCTTCTGCGAATTGCGCTGAAGTGCTCGAGCACTAGGACACCGTCCAGATGATCGATCTCATGCTGCGCCGCACGGGCTGCCATCCCGTCGAACTCCATCATCTGCTGGTCGCCGGCTCGATCTAGCGCCTCGATCCGCACCTGCGCAGCCCGCTTCACATCCCCTGCGATTCCAGGGAGGCTCAGACACCCTTCTTCGCCCACCACCTCGCCCGCTGTCCATATATAACGCGGGTTGATTAGGGCGCGGGGTTGGAATCTTGGCTCGCTCGGACTTACGTCAAGAACTACAATGCGTTGACTTACACCTACCTGTGGCGCTGCAAGCCCGATACCCTCGGCCGCATACATCGTCTCGAACATGTCATCGACCAGCCGGCGCACATCATCCGAGACATCTGCGACCGGGTCGGCAACGGTCTTCAAGGTCTCGCAACCCAGCTTCTTGATCTCAAGCAAACCCATCAAGGCTCCTGGATAGACAGAAGTGCCTCGTTCAGGCTTCCCGTCCGGTATCCTTCGAGATCCAGTGTCACGTAGCGATACCCGATGCTCTTTAGAGCCTCGGCAGCCTTCTCGTAGATGTTCTGTTCGAAGAAGCGGGAAATGTCCGCAGGCAGAACCTCNATTCGCGCAATCTCCTCGTGGTGCCGGACGCGAACCTGCACGAAACCGAGCGTCTTCAGAAAAGTTTCCGCTTGGTCGATCATGCGGAGTGCTTCGACCGTGACCGGCGTCCCATAAGGAATTCGCGACGAGAGACAGGCCGCCGCGGGGTCATTCCACGTTGACAGTCCCCACGCCTTCGAAACAGCACGCACATCCTGTTTCGTAAACTCGGCCTCNATCAACGGCGCCTGTATTCCTCTAGATTCTGCCGCAGCCATCCCTGGCCTATAGTCCCCGATGTCGTCGGCGATTGCACCATATATCAGGTTGTCGTATTTCCCGCCGAACGCTCCGACGACCTCTTCCAGCTTGTCAGCGAGCGCGGACTTGCAGTGAAAGCACCGATTCGGATCGTTCTGCACGTAGTCCGGGTTGTCCAGCTCCTTCGTGTGGACCGTCTCAAGCAGTATCCCGATCTCTTCCGCGATCGCCGTCGCTCGGTCGATCTCTCCATCTGGATAGCTTGCCGAGATCGCCGTCACAGCGATCGCCCGGTCTCCGAGGACGCGTTTCGCTGCTGCCGCCAAGAACGTGCTGTCGACCCCGCCCGAAAACGCAACGACAGCATTCCCGAGATCTGAGAGGATCTCCTCCAAACGGGCGAGTTTCTGTTCAGGAGACACGATCAAGCAGACTCCGGAGCGGGGCCACCCGGCAGGACAACAGCGTCGACCATCCCGTGCAGCAGCTTCTTGTCAGACGGGCAGATAGTTGCCTGCACACCNGACAGGACAGGGATATCGTCGACCACGAAGTAGTAGGGCTGCAGACGGACACGACCTTTGAACATCTTCATTTGACCGGTCTCGAAATCGTAGTGTTGCACCGGGAAGGTCGATCCGTTGTGAAAGACCTGCAGGATATGTGGGTTATTGTCGTAGAGGCGGAGTGCTGCCTCGATCGAGTGCTGCCAATCCTGTTCCGACTCGTCGTGTCCGATCACGACACCGCGGCTTCCCCAAGCGAGTTCCGAGAACCCGGACGGCTTCAGGACCATCTGACGATCCTTCTGGCCGAGAGACCCGAGCTGCCGCCAGTCCGAAAACACGCGATCACGGACCTGCAAACCGTGAATGGTTGCGTGTGGCGGCAGGGGAGCCGGGTCGACAATCCACGTCTTCGGAAAAGTCGCATCTAGAAAGTCTCGGGTCTCCTGACTAAGCTGCTGGGCCCAAAAGTCCGACAGGATCGGATGCTGGTAAAGCGCCATCATCATCTTCTCTTCGAGGTAGCTCTTCAGCGGCGGCGTTACCTTTACCAAGTTCTTCTTCGCAGCATACAGAATCAACTCCATCTTCGGGATGTTCTTCAGGTCGAACATCTCGAAGAAACGGTAGACCACGTCAATCCTTCGTAAGCCGTCCTCGCCCTGCACATACAGCCCGTCTTCGGAGAACACAACTTCTTTCGGAGCTACAACATACGCCTCGAGACCCCTCTCGATGAGCCGCTCGGCAACCCAAGCCATCTCAGGCCGCCAGCTTGCCGACTCCTCCGATATCACAACTCCGATAACGGGATCGTCCACACCGGCGAAAAACCTCAACGCAGCATCGAACCCTTCGACCATCCCATCCCGACCGCCCACGATCGGCTCGCCCAGCGAACCGTATCGCTGACCCAGGCTTGCAGTGAAACCGATCCCGCCCGGCACCGAATCCAGCTCAGTTGCGATCATTCCTTCACGGGTCGGGATCAGATCAGGCCGAATCACGAGCGGCAGGTGCTGCTTGGTCCTGTTCATCCGACCGAGGGCTACTACCGACTCCGGCTTCCCCTGGTCGAGGTAGGCCGCGACCCATTCTGGTTGGATGCCGCGCCGGCTGTGGTTGTAAAGAAGGTTGTACGCCTTGTAAAAGGCCAGAAGATGATGACCCAGATCCTCGAGATGCTTCAGAACTGGCTTCGGGAGACGCCAGGGATCCGGACCGACCTGCCAGCTGCTGTTAGCATCAGGGTGGATGGGCCGCTGCGCATCGGTGTAGAGGCCACCCTTGGGCGTAAGCCCATCGACATACAGACAACGCTCTTGCGGCGTCATCTTTGGAGGTTGCTTTTCAACAATCACGCTCAAGTGGTCGTCTCGGTCCGGGTGGAAGTGCTCGCAAAACAGAAAGAACAGGGACTAAGCTAATCATCCCTGTTCTCCATACAAGTCGCTTACTAGATGAGAATAGCGTGATCAGGCCTTTACCGCAAGGGAGCCGGCGTCAGTTCTGTTTCGACCTTAGATACGCGCCAATCAGCTCGCGATCGGCCTCGGAAAGACCAGTCNAAGCCTCCTCCGGCGGCAAGGCGAGCTTCGCCGCGCCGGGAGCAGAATCAGATGCCTCGGGAGCAGACAGGGGGGCCGAAGCCTCATCCTGCTGCTTTGCCTTCTGCTCCAAGTGCTGGCGGATGAGCTGCACATTGAAAGATTCGTCCCCGTCCGATGCCGCACCCGCAGACACAACGGCGCTTCCGGGGACGGGAGCAGGACCTGTTGGCTCTGAAGAACTCAAGGCTACAAAGGCTGAGACATCGGGAGCATCAATCTCGCTAACCGATTCCTCGACAGAAACTTCTACTTTGGATGTCGGAGCGGAACTGGCAGCCAACGACGCCTCGGAAACTGGCGCAGCGGTCTGGTGGGGCGGCGCTGATGCCGAAACCGGAGGCGGCTCGGGCGCCTGGGCAGGAACATCGGGGAATGAAGTCTCATACACTACGCCACCAGACTCATCTTCGAGGTTCAGGCGCGAAGCGACGGCTTGATAGACCGCTTTCGCTGCTTCTACTCGGGCTTCCAGAAGCTGAAGAGACTGCTTGATATCCTCCATCTTGTGGGCTGCCTCGTCCATCTCTNGTTTCGCGTACTCCAGAACCTGCTCATACAGGTCACCGGAGCCATCATCAATTTGGGGCATACGATTGTCCTTGAAGGGGAAGCCGGAGGACCCTGCGCTACGGACCTTCCGCCGTTTCAAACCCAAGAATAATAGTGGCGAGCCCCGGCGGAATCAAGCCAAATTTCCCCTCTAGAGCCCTTCGGGATGGTGGGTGATCTGTTTGACAAACCCGCTATATTACATTACGTTACCGTCGCTTTGAGGTGCCATTCTCCCCACCGGAACGGGCAGTTGACCATACCTTGAATGTTTGGATCAGACCCTAAAGGTTCCTCTACGATTCTCCTGGAAAACTTCAGTCTGGAGAAGCGTATCTGGGCTGTCGCGGGAGGCAAGGGAGGGACTGGTAAAACCGTCCTGACCTCCAACCTCGGCGTCGGTCTCGCCATACTTGGATACAAGGTCATCCTGATCGACGCAGACCTGGGCGGGGCGGACCTCCATCTCTCTTTCGGAATGCCCGTCCCAAAGCGAAACCTCAACGACTTCCTGAGCGGACGTGTCGAGTCTCTCGAAGAGGTCATCCTCCCGACACCAAGCGCAAACCTCAGCATCATCTGCGGCGGCAGTGAGCTTATCGGCCTAGCCAACCTCCCGCACCAGCGGAAGGAAAAGCTCAAGCGCCANATTAACAGCCTCGACGCGGACTTCATCCTCGTCGACCTCGGAGCAGGAACCGCTTACAACACACTCGACTTCTTCGTCATCTCGAACGAGGGCGTGATCGTTTGCAACCCTGAGCCTCAGGCGAAGATCGATGCCTACGCCTTCGTCAAAAACGCCGTCTATCGCCGACTGCTCCAGAACTTCGGCCGAAACACAATCCTCAAGGACATCATCCTCAAGTTCGGGAACAGCGGTCAGCGCGCGACNAAAATCCGCAACCTGATCGAGATGCTCGGGAACCACGTGTCCGAGTTCGGCGACAAGGCTCAGACACTCGTGGATGANTTTANACCCAAACTCATTATGAATAAGGTTAGNAAGAAGAGTCAGCTCGAGGACGCCGAGCGCTTCGTCTACCTCGTTAGGGAATACCTGAGCGTGGAGATGGAATATCTTGGACACATCGAGTATGACGAGCGGGTTGTCGATGCGTGCGAAAACATGCGGCCCTTCCTTCTTGAGCAGCCGAACTCAAAGGTTTCGCTGAACATCTACAATATCCTGTTCAACGTGGGAGTGACCGACAGACAGCTTCGCTACAACAGAAAATCCTACAAGAAGATGTCGAAGGGTGTCCGACTCGAATCTAAGCTATGGAAGGACTGAGATGGTTTTGACTGTCCCGGGCTGGATTCAGAAATCCATCCTCCAGCCGCTCGCTATCCAGATCGCGTCGCCCAAAAACAGCGCCGATAATTCTCCGGCCTTCTCCATCGCCGATGCCCTGCGTGATCCCAAGAGAATCCTCTTGATTCCCGACAACCAGCCGGGCGGGATATTCATCGGAGCATCCAAATTTTTGGCCATCAGGGAGCAATACCCGTCTGCATCTCTCGACCTGCTGGTCCACCGGAAGAAGGAGTTCATCGCGCGCGAGCTCCCGGTCATCGACCAAACGATCCAGTACGAGAACTTCGTCCTGCCCTTCGGACCGAAGCGCAGGGACGTCATTGGGCAGCTCATCAAGCGGGACTACGACCTGGCTTTCTGCTTCAGCAACATCGACGATTTCTGTCCGGCCTATTACTGCTACAAGAGCAGGGCTCGCGTCCGCGTCGGCTTTCAATCGCGCGAGATGACGTTCTTTAACGTCCGTATCGTCCCGAAGAAGGAAGCGACATACGAACCAGACAGGCTGTCCCTGCTGCTCGACATCCTGGGGATTCCCGAATCGAAGGAAAGCGTCTCTTGGTCTGTATCGGAAGATGGAGCCCGCAGGATTCGCGATCGATTCCTCGTTGGGAACAAAGAGGACGAGAGACTGGTCGGGCTCGACATCAGCACGGCCCGAGGAGAAACCCTGTCAGCCAAGCACTTCCTTTCGATCGCCAAGACCGTGACGGCCGAGCCAGACACCCGGATCTTGATCTTTTTCAACTATGAGGAGCGCAAGGAAGCNAACCAGATCAAGGAAGCCCTTGGTCTTAAAGCCCTGATCTTCCAGAACGAAGACCTGCCTCNGCTAGTTGCTCTGCTAGAGGCTTGCGACCGGGTAATCTCCGGAAATACAGATATTTTCCATTTGGCCTTATCGATGGGCCGACCCGTGACGGGCATATTCTCCGCAGAACAGGTCCCGCGGTGGGCCCCTCCCGTGGAAACGGGGGCCGATATCATCGATCTCGAAGAGTTCAAATCTCGGCCGAGCACCGAATATGTGCGATTTTTCGGGCTCGAGAAAGTTCCGGCCGCCAAGGAGGAGGAGATGGCAGTGTGACGCCTTGCCATCACAAGGACAAGAAGTAGCTTGTATATTAAGAGGCTCATAGCACGCTGCAATGAGCTTCTCTTTTCTGGAATTGAACGTGAACCCTTTTTCGTCTCAGAACGAGACTGCCGAGTCGGCCCGTGTCGACCATCACAANTTTTTTGGAGGACGAACTATGATTTCCAAGTGGGCGAGTAGCCTCACGCTTCGGGGCCGGACGCGTCCCGTTGTTTTGGCNGCGATGATGCTGCCCTTTATCGTAACATCTTCGGTGTCCGCTCAGCAGGCAGTTGCCGATGTGCAGCTCGGCTCAAGTGGGGACCAAGTTCTGTCCGACGTTGTCACACTTGAGGCAAAGGCGGGTGACGAAGTTGTGATAGAGATTTTCGGAACCGGATTCTCCGGCCTCCAGGGAATCGAAGCGATCCTCACCGCGGATGATGGTTCGGCAGTCCTGAATCCATCATTCTCGGCCGGTTCACTGTATCCGATCGCCCTCCCGGCTATCAGCGACGGCCGTTACAGCGGAAGCTTCTCAATCTTCGGCGCGCTTCCGACGGAGTCGGACAACACGCTCAAGTTTTTGGGCAACTTGAAGTTCACGCTCTCATCGACATTCACAGCCGTCCAGATTACGTTGGACACCGTCAAATTCGGCACAGAGAAGACGATCAACCCGAAACAGGTTATCACGATCGCCAACCCGGGAGCTCTTCCGAAGACATTTTTTGCAGACTTGAATGGGAACCCTGGGAACCAGAACGTCGTGAANGGCCGCGCCAACCCAAGTGGCCGCTTCGGAGTTCAGACATTTGCGGGTGGTCTCAGCGACGTCGACGAAGTTGAGATCCGTGTTACGGTCGACCAAGCACAAATCGACGCCACCGCGACGGGCTTCGTGCCTAATTCACCTTTCTCTGTTGTTCCAGGCGCCGCAGGCAATCTAGGCAGCACATCGGCTTCGGCACTGACAACTGTTGGTGTCGACATCCAGAAGGCCGCTGATAACACCTACTCGCCAGAAGCTCTGACGGTAAAAGCAGAGGGCGGGTCCACAGTGCAGCTCGAGATCTTCGGTGAAGGCTACGAAGGCGCAAACGGGATGTCGGCAGTGATCCGAGTCAGCGATCCATCTGCGATTGCTGGGTTAACTGCGACACCGTCAGCACACTTCAACATTAATCTCGCAGAACCGGTGTTGAGCGGTGACACTATCAAGTTTAACCTTGGCAACCTCTTTGCGCCAAGCTCAGCACCATTTCAAAATGTGGGCACTCTTAACATTGAGCTAAATCCNGGCTTCAATGGTGTCACGTTGGAGGTCCTCAACGTTACCTTTCCGCCAGCCTCGGCAGGCGGCACAACCAGCGCCGTACTAGCAATCACGCCACCTGGGGGAATTAAAGCACCGCTCGTTGCCGTCAGCGGAAATGATGTCGTCGTGCGTCTTTCCTCGGCGACCCCAGTAAGCGGCAAGGTCGGAATGGGTCGGTTCATCTTCAAGACACAGCCTTCTTTCTCTCGAACCTCATTGACCTTCAGCCAGGTCAGCTTCATTTCTGCCAAAACCCCCACGACCATCAACCCAGACTTCGTCATCAACATGAAGTCTAACCTTAGTAATGCACCGGTCGTCAGTGAGCCGCCTGCACCTGTAACCGTTACGGATTCGCGAGCAGTGATTGGCTGGGCGACTAACCGAGCAGGTACTGGCAAAGTGATCTACGGAACTGATCCAGGAAATTTGAACCAGGAACAATCAGAGCCGACCTCTTTCCGGATTCATCAGGTTAGTCTGACAGGTCTTCAACTCGGGACACGCTACTTCTACCAAGTCATAACCACCGACGGCGCAGGGAATGAATCCGATCCCTTCCCNGCACGGCCACTCTTCTTTGTGACAAAGCGTAAGCCNGATAATGCACCGCCGCGCATAGTGCGTGGTCCAGCTGCCTTAGGTATCACAACAAATTCGGTCACGTTTCTGGTGGAAACAGACGAACTTTCGACGATCGACGTCCTCTACGGAACATCGGAAGCAGACTTGAACCAGACGGTCAGCAGTTCTGATGACTCCAAGATTCACGAGCTCACGCTCACGGGATTAACGCCTGGAGCGACGATTTTCTTTACGGCGCGCGCGACAGACGCTCTGGGGAACGCAGCCACGACACCAAAAGTCCGAAAGTTTAAGCTTCGGGCTGCCGCCGATGAGCTACCACCAAGAATAGCCGGTCGTCCAACTGTCCTGGGCGCAACATCCAATGCAGCAGTGCTCCGCTGGCTTACCACTGAACCGAGCACCAGCAAAATTCGCTTCGGTTTCGAGGGCACATTCTCTGACTCGGCCGAATCGGAAGAGCTCGTAAGCGAACACAAGATCTCTCTCTCCAACCTGTTGGCAGACACTACTTATACATATCAAGTCGAGTCGGTCGACGCCTCGGGCAATGGCACAACCAGCGCAAATTTTAAATTCCGGACACGTGGAGAAGAAGACTCGATTCCGCCACGGATCACAAGGCCGCCTATGGTGGCTCGTCGCAGTGATACGGAAGCCCTGATTGTTTTCGAGGTCAATGAGCCCGCAACTGCTACCGTCCAGGTCGGGGACAATATCGCCGTCGCCTCGGACACATCAGGTNTCGAGGGGGAGTCTTTCACGCAGTCGACCGCGGCCAAGCACCAAGAAGTGCTCCTGACCAACCTAGACCCCGCAACCGTCTACTTCTACAGAATCGCTGTGACAGATCTCTCGGGTAACGGCCCGACATACAACAGGGGTCAGTTGTCATTCGCGACCCTGGGCCAGGCAGACACGAAGCCGCCAGTNATCGTCTCGCGGCCTGTAGCTATCGGTATCACAGAAGATGGCGCACGCATCAACTGGGGTGCTGACGAGCCACACTCGGCCACTATTCATATCCGTGACGAGAAGACCGCGGACGACTTTGACGATGCCATCGAGGATCTAGAGTTCAAGCGCCGACACGGGGTACCGATCTCGGGACTCTTGGCAGGAACGAAGTATGAATATCAAATAGAAACCGTCGACGCAGAGGGTAACTCGTCTACCACTGCACTCCAGACCTTCACAACCCGTAGCGGCGCGGATACGGAGGCACCAACGATCGTCCGAGGTCCAAGCGTCGTAAATATCACCGCGAGTTCGGCCACTGTCGTTTGGGGAACCGACGAGCCTTCGGACACGCGTGTCAGTTGGGGGACGACGACCAACTATACCGAGCAGATTGAGGACGCTGAAGGCGTTCGCTTCCACTCGGTGACCATTACCGACCTCGAAGCTGCAACCAAGTATCACTATGCGGTCGGCTCTGCCGATGCCTCTGGCAACGTCGTCACCACGGACGCGAGTGGAACGATTGTCGGCCTTAGTCGGGATCATAAATTCCGAACTCTGGCGACCGAAGATGAAAATCCACCGGTCATCACGGAAGGTCCGCTTGCGGAAATCCGGAACAACTTGGTTGTCCTAAAGTGGCGCACAGATGAACTCGCGACTTCACGTGTCGCGGTGGGTGTAGCACCTGGGTCAGAGGCGGCTGCAGTGGATGGGACTCCTGTCTTCGGTGCCGCCTCCCAGATTGTATATGAGGAAAACCGGCTTCGGCGTCGCCACGTCATCACAGTGACGGGTCTGACACCGGGCCTTGGTTATCTCTTCCAGGTAAGTTCGACCGACGCGGCTGGCAATACGGTCAGCGGCAGTGACCCAACGCTGAAAAAGCTTCAGCCACCAGGTGGATTCGGTAGCTTCACAACAACAACCGAGGCCGACACGCAATGGCCTGTGATCACAGGTGGCCCGACGGTTGTCGCATCGACATCTGAGAGTCTCACCATTGAATGGTCAACGGACGAAAGCTCGAGCGCCGCGATCGACTTCGGTGCATCTGAGGCCAGCTTGGGGGACCAGCAGGTCTCGACGACAAATGAGACAACGCACAGGATGGTTCTCACCAAGCTCGCGATCGGAAAAACCTACGCCTATCAGGTCGGTTCTACCGACGCTTCTGGCAACGGCGCCACAAAGAGTGCTGTGGTTTTTGGAACCACTCAAGCAGGAGAGGACCTAACAGCTCCCGTGATCTCCACAGCNCCCACGGTCATCTACGTGAACGACCGTCAGGCAACGATATCCTGGGAGACGTCGGAAGCTGCCGATTCAGAGGTCGCCTTCGGTACGGCTTCCGATCAACTCCTCGAAACGCGAAANGAGTCGGACTTTAATACAAACCACTCGATCACNCTGACNAACCTGACTGCAGGCACCACCTACTACTACACAGCCAGNTCGACAGACCAGAACAACAANGGTCCTGCGACAAGCTCCGTCCTNGAGTTTTCNACGGAGTCGCTGCCNGATACNACGCCTCCGACGTCTTCGTCGATCTCNGCNTCAGCNACCGATACAGAAGCNCTGATNACNTGGANGACAAANGAGTTGTCCGACAGTGCCATCCGTTACGGNACTACCTCGGGGAGNCTCGATTTCAATACNGGTGACTCTGAGGATGTGCTCGAGCACAGCGTGGCACTCACGAACCTGACGCCTGCGACNACATATACCTACACTGTGTCGTCGATCGATCGCGCCGGTAACCAAGGCGCCACGAGCAGCGAGCTGACTTTCACAACGCTCGCCGCAGGTGAAACGCCGACACTATCGGCCCCGACAAGCCTCACGGCTACAGCCGGTAACGGCGCCGTTCAGTTGTCCTGGACAGCCAGCGAGGCCGGTGGAGTCGTCGGTGTTATCGTAGAGCGCGAGTCAGGTGATGGCAGTTACTCGGCCATCGCTACGCTTGAGGACGTGACCACATACATCGACAACAACGTCCAGAACGGAACGACCTATACGTATCAGACCAAGGCACTCGGTCTAAACAACGTCCAGAGCGATGCCTCGACGGCCAGTGCCGCAGTCACACCCGCTGCCGGTATCGGTCCGTCGACACCCACTCTCTACGTAAAGCAGGGCAACCCGCTACAGCCGACGTTCGCAGTCAACAACAGCGCGCCGCTTACTGAGGGCGATGCACTGAACTACACCTTCCAGTTGTCGTCCTCCTCAGACTTCTTGGACGCGATCTCGCTGGACTCTGGTCTCAGTGAAGGCGCGGGAATGGGGTCCTCCGATCCTGTAGGCGTCACAGCTTGGACCGTTGGTCGCGAGCTTGAGGATAGCGTCACATATCACTACCGAATCAAGGCCAGCGACGGCACGTTCGACAGTGACTTCTTGACCGGGTCCTTCACCGTCAACAGCGACGCCCTTCCGTTCCCGGGCGACATCGACGGAGACTACACGGTCGGTTTTGGCGATTTTCTAAACCTTATTTCTACGTTCAACAAGACATCCAGCGACGGAGATTACAACGTCGGCGCTGACTTCGATGCAAGCGGCACCGTCGATTTCACGGACTTCCTGACCTTCGTCGGTGCCTTTGGCACTACGTTCATCCAAGGTGAGTCCGCATCGAAGCCGGTTGTCGTCGCCCTGAGCTATGGGATCGACAACGGCACGAAGCTCGAATTGGTTGGTCGTCCAACATCGAGCGAGGCAGGAGGGGAGCTTGTAGTCGAAATCCACGCAAAGGATGTCCTTAACATGCGGGGTAGCGGGCTTCGCTTCAGCTACGATACGGACGCACTGGAGTTCGTCGAAGCATACCAAGGCAACGATGCACTTCTAAACTCGGGTGAGCGTAAGGCCGAAATTTTCGGCACGCTCCTGCACAATCCCGCAAAAGGTGATCTTTTCATTGCCGGCGCGATCACCGAGGGCGCAGCGGTTACAGGCGAGGGTGTTGTTGCCCGCCTCCAGTTCGTGCTGAAGACAGACCATCCTCAGGGGAACCTGATCAACATCGTGGAAGGTCTAATCATAGACGGTAAGCTGAACGTGAGCGCAGCGCAGAACCTAGGTGACCGGCTCGCACTGGTCCCGAAGGACTTCGCCCTGGATCACAACTTCCCGAATCCGTTCAACCCCGAAACAACGATTCGGTATGCTATTCCAGAGGCCTCTCAGGTCCGCCTCGTGGTTTACAACATTCTGGGTCAGGAAGTCGTGCGACTTGTAGACAAAGACCAGGTCCCCGGCTTCTACGCACTTCGCTGGGATGGCATGGACACGGTCGGACGAAGCGTTGCGAGTGGTGTGTACCTCTACAAGATTCAGGCAATCGGAGAGACACAGCNNTTCTCGCAGGTTCACAANATGCTGCTNCTGAAGTAGGGGAGCAGNTATAGCGCANCGGTGAACGGGCCGGCCGGGGCGTCTCGGTCGGCCCTTCCCATGTGCTCTATTTAACANAGANACGAGACGAAAGGCTCGGAGTGACGGCCGTTCGTATCCCTCGGTATTTTGGTCTGGCTGCCAGCAANTCGGTNTTCGGCCCGGTCTTGAATCTGGATGGAGGCGCAGCCATAGATTTCCCTATTTTTTGCTCTTTCTCGCGGTATTCGAAGGTGTGACATCTTCTTGAAATCGCTTGACTTCGNTGATCGTGGCGCATAGACTTCCGGCGCTTGAAAACGAGCTTANGAACAGCCTGAACTTCCTCCTTTTTCGAGGCGCATGATCGTCATTCCTCCAGCCGGAAAACGACCGGGCTCGATCCTGTCTCCTGTCCTGGCATCACTCCTGACTTTCCTGATCGTCGTACACGTCGACGCTCAAACGCTTACGTCCTCACAGTCGCTGACGGGCGTGTGGAACGCCACGACCACGTGGGCGGATATCGACGGGGACGGCGATGCTGATCTGCTCGTAACCGGGTTGACCGGTTCAGCTGACGACTGCACTCCGGTCGCGCAACTCTACCTGAACAACGGCGGCATCCTGACCGAGCAATCGTCCAGCCTGATCGGCGTTCAGGGCGGCGCCGTAGCTTTTGGCGACTACGACGGGGACGGCGATCTCGATCTCGCCCTGTCCGGCCTGACAGCTTCCAACAAGGGCTCGCTCGTCCTCTACAGGAACACGGCCGCTGGCTTCGTTGAGGACCTCTCCCAGTCTGACCTTCAAGCCGAAACGCTCAGATACAGCGCTCTTGCCTGGGGAGACTACGATGGGGACGGCGATCCCGACCTTCTCGCTTCCGGGATGACGGCCGCCGGCAACGCGCGCACTGTTCTATTCAGGAATGCCCGCATCGACGCCGGCCGAGTCGGCAGCCCTCTCGCCGGCTCGCCCCGTCTCGAGGNCGATGCTCCGAACTCTGAACGGTTGCTTAACCTCTACCAAGGCAACCTCGCTTTAGGGGACCTAGACGGGGACGGCGATCTCGATCTGGCCCTGACCGGCTACGGAACTGATGGCAGCCGTCGGGCCGCACTCTACGTGAACGAACCACTCGGCAACCTGACCCTGGATACTCGAAACAGCCAGCTGCCCGCGATCTCCGGGGGCGACCTCAAGTGGGCGGACTACGACAGCGATGGAGATCTCGATCTGGCGGTCTCAGGATGGAATGGTGACTGGGAGGCGACCTTCCAGATTTTCACGAACGCTGCTGGAATCCTGCGCGAAGACCTGACCTTCAGTTCACGTCGAATCGTGGGCTCACTGGCCTGGGGGGACTANGACAACGACGGGGATCTCGACCTCGCCGCCAGCGGCCAGACGAACATCTCCGAGCGGTTGACTTTTATCCTCGAGAACGATCCACCCGGAANGCTGACTGAAGATCAAGGACAGACCCTTACAGGATCTAGAGGTGGTGATCTGGCGTGGGGCGATGCAAACGGTGACGGTCATCTGGACTTGGTCGTGGCCGGCGAAGTCGACGGCGAATCTCGTGCGACCACGCTCTACGCCAACCAAGGAGGCTCTGTAGCAAACACCTCACCTCAACCCCCGGACCGACTGGGCAAGCCCTTCGTCACAAGTCNGGGAGTTTCCCTAGACTGGAACGATGGATCGGACTCACAATCGACCTCCACGGCGCTCACCTATAACCTCCGCATCGGAACATCTCCTAGCGGCAACGACGTCTTCTCGGGCGCCGCAACAGTCGGTGTTGGAAACGTGGGGTCTGCAAAGACGCTGGCCCTCGCNATCCCGCTTGCCAGAGACACTTACTACTGGGCAGTTCAAGCAGTCGACCCNAGCTTCGCCGTGTCGGTAGAGAGTCAGGAGGAACTGTTCCGCGTTCAGGATCTCGTTAGCTCNTCNCAGAATCTCAGACCGCTTCGAGATGCAGCTCTCGAATGGGGTGACTACGACAACGATGGCGATGCCGACCTGATCCTTCTGGGCCGGGATGTCGACAGCCGTGGGCGTACGATCCTCTACCGGAACGATGCAGGTNTCCTGACCGAGCACATACAAGNTGTATTTCAAGGCCTTCTCAGCGGTGATGCCGCCTGGGGTGACTACGACAACGATGGTGATCTCGACCTAGCGCTCGTCGGGACGGACGCTGCCGGGAATCGATTCTCCCACCTCTACCGCAATCGACTTGAACTCGGGGACTTCGCCCTCAACCTCGCAAACGTCGAAGTGCTTGATCAACTGAGCTCCGGNGACATTGACTGGGGTGATTTCGACAATGATGGCGATCTCGATCTGGCGGCGATGGGACAGATCAGCGGGCAACGTGTCGCGAAGATCTACAGGAACGACAACGGCTCCTTTGCGGAAGAGACATCCATATCGCTCACGGGCGCCGACAATGGCGACTTGGGCTGGGGTGATTACGATTCCGACGGCGACCTCGACTTGGNGATCATCGGCCAGTCGTCNGACACCTTCGAGGCCTCGCTCACGATCTACCAGAACAATCCTACGGGCACNCTCNCAGAGGACNCGCGATCGACTCTCCGTGGCTCCTTCGCCAGCTCTCTGGCTTGGGGCGATTACGACAGCGATGGTGATCTCGACCTGNTAACCAGCGGCTTCGACATCACGGTTGGCCGGATCACGCGGCTCNACGAGAACGACGGTACAGGTCTNCTCACAGAAAAGAGCCAGAGCATCNTGGGTGGTGCGGCATCGGACCTCGAATGGGGTGATTTCGATAACGACGGCGATCTCGATCTCGCCATCCTCGGAAACGGTGACACCGGACCGCTATTGGAGATCTACCGGAACGAGTCGGGGAGCTTTGTGCANCAATCGATCGATGTTNTGCGAGGTGTCGATTTCGGAGCACTGGGCTGGGCCGACATCGATTCAGACGGCGATCTCGACCTTCTGAGCGCTGGGCGATCNTCTGAGGACGGGATCGACTTCGAGCTCGTGTCGCGCGCCAACGACAACCTCGAATCACGCTTCAACCCGAACCGNGCGCCGATCGCTCCCCGGGAATTGTCAGCCACTACAAGTGGCGCGGATGCGGCCCTGACGTGGCTTACGGGTGAGGACACGGGCACGACACCCACACCCGCCGCCGCGCTGACATANGAGGTCCGCGTCGGGCTGACGACCAAGTCCAACGACGTTCGTTCGGGCGTCTCTCCGATCGGTTTCGGTGCGCTCCAATCGAACACTCTTGTCCTGCGTAACCTCGAGAGCGGACGCTATTTCTGGTCAGCACGCACGATCGACAGCGCGCTCCTCTCATCCGACTGGGCAGAGGACGAAAGCTTCATCGTCGATACGGTCAGTCCCGTAATAGACAGCGTCACCGTTCGTCCACGCGTGCTGACTATGGGTCGCCGCGCGTCGGTGGTCATCGACTTCAACGATCAGCCGGCCGGCATGGACAACAACGTATCACCCACCGTCACACTGCAACTTGCGAGCGAACCTCGGCCGTTGACGCTGACCCAGCTAAGCTTCAGCGGTGACCTCTGGATCGGTGAAGTCGATATCAAGGATGATGTGCCTTCAGGCAGCTTCGTCGTTCGCGTGACTGGCGGAACAGACCTGAAAGGAAACACGATGACGGCTTTTGAGCGCCTGATCCCTGCGCTGATCGCTCCCGGTGGCGGCGGTGTCGTCGAGAGTCCCGACGGAGGGGTGACGCTCGAGGTCTCTCCGAATGTCCTGCCTTCGTCGTTGACCGAGAACCCAGATGTCAGGATCGACCCCGTCCCTATAGGTCAGGAACCGTCCGGAACCACGGCCTCATACGGCGCCTACGAGATTTCGTCCAATCCCGCGATGGAGCTTCGAAAGGCAGCAATCCTCGACTTCAGCATCCCGCCCGGTTCGAACCGTGACCGTCTCGCCGTCTTCCAGCTGTCTGGAGCGACGTGGACACGACTCGGGGGAACCGTGTCAGGCGATCGAATCCGCGTCCCCATCACGGACCTCAGCATCTACGGACTGTTCGAAGACACAGCCACATCGACCGGATCGGGAGGGATCGCAAACATCAACTTCAGCAATCGCGCTTTTTCCCCGGGCAGAGTCGCACGGCGGCCCGGTGGAGGACCTGCCGGTGGGAATGCAATACCCTTCCTGCTTCAAACCACGGACATCAGCTTCGACCTCTCGAATTCCGCCAGCGTCCGGATCGAGATTTACAATCGCTCCGGCAAGCTTACGACGATCTTGATTCCCGGCCAGCAGATGAACGCCGGTCGTAACGTCGTCAGCTGGGACGGCCGCGATCACAACGGCGATCCTGTCAGCAGCGGGCTCTACATCGTCTCGATCGACGCAGGTGGCGCGCGTGAACAGAAGACGGTCGCAGTGGTGAACCGATGAGACTACGCGTAAAATATTGGACCCGACATACGCTGAGTCTCCTGTCCGGTCTCGCCCTGTCAGCCCTCCCCGTCCTTGGCCAACCGACGTTCACCGACGTGACCGTTTCGGCCAACGTGGGGAACTCACTAGCAGCCGCGCCGCGCGTCGGGACCAATGCCACTTGGGGAGATTACGACGGTGACGGTGACCTCGATCTCTACGTAACCAACTGGGCCAGTTCTGTCAGCAACAGCATCAATCGGCTCTACCGGAACAACGGGAACGGGACCTTCAGCGACGTGGCCAGCACCGCTGGCATTGGAGATGCCCGGAACAGCGTAGCCGCATCTTGGGCGGACTACGACAACGACGGAAACCTGGATCTGTATGTCGTCAACTTCTTCGAGCAGGATCAGCTCTACCGAAACAACGGAAACGGAACTTTCTCGAATGTGACGGGCACCGCAGGTGTAAACGTCATCAGCCAAGGCGACGAGACGAGTGCCGTGTGGGGTGATTACAACGGAGACGGACTGCTCGACATCTATGTCTGTAAGCGACGCTTCCGAAACACGCTCTATCACAACAACGGGAACGGAACTTTCTCTGAACGCGGCGAAACCGCTGAAGTCGCGGATATACGTGACACAGAAGGAGCAGCGTGGGCAGACTATGACGGCGACGGAGATCTCGATCTATATGTCGTAAACCGGGAGCAGAACAACGCGCTCTACAAGAACAACGGCAGTGGTGCCTTCACGGAGATCGCTGGCGAGGCGTCGATCGACAACACGGATGTCGGCCGGAGTGCTTCCTGGATCGACTACGATCTCGATGGTGACTTTGATCTCTACGTCGTAAACGTCGGTGGTAATGCACTCTACCGGAATGACGGGAACGACTCGTTCACGAACATCGCGAGTGGCGACATCAAGAACACCGGGGCGTCCTGGGTCAGCTGGGCTAGCTCCTGGGCAGACTATGATGGCGACGGTGACGCTGACGTCTTCGTCGCGAACGGTGCGGAGTCGAAGAACGGCCAAGCTAGCGCACTGATCACTCAGGCATCGGGCACGTTCACCGAGGCTTCTGGCTCAGGCATCTCAGCCTCCGCAACGAATGCCATCAGCGCAGCAGCAGCTGACTACGATGGCGACCTAGACCCCGATCTCTACCTGGTCAACAGCAGCTTCCCGGGCTTCGAAGGATCGACGCTCTACAGGAACGACACCGATGGAATCTCCGGCATCGTCGTCGCGCCTACCAGAATCAACGCCGCTGACGGAGTCGGCCTAACGGTCCAGGTCTTCGAAGGGTCCAAATTGTTGGCCAACACTGTGATTGCGGGCGGGTCGGCGACCCCAGAGATCTTCGTTGCAACATCAGGGGTTGGAAAACTACGCATAGAGCTCACAACATCCGACGGGTCGACGTCCTCCCAAACGGGCGTGGACTCAGGACAGAGGGTTTCCGTCTCGCCATGACCAAGCGTCTGATCATTGCCGGACTCTTCTGTCTGAGCCTTATATCGTCGGTTTACGCCGACAGACCCTCTGTTGCCACCACTGCGCGTTCCGTAGGCCTGGGCGGTACGGTCACTGCTCTGTCTAACGATGCCTCAACCACCTTCTGGAACCCGTCCGGCGTAGCGATGCTCCAGCGACAGGAGCTCGTCTTCTCATACGCCGATCGGTTTGGACTCGGTCTCAACAACAGTTTCACAAGCTATGTCTTCCCCTTGTTTGAGCGTCACGCCATCGGGATCGACTGGCTGCGTGAGAGCTTCGGTGACGACGAGCTTAAGGATGCACTCAACATCATCAACGTCGGCTATGGCTTCCAGCTTCATCGCACGCTCTCTCTCGGTGTGGGCACAAAGGCGCTCTTCCAGAGTATCGAGCTCGACGGTGTCAGCCTGCGCAGCGCTAGCGGATTCGGATTCGACCTCGGTCTCATCTTCGCACCAAAACATTCGTCTCTCAATAGACTTCGGTTCGGTTTGACACTTCAGGACGCCGGTGGCACGAAAGTGCAGGACGACAACACGCAGTTCGATGAAGAGATTTTCGAGCAGAACATCAGGGCTGGTGTGGCGATCCAGGCGACTCGCGACATCACGCTGGCAACGGACATCGACCAGAACAACGTCCACGTGGGAGCCGAGTATCAACCTCTCGCATCGCTTATCGTGCGCGGCGGCCTAAACCGTGCCCTGAGCCAGCCGTCTAATGCCGACAACAGCCTAGCCTTTGCACTCGGGTTCGGTCTCAAATACAATTCGATCCAGCTCGACTATGCCTTCGAGAATCACCCGATCCTGCCGGCAACACATCACGCGACGCTCTCGCTGTCCTACAACGCCTCCGTTGTGAACATCAAGGACGCGATCGTCCGACCGGCCCCTGTCTTCAAGTCGCTATATCGCACCTACGAGGCCAGCGATTTCGTCGACGTCGTATTGCGCAACTCTTCCCCGGATCCGTTACCGGTCACAGTCAGCGTCGTGGTTCCGACGTTGACCGACGCGCCGCACCAGGAGTCGTTTACCCTTCCGCCGCAGAGCACCGAGCGCTACGGGATGAAGCTCACGTTCCCGCAGGATCTGCTGTCCACACAGCCGTCCTACTACGACAACCTCGTTCAGCCGACCGTGAAAGTGACCTACCAGCAAGGCCGCCGCTCGAAGACGGCAAGCAAGACACTCAGCAGTGTCTACGTGCTCGGAAAGGGAAAGCTCTCTTGGTCGAACCCACGACGGATCGCTGCATTCATCACACCCGAAAGCCGGACGGTCGACTCTTTCGCCCGCGGACTGGTCGCCCAGTACGCGGATCGTCTGAGGGAGAAGTTTGGGAACAACAACATTGGGAAGGCCGCACTGATCTTCGACGCGATCGGGGCGCACGGCCTGCGATACCAGCAGGATCAGACCACGCCGTATCTTGAAATATTCGAGGATGACTCGGTCTTCGACACCGTCAAGTATCCCTACGAATTCCTTGAGGCGAAGATCGGCGACTGCGATGACTGCACGGCTCTCTTCTGCTCAATGCTAGAGAACCTAAACATTCCGACGGCCGTTCTTGATGTGAACGATCCCGAGTATGGCCACATCTACATGATGTTCGACAGCGGTATCTCCGTTCAGGATGCGGGCGACTTCTTCCTGAACGAGAAGGAGTATGTTCTCTGGAATAACAGCATTTGGATCCCCGTGGAGACGACGCTTTTCGGTTCTTCCTTCTCCGACGCCTGGCGCAACGGTGCGAAGGAATACTACATCCGCAAGGAGCGGGGCTTCATCAACGAGATCCTCGTGTCCGATGCTCAGGGCACGTTCAGGCCGGGTGTTGTGCCTGACGCGACGATCGAGATTCCCCCGACAGCCGCAATCGCCGAGCTCTTCGATCGCGACCTCGCCTTCTTTGACAACCGTCTTGACCGGATCGCGCTCTCTTCTGGCGTATCGCTCGACAGCGCCGAGGGTTTCTACGACGCGGGCGCAGCGTATCTGCGGCTCTCGCAGCTCGAGCGCGCAGAAGAATCCTTCACCGAAGCAATCAAGATGGACGACGGGATGGCTGACGCCTACAACGCCCTGGGCGTCGTTATGACTAAGCATCGTCGCTACGAGGAGGCGATCCAACTTTACACTAAAGCACTTGAGCTAAACCCGAACGATGCCGGTTTCCGGATCAACATCGCGTTAACCTACCACCTGCAGGGTCGGACGGAAGATGCCGAGCAGGCTTACCAGTTGGCCGTCAATACAAACTCTGATTTCGCAGGGGTGCTCGACTTTTTGAAGGGAGGGAGAACAGGTGGTGGCGTTGCTGCGCAGACCGACCCGCTCCAGAAGATCGCTTCCGAGAAGACTTACGATGACGGAGCGGCACTCCTGAGGCTGAGCAGATTCGAACGGGCGACGGAGACCTTCGATCGAGCCCTCTCGTTAGACCCAAACAACGCAGAGGCGCTAAATGGCAAGGGTGTCATCGCGACTAAGCAGCGACGCTACGACGACGCACTCGCGCTATATCAGCGCGCGGCGAACATCCGACCCGACAACGCCGGGTTCCAGACCAACATCGCGGTCACGTACCATCTTCAGGGCAAGAAAGACGACGCGATACGGGCATACAGACAGGCACTCAAGCTAGATTCGAGCCTCGATGGCAGCCTCGACTTCATCACGGGCGGTCAGCCCCTCCAGTCGATCGAAATGGCCTCCACCCCGGCATCTCAGACCATCGGACCGCTCCAGAAGATCGCCTCAGAGAAAGCCTACGACGATGGCGCTGCCTTCCTGCGACTTGCACGACTCGACCGTGCCATCGAGCAGTTTGACCGGGCCCTGTCCCTCAACCCGAACAACGTGGAGGCGCTCAACGGAAAAGGTGTCTCGGCGGTTCGAACTCGGAACTACGATCTCGCAATCGAGATGTTCACACAGGCCTCTCAGAAGGCCCCATCAAACGGCGGATTTTACCTCAACCTAGCGATCGTCTACCATCTACAGGGCAACGGAGCGAAGGCCATAGAGGCCTATCAGAAAGCGATCCAGTTGGATAGCAGCCTGAACGGTCAGCTGGAATTTCTTGGAAATTAGTTACGCTCCAAGTGTGACACCAAACGGACACGATCGTAACTAACAACGTGTTTTCTCTACAGAAATCGCGCTGGGCGTGTCATGAATCACGGGTGCCCGACGGGATTTTCCGTATACTTTTGTTGTAGAACGAAGCACACACTATTCGAAACCGAAGACTCGCCGTCGGGAAAGTGATCATCTCAGGAGGAAACGACATGAAGCGTATCTTCTCCCTCACAGTGGCCGGAATCATTTCGGCAAGCCTCGTGTCCTCGCCGTCGCTCGCCGAGGACACGGAAAAGAAGACCGAAGTTAAAACAGAAGAGAAGACCAAAGTTAAGACAGAAGAGAAAGTCAAGGTTTCGAGCGCGTTCCTGAACCGCTGGAAAAAAATCCAGAAGGTCGCCAAGAACAGGGCGCACGAGACACAGCAGACACGGACGGTCGCTGGTGTGCGTGGCGCGGAAGCTGAAGATGCGGTGCTGGACCAGCTATACTACAAAGGTGGCGTCCGCTACCCAAGCCGTGTCGACCTGAAAAACGCGATCACGCAGCTCCAAGAGTCGATCAAGGCCGCTCCTGAAGCCGACACGGTGGCCGAGCAGATGTTCTTCATCGCGCAATGCCACGCACAACTCGGCGAGACAGCCGATGCGAAGGACACCTACACGGACATCGTCGAGAACCACAGCGATTCCGACTTCGCGGCGGCGGCCAAAGAGGAACTCAAGAATTTCGAGTAAAACTCAGGCAATCCCTCTCCGTCAGAGCGATCAAACACGAGCAGCGTCGGTTGTCTGGCGCTGCTCTTTTTTTCTACACCGCTTTGCACCGTCTACAACGGGAGCACTATATTCTGTCGCTGATTCAGAACATGCCGATTGAATAAACCCGGGGGAATCGATGGCTGAAGAAGAGAAACAAAAAAACGAGAAACAGCAGGACTGGAGTCACCTCCTGATCGGCATCGCATCGGGCGTCGCCATCGCGCTATTTTCAATGACACACCTCTACCAAGACCTCGAGTCAAGCAGTTACGACTTCCGTTTCCTCAAGCGAAACGACTGGGTCGGTCAACCGAAGCAGATGAGGTCGGTGGCCACCATCGACATCGACGACGCCGCGTTGCAGGAACACGGCTGGCCGTTGACCCGTGACAAGCACGCCGATCTGATCAACACAATAAGTGATTTCGGTGCGAACATGATCGGCTTCGATATCTTCTTCTACGAACCGAGTGAACAGGAAATATCACCCGAAGACCTTGAAATGCTCGAGGGAGACTCCTTCTCACGGGCGGACCTCACCAACCTGATTCGAGACCACGACAAAGAGTTCGTAGCCGCCGCACGTAAGACGCATATCGTCTACAACGCGCAGACCTTCGAGATCGCCGAGGGACGCTCACTCCAGTTCACTCAAGAAAACCTGAGAGCTCGATCTCCGGCGAAGGATGCCGCGGTGGCCGACCTCGCGCCGTTCTCCACCCCGATCGACCCATCCAAAGCGGAACGCTTCTACCTCGCGACGGACATGGAAGTACCGCTACACGACTATATTCAGAGCTCCCGAGGCGTCGGTTTCGCGCTTCCGAAACCCGATCACGACGGCATCGTCCGCCACTATCGACTCGCCCTTTACTACGACGGGCGCATCTACTTCTCGCTGGGTCTCGTCATGGCCTGCGACTACATGGACGTCCCGCTCGACAAAGTACAGTTTGAGGACGGATACATCGGCCTGCCCAACGCGACTATCGAGGGCCAGACGGTGCGCGAGGTTCGCATCCCGACTGACGGGAAGTATGAAATGCTTGTCAACTGGGCCGGCTCCTTCAACGAGACCTACCGACACCTGCCATACAACCTCGTCATGGAATTCGCAGCAACGGAGCACGAGAACAGGGCGCTCAAGTTCGCCAAGAACCTGCTGAGCGAGACTCCGGCGGCCTTTGAGGATGATGGACAGTATCTGGAAGCCGCATCGACCACTGCCCTAGCGGCTGATCTAGATCCCGAAACACTGATCGGTGCGAAGCACATCGTCGGAGATTGCTTCGCGATCGAGCAAGCGCTCACGCTCAACCCTGACCTGACCGTCGAAGAGTTCTTGAAGACTACCTTCGGCATACCGGAAGACGAACTCCCGCCCGTGGTCGAGGTGTTCTCCTCATTCTTCAACGAAGTTCGGGACAACCTCAAGGTCGCGGCCATCCTGCAAGATTCGCCAGACCTTTCCGTGTCAGAGGTGGCGGACAGGCTCGATGGCTACTCAATGAAGGACATTGAGCACAACGTAATCGTGCTGAAATCTCTTATCGATGGGGACGGACTCAGCGACAAGCACCGGCCTCTGTTCTTCCTCGACCAGGTCAAGGCAGAGGGACTCCACGGGGAAGGCGGCAAGGCACGCGTGATCACGCGGGACGAGTTCGACGGGACAGTGTTTTTCTACGGACTCACCGCAACCGGAACGCATGATCTCAACCCGACTCCGTTCGGCGCGCGTGAGGCCATGCTCGGTGCACACGTAAATGTATTTAATACCATCTTGACACAAAACTTTCTTAGCAGGCTTCCACCTTGGCAGAATGGTCTGATAATGGTCGTTCTGGGCGTGCTGATCGGGTTCCTCGTTCCTAGGTTTAAGGCTATCTCAGGGGCACTCGTTATCCTTGTGCTACTGAGCGTCTACGTGGCCGCCGCGATCCTGCTTTTCCTCCAGTTCGAGCTCTGGATCGACATCCTTGGACCAGTCACAACGCTGACTGTGGGCTATCTCTCAATCACGCTGTACAACTACGTTCAGAAAGAGAAGGAGAAGGACTTCGTCCAAGGCGCCTTCGGGCACTACCTCGATCCGAAGGTTGTCGATCAGCTTGTGGAAAACCCGGATCTCGTCACTCAGCTTGGTGGCGATCAGCGCGTCATGACCGTCTTCTTCTCTGACATCGCAAGCTTCTCGACCATCTCCGAGAACGTCACAGCCGTCGAACTTGTCGAGCTCCTAAACGAGTACCTTACCGAAATGTGTGAGATCATTGCGATCCACAACGGCACGATCGATAAGTTCGAAGGTGACGCGATCATGGCCTTTTGGGGTGCACCCGTACCGATGCACGACCATGCGCAGGCGGCTGTTTTCGCCTGTGTCGACATGCAGCAGAAATGCACGGAGCTTCGCGAGAAGTTCGAGCGCGAAAACCGGATGGTCGAACTCCGGAAGATGTGGGCGGATCAGGGCCGCGGTGAGTTCCTGCGCGTACGAATGGGTGTGAACACTGGTGAGATGGTCGTCGGGAACCTCGGATCGCACACCCGGGTCGATTACACTGTAATGGGTGACGCCGTCAACCTTGCCTCCCGCCTCGAGGGCGCCGGTAAGGCCTACGGGATCACAACCATGATCTCGGACGAAACGCTCAGAGCTGCCGGGGATATCTGCGAGGTCCGCACACTCGACAGCATCCGGGTGGTAGGGAAGGACGAACCCGTGCAGGTCTACGAAGTCCTCGGTCGCAAGGGTGAGGTCGACAAATCAAAGCTCGATGTCGTAGGCATCTACGAGGAGGGGTTCCAGTGCTACGCGGGACGAAAATGGGACGAGGCCATCGCCCATTTTGAGTCCGGTCTGAAGCTCGACCCCGAGGACGGACCGTGCAACGTGTTCATAGAGCGCTGCCGAGAGATGAAACTCTCGCCACCACTTGAGTCTTGGGACGCCGTCCACAACCTAGACGCCAAGTAACAAGAGAGGGACAATCATCGCGACTGTCCCTCTTTTCCTTTCTAGATCTACTCTCTATCAGCTAATTAGAATCGTCGGCCAAAGCGAGCTTCATCTTCTGTTTATAGACCGCTTGGTCTTTGAGAATCTTGACCGCCTCCTCATACTGTCGATCGCCGCGCAGTGAGGCGAGCTGCTTTGCCTGTTCTCCCCAGACACGCTCTGCGAGCGCTTCCACGATTTGATTCCGGATGTCCACCTTGGCGTCGTCGAACTCAACCTCACGTTGTGTTTCCGACGCAGCTTGGAGCTGTTCGAGTGCGGCCGTTTCGGCATCGGTCATCTCCCGATCCTTGAATGACAGCTTCAGTTCCTTCAGTCTGTACTCGGTGACCGACGTGTATCGGTAACCACTCGTGTTCGACGTGTCCGCGATAAACGTTCTGAAGTGATTGAGGAGATCGTCAGGCGGTGTCCAGTCGGCATAATTGGTCGGGAAGTCGCGCCCGATCGCATAGTTCACGGCAAAGTCGAAGAACATGTAGTTCCTGATGAACTCAACCGCGATCCGTGGACGTCGATCGCGCTTGATCTCCACATCCGGTTTGATTCCACCACCCCCGTGCACCGTGCGACCGCCGGATGTCTTAAACTTTTGTTCCGGGTCGCTCCCTTTCGGGGCCTTGTTATCCTCCCGGACACCTAACCCGACAAGACCGGTCAGATCCGTCCGCATCAATTTTTCTGCGTCTTCAGCACTCAGCCCGAACTGCTGCATCAGATCGTTGACCGCATCTTCCCGCTCTTCTGCCTGCCCGATAACCGAAATGGCTTCGTATACAGGAACACGACCCGTATCCGTAAGAGCCAGCATCAGACGGCTACCACGGTGCAACCGACTGGAGGTGCGGTGGATGCTTCGGCCGCTCGGTGTGTAGTAGACCGCCGTCGTCAGCTTCAGCGCCTTGTCGTTTCCGATCGGGCGAATCGTCTGCACCGATCCCTTGCCAAACGTGTCCGTACCGAGAACAAGCCCGCGGTCCGTGTCCTGGACCGCTCCCGCCACGATCTCGGATGCGCTCGCACTGCCGCCGTTAACCAGCACGATCAGCGGGACCTCCCCTGCTACGGGTGCCTCCCGAGTGACGTATTTTTGGTTCTGGGATTCGTCCCGGCCTGCTGTCGAAACTACGACCTGGTTCGGCTGAAGGAACTTGTCTGCCACGGCGATCGCCTGGGTAAGGAGACCGCCCGGGTTACTGCGAAGGTCTAAGATCAAACCGTCAAGGTTATTTGCATCGAGATCGCTCAGAGCCTGGTCAAGCTCGCGACCGGTGTACTCTGAAAAATGCCCGTTGAGGATACCAGACATCGAAATGTATCCGATCCCTGGCTGGATCTCTTGGGCAAAACCGACACTCGGGATTCGTATTCGATCTCGAATGACGTGTTGGTCGAACGGGATGTCGATCCCTGGACGATTGATCGTAATCGTCACGCCTTGACCTTCCGTTCCCCGAAGCTTGTCGACAATATTCTGAAGATCCTCACCGTGCGTCGAGCTACCCTCGATCTTGATGATTCGATCCCCCGAGGTCAGACCGGCTGTGTCTGCCGGTGTTCCCGCAAAAACACTCATCACGACGGGAACCTCTCCGCCTTTCGTGCTGATGCGAATGCCGAGACCTCCGAACCGACCCTCTGTCTTGATCCGAAGCTGATCCAGAGCTCTACGATCGAAGAACTGCGTGTTCGGGTCGAGATCCGACAGCATCCCCTCAATCGCCTTGTCCGTCAGATCCTCAGGCTTCAGCTCTTTGAAATATGAGACGGAGAGTTCGTTGAACGCATCGCCAAAATTTTCGAGTGCAGAGTCGAAACCTGCATACGAGTCTGCGCCCTTTACGAGTCGCGAGTCTAGCGTCACATAAATGCCGAGTGCCGCGACGAACGCAGTAAAGGCCCAGAGCTTCTTCCCGCTTCCTCGATTCATGTTTCCTCCGGCGTGTTTCTCGTATCCGACCGATGCATCCCTAAGACGTCCTGAAGCATCATTTGTTTCAATCTGCTAGGCTTGCTAGTCGTCTGTCTACTTCGTCAGCGACACGAGCTGTGACATCTTGGGTCGGTTCTGTACCGTTTACCACAATAATGCGTGATGCACTGTTTCTAGCGATCTCCAGAAACCCGTGTCGGACCCGATCGAAGAATGCATTCGAGTCCTGCTCAATCCTGTCATCGTTCGCCTCCGCGCGCGCGCGCGACGTTTCGACATCCACATCCATCAAGATCGTCAGATCGGGTTCAAGACCGCCCGTGGCCAAGGAGATGGCACGGTCGATCGTGTCCATGTCGATCCCGCGACCGTAGCCTTGGTAAGCTCGTGTCGAGTCGTGGAACCTGTCGGAAATCACGACCTTTCCGTCTGCGAGTGCCGGCTGGATTAGCGTCCGAACGTGTTGCGCTCGATCTGCCGCGAACAGCAGAAGTTCAGCCGTCGTGTCGATTGGGTCGGTTGAAGGCTGGAGGACCAGCTCCCGTATGGCTGTCCCAAGCGGTGTCCCTCCGGGCTCGCGAGTCAGGACGACGGAGCGGCGCGTATTCCGGAGTCGATCCGCAATCAGGCGGGATTGCGTCGTCTTCCCACAATGCTCGATTCCCTCAAACGTGATGAACAAACCGCGCACGCCCGTTCGCCCTTATAGACACGAAAACGGCCTCACCAAACGCGAGACCGTCCTCCCTGTTTCATCCTTTGGAAGGTGACCTACCGGTCTCCATCCTCATTGATCTGTTGACGCCGCACGTAGAACACGCGCTCGAGAACCGTGATGTTAGACAGGATCGCGATTGTCCAAGCTGCAAAGGTCAGGCCGATCACGCCGACGACTCCGCCGACACCTAGCGCGATCACGCGCTCGGGTCTCTGCATGAACCCGATCTTACACTCTTCGCCAAGCCCCTCGGCTCGCGCTCGAACGTAGCTGACCATCAGAGAGCCGGCGAGCGCGAAGAAGAGTGCCGAACTTGTCCAGAGAGATCCAGACCGGATAAAGCTGACAGCGAGCCCAAACCACACGACGATCTCCGAATACCGATCGACCGTCGAATCCAAAAGTGCGCCGAACTTCGATTCCGTTCGCCCTGTTCGTGCAACCTGACCGTCTAGAAGATCGAAGATGCCTGCGACCAGCACCATCAGACCGGCCCAGCGGTATTCGTCTAACCCGAACAGCGTCGCGGCCACCAGGTTCAGAACGAAACCGATCATGGTCAGTAAATCAGGCGTGACCCGGCTCCGAACCAAAAAGTTCGTCGAGGGTTGGAGTATAGCCGTGACGTTGTCTTTCACTTTCTCGATCAAGCTAGAGCTCCTGCACGCACTCAAGAACGAACGGGCAACGTTCGATCCAATATATGCCATACCCACATCGCGAGCAAGCTAAATGGGCCGGCGTAACCTACTGATAAACAACAGGTTTTGCTAGCGCCCCAGCTTTCCCCATCGATTACCTTTCCCGCCGGTCGATCCATAAATTCTCTTATAGAAACAGCTTAACCGACTGTTTTTCCGTTGCTTGTTTTCCACACACAGTTATCCACAGCGTGGAAAACTAACTACCGGTAAACCTCGATTGACTTGATTCGAACGTCTTTAAGCGGTCGATCGCCCGGCTTTTTCGTCGGAGTCGTAGCGATCTTGTTCACGACGTCCATACCCTTGGTCACCTTGCCGAACACCGTGTACTGCCCGTTCAGACTCGGGTAGTCAGCGTGCATGACAAAGAACTGTGTTCCTGCCCCCTGTGACTTATCCCCCACACGCGCCATCGACAGGATTCCGGGTATATGCTTGATGTCGTTGAACTCGTGCGGGATGTTGACGATCGGACCACCCGAGCCATCATTCGCCGGATTGTCGTCCTTCGAGAGCGGATCTCCGCCCTGGATCATGAAACCTTTCATGACTCGGTGGAACAGCGTCTCATCGTAGAACCCAGACTCTGCCCTGGCAATGAAGTTGAAACAGTGAATCGGCGCCTTGTCTGGAAAGAATTGCGTTTCAATGTCCCCCATTGTTGTCTTAATACGCGCTTTCACACCGTTGATCTTCTGCGCAAGGAAGGCTAACCGATCATTAGCTATTTGCGAACGCGCCTTCTCGTTCTGAACCTGCTTCTCCGCGTCGGCAAGCTTCCTCTGCGTAACGGTCAGGTCGTTTCGTAAAGATTTAACCTCGATTTCTAGCCTTGCGTGTTCATCCTCCGAAACACCGCCACACGCAGCCAGCAAGGCTGCGCCTACCAGGATCGCCAGACGATTCCGTCTCAATAGTTTTGCCCTCTCTTCTTGTGAAAATTGTTTACGTCCAGCCTCGAGGAGGCCTGACACACTTTGCGAAGGATGTCACTGGAAGAGTTGTTTGTGGCATCCACCGCCGCTTGCTTCCCGCAAGGTAAGGACCCGTCAAAGGCGAGGCAAGCTAGCCTCCCCTGAAGCCCCTGCAGATCCAATTTCCTTGCCCCTCATGGGACACGCCGCTATACTAGTTTCCTGCGTTCTACGCTGATTCCCTCCCCAAACTGGAGCACAAAATGAGCAATCGAATCGAAACCGATAGTATGGGAGAGATCGAAGTTCCGAGCGACCGGTACTACGGTGCGCAGACGGCACGCTCCCTGATCCATTTTGGCATCGGTGAAGAACGGATACCTCGCGAGCTGATCCGCGCCATGGGCATCCTCAAAAAGTCGGCTGCCCTCGTCAATGCCGAGCTGGGCAAGATGCCGGAAGAGAAGGCGGACCTGATCTGCCAGGCCGCCGACGAGGTGATAGACGGGAAACTGGATGGCCATTTTCCCCTTCGCGTTTGGCAAACAGGAAGCGGAACTCAATCGAACATGAACTCGAACGAGGTCATTTCGAACCGGGCAATTGAGATCGCCGGCGGTGAGATGGGCAGCAAGAACCCGGTCCACCCTAACGACGATGTCAACATGGGACAGTCGTCGAACGACACATTTCCTACAGCCATGCACATAGCGGCGGGAGAAGAGATCAACCGTCGCCTGATCCCAATGATCACTCAGCTGCGAGATACACTGGAGGAGAAGGGGAAGACCTTCGAGGAAATCACAAAGATCGGGCGAACACACTTGATGGACGCCGTCCCGCTTACGCTCGGCCAAGAGTTCTCCGGCTACGTGGCCCAGTTGACCAAAGGTCTCGAGCGGATCAACCGAAGCCTTCCGTGCCTCTACGAACTTGCCCTCGGGGGTACGGCCGTCGGTACAGGACTCAACACCCATCCCGAATTCGCAGACAAATCAGCGGCGCAAATTGCTGAAATTACAGAACTTCCGTTTGTTTCCTCCCCAAACAAGTTTGAGGCACTTGCCGCGCACGATGCCATCGTTGAATTCAGCGGAACGCTAAAGACACTCGCAGCCTCCCTGATGAAAATCGCGAATGATATCCGCTGGTTGGCGTCGGGTCCGCGCTGCGGCATTGGAGAACTCACCCTTCCGGCAAACGAACCCGGAAGCTCTATCATGCCCGGTAAAGTTAATCCCACTCAGTCAGAAGCCCTGACAATGGTCGCTGCTCAGGTCCTTGGGAACGACGCCGCTATCGGATTTGCCGGCGCAAGTGGAAACTTCGAGCTCAATGTCTTCAAGCCCGTCATGATCTATAACCTCCTGCAATCGATCCGGTTGATCGCAGATGCGTGTGAGGCTTTCAATGACCACTGCGCCATCGGCATCGAGGCAAACCAAGACAACATCAAGCAACTTCTCGGCGACTCCCTAATGCTCGTGACGGCGCTTAACCCGCACATCGGATACGACAACGCCGCAAAGGTGGCGAAAAAAGCGTTCGACGATAACTTGACGCTTCGCGAAGCAGCCGAGACACTTGGCATCCTTTCGGGCGATGAGTTCGATAAGCTCGTCAAACCTGAAGAGATGACCTCCCCTAAAGCCTAAGGACCAGAGAGGACGACCATGAGACTCGTAACATTTCGAGAGGGAAACGCAGATCGAATCGGAGCCCGTTCAGGCGACCAGATAATCGATCTCTCTACAGCGGATAGTTCCATCCCTTCTGACATGCGATCTTTCCTAGAGGCCGGCGAGCCAGCGCTCTCGGCTGCATCTAAGGCTGTTGCGTTGGGAGGGTCGAGCTTCAGCGCAAATGATGTTAAAATCCTGGCACCGATATCGAACCCGGAGAAGGTCGTGTGTATCGGCCTCAACTACGCCGACCATGCCGCTGAAAGCGGGATGGACATCCCACCAGAACCGGTGGTCTTCTCGAAGTATGCTTCGGCGATCATTGGTCCCGGGGACACGATCAAGCTACCTCCAAGTAGCAACGAACCAGACTACGAAGTTGAGCTCGTCGTCGTGATCGGAAAATCGGGATTCAACATCTCCCAAACCGATGCAATGAACCACGTCGCCGGATACACGGTTGGACACGATGTGAGCGCACGGGACTACCAGCTGCAGAAACCTGCCGGTCAGTGGATGATGGGGAAGACCTTCGACACCTTTGCGCCGATCGGGCCCGATCTCGTTACAGCTGACGAGGTAGGGGATCCGAACGATCTCGGAATTCGATGTATCCTAAACGACGAGACGGTCCAGGACTCAAACACGGCGCAGCTGATCTTTAAGATCCCCGAACTAATCGCATACCTGTCCCACGTTTTCACTCTCAACCCAGGCGATCTGATCTTCACGGGCACCCCCCCGGGTGTCGGAATGGCTAGAGACCCGCAGCTCTGGTTGAAGGCCGGCGACAAAGTCGTCTGTGAAGTCGATGGGATCGGACGACTCGAGAATCCCGTGGGCTGATCAGACTCTTAGACAAGCAAAAGCCCCCTGTCTCTAGTGAGACTGGGGGCTTTTCTATTCTGTGTTCCACGTGGAACGTGGGGGGCCGACATCTTTATGTGTGAACTATGTTCAGGCTGAAGCCCTTCTTGGGGCATAGGGTTTGTTAACGGTTTCCTATTGGGGCTGCTTTATACAGACGACCGAAACCCGCCGATATTTTGACTCGAAAACGTGCTCTTTAAAGTCCAAACCCGCTCCGGATAGCTCTTTCTCCGCTTCCCCGGGTCCCTTCAGAGACAACATAGAACCGTCCGCCCTCAGGAGCGGCTGAGCAAACGCCCAGACTCGATCGAGCGTCGCTACGGCGCGCGAGGTGGCCAGATCGAAGGTTGCCCCAATGCTTGAGACTACGCGCTCAGCACGGTCGTGTACAACCTCTATACCCTTCAAGGACATAGTCCGAATCACCTCTCTAAGAAACAGCGTTTTCATTCGAGCGGAATCCAGCAGGACAACCTGCAAGTCGGGTCTAAAAATCTTGAGTGGAATGCCTGGTAGCCCACCACCTGTCCCGATGTCGACCAGCCTGGTCGCACTAGCGGGCAGGAACCGTGCAAGCAGGAGCGACTCGTACACGTGTCGTTCGAGGATCCTACTCCCGTTGGAACGAGAGACCAGTCGTACACGGCCGTTCCAAGCTCGCATCAGATCCCTGTAAGCGACCAGACCCTTGATCACCGTTGGAGTAAGGCCGATCTCGACCGCCTGACAGAGGTCTTGAAATCGTTCTAGGTCAAGGTCCGATGACCCGTTCCGTGTGTCTGCACCTGTTGTCATTCCAGCGAATGTTCCACGTGGAACACCCTCACTTCCCGATGCAGAACTGGCTGAAAATTTCGTCCAGGATGTCTTGCGCCGTTGTCTCGCCGATGATACCCACTAGTGCGGTCAGCCCTTCATCGATCTCGAAGCTTATGATTTCCCCCGCACCCCCCTCTTCTAAACACACTGCGGCTCGCGACAAAGCTTCTCGTGCAAGCCTCAGAGCTCCAGCGTGGCGCTGGTTCGTGATGGATTCAGTCCCGATCTCTACTCCACCACACAGCCGATCAGACAGTGTTTGCCGCAGGCCTGTAAGTCCGTCTCCTGTTCTTGCTGACAACCAAAGCGAATTCGGGCAAGCCGCCACGCCATCCCACGAGGGGTGCCTGTACAGATCAGACTTGTTGATAGCCACGATCGGGTCCACAAGCTCATTGAGAAGACTGTGTTCTTCGGTCTCGACAGGACGACTTCCGTCGACGATCAGGATAACTAGGTCCGCCTGAGTAAGCGCAACCCTAGACCGACGCGTGCCCTCCTTCTCGACCGTATCGCTCGTCTCTCGAAGCCCAGCCGTGTCGCTAAGTACAACTTGGATTCCGGCAATTTCAATAGCCTCGTCAATCGTGTCCCGCGTTGTACCTGCTACGTCTGTGACAATTGCTCGGTCCTCACCAAGCAGAGCGTTCAGGAGACTTGACTTCCCCACATTCGGGATCCCGCAAAGAGTGACTCGAGCACCTTCGCGGATCATCTTCCCGCCGTCATAAGACTGGATCTGCTGATCAAGAATGTCCACGGCTTGTCGCAGCTGCTTCTGAACTGATGCCGTGTCGATCGTCACATCCTCAGAGAAATCTAGAGATGCTTCGAGCAATGTCTTTGTCTGCCGAAGCTCTGTGGCCAGTTCCTGGAATCGCTTCTTCAGTCCTCCACGAAGCTGGAAGTAGGCGCTCTCAAGCCCGTAATCGGTTTTTGCAGAAACGAGGTCTGCCACCGCTTCTGCCTGTGTCAGGTCTATTTTCCCGTTCATGAAGGCCCGCTGAGTGAACTCGCCGGGCTCGGCTGGTCGCGCACCGGCAAGCTCCAGCGCGGTTACGAGGCGCTTCAGGAGTACGGGATTCCCGTGACATTGAATCTCGACCATGTCCTCACCGGTGTAACTTCGAGGGGATCGAGCAACGAATGCCAAAATCTCATCTGTCTCCTGGTTTTCGAGAACCAGATGACCGTGACGGATTCGGTAGTTGTCTGTAGCGGAAAGGGGTGTCTTTAGACGGAGATGTTGGTCAGACAGGCGAGCGGCCTCTGGGCCGGACAGGCGAACGATACCAACAGCGCCTTCGCCAGAGGGTGTGGCAATCGCGACAATGGTGTCATTGGCATAAATGGGCAAAGTGGATATTAACCGCCTCCCTTACCTCTTATGCACCTGATTGAACTTGGGGTGCTAATGTTGCATTTCCAAATCGCTTTAGCGCTTGCTGTTCGAGGAGACTAAGGAGGTTGTACATCGTAAAGTAAAGGACCAAGCCGGACGACATACTCCAAAAGATCCATATCATAAACGGTGGCATAATGTAGGCCATCATTGCCTGCTTTGGATCCTTCATGGTGATCTTCTGCTGGACGAACATCGCACCCGCCATCAGAAGGGGCAGAATGTGCAGTTCAAAACCGCCAACCTCAAGGACATCAGGCTTTGAGAGGTCGGTGATCCACCCTACGAATTCGCTCTGACGCAACTCGATCGCACTACGGAAGAGGTTAAACAGGGCGAACATGATTGGTGCCTGGAGGAACATCGGAAGACATCCTCCAAGAGGATTTACGCCCTGTTCCTTGTATAGCTTCATCGTCTCTTGTTGAATTTTTTGCGAATCGTTCCCGTGCTTCTCCTTCAGAGCGCTCATCTGTGGCGCTAACTCCTGCATCTTGGCCATCGACTCGGTGCTGCGGCGTGTGAGCGGAAACATGATGACTTTGACGAGGATGGAGAAGACGATGATGACGAAGCCGTAGTTCGGTATGACGTTGTTTAGCGCAGAGAATGCGTGGATACACAGGATCGTCATGGGCCTGAGAATCGGCCGGATCCAAGCCCATCCGAACTGGACCAGCTCGCCCAAGTTTGCGTAAGTCTCGCGACCGTAGAGGTCAGTGTCCTGGTTGGTCAGTACGCTGTAGGAAAGCGGGCCGACCATCAGTCCGTAAGACAGAGGTTCGCCGGTGTATTGCGCTCGGATCTGAGACTTGAAATAGGGCGTAACGCTTCGCTGCTCCCCGGTGAGATTGACATCATAAATGATGTCGTCTCGAGGCATTAGGGCTGCCGCAAAATATGCGTTTCGCGTGACAACCCAGTTCATCCCCCGTCCGCTAGGCATTCGCGCGTCTTCCTCATTGATCGCGTCGACCGTCCAGTCGTAAACCTCTTCTCCCGTCAACGTCACGACCATGTCGGTATAAGCCGCATACATACCGCCCTGGGTCGTTCCGCCTTCGGTGTCTGCGATTCCACCGTCCCAGCCGACTGATATCCAGTCTTGCGCAGTAAGACCCTCGGCAGACACGCTCAGTTCCGCCCGGTATCGGTTCCCTTGGAAGAGAAGTCGCTTCGTAAACCGGTTGCTCCCGAATTCTGTCGTCAGTGTCAACTCCGCCTGGTCGTCCCCTTGGAGAAAGAGTGATTGAACACTTGGCGCGAATTCAAGGTCATCCAGCGATGTGCCGGATAGCTCTGTTATCAGGCCTCCGCGGCCCTCTCCAACCAGCTCGAGTTCTTGGCCGTTTTGATCGAAATAATCCTTGAGTCTCCAGCTGGTGATCAGTCCACCACGTGTGCTTATTGTGGCAATGTACTGATCCGTTTCAATAATGATGTTCCTGGCCTCAAAAGCCGTTGCTGCTGATTGAGTCGGCTCGCCCTGAGGCGCGGCTGCCTTGGGAATGCTCGCAGAAGTGTTGCGTTGAATATTATCTGTCGGAACGAGTGTCTCGCTCCGCTCCGCCGGCCTGACCATTTCTGTCGGTTCATTGAGAAAGGGGTCCTCAACTGCCGGGTTGATCCACCTGAAGTAATACGGCATTAGCCAGATAATGATGCCGATAAGCCCGAAGGCGAGGAGGGTTCGCTTGTCCATTGTCTAAGGCGTATCCAATGCGGAGAATGCAGCTGTAAGGTCTTGCTGATAATCTACGAAAGTAGCTGGAGTGGCCCGATCACTAACTGTGATCAGGACGAGACGCCCACGAGGATTAAGCCAGGCGTGGCTTCGGCAGATATCTCGGATTCTTCGTCGAGCCTTGTTCCTCTTTACGGCATTTCCAAATTGCCTGCGAATCGAAATCAGCGTCGCTGAGGCTTTTGAACGGCAGACCCGTACGTGAACAAGCCGGCCGCGATGGGTGCGACCGGACTTGAATAGACGGCGGATTTCGTGGCGTAGCCTGAGGTTTGGCCGGCCCAAGAAGATCTGGCTTACGCGCTAAGGCGCTTTCTGCCCTTACGACGACGACGATTGATGACTGCACGGCCACCCGGGGTGCTCATTCTTTTCCGAAATCCGTGCTTGTTTTTACGTTTACGATTTGATGGTTGAAACGTGCGCTTCATCGTCCAATCTCCGTAGGGAGTTTTGTCTCGGGTTCAGGGTGGTGAATGTATCTTTGAGGCTCTTCGCTGTCAAGCGATTTGGCCTGGACACTGAACAGGTGAACAGACGTGCGCCCCACATCTTGTATCAAGAAAAGTTATATCCAACATCTAGCGTTGTTGGCGATATCATTCAGAAAATCAACAAGTTATCGANATGGTAGGGGCACTGACATTCCTTGACAACCAGAGAGCGTGGTTTTAGTTTTTCGCCCGCTCAGGNTCGTAGCAGAGCGGAGCACTCGTCATCCTCTCCACCCACGGTTTTCGCCTCCCCAAGGCGATAACGATACACCTAGTGGAACTCCCTGGATCACGAGGCAACATAAGAGGTTCGTTCCCCAAAATTTGACACCCCGTTGACGGTGGTAACCCCACACCACCTCAGATTGGCAAGGTGTATCCCTATGTCGCACGATCCCGCCAGTCTCTGGCAGTCGTGCCTTGCTGTCCTGAAGAAGGATCTGCACTCACAGAGCTATCAGACTTGGATTGAACCTCTCACGATTCAACATTTCGACCCGAACCAGGTCATCCTCGTTGCCCCAGACGCATTCTTCTGTGANTGGGTTGACGAACATTATCTGCCGAGTCTGGAGAGCACTGTCTATGAAGTGACCTCGTGGCGTCCGGAATTTTCCTTTCAGCCTCGATCCGCTCATCATCCTACTGAACAACCAGATCCCGTTNAGCCTCTTCCGCAGGCCCGTGCAGTCTCGTCCTTTGCGCTAAATCCCAGGTATCGCTTTGACAACTTCATCGTCGGGGATAGTAACGAGTTCGCCTTCTCTGCCGCACGCGCTGTTGCTGAAGCACCTGGCAAGACTTCTTTCAACCCCTTAGTAATTTATAGCGGTGTCGGGCTTGGTAAAACGCATCTTCTCCAGGCCATCGGTGACTATTGTTTGCGCAATGGGACAGCCCAGAATGTCGTCTATGTAACAGCCGANAAGTTCATCTCAGACTACATTACNTCAATCCGAAAACGGGATACNGCCCAGTTCGTGAGCACCTACAGATCAGCGGATCTTCTCTTGGTAGATGATATCCAGTTTTTCTTGCTGACTGAAGGGTCGCAGAGAGAGTTCTTCCACACCTTTAACGTTCTTTTCCAGAACGATAAACAGATCGTGTTGTCCGCTGACTGCGCTCCTCCATCTCTGAAGGGGTTTGAACCGCGATTGATATCACGTTTTCAATGCGGCTTGGTTGCAAGCATCGACTCTCCAGACCTGGAAACCCGGATTGCAATCGTCAACCATAAGGCAGAATTGCAAGGCGTGGAACTATCTCAAGACGTTGCCATACACATTGCCGAAGCACACGCGACAAATGTTCGAGAACTTGAAGGTGCACTTACACGAGTTACGGCCCTAGCAAAACTGACACATCGTCCTATAACGACTGATTTGGTATCTCAGATGCTCCCGAGTCTGAAGGCTCAGTCCAAGGAGATCCAACTCACTGAAGTCGTTGAGTCTTGTTCGGCACATTACGGGATCACTCGTGTCGAAATTATTGGGTCTTCGAGAAAGAAGGAGATTGCCAATGCAAGACACGTTTCTATGTATCTCGCCAAGACAATGACCTCGGCTTCCTTAAAACGTATCGGTGTTGAGTTTGGTGGGCGGGATCACTCTACGGTGATTCACGCGTGCAAAAAAGTTGAGGTTCTAATTCAAAGCCACCCGGAATTTGCTTCTGAAATTGAACGCCTACGGCACCGCGTCGNAACATCTTCCACACGCGCGGCCTGACATGTAGTTAAAAGAAGTTTAGGGGCATACTTCTTATATNTACAACTACTGGTGTGTTAGATGTGTTGGGNGAGCCTTTATGTNTAANNNAATCAATNNGTTATGGTGTTTGAAAATGTGTTANNAACCGTGTGAGTGTGTGTTGGNNAAGNTGTGAGGAAGTGGTTTGTGNAGATATTCAACAAGTTATTCACTTGGGGNGTGGATAACCGAACNGGCCTTAGATAAAGTGTAATNGGTTGAAAATTAGGATGTTGGAANCNGGTTTTNTTGAGGGTAGNGTGGNTTGCGCATTTGGGTATGTGCATAACTCTCACGCGCNGAAAAAAGGNGGATTAAANGAGNCCTTTCAGANGCATTGTAATAGGGCCGTGGGAAGTTGACAAGTTAACGAAAAATCAGTAAATTAAGTGNGGTTTTGAGGGATAAAAAAGTAGNTCTATAAAGGGACNCGAATCCTCCCCGAATTTNGGCTGNAAAATGGTNCCTTTTNCCGTNTGAACCGCACTGCAGACTTGGGAGGGATTTCCAGTGAAGGCAGTCATAGAGCGAGAAGAGCTGGTTAGAGGCATCCAGGCGGTTCTGGATATTGTCCCGTCCAAGAGCGCACTGCCCGTTCTGTCGAACATTCTGATCGACGCCACACCAGATGGTATCGAGCTGAGCGCGACAGATTTGGACATTTCGATTATCTGTGGCGTTAAGGGCGAGGTCGAAGAGCCCGGTGAAACGACGGTACCTGCTCGTAAATTCAGCGAAATCATCCGGGAGTTGCCCGACGAATCGATTCGCGTGAAGGCTGGCGAAGGACGAGTGTCGATCGAACGCCAATCAGGACTTCACGGGACATATGCTCTGATGTCAGTTCCTGCGTAGGACTTTCCTGACCTGCCTGGCGAGATCGATGGCCCAGAGATGAACTTCGGCAACCGTGATGGTGAAGATGTGGAGTCACTCGATGGGGACTTAATCAGCCATATGGTAGCGAAGACCGTGTTTGCAGTTTCTCGTGATGAAACGCGTCCGGTTCTGAATGGTGTGCTTTGGCAGGTTCGTGAGGGTCGCACGACGATGGTGGCAACAGACGGCCATCGCTTAGTGAAATTTTCCAAGTCTCTTCCAGGGCCAGAAGGAAAACAGGTTGTGACTGAGGCGATCGTCCCGCCCCGCCCGCTGAGTCACTTGGTGAAGCTACTTGGGTCCGGCAGCGTGCTTGACCAAGTCAGGTTTGGTCAGAATCATCTGATGTTCTCGCTCTCCGATGCGGCGGATTTCGATGGCGAAGACGCGCAACCCATACGGCTTTATACGCGTTTGATAGAAGGGCCGTATGTCGACTACGAACAGGTGATCCCTACAGGCAATGCGAAAAAGCTCCACGTGTCGAACAGTGTTTTGGCTCCTGCGGTTAGGCGCGTGTCCATTCTCGCGAGCAGCCAGACACAGCAAGTGAAGATGGACGTCGGCGAAAATCGGGTTTTGCTGTCGGCAAATAGCCAAGAGATCGGCGGTGAGGCGGAAGAAGCTGTGGAAGCGGCATATTCTGACGAGCAGATGGCGGTCGGATACAATTCTACCTACTTGGGCGACGTGCTGAGACGGATCGACTCGGATGAAGTCGTGTTCGAACTGGACAGCCCGGTAACGGCCGGGATAATCCGACCTGTCGATCAGGTCGAGGGCGAAGACTACCTTTGTCTGCTGATGCCGCTTCGTCTGAATGACTGAACGTGCACGTCAGTCGTATTCAGCTCGAAAACTTCAGGAACTTTGAAAGCGTAGACTACGCGTTCAGACCTGAAGGAACGGCTATCCGAGGCGACAACGGGCGCGGGAAATCGAATCTTCTAGAGTCGATATTTTTCCTCGCCGTCGCGAAGTCGGGTCGGGGTACGAAGGATCGTGATGTTGTCAGGTGGGGTGCCGAGCACTACGTGATCACGGCTGAAGTCGAACGGGAGGATCACAACTTCGGTATTCGGGTAGCCTACGATCGGCGCAGCCAGAAGAAACGGGTGTTCCTCGACGAGTCCCCGCTTGAGCGTTTGTCTGATCTTGTGGGACACTTTAATGCTGTTCTCTTTTCCCCTGAGGATGTTGACCTCGTTCTTCGTGACCCCTCGGAGCGTAGAAGATTACTCGACATCCTTGTCTCCCAGTCGAGCCACGCATACCTGTCAGATCTCGAACAATACCGGCGCATCCTCTCACAGCGGAATCACTTGCTTAGGACGCAGGGATGGAAGCTGACGCAGGATTCGGGTCCACTCGAACCGTGGGATCAGCAGATAAGCGAATTGGGCGCCCGGGTCATCCACCAGAGAGTTGCTGCTGTCGATCGCATTCAGGCCCCATTGGACGAGCTCTACGCGGCGATCTCGCCTTCTAGTGAGAAACTATCCGTCGACTACAGATGTTCCGGCTTGGGTGACGACGAGGGCGCTACAAGGAAGACGATACACGAATTGATGAAGGAGAAACGCTGCGACGAGGTCAACGTCGGTTACACGCTGGTCGGTCCTCATCGCGATCAAGTTGTGTTCAAACTGGACGGATATCCCGTTCACAAGTTCGGGTCCAAAGGACAGATGAAGAGCGTTCTGCTAGCCTGGAAGCTGTCCGAAGCTCGGTTCCTTGCGTCGGAAACAGGATTCAAACCGGTGTTGCTGATGGACGATATCTTTTCGGAGCTCGACAAAAAACGGGCAAACGCGGTGCTCGACCTGATTGGGGAATATGGACAGAACGTCCTCGCGACGGCAAGAGATCCAGATCTCGACCTAGTGGGCAGAGGATATGAATCGATTGAGCTTTGAGGACACAGAACCACGATCGGAAAAGATCCAGCTAGCGGGTTCGTCGGTTAAGGCGCTCCTTGATGCGTGTGGCTACACGCAAAAACTGGACGAACAACGCGCGATCACACTTTGGGGGGAATGCATAACGCAAATTTTTGGGCCCGAGGCCATCGTTGCGACCTCGGTCAAGGGTGTGGATAGGAAGGAACTAACGGTGACCGTCGCGAAGGCGGCGTGGCGGCACCGTCTGACGTTCGAGTTGCCGAAGATCATCGCGTCGATGAACGACGCGCTGGGCTCAAAGGTGATCGAATCGATCCGTCTGAGGTAAGGAGACAGTCGTCCATGGCAGAAGCAGAAAACCAGTATAGCGCCGATAACATCCAAGTTTTAAAGGGTCTTGAGGCTGTCCGGAAACGTCCTGCGATGTATATCGGTGACACAGGAGTTAACGGGCTCCACCACCTGATCTGGGAGCTGGTCGACAATGCGGTCGACGAGGCCATGGCTGGCTATTGCGACGTGATCTATGTCGTTCTGAATACGGACGGGTCTTGCACTGTGATCGACAACGGTCGCGGGATCCCGGTGGACGATCACCCAGCAGAGAAACGGTCGGCGCTTGAGGTCGTCATGACGGTCCTTCACGCGGGTGGGAAGTTCGACAAACAAAATTACGCAGTGTCGGGCGGGCTGCACGGTGTTGGTGTTTCGGTCGTGAACGGGCTATCTGAGATCTGCGAAGTCGAGGTAAGGTCTCAGCTGATAGATCCGGACGGGCGTGTTTACCGACAGAGATACAAGCGCGGCGTCCCCGACTGCGCCGTTGAGGCCGGTGAAGTGACATCCGAGACGGGTACGAAAGTGACGTTCTTTCCGGATGGGGAGATCTTCGAGACGGTGGAGTTCAACCAGGAAACGGTGGCACACCGGCTCAGAGAACTTGCGTTTTTGAATAGGGGTCTCCGGATTATGCTCCAGGATGCAAGGGACGAGTCTGAGACCGAGTTCCACTACGAGGGCGGGATCAAGGCGTTCATTGAGTATATCGATGAGGGTAAGACCCAGGTCCACGAGGCCGTCCAGTTTGAGGGTGAACGGGAAGGTGTCTGGACAGAAATTGCGTTGGCCTACAACGATTCATATGCTCAAAACATTTTCAGCTACGTTAACACGATTCACACGCCAGAGGGTGGGACACACGAGACAGGTTTTCGTACGGCTCTGACCCGATCGCTAAATGCGCACGCTACGAAATACAACCTGATGAAGAGCGAGAAGTTCACGCTCTCGGGTGAGGATACACGTGAAGGTCTGACGGCTGTTATCAGCACGAAAGTTCCGGAGCCCCAGTTTGAGGGTCAGACCAAGCAGAAACTCGGGAATAGTGAGGTGCGCGGCGTAGTGGAATCGCTGGTGTCGGAGAAGCTGAACGAGTTTTTCGAAGAGAACCCGGCCGTGGTGAAGAAGATCCTGACAAAGGCGATCGAGGCGGCCCGGGCTCGGGAAGCTGCGCGCAAAGCGCGTGAGCTCGTTCGAAGGAAGGGTCTGCTAGAGGGTGGTGGCCTTCCTGGCAAACTGCTGGACTGCTCGTCGAACGAGAAGGATGAGACTGAAGTCTTTCTCGTCGAGGGCGACTCGGCCGGAGGCTCTGCTGCACAAGGCCGGAATCGCGAGTTCCAGGCGATCTTACCGCTCTGGGGAAAGATGCTGAACGTCGAGAAGGCGAGGATCGATCGAGTGCTCACGAACGATAAGCTACAGCCGATGATCTTGGCCCTCGGTGCGGGAGTTGGCGAGGATTTTGATATCGAGAAGCTTCGTTACGGCAAGATCATCGTGATGGCGGATGCCGATGTCGACGGTTCGCACATCCGGTGCCTTCTGCTGACGTTCTTCTTCAGATACATGCGCCACATGATCGATGACGGTCGAGTCTACATCGCCCAGCCGCCGCTGTTCCTTGTGAAGAAGGGCAAGGACGAGAACTACGCGTTTAACGAAGATGAGCGAGATGAATTCCTGACGAACTACGGCGAGGAAGCGAAAGGTGTGATGGTCCAGCGTTACAAGGGCCTCGGCGAGATGAACCCTGAGCAACTCTGGAGCACCACAATGGATCCGGACCAACGTACCCTGCTGCGCGTGTCTCACGATGACGCTCTCGAAGCTGAGCATCTATTCTCGATGCTGATGGGAGATGAGGTTCAGCCGCGCAGACGGTTCATCGAGGAACACGCACTCGAAGCCGAACTTGATATCTAGTTCTGGAAAACTTGAGATGAGGTCAAACAACGTATGATGGATCGAGGTAGAATCGTTCCTGTCGACATCGGAGAAGAGCTGAAGAAGTCGATGCTGGACTACTCGATGAGTACGCTGGTCGATCGAGCTCTTCCGGATGTGCGTGATGGACTGAAGCCGTCGCAGCGCCGGATTCTTGTGGCCATGAATGATCTCGGGCTGCAGCCAAATAGGCAGCACCGGAAATGCGCGAATGTCGCCGGACACACTTCGGGTAACTACCACCCACATGGCGAAGCGATCGTGTATCCGACATTGGTGCACTTGGCGCAGGATTTCCGGATGCGATATACCCTCGTGAACGGGCAGGGGAACTTCGGCTCGATCGATGGCTATCCGCCGGCTGCGATGCGATACCCCGAGTCGCGACTGGATGGTGCCGGCGGCGCAATGCTCACGGATCTGGACAAAGAGACTGTCGATTTCCGCCCGAACTATGATGAGCGTCTCGAGGAGCCGACCGTTCTTCCCTCACGATTCCCGAACCTCCTCTGCAATGGCGCTGTCGGGATCGCAGTCAGCATGGCGACAGCGATCCCGCCGCACAATGTTCGAGAGGTTGTGAGCGCGCTGAAGGCGCTGATCGATGAACCAGAGATTACTATCGACGAACTAATGGAGCACATCAAGGCGCCCGATTTTCCGACTGGCGGTATCATCCACGGGATGTCGGGTGTGCGGGCAGCCTACCATCTCGGGAAAGGGCACATCCGCGTACGTGCAAAGGCCGCAATTGAAGAGGCAAGGGGAGACCGTGAGATCATCGTGATCACTGAGATTCCTTATATGGTCGCGAAGTCTACGCTGCTTGAGAAAATGGCCGATCTCGTTCGCAACAAGCGGATCGAAGGGATCTCTAACATTCGTGATGAATCAGATCGAGAAGGCCTTCGGGTCGTTGTCGAGCTGAAGCGCGATGCGAACGCGGAGGTGGCGCTCAACCTGCTCTACAAACACACGCAGCTTCAAACGACATTTGCAGCGAACATGATCGCGCTTGTCGATGGTGTGCCACGTCAGCTGAACTTGAAACAAATGCTGAGTGATTTCGTCGACCATCGCCACGACGTTGTGGTGCGTCGAACAACCTACGAGCTCGGTGTTGCTGAAGATCGCGCACACATTCTTGAAGGTCTGCGGATCGCGCTCGACAACATCGACGAGGTGATTCGGATCATCCGTGGATCTGAAGATCCTACCGCCGCGCGCGGGGCTCTGATGGACCAGCTCGTACTTACGGAACGGCAGGCGCAGGCGATCCTGGCGATGACGCTTCAGCGTCTGACGAACCTCGAGCAGCAGAAGATCGAGGACGAGTATGAGGCTTTGGTCCAAGAGATTGCCAGGCTTAAGGAGATCTTGGATAGTCGCGATATCCGGATGGGTATCGTTAAGGTCGAGCTCGACGAGATCGGCGAAGAGTTCGGTGACGAGCGACGCAGTGACATCGTTGTCTCCGCCGAAGAGATCGATGTAGAGGATCTGATCCCCATCGAAGATGTGGTTATTACGATCTCCCACAGCGGCTACATTAAACGGATTCCTGTCGACACGTATCGGAGTCAACATAGGGGTGGGCGTGGCGTAACCGGCATGAACACGAAGGATGAGGATTTTGTCGAGCACTTGTTTGTCGCGTCGACGCACGATTACATCCTCTTTCTCACCGACAAAGGGCACTGTCACTGGCTGAAGGTGTATCGAATCCCGCAGGGCGTTCGTACCTCGCGAGGGCGCCCTATCGTCAACCTGATCGATATCATGGACGGGCACAAGGTGGCAGCGATCGTCCCCATAAAGGAGTTTAAGGATGACGAGTTCTTGATCCAGGCCACTCGGAATGGGCAGATCAAGAAAACAGCGCTGTCCGCCTACAGTCGTCCACGACGCGGCGGTATCATCGCAATGAATATCATTGACGATGATGTTCTGGTCGAAGCTTGGGTATCGGATGGTAACCAAGAGGTGATTGTCGCGACGCAGACTGGGCAAGCCATTCGGTTCCACGAGGATGAAGTGCGTCCAACTGGACGTGGGAGCCAGGGTGTCCGTGGGATCTCGCTCGAAGGGGTGGATATTGTCATCGGTATGGTAGTCGCGGATGACGACACGGATTTGCTGACGGTGTCAGAGTTGGGATACGGTAAGCGAACCCGTGTCTCGGATTACCGACTGACTCGTCGTGGCGGAAAAGGGGTAATAAATATCAAGACAACCGAGCGGAATGGTGGTGTTGTCGCGATCAAGGCCATCCAGGAAGATGACGAGGTGATGATTATCTCCCAGGACGGTATTCTGATTCGCTTGCCGATCGCAGACGTCAGCACGATCGGCCGGAACACACAGGGCGTCCGATTGATCAACCTCGATGAAGGCGATCGCGTAATCGATGTGGCGCGAGTGGATGAGGGGCGCGCGGAAGGCGACGAAGAAGGACCATCGGAGAGTGGCTCGGCTCAGCCGTCTTCGAACGGGGAAGCCGGCAGGTCGGCCGAGTCGTGATTCTCACGAAGGCCATAATCCGACTCTGATGCAATCGGCAGGTCTCGGTAGATTCAGTTAAGATCCAGGGTGACGCAAAAAAATGTGGCACACGGATGCTTAGGGCTCAGGTGTTGGATCGCTTTGAAGCTTTCACAAACGTTGTTTCCCTGGAAGGGGAACGCCAAACCGGGAAAACAGTCAGTGAAAAAAATCCCCGTCGTAATCCTACTCTGCGCGATCTTGGCTGGTTGTGAGCCGTCGCCCGGGGTTGTTGAATCGCACGGGAAGATCACGGCCCCCGACATGAAGCTTGCCTACCTCGGCGGGACAGAGTCAACGCTCTCAGACCTGAGGGGCCAGGTTGTCCTGCTGAACTTCTGGGCGACTTGGTGTCCTCCTTGCCGCGAGGAGCTTCCGCATTTTGAAGCGCTCCATAAGGCATACAAGGATCGAGGTCTGGCCGTCATCGGTGTTTCTATGGACCAGGCCGAGAACGCGTATGTGCAGAAGTTCTCAGACGATGTCGGGATCACGTATCCGATCGCGATGAGCCGGTTCGAGGAGGTGGAGAAGATTTGGTCCAAGATCGAATCAATACCTACAGTTCAGGGGTTTGGGCCCGAGACACCCTCCCCTTCGAACGGGAGCGTTCGAATGATGCCTACGACATTTGTAATCGATCGATCGGGCAAGATCTACCGAAAGCACGTGGGTCCGAGGGACCGCGCGGCGCTCGAGCCCGAACTGCGAATGCTGATGGGTTTTGAAGAAGCTAAGCCCATGAATTCGTAACCAAAGACTTCTGCAGCAAGAATGGATAGGCGCCTGTCACGTGACAGACGCCTTCTCTGTTTGCGGAGGGTCGTCAGCTTGGTCTTCGCTTTCTTTGTCTGTTTCTCGCGAACCATCTTCGTTTTGCCGTAGAATAGGAATCCGCTGGGCATGCGCTTCTAGATCGTTGGGTTCATAACCGAAAGGTCGATCGATATCAGGGCCTTCTGGTCCGTAGCCAGAGATTCGAGCCCTGTTTATGGGGGTTTTTAGGGCGGGCGGGTCCAAAAGTGGACCACCTTTCTGCGTCACCGTGTTTAGCAGACTCTTTTCAGGAACGACTTCGACCCCATTCTGCCAATTCCTCAAGCTTCGCAACCCGTCGGTGAAAGTCCTCATTGTCTTCGAATTTCGCTTCTGTGAATGCCGTCACAATTTCTTCAGCCAGGTTCTGCCCGATGATCCAATGTCCCAAGGCCAGAACGTTTACATTGTCGTGTTCCACGCACTGGTGGGCGCAATGCGTGTCGTGGCACAAGGCGGCTCGGATGCCACGAATCTTGTTACAAGCGATCGATGCACCCACACCAGTTCCGCAACACATCACACCCCGGTCGGCCGTCCTTTCGAGCAATTGTTCACAGAGCGCCTTGGCGACATCAGGGAAGTCGACCGGTTCTTCACTGAAGGCCCCTATATCAGTCACTTTGTGGCCCTTGTCTTCGAGAAACGGAATCAAGTGTGATTTGAGATGAAAACCTGCGTGGTCACCGCCGATGATGATTCGCATTCAGAACACCTTTCCTTCCGTGTGTATTCCCTCCGCTTTTTCAAGTAGCCCAAATGATCGAAGATTTCGAGGCAGAGTTCAATCGAGAAGTCTAGGAACCAACGCCGCCCGCCGGATGCGGATGAGTATGTCGTGGCGGAATACGGGGAGATACAGCATTCTCGCTCCCCCGCTAATGGGCAAAGCCGGCGAATAGAGGCCGGTATTCGGCGCATACGTACAGACGGTGAAGTCTCCGTCTGGCAGAGTAATTTCCAGGACGCCCTCGATAGGCTCTCCGCAGTTGGCCTCCTCGCGTTCCCGGCCGTCCGCGAGGTAAATACAGTATTCCTCTTCCTCCACTGCCAGCACGGAAGCAACGGTGTGCTCGGGCTGCTGGCGAAGCCACTCCTCTGACAGCGGGCGGGCTCGCACCAGGTCCAAGGAATGGACGAACTGCGACAGGTGACCCATCCAGGTGCGGATACAGCGTCTGGACTCGGACGTTCCCGTCTCCCGACCGGGAATGATGGAGAAGTCGATCATGTCGTAGTGGGCGCCGCTCAGCACCGTCACCCACGCCCGCTTGCGGTGAATGGTCCAGCCTTCAGGATCGAGGTAGCGGGTAGCGACGTTGTCCTCATCGTAGTTCAGGGGCTTGCGGGATCCGTACGAATCCAGGGCAAAATCGCGTACCGCTGCGAGCTTGAGCTGTTTGGACATGAAGTCACCCATATCGTAGTTGCGCCGGCGGAAGCTGGTGTTGGGCAGAGGGTGCATGTTCACCACATCAAAGTCGAGTTCATCGAAGGTGTGGTCCGCAGGCTGCTCGAACTCGGGATCGTAGGAAAACGCCTGCTGGCCGGCGATCAGGTGCTGGCGGCCGCTCTCACGCTGGAGACTGCGCACCAGCCCGATCATCCGGGACTGCCAAGCGTTGACCTCATCGGCTCCGGGCAGGTCGGCATCGGCGCTCCGGAACGAGCCGGGCTCGTTGCATATTTCATAGATGACATTGTCATATTGCTGGGTGTGTTCGACGATGTGGCGGGCGTGGGCCTCCTGCCAGTGCAGCACCTCGACATTACGCTCGGTAACGTAGTCTTGCCAACGCAGCGGGCGAGCAGGGTCCAGGTTGACGTTGTTGTCTGGGTGCAGAGGATTTAGTTGCCAGATGGTGTTGTCGTAGGTGTTGGAGAACAGGACGACCTCCACGACGATTCCGTAGTCGCAGGCGAGCTCGACAAAAGCCTCCAGGCGATCAAAATACTCATCGTTCCATTGAGCCAGATCGAAGCGGGGCTCGCCGTCGAGTGCCTTACCAGGTCCACTGCGCCGAAAGGGCGTGACGAAGTCCGTCGACTCGGGCTTGCAGGTAGAATAGGGATTGACGGAGGACTGGAGCTCACGGAACAGTGTGAAAAGCCGCGTCAGCGTCTGCCCCTTGCTCGCGGCGTCCTCGAGGTATCTTTCGAATCGGAATGGCCGATTGAGCACGGCGCCGTAGTGCTCGGTGGCGCACAGCAGCACGCGTGGCCGGCCGTTGAACTCAAAGAGCTTGGGATTGTCGGGGTGAATGCGGAGGATCATCGGTTTTTGTCATCCTGTTTGGAGGGCGTGAGAGCTAGCCTGATGTCTTCGATCCCATCTGTGTCATAACCTACATCTTCGGAGGCCGGGATTGTTTGGTTTTGTACTATAACGCTCATTGCTGTGAATGGGCAATTTTGCCGCATCCCTGAAACCAACCCACATGTACACGGGCTTTTAGGCACAAAAAAGGCCGACAGTGTGTACTGTCGGCTTACGTATTAGAAGTGCGGATGCTAGGATTCGAACCCGGAACCTTCTGGTCAGTAGCCAGATGCTGTGTTCCGTCATACTTGTGAAAATGTCCGCAACTTCGGCTATAATGATCGTGAGAGTACTCGACGAGGATCGTCTAAGGGAAAATAGTTACAATGAAAATGACGGTTAACCCTTCCATTACCCGTTCAAACCCTCGATACGGATGATCTGCGGTGTGGTTTTGACCACGTCGAGCGCACCGATCTCGTCGCTTGCGTCCCGCATCGCTCGCTCGCTCGCGTCGTGTGTCGTCATGATCAACGGAACGGCTCCGCCTTCAATCTCTGATCGTCCCTCCTGAATGACACGGGCGATGCTGATGTCGTGCTGGGAGAAAATTGCAGCGATATGCGCCAGTACGCCCGGGGTGTCTTGTACGGTGAACCGGCAGTAGTAACTGGTTTGTATATCACCGGGTGGTCTGGGCTCAGCCTTCGACACGTCGACCATCTGGCGACTGACTTTCTGGCGGCCCGCTGTCCGTCTCTCGGCCTGGTAGAGCAGGTCCGACACGACCGCACTGGCCGTTGGAGAGGCGCCGGCGCCGCGCCCCGTATAGACTTGGGGACCTGTAGCATCTCCGACGATCTCGACGGCATTGAACTCGTCTTTGATGCTCGCGAGTATCGCGTCTTGCGGGACTAGGGCAGGATGCACGCGTGCCTCGAGTCCTGACTCTCCGGGTCGAGCGATACCCAACAACTTGATCGTATAACCGAGGTCCCGAGCGAAAGCGATGTCGACTGCGGTGACCTCGGTGATGCCCTCCTTCAGGATTGACTGATACGGGATCGATACGCCGAAGGCTAGCCTGCACAGGATCGCAAGCTTCTGGACGGCATCCGTACCGTCTATGTCCATGGTGGGGTCGGCTTCGGCAAAACCCAAGTCTTGGGCCTGTTTCAGGATCTGGTTGAAGTCGCCGCCCTCGTCGGTCATCTTGGTCAGGATGTAGTTCGTGGTGCCGTTCAGGATGCCGTATAACGAGGTGACGTGGTTGGCCGGGAGGCCCTGCGTGATAGCGCGGATGATCGGGATCCCGCCACACACGCTGGCCTCGAAGGCCAGCCCGGCGCAATTCGTCGAAGCCGTTTCAAACAGCTCATCGCCGTGTTCGGCCAGTAGCGCCTTGTTTGCCGTCACAACGTCCTTGCCGCTCTCGAGGGTTTCGAGAATGTATGAGCGCGCCGGTTCGATCCCGCCCATGACTTCGATTACGATCTGAACGTCAGGGTGGTGGATGACTTCCTTCGGATCTTGAGTGAGGAGATCCGGTGAGATCTCAGCGGATCGTTTCTTCGCGACATCGCGTACGGCGATCTTCTGGACCACCAGGTCGATCCCGCGGACAGACTTGAAGTAAGCCTGGCGGTCGGCGAGAATGTTGATGATTCCGCTACCGACGACGCCTAGTCCGATGATGCCTACGCCCAGTGATTCGGTATTGCCCACACCACGCTCCTCGGTCACACGAGAGGGTGAATAGAGACCCAGAATATAGAATATTCCGTAGATCACCGCAATCAGTCGGGCGACGGCCACAAAACACAGAAAATGCTAAAAATCTTTGTTATTAAGGGGTTTATCGCAGGACAATACGAGCCCTTGTTGACAATGTCTGGAGCCTATGTTATCTTCAGCCACCTCGGATTAAGCAGTTCCGAGGACGGAAGTCAGAGTAAGTGCGGGGTAGTAGCTCAGTCTGGTTAGAGTGTCGGCCTGTCACGCCGAAGGTCGCGGGTTCGAGCCCCGTCTACCCCGCCATCTACTTCCACACATCATCGACTCAAAAGGCTCGATGCAAAAGCGTCGGGCCTTTTTGGGATACCCGCCATCCTTCGCGTTCGTGAGGGGTGGCTATTCGTATTGGCCTCCCGGAGGATTGTGTGCCCGCAAGACGTGTGTTCAAACGTCTCTCAGTATCCGAACCATTCCAGCAGCTTCGTTTCCGTCTCGAACAGAAAGATCGTGACCTGAAGTTAAAGGGTCTGCCTGGGTCTCTGACGGCCTTCTCGATTGCGCAGGCCTCCAAAAGTCTGAGCCATCCGGTTCTTGTCGTGTGTTCGGACTCGGATCGCGCGGAGAACCTGCGTGACGATCTGGAGAAGATCCTGGACGACGAGCACGTCGGCCTGTTCCCCGGTCAAAATGCCTCACCGTACGACAGTCGTTCACCGCACTTGGATGTTGTGGGTCTCCGCGTCGAGGCGCTGGATCTACTGACGCGCGGTGAACCCGGTGTGATCGTCACCCCGCTCGAAGGCCTGTTGTTCCCGACGCTCTCTCCTGAAATCTTCGACTTAGCGCTACGTGAGTTTCGTGTCGGAATCCATCAACCACCGCAGGAGCTTGCGGATCACCTAGCTGAGTGCGGGTATGAACGTGTCACGACGGTCGAAGGTGTCGGGCAGTTCTCGGTCCGGGGTGGCATCCTCGACTTCTGTTCTTTCGGCAACGTGCACCCCGTTCGTCTCGAATTCTGGGGCGACGAGATCACATCGATCCGCGGGTTCTCGCTCGAGACGCAGCGGTCTGTAGAAGAACTCGATTTAGTGCGGGTTCTGCCTTGCAGGGAAGGCATTCTCGTCCACACCCTCGCGGATGTGTATGACGAACGCGTGAGCGCTTTCGAGAAAGAACACGCCATCGAGATGACCGTAATGCGAGAGCATCTGATGGATTTCGGGGCTTTCGATGGCATCGAGTCGTATCTGTCGATTCTGTATGGCCCCACGTCTCGTCTTCTCGAATTTGTCCAGGACGAGAGTTATGTGTACGTCGACGATCCGGCGACAGTCGAGCGGACAGGGGAAGAGACGACGGAACGGATCCTAAAGACTTTCGAACGGCAAAGACAGCGGCGTGGCGAACCGGAGCTGCTCCCACCAGTTCACCTTTGCGACAACCCGAAGAGGGCGCTCGCCCGGATCGCTGCGCACAGCCAGATCGCAAACTACGCGTTGGGTCAACACGAAGGGAGTATCGATTTCAAAGGGACGACTGGTCGGAAGTATGAAGGGCATCTTCCGGTGCTTGAAGAGGACCTGACGAAGCTCTGGCGACAGAACTACGCCCTCGTTCTGCTGTGCGAAAGTTCAGGCCAAAAAGCCCGGATGGAAGAACTTCTCGAGAATTGCCCGGCCGTCCTGTCCGTCGAGGTTGGTACGCTTGAGTCCGGGTTCCTCTACCCAGAGGGCAAGGTCGCGGTCTTCAACGATCACGAGATCTACAGCCGGAACCGACGGCAGCGGCGGTATCGTCGGTTCAAGGAAGGCTCGCCGATCAAGACGCTTACGGCTCTGAACAAGGGTGACTTTGTCGTCCACGTTGACCACGGTATCGGGAAATACACCGGGTTGGAACGTTTGTCCGTGGACGGGATTTCTCGGGACTGTTTGACGCTTATGTATCGAGAGAACGACAAAGTCTTCGTGCCCATCGAGCAGATGGATCGGGTGCAAAAATACTCAAGCGACGAAGGCGTTGTCCCGGTCCTCAACAAGATCGGGACACAGCAGTGGGAGAAGGTCAAGGAAAAGACCCGCAAGGAGATCTTTAAAATGGCGACTGAGCTCGTTTCGCTTTACGCCGAGCGAAAAGCGAAACCGGGTGTCGCCTACTCCGAAGACGCAGGTCTCCACACGGCTCTGGCGGCGTCATTTCCATATCAGGAAACGCGCGACCAGATGCAGGCGATCGAGGATGTGCGAGAAGACATGGAGGGCGAGTCGGCCATGGACCGGCTCATCTGTGGCGATGTCGGCTACGGGAAGACGGAGGTGGCGATCCGCGCGGCGTTTAAAGCGGTCAACGATGGGAAGCAGGTGGCCGTTCTTGTGCCCACGACGATCCTGGCACAACAGCACGGTCGCACGTTCGAAGAGCGGATGGCCGATTTACCCGTCAAGGTCGACGTCTTGTCCCGATTCCGGACACGCGCCGAGCAGACCGAGGTGGTCAAGGGTGTGAAGGCGGGTAGCGTCGATATCCTAATCGGTACGCATCGCATCCTGTCGAAGGACATCGAGTTCAAGGATCTCGGTCTCCTGATCATCGATGAGGAGCACCGGTTCGGCGTGCGGCACAAGGAGCGGCTCAAACAGCTGCGTCGCCTCGTCGATGTGATGACGCTGACGGCGACGCCTATCCCGCGGACGCTCCATATGTCGCTGATGGGTGCAAGAGATATGTCGATCATCGAGACACCCCCAAGGGATAGGCTGCCGATTCAGACCGAGATCGTTCCGTTCTCAGAAGAGCGGATTGCCGAGGCTATCCTGAGAGAGATCGATCGCGGCGGTCAGGTTTACTTCGTCCACAATTTGGTGCAGTCGATATTCACAATCAGAGAGTTTCTCGAGCGCCTCGTGCCTCAGGTGCGGTTTGGTGTTGGGCACGGCCAGATGCCCGAACGGGAGCTCGAGAAGGTGATGCTCGATTTCATGGACCGGAAGTACGACTGTCTGATCTCGACGATGATCATCGAATCAGGTCTGGATATCCCGAGCGTCAACACGCTAATCGTGAATCGCGCCGATCGGATGGGCCTTGCACAGCTCTATCAGTTGCGGGGTCGTGTCGGGCGTTCAAACCAGCGGGCCTACGCGTTCTTGTTCATTCCGTCCTGGAAAGCGCTGCGGAAACCAGCCGCGCGTCGCCTGCGGGCGATCGAGGAGTTCTCGGACTTGGGATCCGGGTTCCACATTTCGATGCGCGACATGGAGATCCGGGGAGCCGGGAATCTGCTCGGAGCCCAGCAGCACGGGCACATCACAGCAATCGGGTTCGACATGTACTGCCGGCTTCTGGACGAGGCTGTCCGTCAGATCAAGGGTGAGGACATTGCGCCCGAGTTCGAGCCCGACGTACAGACATCGGCGTCGGCTTACGTTCCGGACGAGTATATCCCTGATGCAAACCAGAAGATGTCGTTCTACCAAAGGATGGGTGAGGCGAAGCAGACGGTCGAGTTGCTCGCGATCGAAGAGGAGCTCCAAGATCGGTTTGGTGAGCTTCCGGACCCGACTTCGGCTCTGCTGGACTCGATCCACGTGAAGCTTCTGGCCAGGCAGCTGGGGATCGCGATGCTGACGGTGGGACAGGAGATGGTGGTTCGCTTCCTGCCCGAGCGTCTCCTCCAGAGAGAAGACGTCGAACGGATGGTAAATGCGTCGCCACTTCCGTTCCAGTTCTTTCTGGGCGAGGAGGCGCGTATCGAGGTTCAGCTCGATGGGAACAGCCCAGAGACCCGACTTCGCTGCGCCAAAAATGTGTTGATGAGCCTCCTGTGACGGTTTATATTCTCGACTTGTTAGAATCGACGGAACATTTTAATCTTAAAGGAGTTACAGCGATAGCACATCGTTCTAGACGCGTGATGGTCCCACGTCTGCTTGTCGTCGCCCTGAGCCTTTTGGCTGCATGTAACCGTGCGCCTGTGGGAGAGGTGGTAGCCCGTGTGGGCGACGCGGTTCTGACCGCGCAGGAGCTTGAGCGTCGTGTCCCGATCCATTTGGAGGGACAGGTGACTGCGGATCATCGGCGCCGGATGGTCGAATCTTGGGTGGAAGAGCAGCTTCTGTATCAGGAAGCCCTGACCCAAAAGGTGGACGAGGACCATGGGGTGAACCGACGGATCGACCAGGCTGTCCAGGTGATTCTGACGGCGGAGCTGCTTGAGCGCCTGTTCAGCGAGGTGTCCACGGTTAGCGAAGACGACCTGCGGGCATACTACTCTGAGCGCTCGGATGTGTTTGTCCGGGATGTGCCGGAACTTCGAGTGCGCCAGATCTTGGTGAAAGGGCGTTCCGACGCGTCGAGGGTTCGTAAGCGTCTCGAAAGTGGTGCAATGTTTGACCAAGTCGCCCGCGAAGAGTCGATAGATGCCTCGAACGAGATGGGTGGCGATGTGGGCTACTTCACGGAGGATCGAGTCGCCCCGGAGTTCTGGTCCGGTTGCGACAAGGCCAAGATCGGGAAGCTAACGCTGGTCCGTACTCCACTTGGGTATCATTTGATCGAGGTTCTCGACCGGAAAGAGGCTGGGACCGTCCGCGAACTTCTGAATGTGCGGGACGAGATTCGACAGCGCATCCTGACAGATCGGCGCGAGTCCATTCGCGCGAAAATGCTGGAAGAAATTCGGAACCGGATCCCAGCATCGATCGCTTATGACAAGCTCGAAAACCCGTCGTGAGAGACCGGTGAGGAGAAAGGCTGACGTCGTCATGCGTATCAAGTTCCTGATCGCCAGTGTATTGTGCGGGATCTTTCTGTCTGGTCCCTTCGATGCTCGGTCGGAGGAGCTCATCGATGAGATTGTTGCGATTGTTGATGAGTCGATCATCCTGAAGTCGGATGTGATGCAGCAGATGGCGTTCGCAGCGCTTCAGCAAGGACTCTCCCGCGAGCAGCTCGCCGGGTCGCGCGCCGAAGAGATGTTTCGGATGATCATGGATAACATGATCCAGGACGAGCTTCTTATTGCGAAGGCCAAGGAAGACAGTCTCGAAGTCTCGAAAGAGATGATCGAACAGCGCGTCCGGGCCCAGCTCAAGCAGATGAAGGCTGAGCGTGGTCCGACCGAGTTTACGAGACAACTTGAGTCGGAGGATCTGACAGAGAGAGAAGTGCGGGACCGTCTGCGTCAACGCTACCGTAAGGACGCACTACGACAGATGATGCACCAGAAACTGGTTCATGAAATCTCGCTCTCCCCTCGCGATGTGACGGACTTCAAGCGACGCTACGAGGGGTCGCTCCCGCCGATCTACTCGTTGAGTCATATCATGGTATCACTTAAGGCGAACGAAGACAGGCGGGCTGAGGCCCGGTCTCGCGCTGAAGCGCTTCTCGAACGAGTCCGGAACGGAGAGGACTTTGTGGAGCTTGCGCAAAATCACTCTGAGGATCCGGGGTCCGGACCGCGGGGCGGCGATCTCGGGTTCTTCGGACGCGGCGACATGGTGGCTCCCGTAGAAGAGGCGGCCTACGCGCTGTCTCCCGGGGAGATTGGCGAGGTTGTTGAGAGCGAGTTCGGATATCACGTCCTCAAGCTTGAGGAGAAGCAGGGAGAACGGATTCGGGCAAGACACATCCTGATCGCGTTGCAGCCGTCTGAGTCGGACGCTGCGGCCGCGTATCAGGAAGCCGTGAAGCTCTACGAGCGGATCCAGGAGGGCGAGGACTTTGTGACGCTTGCGAAAGCGGAGTCCGATCACGAGCAGACGGCCGCAACCGGCGGTCGATTGGGGTCCTATTCAGAGGATCAACCGCCGCCCGGCTTCGCGGCGCTTCTTCCCACGATGTCGCTGGGCGAGGTCAGCCGACCGATACAGACGGAGTTCGGCTGGCATCTGGTGAAAGTGAACGATGACGACAACTCTCTGGACGAGATCGTTCGCCAGATTAAGATGCAGGAGTACTTCGAGCAGGTCTTGGCAGAGACACGCCAGAAACTTTATATCGACATCCGCCTGCAATAATCAGAAGAAGCGACCGTGAGAGTCGACCTGTATCTCAAGACTATTTGCCTGATGAAACGACGGTCTGAAGCGAAGCGAGCCTGTGACAACGGGATCGTCTCGATCGGCGGTGTGCAGGCGAAGGCGGCGAGGGAGGTACACGCCGGCGATCGCATCGCGATCGCCTTTACGGATCGGTATCTGGATATAGAAGTGTTGGAGCTGCCAAAGGGAAACATCCCTAAGGCACAAGCCCGAGAATACTACCGCGTCGAAAGGGATGAAGAGCGGGACGCCCTCGATTTCTGAGTTGTCCTCGACCAAGACACTCCATCCCGGTCAGCCAGTGAGGCTGGCCATTTGCGTTTATGGCCCTGTGCTGAGCCGAACACCCAAAAAGGATGTTGAGCCCTACAGTTCGCTGGCCACGATCTACGATTTTGTGATGCGGCACGTGGACTACGTTCACTGGGCGGACCACGTGGAAGCGCTGATCGTGCGTCACAACTTGGTTCCCTCGACGATGGTCGACATATCTTGTGGTACGGGGAGTCTGGTCGTCGAGCTGGCGCGTCGAGGTTATCGGATCGACGGGGCCGATGCGAGCGACGAAATGCTCGACGTGGCTCGGAACAAAGTGTTGGACGGCGGGTATGAAATTGGTCTGTATAACCAGTCGTTTTTAGAACTGGATGGGTTGGGCCCGCACGACTGCGCGCTCTCGTTGTATGACAGCGTGAACTACCTGAAGTCGATTGCGGATGTGGCTGGGATGTTCGAGCGCGTTCACACTCTTCTAAACCGCGGCGGGTTATTCATCTTTGATGTGTGCACGGAGACGAACTCGATTCGACACTTCCGGGACATGCGCGAGCGGGAGCGCGGCGACGGGTTCAACTACACGCGTCATAGCTACTTCAAAGAGGGTGTCCAGTACAACGATTTCAGGATAAAGTTTGACTCTCCGAAGCGTGAGATTCACGAGCACCACCAGCAGCGAATCTACCCGCTGCGTGAGATAGAGCTCGCCGTCAGCGAATCACCGTTCAATCTCGAAGCGGCGTATGACGGGTTCGGGTTCCGGGATTCGTCAGAGGAGTCGGACCGCGTTCACTTCGTGCTCCGCGCGTGAGCCAAGAGCAGTTCACCACCAATGACATCCTGACCACGAAGAGAATCACGAAACGCAAGGTCAGTTGCTCGCCCAGAAAGTCTAACGCGAAGATCGATAACGGAGCAGGGCATTGATCGAATTTCAGCACGTGTGGTTCGAGCGGGAGGGGCGAACGATCTTGGCGGATCTCGATTTCGAGGTGGCGCGTGGGGAATTTGTTTATGTGCTCGGGCAGACCGGATCGGGGAAGAGTACCCTACTGCGGTTGCTCCTTTTCGATCCGAGGCCGACGCAAGGTGTGGTGTTCGTCGGAGAGTATGATTCGGCGATGATTCAGGACCGACAGATTCCGTATTTACGAAGGAGGATCGGATTTGTGTTCCAGGATTTTAAGCTGCTCAGAGATCGGACGGTCTTTGAGAACGTCGCATTCGCGCTATCCGTGACGGGCACGAAGGGGTCCGAGGTCAAGAACCGCACACTAAAGCTGCTCTCTCGGGTTGATCTGATGCACAAACGGGACGAGAAACCGACGTCGTTGTCGGGTGGAGAACAGCAGCGTGTCGCTATCGCGCGTGCGCTGATCAACGAGCCGTATGTGCTCTTGGCGGACGAACCGACCGCAAATCTAGACTTGGAGTCGACGGAGCGGGTGATGGAGATCCTCAACGATGTAAATGCAAAAGGAACATCGATTCTCATGGCAACACACGACATCGGGCTGGTCGAAAGGCACCCTCTTCGCACTCTCACACTTGATCACGGCGCGCTGGTGATCTGAGATGGCGCGCGCGCTTAGAGAAGGGGCGGTTGCGCTGTGGCATACGGGCACTGTGGGGGCACTGTCGGCCTTGGCCGTGGGGGCGTCTCTGCTTCTGGTCGGTCTGTTTGCTCTGATGGTTGACGCAGCGCAGGGCCTAAGCGCCTCCGTGAAGGATCGTGTCGAGGTCGACGTGTATCTGAAGAACCGCTTCTCACCCAACTCGGCCGAGCAGTTGGCCGGGTTGATCGCTGAAATCTCCGGCGTCTCGGAGGTGACCTATGTCGACAAGGATGCCGCCTCTAAAGAGTTCAGGACTCTGTTCGGGGACAATCTGCTCGACGCACTTTCGACAAACCCACTGCCCGCATCACTTCGTGTTCGGTTCGATTCGTCCAGTGACGTGACGGCCGCTGCTCGGGCGGTTGTCGACGCTGTTGAAGGAAACGCCGGCGTTGAGTCGATAGACGGGGGTGAATTGTGGTTGAGCGGGCTGGATCAGGCACTCGATGTGGCGACGGGGGCTGCGATTTTTCTGGGAGTTGTTCTCTGCGTTGCCTGTGCCTTCGCCGTGAGCAATACGTCGAAGTTGATGGTACTTGCACAGCAGGAGGCGATCGAAGTGATGCACTTGGTCGGAGCGACTGGCGCCTTTGTTCGGACGACCTTTCTGATCGGCGGTGCGCTACAGGGCGTAATTGGAGGGGTTCTGGCCGCGATCGTGCTCCTGATGAGCGGAGGCGTGATGGGATCCTGGTTCCAGGCCGCTGCGTCTTTCCCGCTAGCCCAGGTGGCATTCGGACTCGTTCTTCTCGGTCTTGTGCTGGGTGTCCTCGGAAGCTGGACGTCCCTAAATCGGGTTCTGCAGGCGATTGCTTCGTGAGTCGCCTGCTCAACGTGGCAGCAATTGTGGTCTTGATGCCGAACGTCGTTTTCGCAGAAACACTAGAGGAAAAACTCAATCGCGAGAAAGCTGTTCTGGATAGCCTGAACACCATGCTTGAGAAGGAACGCGAAGAGCTCAGTCAGACGGAGATGAAGAAGCTCACGATTGGCGCGAGGCTCGACCGGATTCAGCGTGAGGAATTTCAGGCAAGGAGGGAGCTCCGCGGACTGTCCGAGAGGGAACGAAGCCTGCAGGCTCGCCTTGTCCACACACGCGAGGCTCTGAACATCGCGGAACGAAAGCTCGAGGAGCGAACGGACGGGATCGCCGACCGGCTGAGACAGTCGTACAAGCTGGCACGACAGAACCCGCTTGAGATACTGTTGTCCGGTGTGTCGCTCGGTGAGGGTCTGCGACGGCTGAAGTATTTGTCTCGAGTGGCCGAGCAAGACCGCGTCGACATGGCGGCTCTCGCCTCAGCGAAAGAGGACGTGCGGAAGGCCCTCAGAGTGCGACAACTCCAGCACTCGAACCAGCAAACGCTCGTGCGGGCGAAGGAGCGGAAGCGTCAGGATCTGGAGAAGTCAGTTACCCGATACGACGTGGAGATCAAGCAGCTCGAGAGGAAAGAGAGTCTGTATCGATCGGTGATTCGGGATACTCGAAAGGATATTGAGACTGGCGAGCACCGTCTGGCCGAGTTGATCAAGCAGATCGAGCGACACCGTCTGGCCGGTCGGCGTTTGGGAGAACTGCGGGATGTCGATTTCCCCGGGCTCAAGGGCCGGTTGCCTTGGCCAGTGAATGGTCGGATTCTCATGAAGTTTGGGCGTGTCAAGGATCCTGAACTGGGGACGTGGACGATGAACCGTGGTGTAGCGATCGCTGCCGATGCGGGCACGGATGTGCTAGCGATTGCGCCTGGCGAGGTGATGCTCGTTGACTGGTGGCGGGGCTACGGTCAATTGGTTCTGCTTCGCCACCCAAGGGGGTATTACACGCTTTACAGTCATTTGCAGTCGCGCAGCGTCGAACAGGGCGAAATCCTGAACGAGGGCGCGCTGATTGGGACCGTCGGTAGCACGGGCCGCCTAGACGGTGTCCCTCAGCTTCATTTCGAGATCATGGAGCAGGAGCAGGCACTCAACCCGGTTGAATGGCTGGTACCGTAGACGATGGTCGTTGGTATTGACATCGGTGGTACATTCACTGACTTGGTAAGCTGCGAAAGCGGGACCTTGCTGGCGGTTAAGGTTCCCTCGACACCGAGTGATTACTCGGAAGGGTTCTCTGAGGCGCTCGACTCAGCCCGATCCGATGACGCGAAGATCGAATCGATCGTTCACGCGACGACGATCGCGACAAACGCTCTCATCCAGAGGAAGGGGGCACGAATTGGTCTGATCACGACCGAAGGGTTCAAGGACGTGCTTTCACTTAGACGGAGGGATCGTCGGCAGAGCTATGGTATCGAGACGGCATTCGCGCCGCTGATTCCACGCGAGATGCGTCGCGAGGTCCGAGAACGATCCTCACCCTCCGAGGTGCTGAAGGCGGTTGAGCCTGACGACGTCCTGACCGTTGCCGACGGACTGTTCAAGGATGGGGCGCAGGCGATTCTTGTCGCGTTTCTGCATTCGGTCACGTGCCCGGAGAACGAACGAATCGCGCTGTCTGCTCTGCGTGCTCGTTTCCCTGGCCGGTTTGTGTTTGCGTCGCATCAGATCTCGGACGAGCCGACGGAGTTCGAGCGTTTCTCGACCGGAGCGGCAAGTGCGTACGTGGCGCCGCTCGTGAGTGAGTATATCGACGGTATTGTGGATAGCACTATGGCGACCCAGGATCTTCAGATCGTGACGAGTGACGGGGGTCTGGTAGATGTCCAGACGGCGAAATCGAACCCCGTTCGCACAGCCTTGTCTGGACCGGCCGCAGGTGTGTGGGGTGCCCGAGCTGTTTGCGATCGGATCGGCCGTCCGGCTTTCGTAGCCTGTGATATGGGCGGTACGAGCTTCGATGTGTGTCTCGTTAGAGAGGGTACACCCCCGTTGACTCGGTCCCGAGAGCTGGATTTCGGGATGCCTATCGCCGTCGAGATGCTGGATATCGCGACGATTGGGGCGGGAGGTGGAAGCATCGTGTCGGTCTCGTCGGTCGGTAAGGTCGAAGTGGGTCCGGAAGGCGTGGGGGCCGATCCGGGGCCCGCGTGCTATGGCAAGCAGGGACACTGTGCCACCGTGGCCGATGCCGATCTCGTGCTCGGTCGGATCTCATCAACGTTGCGGCTTCCGTCGGGGTCGCGATCCCTCGACGTGGATGCGGCAAGGAAAACGATCCGGGAGCGCGTCGCAGCACCGGTTGGCGTGTCCGTCGAGGAAGCAGCCGGCTTGATCGTGGCGACGGTCGAGGAGCGGATGGCGGACCAGATCCGTCAGATGGCTCTGCACAAACGCGTGGACGTGACGAGTCATCTCCTGTTCGCGTATGGAGGGGCGGGACCTGTTCATGCAGCTGGGATCTCGGCTGCGCTGGGGATCGACGAGATTGCTATCCCGCCGAATGCTGGTCTCTTCTCGGCTTGGGGGGGACTTTTGACCTCGGAGCGCACGTCCGTTTCGACGTCGCATCTTTTTGCACTCGATTCGTCTGCTCTGTCTGCTGTCGAGGCTATCCTCGCCGATCATACCGAGGCAATCGCCACCGAAGACGCAGTCGTCTCGCACTCTGTCGATGTGCTCGCTGAGGGGTCGCACCGCACGGTTACTGTCCGACTCGCGGCAGAGGATGGGGTCGACAGTCTGATGACGCGCGCTCGAGAAGGATTGCTGGAGGTCAACGATAGACTTGCAGTTACAAGGGTCCTTTCTGTGGCGACCCGATCGCCCCGAAGGGACCTTGAAGAGGTGGTGCCCCGAGTCGAGGTGTCCGATTATTTGGAGCCGACCACAAGAGGGATTTTCTTCGAGAGCCAGGAACTGGAGTGCGCGATCATAGATCGAGGTTCACTCGGGGCGGGCAGCCAGGGGGAAGGTCCCTGTGTGATTGAAGAACCGGGGGCAACAACAGTGTGTCCACCAGGCTTTGTCTGGCGTGTTGGCGATCTATCGATGCTATTCTTGGAGCGGAAGCGATGAGTGATCCGATACTCCAGAATAGGGTCTGGTCTAGGATGCAGGCAGGCGTGGACGAAGCTGAGGTTGTTTTCCGCTCTGGATCGGGTAGCGCGGCGCTTTGCGAAGGCGAAACGGCGATTGGCCTATTCTCCGCTGATGGACATTTGCTGGTCGAGGGCTCGACAAGCGCTCCTTATCAGGCAGCTCTTCTCCGTGTGTGGATCCAGGCCATTCAGGACCGAATCGATGACGGAGAGGGCGCTTGGGTATCGAACGATCCGTATGACGGCGGTGGCTCGATATGTGACCTCAAGATGGTGGCACCTGTTCAGACGGAGAGCGGTGTGCTATGGGTTGCCGTTACAGGACATTACTCCGACCTAGGTGGGAAAAGTGTGGGAGGTGTGGCGCCGGGTGCAAGGAGGATCCACGAAGAAGGATTGCGGATCCCGTTCTCGAGGTTGGACGAGCATCTAACGGAACTGCTTTCCGCGAACTGCCGGTATGCGGGTGTCGCACGTCAGGATCTGGCTGCCCAGAAAGCGGCCCTGCGCGCTCTGGCGGAGTGGATGTCGCGGTTGGCGGATATACACGGGTGGGGGGCCATCGACGAGACGTGCGTGTCAGTGTATGAACGTGCCGTCAACGCCCGGGTCAAAGCCTGTCGTGACCTCACAGAGGGTGTCTATGTTCGGCGCGATCGCCTCGATGCCGACGTCGATGTGAATGCCGCCACCTCGATTAAGCTGACCCTGGGCGTTGAAGGATCCGGGCTGGTGTTCGATTTCGAAGGTACTGGAGCGCAGGCCGCGGGACCGAGCAACTGCACATACGCCTCGACGATCGCTGCGATACTTTGCGGCCTAAGACAGATCTTTCCGGAGATACCTGCGTGTGGATTCGGAATCGATGGTTTGGAGATTCGGGTCCCGCATGGTTCCTTATTGAACGCGGTCTATCCTGCCGCCGTCGGGGGCACTTTCGATGTGGTCGGTGAGCGCGTGAGCTCCGTCGTTATCGAAGCGTTGTCGCAGGCCGTTCACGGTCGCGGGAAGGCGTGCGATGGCGGTGGAGGAAACGTGATCGTGATCGAGAGTGATGCTCGAGAGCAGGCCTTCGCACTTCGCCTCGTCGTCGGTTCGGGAGGTGGCGCCAGCGGTCGTGGAGACGGTCTGTCTAACAGCGATCCGGCAAACCGACTGTCCGATTTCCCTTCGATCGAAGCTATCGAGCGAACGCTCCCGGTCCGTGTGATCAGGCACGCAGAACGTGAAGGTAGCGGCGGCGCCGGACGGTATCGTGGCGGTGAGGGCACGGTTTTCGAGATCGCATCACTTAAGCGGCAGGCTCGTCTGTCGGTCTATGCGGATCGTTACCGACGCGGAGCGGGTGGTCATCATCGAGGCAGTCGAGGACAAACGGCCGAGATACAAATTCATACGAACGGCCACTGGCAGGTTCCGGAGAATCGCGGACGGAGCCAGGATATCGGGCTTGACTTCGGCGACCGTGTAAGGATCGCCACGGCGGGTGGCGGCGGATACGGCCACCCTTACGAGCGTGCGATCCGACTCGTTTCCGAGGACGTGACTTCAGGTCGGCTCTCTCGCACAGATGCGGCGAAACGACACGGTGTAGTGTTCACGTCGGATTCCGCGAGTGATTACGATTCAGGCAAGACGTTCAAGCTAAGGAGCTATCGGCTGACGTCTTCAGACGTTGATGACTTTTTGGATGAGATCGAGGCGCTCGAGGACTGAGAGCTTGGAGGCGTGATGGACTATAATCGTGCACTCGCATTTATCGAATCGGGCGGTCCGTTTCTGGTTTCAACACACGTCAACGCAGACGGTGATGGGTTGGGAGCCCTACTTGGGATGAGCAGTCTGCTGACCAAGCTCGGCAAACAGAGCCGGATGGTCGTGGCCGATAATGTGCCGGATCGAAAGTTTGCCTTCTTAAGTGGGTTTGAGGATATCATCAGTTACAACGACTTAGCCGATCACGAACAGGTGTCTCACGCGATTTTCGTTGATACACCGACGATGTCCGCCCATCGCGTTGGCAACGTTGCGCGCATGATCGGTCAGGACACGCGGACGATGATTATTGATCATCACGCCGGGTCGGAGGAAGGCAATGTGCTGCTGATCGACCCGGGTGCGAGCGCTGCCAGCGAGTTGATCTTCGAACTGATGAAGGCAGCCGAAATTGAGATTGACGCCGAAATGGCAACACAGATCTATGCTGGCATCGCTTTTGATACCAAGCTTTTCCGGTTTTCGCACCCGGATCGAGCACTCAAAGCTGCGGCCGAACTGGTCGACTACGGGGCCGATCCAGTGTCGATTGCGGATCACCTTTTTGCCCATCAGACGGTAGAGACGGTCCAGACCTTGGGCTACGCACTCTCCACACTCGAACTCCACTTCGACGGCCGCGTGGCGACTGTCGCGGTGAATCATGAGATTTTCCAGTTGGGAGGCGATCTCGACAGCATCGTCGACCATACAATGTCGATTGACGGTGTGGAGGTCGCCCTGTTCTTCAAGGAACAGTCTCGAGGCTATCACCGGGTGAGTCTGAGATCGCGCGGGATCGTCGATGTGAACCTGATTGCGCAGAAGTTCGGTGGCGGGGGACACCGGAACGCGTCAGGATGTTCGGTTGAGAACTCGCTCGGTGAATCGCGTCGCGTTCTGGTGGACGAAGTCGGACAAGCGCTGGAAGGCGCTTGAAGTGGGGCTTCTGACGCTGAAAGAGTGGACTCCTGATGAAATTTTGGCCACGGTGCAAAACTCCCTGGCGGTCAAATTGCACCCGGAGCGGTATCGACAGACCTTGGCGGACCTGAGTCTTGGTCTTCTATTCCAGAAGACATCGACACGGACCCGCACATCGTTCGAAGTCGGAATGACGCAGATGGGTGGGCACGCGGTATACATGGACTGGGGCGCGACAAACTTTGCTCTGGCCGACCTGAAGGACGAAGCGCAGGTCTTGTCTAGGTATGTGGACGGGATCGTGGCACGTATGAAGCACAACGATGACCTACTCAACCTTGCCTCCGGGTCTGAAGTCCCCGTGATCAACGGCTGCTGTGATCGATATCACCCGTGTCAGGCGCTCGGCGATCTGCTGACGATGTATGAAGTCCGCGGTGGTCTTAGTGATCTGCACGTTGTGTATACGGGTATCCTCAACAATGTCTGTAACTCGCTGATCGTCGCGTGCACAAAGGCGGGTGTTCGGATAACGATCGTGACGCCAGAGATCAACCCTGCTTCGAAGGACGACGAGTTGATGAACGCGGCTCGTGCAACCGGTCTGCTGGAGGAGACTCTTGATCTACAAGATGCCGTGCGAGACGCAGATTTCGTTTACACTGATACATGGATCGACATGGAGTTCTTCTTCGACGAGTCATATGCCGAGGAAAAGCAACGCCGTATCGATGCATTCTCACCCTACCAGATCAATGAGGAACTCCTCGAATCGACAGATGCGTACGTGATGCACTGTCTTCCGGCTCACAAAGGCTACGAAGTCACGGCCGGTGTGATGGACTCTACCCAGTGTATCGCGGTAGACCAAGCGGAGAATCGGATGCACGCCCAGAAGGCCGTGCTGCTTCGTCTGATGGAATGCGTGTAGGCCCGGCTCTCCCCTACCGTCGGTTCAGCGGCCGCGAGGTCGATTTGTACGAGATGTTCGTTGGTAATCACAGCAAAGCCGCGATCAATCTGAGTTTCCCGACGGGAGCCGTGATTGCGTTCTCCTGCGCGGTGTTTTCTTCGTGGTGTACGAAGTTCCGTACCTGCGTTGCCTGGGTCGACGTAGAGTGGAGATGGGGCGATTAGGACCTCCCCCGGCTGTTTCGCAGCATCATCTCTTGGGGGGAGAGAGTTAGGGTATGTTGACGATGGGAAACCGACAGGACGGCAAATGCGGATTCTGATTACCGGGGGTGCGGGATTTTTGGGGTCACACCTGTGCGACTTCATGCTGAATGAAGGGCACGAAGTGGTGGCGATGGATAATTTGTTGACGGGGAGCGCCGAGAATATCTCGCACCTTATTGGGCACGAGGGGTTCACGTTTCTCAACTATGACGTGACGAATTTCGTGCACGTGACAGGGCCTCTTGACTTCATCCTCAACTTTGCAAGCCCGGCGAGTCCAAAGGATTATCTCGTCCACTCGATCCATACTATGAAGGTTGGAGCCTTCGGTACGTATAGGTGCCTGGGACTGGCGCGTGCGAAGAAGGCGAAATTCTTTCTCGCTTCGACATCGGAGGCGTATGGGGATCCTCAAGTCCATCCGCAGATGGAGGATTACTGGGGGAACGTCAACCCGATCGGTGTGCGGGGCGTGTATGACGAAGCGAAACGATTTGCCGAAGCTATGACTATGGCGTATCACCGGGAAGTTGGGATCGATACACGAATCGTTCGCATCTTCAACACATACGGACCGCACATGCGGAAGGATGACGGCAGGGCGATCCCGAGTTTCGTGGACCAAGCCCTACACGATGACGACATTACGATCTTCGGAGACGGAAAGCAGACTCGGAGCATCTGTTACGTAGACGACCTGATCCGGGGTATCTACGCGCTGATGCAGAGCGACTACCACGAACCGGTGAACATCGGGAACCCGAGTGAGATGTCGATGATCGAGCTCGCAGAGAAGATCGTGAGGATCAGCGAGAGCAAATCGACACTGAAGCATCTGCCGCCGATGAAAGATGATCCAAAGGTGAGGCGTCCGGACATCAGCAAGGCGAGGGAGTTGCTCGGATGGGAGCCGCAGGTGGATCCGGAAGTCGGGTTGAAACGAACGATCGAGTGGTTCAGAGAAGAGAAAGACGGATAAAGAGATTGTGGGAGGGTCTGGGCTCGCTCGAATCCCTATACCGGGGGTTGTGCTCCGGAGATTGGACAGTAGGCAAAGTTGACCTAGCTAGGCGAGACCGGTATCTTTGGAACGGTAGGCGCCACAGTTGTGTCTACTTCAGAAACTTCTGTGGGGGCGACTTGGCTTCGACGGGGGTAGAAAGGCGTGAGTTGCGTGCCGAGGGCCATCTCCTCGATAATCCGATGGAACCAAAATGTATCTGCGGACGATCACTCGTACGCAATGGCTGCGTAGCTAACACTACGCGGTCCGTCCGGCCTCATTCAGCCTGCGGGATGGGGTTCGGGCGCCGACTTTAGCAGGCTAGTTCGTGGTCCTCTGTTCGAGGGATTCCGGGCGAACGCTTATCGAACTGGCGTTCTGTTCACCTTGTCTGGTGGGGGTTCAGGACGCGAGATCTAAATGTCAGACTACGCACGTAGACGCTGACGTTGGACTGTCTTCGGACGCGGGTTCGATTCCCGCCGCCTCCACCATAATCTGTTCCAGAGAGTTCCGAAAGAGCCCCCAAATTATTGGTTTGGGGGCTGCTTCTGTACATAGAACGCCCTGTGCATTCCTAAGTAGCCCATTGATTCCTGGCTGGCCCAATGGCAGCGACCGCAATCGCCGATCACTGCTACCGTAACGCTGAGTTCTCTAACGAATCCCTCTGGAACGGGCGTCACCGATAGCTAACCCTTTTGAGGATGCGCTCTTTCTCGAATCCACCCCTTTCCTCGTGCTTTCGAAGCCTGACCTGCTCGAGCTCCCCTGATTTCCATCCCTTAACCTGACAGATCCCGAGCACGACCTCCATCAGGTCAGCCAGTTCATCGATCGATGGTTCGGCTTCGAATTCCGCGGCCTCCCCCACTCACTGCTAGCTTCGTAAAGTTTATAAATAACTAGGCACGTACATACATTTCTTGTTCCGTCCACAAGAGGAACACCTCTTTGAAACTGCGTCGATAAGTGTTGGGGGGCGCCCCAAGAGTATAAATACACCGCTAGACAGAAGAAAGCTTCAGCCAAACATCATCGAACCTTAAACACCTTGATCTCTTTCCGCGTATAGAAAAGAATCTCGTCCTTCTCATCACCATCCAAATCGATCGCTCGAAGCCTGTATCCAAGGCCAGTATCACCGCCCCATCCGTGTCCTCCCGTTTGTTGTGCTTTTGTTGGTAGCTCAGTTGGCGTGTCGAGCGGGAACTCGAAGACTCTCTCTCCCAGATGGTTCATCAGGTAGGGTGGTTGGCCAATGACGGGTGGTGCTAGCAGCATGAGGTCGGATCCATCCGGTCCGACTCCGTGGACCACCGTTGCCGATGCGGAGCCGCCCAAATCTTTCTTCCAGAGCACGTCTCCGTCCGCCGACAGCAGATAGGACGGCTTGTGCAGCATCTTCTCCCAAGTGTAGACAAGTAAATTCGGACATCCCGGGTCGAAGCGGCCAGTGTGCACGTTCTGAAGATGTTCACCGGAAAGGCGCCAGATCACCGCACCGTCCTTCGGGTCGAGACAGATGACATCTTTCCCCCCGGCCCAGAGCACCTGATAGTCGTCTGAATCGCGGTGCAGCTTCTCTACTGATACGGCATCGATATGTGGGCATCGCCCCATCTCCTCCATTGCATCGTCAAGGTCGGGACGAAACCAGATCCGGTTGCCGTCGGCATCATATCTTCCTGCTCCAATGAACAAATCGTCTCGGCCCTTTCTATCCACGTCACAGGCTGCCCAATTGTGTCCACCGCCATACATGTACTTCCACTCCCAGATTGGGCTCAGATCTCCGGAGTAGGCGAAGTGGAGCGTCAGCGCGTCGTTTACGACGAAGTCACACGTATCGTTCTGGCCGGTCAGGTTCGCGGGTGAAATCTCCCACGAGGCGGCGGTTTCTCGCTCGGTCACCAGCGATCCATCTTCGCCGCGGAGCTTTTGCAGAAAGAGCCGACTGTCCCGGGCTGTGATATAGACGACCTCGGCCTTCCCGTCTCCATCGAGATCCTGAACTAGGCAGGGGCCTCGACCGTGATACTTTCTCGGGCCGCTGCCCATCGGCTTCCCGACTTGCCAAACGATGTTGCCGTCCAGATCGATTGCCGACACACAGCTGATCGTTTTTTCGTGGGGGTAACCCCCTGTTGACGCACGGCGATCGGGTGCATCCTCTCCTTGAGCGAACACGAGTTCAATCTTGCCGTCTCCGTCAATATCGCCTGTGTGCAATGACACCTCTCCGAAGTCTCGAAGGTCGATTCTGTTGATGAGTTCTGCTCGAATGTTCATAGGAGTCCTTTGATCCGATCTCAGCGGTCCTCAATAGCGATCAATGCTCGTTCCACCTGATCTACTTTCCTCGGGTATGTCTCACCGCGAATCCACATGACGGGTGGACCCTTGCCCTGCTTGCCTTCCACCCACGACGCTTGCGCGTTGAGATAGTGCGACGCGTCTCTCCGACTGAACCGGTAGCTGTGGTTGTCGGTGCTCTTGTTGAGCAGGTGGCTGTGGAACCAGAGTACCTTTCCGGGAGCGGCGTTGGCTGGGATTTCGTTGTTGCCTTTAGCGTCACCGACAAGCGTGAACTTCCCCTGCTGCGACACTTCTAAATCGTCGCGGTCGACGATACCCCACGTCTGACTTCTAGGGATGATATAGAGACATCCATTCCCTTCTTCCGCTCCCGCGATGTTTTCTCGCGGTTGCTTAGGACATAGAGTCTGTTCTCTTCTATCTCAATCTGTCCCATACTATGCAGTCGCTGGTGTGGTCGTGAACTAAGGTGATCACAATTCTTGCGACGTGTCAACACGACCTTGGTATAGGCCGTGCCGAAGACCTTCGAAGACGATCAAGAAATCAAAGCGTGGGGCGACAGCTTGGATGAGCGGTGGCCGGAGCGACTAGCTATCCGGGATACCATGCTTGAGAGACTTTGCGAGATGCGCTCAGCCCAGAATTCTCGAACTCTGCTCGGGTGACGGGAGATTCGCTGAACGCATACTCCAGGCGGTGCCTGTCGCGGAATACGTCGCCTTGGATGACTCATCCGATCTCTGTGCGTTCGTGGCCAAACGTCTCAACATCAAGACGGTGTTGGCGGATCTGACATCTGGAAACAGGTACGGCCAGGTTGCGTCGTGCTTCGACGCGATCCTGACGATGCAGTCGATGCATGATGTTGGCGGACCAGAGGTGATTGAAGCGGTCTATCGACGGTGCTACGGCCAACTAAACTACGAAGGTCGAATGCTCGCAGCTGACTTTGTGGTTCCGNTCGGAAAAGTCGATCCGGATCGTCCGGGGCGTCTGCCGGTTGAGTGGCACCTGGGACTGCTTGAGAACATCGGTTACGAGTCGGTCAGGTGCGTAGAGCACGCGGGTGCAATTGCTTGCGTTAGTGGAATCAGAAAGTGAAAAACGCAACCTTCACAATCGAAGAGTCCAATCTNTCAGCCCAGTCCGTCGACAAAGTGCTGACTCAGCTCGAGGCGTTTATCGACCAAGCCGACAGCAACCGGATAACACTGGATCTGTCCCAGCTTNGCTTCGTCGATCCCTACGGTATGGCGGCTCTCTGCCTGATCGCTCGAAGCCTGAGCCGCACGTTCTGGGATATCGATTGTCTGCTACCACTGAAACCTGAGGTCGAAAGCTATCTGACACGTATGGGCGTTTTCCGACAGATCTCCGAAGGAGTGACCCTTATTCGGATGCCTGAAACTGGACATCCCCCTGTAGATAACGAGTCTCTGATCGAAGTTTGTGAAATCTCCAACAGGACCGATGTCGAAGACGCGCTGGCACACATTGAATTCAGAGTTGGCACGATTCTGGAAAACGAGCTGAACTACTCTGTGCGAGAGATCACCTCGTTCAAAAATGTGGTTGCGGAACTCTGTCACAATATCGTGGATCACAGCGGAGACCGGGGTTATCTAGCGGCGCAGCGGTACACGAACCATAAACTCGGGCGCAAGTTCGCGATGATTGCGGTCTCGGACCTTGGGATGGGAATCCGGAAGAGCCTATCACAACGGTACGACGTGTCTGAATGGGATCACGGTGCAGCTATTACGAACGCCGTGAAGAAGACGTTCTCGAGAGACACGGCTAGAGGGCTGGGACTGTATGTGGTGCGGACGATCTGTGATGATTGCGACGGGAGTCTACATATCCGTTCGGGAGACTGCAGGGTCTATTTCAGGGGAAGCAGGTCGAGGCAGTATGTGTCAGGCGCGTTTGCGGGGTCACAGGTGAGTATTACTTTGTACGAAAGAAGATAGAAGAACGAAGAGCTGGAACCAGTAATAGCTGGAGAAGAACAAAGCGCCAAGGCATTGAGGTGATCCATCGAAGGTATGGACTGGCTCGTTGCCTTGGCGCTTTGTCGTAAAGTTAGAAGTAGATGGAAGGGACACGCTCTTCGCCAAGAAGGGTTTGCTTGAGCTTCTTCAGCGCACGATTTCGCAACTGCCGCACACGCTCTTTAGAAATCCCGAAGCGCTGGCCGACTTGGGTGAGCGTGGAAGGCTTGTCTTTGAGACCGAAAGTTAGGGAGATGATCTCGGCATCGCGTGCGTTCAGGTTTTGTATCGCGAGCTCGAGAGCTTCAGAGATCTCTTTCTGGAAGAGACTTTCGTCCTGCAGCTCAGTTCGGTCGGGGAGTACGTTGTGCAACGAACGCTCTTCGTCGTCTGCCTGACGGTCGATCGAAACGGCTGTGTTCTGGGTGTTCAGGGCTAGGTCTGTCCGGTTGGTGTTCAGGTCAAGGGATTCTGCGGCTTCCACGACAGAGATAGCACGACCTGCCTTCTGGGACATCTGGTCCGCCCCATTCAGAAGCTTGATGAGATCGTCAAAGCGATTATGAGGAATGCGGAACGGCTGGTTCTGGTGACGAATGGCNCGCTGAATCGCGTTGCGNATCCACCAGACCGCATATGTGCTGAAGCGATACCCAAGGGTCGGGTCAAACTTGTCCACGGCCTTGATCAGACCAATGTTTCCCTCTGCCAGAAGGTCGGCGAATGGGAGGGNGCTGGATTGATACTGCGCTGCGATTTGNACCACAAACCGGAGGTTTCCTTCGAGGATCTGATTTTTTGCTTCAACATCTCCTGCTTTCGCTAGCTTGATGAGCCGATCGAACTCCTCTTGTCCCATCACAGGGTAACGGCTCAAGCTTTCTAGGTAAACCGAATCGGTGATAGTTGAGTGCACAGTGTCCTCTCTTGTCTAAGTCCACGGACCCTTTGTCTAAGAACTTTCTAACAATATAGGGCCAGAGAGGCGGCGTGTCAAGTAATTGTCTAATGTGCGAGACGGGCGCAGGGTGAGGCGGCAAATTTCTGTAAGCAACTGTATTTATACTAATTAATCTATAACGTAAACAGGTACAAACTCCCCGGCTTTGCGAGTTAAGTTGTGACAAATATTTGACAAGTGGCTTTGAAAAGCCGCTATAGTATTGTCATGGACGGTGCTGTGAGAGGGCGTTCCGAAGGGTTCGAAGGTTGGTGACGAGATGGATATCTAGCTCGGAAAGAACGTCAGCATAACCCTCTGCAGCGCGACCGCCTGCGATAATGCCTACACTTTGCGGAAGAAGGCGGCGCAATCTTCGGAGTTCGTTTTCTAGGGAGGGGTCGTTGGACGGGTAGACGATGCTGAGAGCGATCGCCGGTGCAGCGTGGTGCTCTACGGCACGAACTATCTCCTCGACGGGAAGAGAACATCCCAGGTAGGCGATTCTCCATCCGTCGGAAGCGGCAGTCGCCGCGACAATCAGGGCCCCAAGGTCGTGCAGTTGACCTGACGGTGTTGCGACGACGACTGTCGAGGCGTCAGCAGAGGGGGAGTAGGCCGTTTTGAGGGAGCTGACGAACGCACTTACAACAGAGTGAGCAGTATGTTCGTGGACCACACGAAGCTCCCCGCTGTGCCACATATCACCAATTCGGTGCATCAGAGGAACGACAACGTCCTCGAGCGTGACCAGCTGGGTTAGGTCGACAGTAGCCTGTTCTAGGACAGTCTGCAACCCTTCGCTGTCGAGGGATACGACAGCTGCGATAGCCCTCTCAAGGTGGGGTTCCGCTTCTTCGCAACGGATTATGTTCCCCACGACGGGGCGAGCTGTCGGCCTATCCTCGAGGACCAGAGCGCGCAGGTCTTCGTCGTTGAGCGTGGCGATGTTGCTGATTGCGTGGCCGACCTGTGTCGCCTCTGCGAGAAGCTTGAGCCGCTCTATTTCGTCATCTGAATAGAGACGCCGGTTTGTATCTGTGCGGCGCGGTGTTACGGCGCTATAGCGTCGCTCCCAGACACGTATGACGTGGGATGACAAGCCCGTACGCTGTGCGACAATCTTGATCGAATGGCCGCGTTCAGCCTTCTCGCTGCTCTGTTTGAGTGATTGATNCAAAGCACTTTGCCCCTTCCTTGCAACATCAAAGTANCNAAGCGTTAAAATATCGTCAAGGCATTGTCGAATCCTTGACGATACCTCGACAGCGTGTAGTATTTCGNTATGNCCAACTCGTTTATCCGATCCACGCCAGTTCAAGCTCCTGCAGATGCTCTTTTTTCATGGCACGAGAGAACCGGTGCCTTTGAGAGGCTCGCTCCGCCGTGGGAGCAGGTTCGGGTNCGCGGCCGGTCGGGCAGCATTCGTAATGGTGACACCCTCGATCTTGAGGTAAAGCTTGGTCCCCTTCCACTCCGCTGGCGTGCTCGGCACGAAGCTTATGTCGAGGGCATACAGTTTTGCGACGTTCAAGAAGGTGGACCGTTCAAAAAGTGGCGTCACGTGCATCACGCGATCCCGGACGGTGATTCAGCAGCTGTGCTCAGAGATGAGATCGAATACGAATTGCCACTGACACCGTTTAGCAGTTGGGTGAGCGGTCGATTTGTCCTAGNGAAGTTTGACCGGATGTTCAGCTATCGGCATCGCGTTACCCGGGATGATCTCGCGGCACACGAGTCTTTCAGAGGTCGGGGCCCACTTTCCGTCTACGTGACGGGATCGGGGGGGCTTGTCGGTTCAACGCTCATTCCCTTCCTGACAACGGGTGGGCATTCCGTCGTCTCTCTCCCTCGTCCGAACGGCCCAGCAAAGCTTCGGATGAGCTCTGGTTCAATCGACGCGGTCGTACACCTCGCGGGCGCACCGATTGACGGACGCTGGTCAGCTGCCAGGAAAGCATCCATTCTCNAGAGTCGGGTCGACGGCACGCGTCGACTCTGCGAGTGGATCACGCGTCTCCACGATCGACCTCAAGTGTTGGTTTGCGCGTCGGCCATCGGATACTACGGGAACAGGGAATCAGACTGGCTCGATGAAAGCAGCAATCGGGGCGAAGGTTTTCTCAGTGATGTCTGTGCGCAGTGGGAATCCGCGACTCAGAGGGTTTCGGACGCGGGTATTCGGGTCGTTCACCTCCGTTTTGGTGTTGTGCTGAGTGCTNGAGGTGGCTCTCTGCGACGGATGCTGCCACCCTTCCGAGCCGGTCTGGGCGGACGGCTTGGGTCCGGACAGCAATACACGAGCTGGATTGCGATCGATGATGCGATCGGAGCGATTTACCACGCAATCCAATCGCCCAATTTGTCGGGTGCCGTCAATGCCGTATCGCCGGACCCGGTGACAAACGCGGATTTCACTGATGCGCTGGGTGCTGTCCTCGGTCGCCCTGCGGCCCTCTCTCTCCCCACTTTCGCAGTGCGTGCGGCGTTCGGGGAGATGGCAGATGCGTTGTTGCTCTCCAGCGCCCGCTGCAGACCGGTCGCTCTCAACGACAGCGGCTATACCTTCCGATATCCCAGCCTAGAAGAGGCACTCGCTTACCAACTCGGGCGCATGTCACTGACAACGGACGCCTAGCCTAGAAGGGTGTGGGATGCTGCTCTGTCTGGCACGAAGGACAGTAGTAAGTCGACCGGTTTGACGGCGGCAGCCGCAGGAGAGCGATCGGTGCGTGGCACTCCGGGCAAGGCTCACCACTTTTCCTGTAGACACGGTGTATCCACCTGCCTCCCCGATTGTAGCTTTCCCACAGGATGTTCTGAATCTGCTCGTGCAATCTTTCCCGTTCCCTAGGCGTGAGCGTGTTTGTAGGCTTTCTGGGATCGATGCCTGCCGAGAACAGGATTTCACTCTTAGCCGTGTTGCCGATTCCTGCGAGTAGCGATTGGTCCAGCAGAGACTCGGATACGGGATGCCCAGAAGCGTCGAGACGATTCTTGATCTTCTCAAGCGGGTAGGGTCGCGTCATTGNGTCCGGACCCAGAGAGTTGACGATCGTGTGCATCCTCGCACGCGAGATCCATTCGAGCACCTGCCCCTTCAGGTTACAGACCGTCAATTCGCCGACATCGATCGACAACCAGGCATCTTCGGGCAGGATCAGNAGTCCACCGCCGTATTTCCGCCACCGACCACGCATCAGCAAATGGTTGTGCAGGACGCTTTGGTTGTCGAAGCAGATGAAGATGTGCTTCCCGTGACAGACGATTTGAACGATCGGGTGTTCTACCGCGTCGGAGCAGCCATCTGTGAGCGCATCACGAACGGTTGTGATAGCGAGGGGTATTCTTCCGAGTAGCCATTGTCTGAGCCTCTCCGTAAGGAGAAGGACCTGGGGGCCTTCCGCCACGGCCTAAGCGCGTCTGTTACGAAGCAGGTGGAGACCGAACAGTCCNGCCCCNAATCCCGCTGCTTCGATCGCGATTAGGATCAGTGCGAGGTCGGATGCAGGCTGATCGAGTATTTGTCCGATCANTCGCCCCAGAAGGAGACCACCGAATGCGAATGTCTGGACCATCAGTCCAGACCGCAGGTCGTAGAGCGCACCTATGCAGATCAAAAATCCGGTGGCGAGGTCGAGTCCACCGTAGACAGCACGTATGTCGGCAACACCGACGGGATGTCCGATTGTGATCCCAAGAACAGCAGCACCCTTGACTGGCCAGATTAAGAAGTAGACCCCTACGGCTATGAAGAGAAGCCCAAAGAGAATCGCAATGACCCTAGCAGTCGTCATGCTGTCGATGATATTTGNTGAGGACTGATCCTCTCGGCTGNCGGTTTTGGCATGAATTTGTAGTGACCTACCCACCACTCCTGACCTCCGTTGTATCCCCACAACTCGGAGCACGCCATAAAGAATATTCGCCACCTCTGAAACCAGAGNCGGGCTCCCTTTTCGCCGTAGTGCCTGGCGAGAATACGCAGGATGGCCCCTCGATTCCGATCCATGTTTGCAAGCCAAGCATTGGCCGTCCGCTGGTAGTGTCGNCCGTCGACGGTCCAGTGATCACGGAGCACCAGGTCCTTCTGGAAATGGTGGAACAGGTCGTCCGACGGCATCAGGCCGCCTGAGAAGAAGTAGTTTCCCATCCAGTCCTCCGGTCCACCCGGTTCGTAGGTGTAGGGCAGATCACGGTGGCAGAAGACGTGGGCGAAGAAAGCACCGTCCGGTCGCAGCCACTCTGATACACGTTCTAGTGCGGCCTCCCAATTCCTGAGGTGTTCGAACATTTCGACCGACACGATCCGATCGTAGCTGCTTGGCGCTTCGAAGGTCTCGAAGTTCTGCGTGACGATCGACACGTTGTCGATCCCCCGCTCTCGGCACTGCTGCTCGATGAAGCGTCTCTGCAGGGCCGAATTTGATACGGCTAGGATCTGGGCATTCGGGTATCGCGCGCCAATCCAATGTGTTAGTGATCCCCAGCCACATCCGAGTTCGAGGATCTTNTGGCCGTCCCGGATGTCGGCTCGCTCGCAGGTCAGCGCGAGCATGCGGGCCTCCGCTTCGGTCAACGCCTCGTCCGGCCGGCTGAAGTAGCAGCAGCTGTATTTTAGGTGGTCACCCATGACGAGCTGGAAGAACTCGGGAGGCAGCTCGTAGTGCTGCTCGTTTGCCTGATCGGCGAACAGGACGAGTGGACTCTGTTTGAGCCTCTCCACAAACGCGCGCTTGGCATCGTTCTGTTGTGCAGTATCCCTACACGTTTCCTGTTGGATACGCTGTGCCTGAAGCCTGCGGATTCCGAATCGAATCAGGCTGTCAGGCAACCAGGCTTTCTCCGCCATTCTGATTCCGGTGCTCAAGATTTTCTTGCCTCCTTAGGGAACCAGGGAATGAACACGCTGGTTGTCTGCTGATAGTTCCGGTAGTCATCGCCGCGCGAGGCGATCGCGCGCTTCTCTGTATATGGGATTCCGGTGACGTAGAAGAGTAGGAAGAGCATGAATAAAGCCGCGGCTGGCGAAAGCCACCACCATACCGATCCGATGCTGAGAAGCACGTAGCTCCACCAGTGGATCCATTCGAAAAAGTAGTTGGGGTGCCGTGAGTAGGCCCAGAGACCCTCTCTGCAGGTGCTCCCCTTCTTTGCGGGGTCTGCCCGGAAACGCGCGAGCTGTCGATCCGCGATCGACTCTCCGGTCAACGCCGCCGACCAAATGGCGATCGCCGCGGCATCGAGCCATCCAAATGGGGTCGTGTTGTGGGCGGCCACAAAGAAGGGGGTGGCGAATGCGAGAACGAAGAAAGCCTGGACCTGGAAGAAGATCAGGAACCAGCGTTGAGCTCCGTCGCCCCACTGTTCGCGAAGCATCAGGTAGCGGCCGTCTTCGTGATCGGCTCGCAGGATTCGGTCGACATAGAGATATATGCTTAGTCTGAGCGACCAGAGACTGCCGATGAAGCCTACTATCAGGCGTCGAATGGGGTCTCCCTCCCCTGTTNCAGCGGCAGCTAGGGCGGCTACACCGAGCGAGGCAGCCCAGATGACATCGACGATTCCGGCATCGCGCGTGCGTCGCTGGATCACCCATCCGGCCAGCATCGCGCAGGATGCGCCGATGGCTGTGTGCAGTAGGTTCTCTGGGAAAGTCATGCGGCCGCCTGTTCCGTCTGATCGTTGGCGGCGTTTTGGCCCTCGTCAAAGGGAGCAATCGCTGACAGGAGCGGCATTGCGACGGCCCATACGAGGGATACCCAAAGTAGACCCATTGAGTCGGCAAAGGTAATGGCACCCAGTTTTGCGCCTCCCCAATACGCCAGAGGCCCGCCGATCGCCCCGAACAATAAGGCGACACCTAGTCGGCCTTTGAGGAAAGCTAAAGAGCGGGTGAACCCGGATGCGAAGTTCGGCCAAAGAACGACCATCCAGATCGGGCTGAGCCACCCGACCCCGAGGGGTTCGCGGTAAGAGAGGATGCTAAACCAGGAGAGCGTGCTGTCGAGGATCAAGCCGAGAACTGCCGCATACACGAGGAAGACTGTCTCTCGGCGCAGGTCAGCTGTCAGGGCAAGGTGGGCAGCAAGATGGATGCCTACTACGATGGGACCTATCCACCAGAAACCATAGATTGCGCCGAGAACGCAGGCCCACCAGCCAAGCTTGAGGCCAAGGATGTTGACGACGATCTTCACTACGCGGTTTCGATCGGTTGGCGCTCACGGACGTCCAGGATCCCGGGTAGCACAGGAGCACGTTGGTTGCGTGGCTTTGCGAGCAGAAGGTGGACNTCCGAGATGTAGCGCTCCGCGAAACCGGCTTCACAGTATGTCAGGTAGTAGTGCCAAGCTAGTATGAAGCGCTGATCGTAGCCCATCTGTTCAATCTCGAACTGTGCATCGGAGAAGTTGCTTCGCCAGGCCTGAAGTGTGCGCACGTAATGCGGTCCGATGTCTTCGAGGTGGAAGATCCGCATGTCGGTCACGTTGGCGAGACTGTTCGAGATTGCCGTGATGGACGGTATGCAGCTGCCTGGAAAAATGTGGCTCTTGATGAAGTCGACCGATCGTTTGTGTCGATCGAAGGCCCAGTCGCTAATCGTGATCGCTTGGAGCAACATAAGGCCGTCGTCCTCAAGGAGTCGATTGCACGTTTCGAAATACTTGTCGTAGTAGTGGTGCCCGACGGCTTCGATCATTTCGATAGAGACGATCTTGTCGTACCTGCCCTCGAGATCGCGGTAGTCTTTAAACAGAACTTCGATCCGGTCGGACAAGCCGGCGGCCGCGATCCGCTCGACCGTGTACAGGTGTTGCTCGTGTGAAATCGTGGTGGTAGTGACTCGACAACCATAGTTGACAGCTGCGTGAATTGCGAATCCGCCCCACCCCGTCCCAATCTCGAGGAGATGGTCCTTCGGCGAAAGGTCCAGCTTCCGACAAATGCGATCGTTTTTGTAGTGCGATGCCTGTTCGAGCGTGGCGTCCTCCGTCGGGAAGATCGCGCAGGAATACATCATCGAGGGGTCTAGGAATGTGCCGAAAAGGTCGTTTCCGAGGTCGTAGTGTGCGGAGATGTTCTTCCGGCTTCCCTTGAGTGTATTCCGGTGTATCGCGTGCACACACCGGGCGGCAAGATCGCCGAGGCCTGCCCAACCTGAAGCTGTTTTCGTAAGGAGTGGCGTGTTCCGGATGAAGACTCTAAAGAACAACACGAGATCGGGTGTCTCCCACCAGCTGTCGAGGTAGGCATCCGCTACGGCCACATCGCCTCCGAGGGCGGCTGCGCGGTAGAATCTCGGATCTAGGACCCTGACAGATGCGCGAAGTGTAGCGCCAGGATCCCCAACCACGAATTCACCGTCATCATCGATGATCTTGAGGTGTCCGGTTTGTATCGTCGACAGTTTGCCTTTAACGAGTGACCTAAACAGTCGATCGGTGGTCTTTAGCGGTTTCATTGCGGGATTCTCCATCATGTGCCCCTAGGGATCGAGGCGGGGTGCTCGTAGACAGGTGTCCGTTTCCACCAGAGGCGAGCTGCCTGCCAGTAGATTGATGCGAGGACTGAAGTCGTCATAAGGGGATACTTAACAAGAACCCGTGTTAGGGNGGAAGTGGTCAACTCGCGACGCGTCATCTTCAGTGTAGCATCGAAGCACTTCTCGCCCTGTTCNAGGCTGTCCATGTGAACGGACAGCGATGGCCCTGGCGTGCTGAACTGCCAGATGTAGTCCTGGTTCATTGACATGAATGGAGAGACGTGAAACGACTTGCCGAATTCATACCGATGGTGCGCCGAACTACCCCGATTCTGATCGGGGGTCAGAACGTACGGATGTTGCTCCTGCCAAGGCGTGTTGTTGATTTCGGCGACGATCGTCTCTAGGGATCCCGTCAGATCGTAGCAATAGAAAAAGCTGACGGGGTTGAACCGGTATCCAAAATAGCGGAAGTGAGTGAGCAGTCTGATCGGACCTTCGGGACGTGTGTCCGTTTGATTTTCAATCAGATCGCGGACGGATACGTGAAGCGGTGTCTTCGGATCGCCGAGGTGATCGGCACGCGTGAAGCAGGCGAGACTCCCACCTCTGTGTGACCATAAAGGATGGCAGTCGAACGCAGTCTCGAGCTCAGACAGATCGACGTAGACCATGAACAGCTTGTAGGCGAACGCGTTCCGGGTCGGCGAGAACCGACGGTGCCTCAGATGGCCTTCGTATAAACAGCTCTGCAAGCGAGCGTCTCCTCGAATTGGTTCACGGCATCGAGCGCGCTGTTGACGCCATCCTCGTGGAAGCCGAAACCCCAGTATGCACCGCAGTAGTAGGTGTTGTTGCGGCCGCTGATCTCGTGTTTGCGCTTCTGGGCGGCGACGCTCTCTACCGTGTATTGCGGGTGATGATACGTGAACGACTGGATGATTCGAGCCGGGTCGATNAAGTCCTTCTGGTTTAGGGTAACGCAGAATGTTTCTGGCGCCTCGAGACCCTGCAGGATGTTCTGGTTGTAAGTAACAGTCGCCCCCGTACGGCTGTCATTCGGAAGCAGATAGTTCCAGCAGGCCCAAGCGCGCTGTCTCTTCGGAAGGATCGAGGTGTCGGTGTGGAGTACAACCGGATTCTCGGCGTAGCGTATTGCGCCAAGAATGTCTTGTTCTTCTGTCGTGGGATCGTCGAGCACACGTAGTGCCTGATCGCTGTGAGCGGCGATGAAGACGGCATCGTATTTGTTGACGGAGCCATCCCGTGTTGCGACCCCGACTTCCTTGCCGGTTCGCACGATCGACGAGACCGGCGCGTTCAGCCGGATGCGATCCTTTAGCGGGACGATTAGCTTGGTCACATAGCTGCAGGAACCCCCGTCGACGACGCGCCAGTGTGGCCGCTTAGCGAGATCGAGAAAGCCGTGATGGTTTAAGAAGTGGACGAAATACTGCGCCGGGAATTCNAGCATGTCCTCAGGATCGGACGACCAGATCGCAGAGCCCATCGGGATGATGTGCTGGTCGATGAAGACTTCGGAGTATCGGTTTTGACGGAGATACTGGCCGAGGGTCAGCGCATCGTCTTCGATGTCCAGCAGCTCACGTGATTCCCTGTAGAACCGAACGATGTCTGTGACCATGCGGTAGAAGGAGGGGCGAATGAGGTTTTTGCGTTGAACGAACAGTTTCTCAAGAGATGTTCCGTTGTACTCTAAACCGGATCGGTCGCATCGGACGCTGAAGCTCATCGTCGTCCGGTGTGACGGGACATTGAGCTCGTCGAGGAGAGCGATAAAGTTCGTGTAGTTTCGCTCGTTGAATACGATGAACCCGGTGTCTACAGGCCAGGTTTGGTCACCGAGAGGGACATCGATCGTATGTGTGTGACCACCGATGTAGTCGTTGGCTTCGTAAACCGTGATGTCGTGTTGTGGGTGCAGCTTGTGTGCCACGACAAGGCCCGATANGCCTGTTCCGACGATCGCGATTCGTCGACGAGGAGTGGTCATCGAGGTATGCTCCGACTCGATTGCTTTGCATAAGCTCGTTCGGGGACTGGATTCAGGTCCCAGATCAGGCCCAGCCACGACAGGAGCTTGAGTCCGCAGTAGGTGATGTCGATCTCCCACCAGTAGAAACCTTGACGGACTGCGCCTGGACAGTGGTGGTGATTATTGTGCCAACCTTCCCCGAGAGTCAGGAGTGCGAGGAACAGGTTGTTCCGGCTGTCATCGTTCGTCGCGTAACGTCGGTTGCCGAAGCGGTGGGCGAGCGAGTTGATCGTGCACGTTCCATGGAACAGTGCGAGTGTGGAGATGACGAATCCCCAAACGACCATCTGCCATCCGGACGTTCCGAATGAATCCGGAAGCCAGGAACCGAGTGCAAGCAGGGCTGCCGCGAAGACTGTTGGGACGAGGATATCGAAGCGATCGAGAAAACGAAGCTCGGGAAACTGGGCTAAATCGGGAACGGCCGCNGTGTCGGTNGTGAAGTTTCGGCGTGTTGTCAGCCACAACATATGGCTCCAGAGGAGTCCGCCGTGGTTCGGGGAATGGGGATCTAATTTGCTGTCCGAATGCCGGTGGTGGTTGCGGTGATGGGCCGCCCACCATAGAGGACCTCGTTGAACGGATGTTGCCCCGACCAGAGCGAAACCAAACTGGGCTAGTCGAGACGTCTTGTAGCTTCGGTGTGAGAAGTAGCGATGGTAGAATCCCGTGACCGCGAACATTCGGACCCAGTAAGCGGTGATTGCTACCCCTACGGAGACTGGACTCCAACCAACCCAGAAGACAAAGAGTGCCGAAGCATGAAGCAAGATGAACGGCAGGACGCGGGCGAGGTCGACGCGGTCGAGTTCCGTCTCGGAGACAGCGTCAACTGAGGACGTATCAAACCAGCGTGAGATCGGTTTGGCGAGCGAAAGCATGAGGTCTCCAAGAGTGACAAAGTATGTTATTAGCCTGTGAAGGTTATGAAAAGAGCCGTGGCTGTCAAGGTTTTGTCTAATCGGAAGAGCCCTCAACAGATGGAAAAACAGGCAGTTACAGTCACGCAGGGGGGCCTGACGCATATACGGAAGGTTGTCGATCCAGTCCGGCCTGGTACACTTTTCGGACTTAATTCAAAGAAAATTCGACATACAGGTTAGTTATCTTTGGCAGAATCTAATANTTGAGGCTGAAACGAATCGGAGTATCAGATTCAAGACGCTACTGATCATTAGCCGTGTGATTCCGATAATCGGGGAGAATCCGTCCGATCTAGAATCGACTCGGAGGCGGAACGCTAATGGCGGCCAGAGTACGTGAGGCTCTGGCGCTGGAGAAGGTTCTGATCGGTCTACGCCGTGGAGGTGCTTATTGCGGTTGAGAGGCTGTGAAGGACTAGGTCGTCGNCTGTCGGTTTAATTTCGCGGAGATCTTGAAGGATCTCGCGCTCAAGTGCGACAAATAGGTCTCGCCTATAGAGGACGTGCGCGACGTGGTTACGCGACTGAGGGTAGAGGCNATCGTCAATACACCGCATCACGGGATTAATCCGGGCAGGCTGAGCCTAAACGGAGCGTTGGAGGCGGTCCTCCTGATTTTGGGAGATCTGAGACCCAAGTTTCATACCTGTCTAAGCATCTAGACAAGACCTTTGGCGCGCAGGCAAGACAGATCTCTACGAGTGATTAAAATACGATGATTGCATCTTTCCCGACATAACACTTGGATGTGATGGTCGAGGCGTAGGACAAAGAGTTCGCGTCGATCACGGTATATAACAGAAAGCGCTTCACTTGATCCACCCGGCACGCATTAGGAGTCTGAACTTGGCGCCACCGCAGCGAGGCGAGTATGTCCTCTACTGGATGCAAGCCTCGCATCGTGTCCGAGGGAATGATGCCCTGACGCATGCTGTTCATCTCGCGAATGAGCTAAGGCTGCCCGTTCTGATCGGGCTTGGCTTGGCAGATGATTTGCCGGAGGGGAGCGAACGCCACTACGCATTCGTGCTTGAGGGTTTGCGGGATGTTAGTGTAGCTGCGAAGAAGATGGATGTGGGGTTCGTAGTAAGAAAAGGGTCGCCGGACCGCGTGATCGTAGAACTCGCAGAGCGCGCGTCGATTGTGGTCGTCGACCGAGGCTACCTTCGGGCCNAGCGGGAGTGGAGGGAGGGNGTTGCCCAAGCTGTGTCGTGTCAGGTTGTAGAGGTCGAATCGGAAGTAGTTGTGCCGATCGATGTGGTCTCCGATAAGGAGGAGTATGCGGCGAGAACGATCCGACCGAAGATTCAGCGCGCGATGGCGGAGTTCCTTGTGCCGTCTCGGAACTTGAAGCCGAAGGTTCCGTTCGATATGAGAGTTGAAGGACTCGACGTGGATGATGTGGATACGGTACTGGCAGGACTTCGGATCGACCGAAGTGTCGGACGCGTAGGTGATTATGTTGGAGGGGAGAGAGAGGCGTGGCGCCGACTGCGGAACTTCAACCGGAAGCAGCTTGGCGGCTACGCGACCGATAGAAACGACCCCAACCTCTCAGGGATCTCGAACCTGAGTCCGTATCTGCACTTCGGGCAGATCTCGTGTCGTGACATCGCACTTGAGGTCGGGAAAGCTGCCAGTCCCGAGATCTCTGAGAGCGTCGATGCTTTTCTGGAAGAGTTGATCGTCCGTAGAGAGCTCAGCATCAATCTCTGTGCCTTCCAGCCGGACTACGATCGCTACAGTTGCCTCCCCGAATGGGCTCAGCTGACGCTGGATCGACACCGTGAAGATCCGCGTGAGTATCTGTATTCGCTTGAGCAGTTTGAGAAGGCCAAGACACACGATCCTTACTGGAACGCTGCGCAGGTCGAGATGACCGCGATGGGGAAGATGCACGGTTACATGCGTATGTACTGGGGGAAGAAGATCATCGAGTGGAGCGCGTCGCCAGAAGAGGCGTTCGAGACGGCGCTTTACCTGAACAATAAATACGAGCTGGATGGTCGAGACGCGAACTCGTTTACGGGTGTGGCGTGGTGCTTTGGGAAGCACGATCGGCCGTGGCAGGAGCGGCCGGTGTTCGGGACAGTGCGGTACATGAACGCGAACGGACTCAGAAGGAAGTTCGACGTAGAGAGTTATGTCCGGAAGGTTGAGGAGAGGTCGGATGTGTCGGTAATGAAGCAGGGCAAGCTGTTCTAGCGCTGCGTTGACACCGATTTTCCGATCGCGTACCCTTTGGATGCTCGCAACAGACTCAGCCTATTTGGATGTTCGCCGTGATTCCCCTGAGCCAAGCCCTCGATCGATACTCNATCGACTGGATGCAGTTTGACTGGCCACTCGACCGCACTTCGGTTTTCGGGTTCGACGGTGCTCTCGATGTCGAGATCGGGTTCGGGAACGGCGCTTTCTTGGCCGACCTGGCAAGACATTCGCCGGAGCGCCAGTTCTTCGGAATTGAGCGATCGCTGGGATCGCTTACGCGTCTCTTCTCGCGTCTCGAACGCGACACCATTCAGAATGTGCGCGTGATCCAAGCCGACGCCTCTTTCGCGTTCGACCACCTGTTCGGACCCGGAGATGTGTCGCGTCTATTCCTGAACTTTCCCGATCCGTGGCCGAAAGAACGGCACCACAGCAGACGGCTGATCCAACCCTCATTCGTCGAGCGCGTGAGTTGTCGGCTCGGTGAGGATGGCGAGCTNTTNATCGGGACTGACCACTGCGACTATGCGACNTGGATNACCNAGGTACTAGAAAGTCAGAGTGCGCTGCGGTCGAAACACGACACGACCTTCGTGTCGGAGATTCCGGGACGCCGACCGACGAAATACGAACAGANGGCCCGTGAGGCTGGGTCGAAGATCCGTTTTTACGAGTGGGTGAAGAACCCGGCGCCACTGGACGCCGTTCGCGAAGAGAAGATCGAAGACATGCCGAACGCATTGCTTGAAGGCGAGATCGATGTCAAAGACCTGATGAAAGACCTAGGNTCCAAGACGTGGAAACTCAAAGACCAGGGTGTGATCGTGGTCGTGAAGCTGGGCCACATTTATCGCGAAGAACCCTCTGGCAACCTGCTCCTCGAAGTTATGGTCAGGGAGGGCGCGTTTTCCCAGCACTTCGGGATCGTCGCCGTTCAGCGCCCCCCGAACCGGCTTTTGGTTAAGCTGTCTCCTATCGGTTATCCGCGACCGACTTGGGGTGTCAAGCAGGCGGTTCGTCTTGTCTCAGAACGGCTAATCGAGCGCGCGAATCTGACAGTTGTGTCGTCGACTCTGGCAGAGCCGGTTGTACCGGACGGCTGGCGGTAAATGCAAGTTTCGTTCTAAGCGGTTCTGTGATGACGTCACAGGACGGCCTTTCTGTGGGGACACAACTTGAAGGCCTGTTTTACAGACGGCTACTACGTTCCCCTGCCCAATGGACACCGATTCCCGATGGGCAAGTTCCCGGCCCTCCATGGGATTCTTCTGGACGAAGGTCTGATCTCGGGTTCTGATGTGGTCGAACCGGAAGAGGCTTGCTGGACAGATCTCGGATTGGTTCACGATAGTGGCTATCTCGATGCACTTCGTGAGGGCACACTCGATCGAACAACAGAGCGTCGTATGGGGTTGCCTTGGTCCGCGCCCCTCGTGAGGCGGTCGCGGCTGGCGACTTCGGGAACCTCGTGCGCGGTGCGACTCGCGCTGGCTGATGGGATTGCAGCGAACCTGGCTGGTGGTATGCACCACGGATACCCAGGCTACGGCGAGGGGTTCTGCGTGCTAAACGATGTGGCCGTTGCGGCGCGATGCCTTCAGCGCGACAGACCAGACACACGCATCCTGTTGATCGACCTCGATGTTCACCAAGGCAATGGGAACGCGGCGATCTTCTCAGATGACGATTGCGTGTTCACGTTTTCGGTGCACGGCGCGAGGAACTTCCCGTTCAAAAAAGAAGTTTCCGATCACGACGTGTCTCTCGAAGACGGGCTCGGTGACGCCGCTTATCTGTCGGTCGTGAATGACCACCTTGACTCCGTATACGAGCGTGCCAGACCGGATCTAGTTATCTATCTGGCTGGCGTCGATGTTGTCGCTGGCGATCGTTTTGGAAGGCTGAATCTGACGATCGACGGGCTTGCACGTCGAGATCGTACGGTGCTCGAATCGGCGAAGTCTCGAGGGATTCCGATCGCGCTTGTCCTTGCTGGCGGCTATGCGGAGACACCGGAACAGACGGCGTATCTTCACGCAGAGGTACATCGCCAAGCAAAGAAGGTGTTCTGATGAGCGATCCGATTCTTGTCACGGAAACGACGAACGGAGGAGGAAGGCAGATCGTGAGTGATACGACAAAGCTTCGGATAGGTGTCAGCCAGTGTTTATTGGGTGATGGGGTCCGCTTTGACGGTGGCCACAAACGGAACCGTTTTGTGGTCGATATTCTCAATCCGTATGTAAACTATGTGCCTGTCTGCCCAGAGGTGGAGGTCGGTATGCCGACGCCGCGAGAGGCGATCAGGCTGGTCGGAGATCCGGTGACACCAGAGCTGATCGGGGTCCAGTCGGCGATAGACCACACGTCGTCTATGCGCGGTTGGTCAGCCGAAAAAGCCGATGCGCTTTCGAACGAGTCGCTGGACGGGTATATCTTCAAGAAGGACTCACCAAGCTGCGGTCTGTTCCGGGTNCGAGTTTACAACAAGNAGACCGGGATCCCCACCCGGGACGGGCGAGGTCTATTCGCGTCAGCCGTCACAGAAGNCTTCCCGAATTTGCCCGTCGAAGAAGAAGGGCGATTGAACGATCACCAACTCCGTGAGAATTTCATCTCACGCATCTTCATTTCTCACCGCTGGCGCGCATACCTCGAAAATGANCGCTCCCCTTGCTGGTCTGGTGGCTTTTCATACGGCACATAAAATGAGCTTTCTGTCACATAGTCCAGTTCACTACCGAGGACTAGGCCACATTTGCAGTCGAGCCGGTTCTGACGACATCGATGCGGTAATGGACGACTATGTTAGAGCGATGGCGGCGTGTACGCGTGTCCTTGCTACACCCGGGAAGCACTCAAACGTGATTATGCACTTAATGGGTTTCATCAAAGATCGTATGGATTCTCGGGACAAGGCGGAGCTACTCGACCTGGTCGACCAGATGCGTAATCGATCACTGCCATTAATCGTGCCGATCACGCTTCTGAAGCATCACCTGAACAGATGTGAGGTGCCGGATTGGGTTAGCCGCCAAGTGTACCTGAACCCGTATCCCGGGGAGTTGATGTTGAGGAATCATGTTTGAGACTGGGCTTGGGTAGCGCTGGCTTTTCGAATCAGAAGATCCTAATGGTGATCCATGTTTGAGTTGAAAGANGTCTCCAAAACATTCGGCGAAACCCTGGCGCTTGAGCAGACGGAATTAACAATTACCCCAGAGCGGACGACGGTTCTGATCGGACAGAGCGGGTGCGGGAAGTCCACGCTGATCAGGCTGATGGTCGGACTCCTGCTGCCTGACTCGGGCTCAATCATATTCGAAGGCGAGACGCTGACCCTCGACAACGCATCCACACTGCGGCGCAAAATGGGCTACGTGATCCAGGAAGGCGGGCTGTTCCCGCATCTGACGGCGCGGCAAAACGTCTGTCTGATGGCGAGCTATCTCGGTGAGGATGCTGGCAAGACGGATCAAAGGATCAACGAGCTTCGCGGGCTGACGCATTTCCCGGTCGACGGTCTGGACAGGTATCCCGCGGAGCTGTCGGGCGGTCAACGACAGCGAATTAGTCTGATGCGTGCCCTGATGTTGGATCCGGATGTGCTTTTGCTCGATGAGCCACTTGGTGCATTGGATCCGATGATTCGTGCCGAGCTGCAGGAAGATCTGCGAGACATCTTCGATTCCCTGAACAAGACGGTAGTCATTGTGACACACGATATCGGAGAGGCGGGGTATTTCGGGCAAGAGATCGTGCTAATGCGAGAGGGTCGGATCGTGCAGAAAGGATCGCTGGAGGATCTGGTGAAACGGCCGACGGATCCGTTTGTGACGCAGTTTGTGAATGCTCAGAGAAGTCCGTTAGAGAGCATCGAGAAGCGGTGATATAGTGAGCAATGGGCTTAGATGGAAAATCGAGTTTCGGGCGAACGACGGCGATAGTNTATGGCGGAGTTTANGAGCGAGGGCTCGAGTGAAGAGANGGAAGCAGCTTCGGCTTCTGACAGGTTGCCCANANCACGAAACACCGCCCNTCGCTTTGNTTTCCANAGGCGCTGATCCTGTGGAAANCGGCCGATGAGGCCGCAGTCANCCGNTTCCCGGCANCGTCGCTTCTCAGTAAGAGATTTTGAAGACTNGGTATGCGACGTATCACTTNCACCGATTCCGAAGGTTACCGAAGCGCAAAGTTGTAACTCGTCGGCACCCACGGCCCCGGTTCCGTTGTGGCTACGTTAGTTACAGATTGCAAAGGAGAGTCATGNCGGGNTCAAGAGTGGAACTAGTTGATCGATATCGAANTGTTCGAGCCAGGACCGAAGACATATGCAAGCCCCTCTCCNNAGAAGATCACGTTCCACAGCCGATTATGGATGTCAGCCCGCCGAAGTGGCATCTGGGACACGTCACGTGGTTCTACGAGCAGGTCTTTCTCTGCAACCAGATCCCGAGATANAAACCNTTTCACANGGATTACGCNTGGATCTTCAACTCTTACTATGACTCGTTCGGGCTACGTGTCGAGCGGCCGCTGAGGGGCACGCTTTCCCGTCCGACTCTCNAGGAGATNCACGCCTTCNGAAAGTATGTGGACGACCAGATGATCGACCTGATCCAGCGGGTCGACGAATCCAAATGGGCCGACTTCGCTGATAAGTTGATGCTGTCGCTCAACCACGAGCAACAGCATCAGGAGTTGCTTCTGACGGATCTGAAGTTCATCCTCGCGTGCAATCCCGTTAGACCATCCTATGCGACTCGTGATGTCTCCTCAATACCGAGCTTGAATCTTCCGTCAGCCAGGGCCGTTAGCTTCGAGGGTGGTCTGTTCGAGATCGGTTACACAGGATCCGGGTTCTGCTACGATAACGAGGGCCCTGTCCATACCGTTCACGTCGCACCGTATCAGCTGGAGAACAGGCTTGTTACGAACAGGGAGTATCTGGGGTTCGTNGAGGACGGTGGATACNAACGCTTCGANCACTGGCTGTCTGATGCTTGGACGCAAGTGCNNGAAGAGGAATGGAATGCCCCGCTATACTGGGAGAAGCAAGGCGAAAAGTGGCACGAGTTCACGCTATACGGGCTTGAGCCGCTGGACCCGAACGCACCGGTTTGTCACGTGAGCTACTACGAGGCGGATGCATTCGCTCACTGGGCCGGGAAGCGGCTTCCGCTGGAAACCGAGTGGGAGATCGCGATTAAGCAGACGGATGCAACACTCTCGGCCGATGGGTTCTATGACGCCGGTCGACTCCATCCAGCAGCACTCGATGCCGAATCGGTAGAGGCCGACACCCTGCAGCAGACTTTCGGTCACTGCTGGGAATGGACCGGAAGCGGCTATCTTCCATATCCGGGATACACACGGATCGAAGGGCCATTCGGTGAATACAATGGCAAGTTCATGATTAATCAGATGGTGATGCGAGGCGGATCGATCGCGACTTCATGCGATCACTTCCGTCCGACCTATCGGAACTTCTTCAAGCCGGACAAACGCTGGCAGTTCAAGGGGATCCGACTGGCTCTCAACACCTAGAGGGATCACGATGGGTATGGTCGACGCGATCGGCCGATTCAGTCTTATCGATCGGATCAAATGTCACACAGAGGACGATGGGTTTGCCGGTGCGGTCTACTCAGGTCTGAGCAGGGCGTCGAAGAGCCTCCCATGTATTTGGTTGTACGATGCGACCGGATCGAACCTGTTCGAGGCGATCTGTGATCTGCCCGAGTACTATCTGACGCGATCAGAGCGGGAGATCCTGACCAGCTACGCACCCGAGATGATCCGTGGACTTCCCGACGATGTCACCCTCGTCGAACTTGGCAGCGGCAGCGCCATGAAGACGCGCCTTTTGATAGAAGCTCTGCTCGACAAGCAAGAGACCCTTCGATTCACACCGATCGATATTTCGCGGACGGCGCTGGAAGGCAGCTTGAACGAGTTGCTCGATTCATATCCGAATCTCGAGATCGTGGCAGTCGCCGCGGAGTATCAAGAGGGGGTCGCCGCACTTAAGCGGGAGAACTCGGGTCCTGAGCTGATTCTCTGGCTCGGATCGAGCATCGGAAACCTCACGCGACTGGAAGCTGCGCTGTTTCTGGAGAACCTGCGCGGAGAGATGTCGAAGGAGGATCGCCTGCTGGTCGGAGTCGATCTCCGCAAATCGAGAGAGGTGCTTGAGCCTGCGTATGATGACGCAGCAGGCGTGACCGCAAAGTTCAACAGGAACGTCTTGGCGCGGGTGAACACAGAGCTTGGTGGGAATTTCGATTTGCAGGGCTTTGATCACCTTGCTCATTATAACGAGGAAGAAGGCCGGATCGAGATGCATTTAGTCAGTGTTCGAGACCAGAAGGTCACGATCGAGGATCTCGGTCTAGATGTGGACTTCATGAAAGGTGAGCGCATCCACACAGAGAATTCTTACAAGTATTCTCTCGAAGAGATCGATCTGCTGGCGAAGAATGCGGATCTTCGAGTCGAAGGTCAATGGTTTGATCAAAACCAGCGGTTTAGTCTGAACCTAATGGCTGGACAATAGGAGGTTGTCTGACTACTCGATCGTACATCTCACGAAACGAATCTGACGCCAGGAGTGTATGCTTCTGGCTTTTGTGCCTTCTGATTTCAGCGAGCCTGTGGCCGACGGCGTTGACCGCACAGGACATTATTGTAGGGTCGAAGAAATTCACTGAGTCGGTGATTCTTGGGGAACTGGCTGCCCATCTTGCTGAAGACGCCGGGCTTATCGCAGAACACAGGAAGGAGCTCGGAGGTACACGGGTGCTGTGGGGTGCGCTGCTAAACGGCGATATAGACATCTACGCCGAATACACGGGCACGCTCAAACAGGAGATTTTTAGAGAAAAGGGTATCGAGACTGAAGATCAGATGCTTGAAGCTCTTGCGGAGGTCGGTGTCCAAATGGCAAGGCCGCTCGGATTTAACAACACCTTTGCAATCGGGATGACTGAAACGTCTGCCGAACGTCTCGGAATCCGGACCGTCTCGGATCTGAAGAAGCATCCCGATCTGAGTATGGGTTTCGGGAACGAATTCTTGGATCGTGGCGATGGCTGGCGCGCCATGCGCGATCGATACGGGCTGACTCACGCGAACGTCCGTGGCTTGGATCACGACCTTGCGTATCGCGGGATGAAGAGCGGCTCGATCGATGTGATGGATATGTATTCTACGGACGCGGAGATCGCCTACTACGGCCTGCGAACCCTGCGGGACGATCTGTCACATTTCCCGATCTACAATGCGCTGTATATCTACCGGGAGGACCTGGAAAAGCGGCATCCCAAGGCTGTAAAGGCGATCCATCGGCTCGACGGACAAATTTCCGAAGCTCAGATGATCGCTATGAACGCCCGCGTGAAGCTCGACAAGGTCGCTGATTCGCAAGTGGCGGCAGACTTTCTCTTGTCCGTGCTGTCCGTCGCGAGAGAAATCGTCGAAGAGACGTGGTTCGATCGGTTGAAAGTCAATACGAGGGCACATCTGTGGCTTGTTCTTATCTCGCTAGCGGGCGCCATCGTNGTCGCAATTCCCCTCGGTGTNGCAGCCGCCAAGTTCGCGCGTCTCGGCCATGTGATTCTTGGGGTGGTGGGGATTGTGCAGACCCTGCCTTCGCTCGCATTGCTTGTTTTCATGATTCCGTTTCTCGGNATCGGNGGNCCTCCCGCGATCGTGGCGCTGTTNCTCTANAGTCTTCTACCGATNGTTCGGAACACATACTCCGGGCTTCACGATGTGCCATCAGGCCTGCAAGAATCCGCAGTTGCCTTGGGATTGCCGTCGGCGGCCCGGCTTCGTCTCGTCGAGCTTCCGATGGCCTCACGGACGATCTTGTCCGGAATTAAGACAGCGGCCGTGATCAACGTCGGAACAGCGACGCTTGCGGCCCTGATTGGGGCCGGAGGTTTCGGGCAGCCGATTCTGACCGGTATCCGGCTCGACAACATGGTATTGATCCTAGAAGGCGCGATTCCCGCCGCGCTGCTTGCCCTCTTGGTCCAGGGTGTCTTCGATCTGTGTGACTGCGTTTTCGTCTCCAAAGGACTTCGGTTGACGACCGAGACCTAGGTGGTCCACGCCTATGGTTGGGAGCATTTCGAACCAAATACGCTTCTTCACGAGCGGTGTTAGAGCCTCTGCAAACTCAAGCCTCGGCTGAGCGGCGGTTTCCGTTCTGATGGACTAAGTCAGCCATCTTGTGGATCGCGTGCATCGGACCCGGGATGTGGTGGAGAATGTGCCTTCGGCTTTGCCCTTCTAAAATTAAAGTTGGAAGCTTGAAGCACGAAAGAGACAGGAAAGAGGTTGCAATAGGCACTCTTTTGGATCGTAGCTTCTGTGAACACGAGTAAACTGGCGAGAATCAGAAACGCACAAGGCCAATCACGCCGAGCGGAGTCGAAGCGCGACCGACAGTGAGGGGATATGCCAACAGTGAAACCG
>PAXL01000050.1 GCA_002714465.1 Gemmatimonadota bacterium | reverse complement strand
GCACGAATCATCACGAGCTGATCGTGCGACCGAACGTGTCCGAGCTGTTCGAAACTGTCGTGTCTCAGTTCGACGAGCCCTTTGGTGACTCGTCTGCCATACCGACCTACCTGGTCTCAGAGCTCGCACGCCAACACGTAACCATTGCCCTCTCCGGAACAGGTGCGGATGAACTATTTGCTGGCTATGAACGCTACTGGTCGATCCCGTTGTCAGCCCCTTTCCAGGCGCTCCCACACGGCATCGTCAGGGGATTGTCAAAAGGTCTGCAGCGCTTGCCCTCAGGCCACGGGAAACGCAGCGTCATCAACAGAGCACAGCGATTCCTGCAGTCTCAGGGAACCGACCTCGTAGAACGACACACCGCTCTGATCAGCCTGTTCGACGGGGCAATTAGGAAGGAGGGATACACGGCAGACTTTGCCGAGGCGGTTGCTTCGCATTCTGCGATCGACACGCTGCGGCTCAGCCTGGATGACAGGATTGGATTGCACGATCTAGATCGGATGCTCGGGCTGGACACGCAAACGGTTCTGCCGGACGACTATCTGACCAAAGACGATCGCATGAGCATGGCGACTTCTCTCGAAGTGCGCGTCCCATTTCTCGACCATACACTCGTCGAGTTCGCAGCAGCCTGTCCCCCACGATTGAAACAGAAGCACCTGCAAACCAAGGTCTTGCTCCGTCAGCTGGCCCAGGATCAGATCCCCAGATCTATTCTCGACAGACCCAAGCACGGATTCGAGGTCCCTGTTGCCGAATGGATCGGCAACGATCTGGCTGGAACAGTCACAGATCTGCTGCTCTCCGACAGTACACAACTGGGCGCGTATCTAAGACCCGAGTTCGTATCCAACCTAGTCGAGCTTCACACGAGCGAGGCCCGAAATCTGAGCCGGGAAATCTGGTCGTTGATGTCACTCGAGATGTGGTTGCGGTCCGGAAAGGCTGGAGTCTGACGTGAAGAAACTCCTCCCAAAGGCATCCCGTGATCGACACACGCTCTACTTGTTCGCAGCAATCGGACTGGTTGCGCTCTTCGCCCGCATTGCTGCTTACACATACTTGCCACCCGAAAGGATCTCGGACGCGGCGATCTACGATGCGGTTGCCCGCAACCTGATTGCAGGGAATGGCTACTCGATCAACGGTATAGACCCGACGATGGAGCGAACGCCTACCTACCCGGTCTTCCTTGCCCTCGTTTACGCACTATCGGGCGGCACAACATCTGCTGTCCTGATCGTTCAGGCGATCTTGGGTGTTGCGACTACCTTCGTGACCGGTTGGCTGGCTACGCAGCTTTTCGACCGACGGGTTGGATACCTAGCAGCCTTCCTCGTCGCGACGTACCCTGCGCTCATCTACTATGATACAAGGCTGCTTAGAGAGGGATTCACGGGCTTCCTCCTGATCGGCACGCTATGCCTCTCGTGGCTGGCGCGTGCGGGCAGGCCTTGGCAGCTGCTCCTCGTCGGATTTGCACTCGCCTGCCTCAGTATGTGCCGACCTGAGACGCTCGTCGTTTTCATTCCAACCGTTCTGATCGTCTCTCGCCTCGACCTCAAACCAACGCGTATCGCTCGACCGGCCATCTACATCCTCCTCCCGATCTTGTTCGTCTGGCTACCCTGGACCGCCAGAAACTACACAACCTTCGGGACGCTCTCGCCGATCCGGGCAGGGATCGCCAGCACGGTCTGGTTCGGGAACCGATGGGCCGCAACAGGTGGTGACGACCAGGCCTCCCAGGATCGGGCGCACCTGAAAGAGTCGTTCCAGTCGAAAGCGCTTGGCGCGACGGAGGGTGAGCTGGATGGGCGCTTCAAGGACGAACTCGCAGACGACCTGCTGAGCAGACCGCTCTGGTTCGTGGAGATGGTCGGGAAGAAAGCCGTCATGTACTGGAAGGACGCGAACGGAGTCCGTCGGACGCTGCCCCGGATCCATCCGTCTCTGCCTATCCTGCTGAACACCTATTACTATGGTCTCCTGGCTTTGGCCGTTTTCTCTGCCTGGATCGGACGTTCGAGCATCTCGATCCGAACGCTGCTCTACACTATCCTGATCTACTGGGCGACTTACGCCCTGCTTCATGTCCGAAACCGCTACCGCGTCCCCATTCTGCCGATCGTCTTCATCCTCTCAGCTAGTAGCTTGACTTACATCACCGGGGAGATCCGCCGCCTGGCAGGTCTGCGGGACAGCACGAACTCCTGAACAGACCAGAGGGATCTCTCCGAACAGGTCAAAGCACGCCGCGATCGGATCTCCGGTGTCGTCTTCAACAAACCTCGAGTCATGACGCTTTTCTCCAGCGTAGCTTTGACTACGGCATTCAACGCCAGGAAGTACTGGAAAGAGGACGTCATCTGGAATCTCGAAAAGCTGATATCACTGACCGGAAGCGACCGCGTGTCCCACCTCGTTCTTGCACGAAAAAAAGACGGCAAGATGCATTGGCTCTAGAGCCGATTCTCGACACAAACCCGGATCTGTTCGAGCTTGTCTATGAGAACCCAAGCTATAGGATCGTTCTAATCGACACGGATACATACTCCTCGCTTCGGTCATCAGCCCTTCCTGACGACACGAGACACAACTGATTTGCCCTATCCGTTGGGTCATCCACGGCTCTTTCTGTAGCGTCCACACTCTAGAAATCCCTCAGTACCTGCCGCTTTCTGCCGATACACGAAGTAGGGAGAGAATGTGGTATACCCCTTGCTCCCTTAAACCCTAGGAATTCAGCCTGCGCATCATTGCCATCCCATCCTAAAGGCCGAATTCGTATTCGTCCCATTGTAAAACATACAGTTACACCGATTTCAACTGATTATCGAGAACACCCTAAGTCCGTGTCATAACGGAACTTATTTCCATTCTCATTTGCAAAACAGGACGCGGGACGTGATTCAGGCGACGGCAAAACCAGCCGAATTCTACGACACAGAGTGGTCTAACCGCTGGCACGACATGAAGGTCTACAGCCCAGTCGCACGCCATACGCGCAGGCTCATCCGAAGATATCTCGATAAGATCGACTTTTCGTCGGTCCTCGACATCGGCTGCGGCAGCGGAGAACTCCTAAAAGAGCTCAGCCTCCCTGGCATTGGCCTCTCTGGCGTCGACTTCTCCTCGACGGCCATCAGGCAGGCCGCCCAGAGCATCGACGGCAAGTTTGCCGTTGTAGATATCGAAAACGAGTCGCCCGACTTGCAGGCTGACGTCGGGGTCTGTTCGGAGGTTCTGGAGCATCTAACCAACGACGGGGCGGCAATCCGGAACATCTCGAGCAGCGTGGACCATCTGATCGTCACCGTCCCCTCAGGTCCCCTGACTGATGCCTCGCTCGCAATGGGCCACATCCGACACTACTCGAAACACTCATTACGAGAGAAGCTCAAATTAAACGGCTTCGACGTCTTGGCGATTCGTGCTTGGGGTACGCCCTTTCACGATCCGTTTTACGCCTGGCTCAGGTCCAAATCGCCAGAGGGCGCGACCACCGGTACATACGGATGGGGCAAGCGCCTCGTCTCTTCATTCTTCTACGGACTCTTCCACCTGAATCTGGTGGACCATGGCCACAAGCTGGTTGCACTTGCCCGCGTATCCCCCAAACACCAAAGTTTGCGGGTTCACACATGATCGTCCTTGGAATCGCTGCACAGCACGATGCCGGTGCTGCCCTGATCATTGACGGCAAGATCGTCGCCGCTGTGAACGAGGAACGCCTCAACCGGACAAAGCTCTACTGGGGATGGCCGGAACAGTCGATCGAGGAAGTTCTCCGGCTCGCTGGCATATCCCGCTCCGATGTCGATGTTGTCTCGATCGCGAACCAGACGCACAGCACCTATGCCGCTGCGCACTGGGAGGGTCTTTACCCGAAGGATTTGAAGCGGAAAATCCTGATCGGCCTTTCGAAGCTGGGCGTGGCGCGCACGATCGGTGGCACTCGGTTGGGCGTCGGACTCTACAGGATCCTCAACGGAAAGCGACTCCGTGCACTCAAAACATCAGCGCTGGAGCAGCAGATCCGAAACTTCGGGCTCTCCTCCACGGTCGATCACATCGACCACCACACGGCACACCTGGCCTCGGCCTACTACACCTCAGGTTGGGATAAGTGCCTGAACATTTCGCTGGACGGTGTGGGTGATGGCTACTGCTCACGTATCGCTACCTGTGCAGCTGGCGTGATGACACCCATTCACAGCATTCCCTTCTACCACACGCCTGGACAATACTACGGGTTCGTGACGGGATGGGCCGGATTCACCCCGGGCAAGCACGAAGGCAAGATCACGGGTTTGGCCGCCCACGGAGACCCGACAGCCATCCTCCCTCATCTCCGTAATCGGATCGACTACTCGGAGACGCAGTTCAGTTTCGTCAACAGCGGTATGTGGGCTTCGGCGGAATATGAGCACCTCTGTGCTATTCTGGATCGATTCAGCAAGGAAGACGTAGCGGCGGCCATTCAGCAGCACCTCGAAGACCTCGTAGGCCGATACGTCGAACAGGCCGTATCGCGCACAGGTGAGTCTCGGGTGGTCCTCTCAGGCGGCATCTTCGCCAACGTCAAGCTCAACCAACGGATCCGCGAAATCCGGGGCGTCGAGGATGTCTACATCCATCCGAACATGGGTGACGGAGGACTAGCCGTCGGTGCCGCGCTCGCCAGCGTCGCCGACCGGGCTCCCCTCACACTGGAATGGATCCCAAACGTCTACTTTGGGTCCGATATCGAGACGCAGGACATTGAGACCGCACTTAGCGCCACCGGACGACCATACCAGAAATTCGAGAATGTCGAAGCCAAGGCAGCCCGTTACCTGGCCGAAGGCCGAGTGATTGCGCGGGCGTCCGGACGGATGGAATACGGCCCGCGCGCATTGGGAAACCGCTCAATCCTCTATCAGGCGACCGACACGACAGTCAACAAATGGCTTAACGAGACGCTGAATCGAACCGAATTCATGCCTTTTGCTCCTGCGATCCTCAGAACGCAGGCAGCGAAGTACTACGAGGGCTATGAGACCGACCAGCGCGCAGCAGAATTCATGACAATCACTTATGACGCCACGGATCGCTGCAAGCAGGAAGCCCCCGCAGTCGTACACATCGACGGCACGGCGCGTCCTCAGGTCGTGGATGAAATGACCAACCCCGGGTTCCACCAGCTCCTCACGGAATACGAAAAACTGACAGGCTTCCCCCAAGTGATCAACACCAGCTTCAACATGCACGAAGAGCCCATCGTACGAACTGCAGAGGAAGCTGTGCGTGCGTTCGAATCGAGCAAGCTCGACGTCCTCGTCCTCGGTAACTACATCCTCGAGAGTGAAACGCTGGGTGCGACATCTTCAATGGCGATCGCTTCGGAGCAGGAATGAGCCGGTTCACTACCTTCACAGCCGTGAAGGTCTTCGTGACCCTCCTGGCACTGGGCATACTCTCCTACCGGGTCGACGCTGTTGCGGTGCTGAAAACTGTATCCCGTTTCCCAGCGGCCGACTTGCCGATCATTCTCGCCTTCCTGATGGCCGGGCTGGCCTTGAGCGCGCTAAAGTGGCAGCTGCTCCTTCAAGGACTTGGACGGGTTGTCGCATTCGCTTCTCTCGCCAGACTGCTCTGGATCGGATTGTTCTTCAACACCTTCCTCCCTGGAAGAACCGGCGGGGACGTTGTCCGAGCCTGGGGACTGGCGGCTTCGGACACGAACAGATTGAGATCCATCGCATCGGTCGTTTTAGACCGAGGTATCAACCTTTTTGCCCTAGTTCTGATCGGTGGGGCTGCAACCTTAGTCGACAGCCGGATTCCGGAAGAACTGTCGACCGCCGTCCGGGGTCTGGTTCTGTCGCTGCTGGTCGTGACGGCGCTCTTCTTCGCCGCAAGGCGTCGAATCATGCGCTACCTGCCGTTTCGCGTGCAGGAACTCCTCAGGACCCTAGAACCCGGGAGCTGGAGCGGCCGTCGGGCAGCCACCGTCGTCAGCCTGGCAATCGGTTTCCAGATGCTCGTTGTCCTGATCAACATCGTGATCGCAAACGCCCTTCAAGTGCCCGTTTCCAGCACAGGCCTCTTTGTGGCAATTCCGATCACGGCAATCGTTACAGCAATCCCAATCTCGATCAACGGACTCGGTGTTCGAGAAGCCGCCTACGCAACTATTCTCTCATACCTGGGAGTTGATCCCGAAGTCGCCATCGCGCTGTCCTTGACGGTAACCGCGGCCATGATCCTATGGAGCCTCGGCGGAGGTGCAGTCTTTGCATTCACCTCCGTTTCCTCTTCCCCGAGGGCTGCAGGAGAACCTCGTGAAACGTTGTGAAAGAAATATCCTGATTGGCATCTTCTTGCCGGGCCTGAGCCGCGAGACTGTGCAATGAGTGCCGTCGCCACAACCACGGTCCGCGACCGATTCAGTGCGGAAGCTGAGAACTGGGATGCTCTCTATACCGGGACTGGGTCGACATCGATCTATGAACACAACCTTCTAAAGCGCCGTGAGACAGCGCTACGCTTTGTTGGACAGGCGATGGGTCGTGTCCTAGACGTCGGTTGTGGTCCAGGGAACGTCACACTGAAGCTCCCGGAAACCGCAGAAATCTACGCCACTGACTTTGCACGACCCATGCTTGAGGTCGCTCAGACCTCGGCTGCAGAGAGCGGCAGGTCTCTCGACCTGACAATGTCGGATGCGACGTCAATCCCCTTCGCAGACGATGCGTTCGGGTCAGTCCTGGCCCTCGGGCTGATGGAGTATATCGCAGACCCTACCGATGTGTTGTCCGAGATGGCTCGCGTAATCCAGCCCGGCGGAACGCTCGTCCTATCGATCCCGAATAGAAGGTCGGCCTTCATCTTCATCGACGATGTACTTAAGAGCATCAAGAACATATTGACGCAGATCCTGATGCCCCACCCACTGCGCAGGGCAATCAAGTCACTACTCGGCAAGCCGGACGCAGCCTACTTCACACACAAGCGACATCGCTTCAACCCAGACACAGTGGTCGGGCAACTGAACGATCTCGGCTTCGAGATCGAAGCCCATCGCTACCACACCTTCGGATTCGGCCTACTGAACCGGGTCCGACTCAACCTCTGGCTTTGCAGAAAATTCGAATCATACGCGGGCACGCACCCCAACCTGGAGAAACTTGGATGGACGATCGTTTTGAAGGCGAAGAAGCTGTCCTGACACTGGACCGGGAACAGCTGTTATACGAAGACACAAAGCGGGTCGGGATGGTCTCCATAGTCATCCCCGCATACAACGAAGAGCTAGGCATCGTCGAGAGTGTCAACGGCGTCCGGAAGGTCATGGCCAAGTCACACTATGACTATGAGATCATTGTCGTTGACGACGGATCCACGGACCGGACATCTGAACTCGTTCGAAGCACCGGTTCCCGCGTGGTCCGCCACGACGAAAACCGTGGATATGGTGCGGGCCTCAAGACCGGAATCCAAGCCGCCAAAGGTGAGTGGATCGTGATCACCGATGCGGATAGCACCTATCCCGCAGAACGGATCCCCGACCTTCTAAAGGATGCTGGTGATTACGACATGGTCGTCGGTGCACGTGTCGGCGGCGAAGCCAAGATCCCCCTGATCCGCCGTCCCGCGAAGTGGGTCCTCGCAAAGATCGCCAACTATCTAGCCGAAACGAAGATCCCGGACTACAACTCCGGGCTCCGCGTCTTCCGGAAAAATCTCGCCTACAAGTTCTTCAAGATCCTGCCACAGGGCTTTTCCTTCACGACGACAATCACACTCTGCGCCCTTACGCATGGCTACCGCGTAAAATACATCCCCATCGACTACTTCGTCCGCAAGGGAAAGTCTAAGATCCACCCAATCAAGGACACCTATCGGTTCTTCATGCTAATTATTCGGACGACCGTGTATTTCAACCCGCTTCGTGTGTTCATGCCCATCGGAGCGACACTCGGCACGATGGGCGTGGGCAAGCTTGCCCACGAAATCGTTGTCACGGGCGGGTTGGCTGAGACATCTGTCCTCCTACTGCTGGGTTCATTCCAGACGATCGCCCTTGGTCTGATCGCGGACATGATCAACAAGAGACTCTGACGTGCAGAATCGAACCGAAATCGTCTATGTCATCCCCAGACCCGAGATCGGCGGCGCGGAAAAACAGCTCCTCCGCCTGATCGAGCACCTGGACCAGCGTCGCTATCGCTCTACGGTCATCTGTCTTGACGGTGGCGGCACGCTCCTCCCCGACTATGTAGCGATCGCAGACGATGTGATCGTACTCGATCGCCAAGGATTGTTCGATTTCAGAACGTTCATTGGCCTTCTGAGCCACATCCGTCATATCAGACCCACAACGGTTCATACGACGCTCTACATCGCGAACCTCTTCGGCGGGTGGGCGGCCAAGTTGGCGGGCGTACCGCGTGTGGTCGTCTCTCAACGCGGGCTTGGGATCGACCCCCGTCACGGCAAACTAAAACGCGTCGTCCACGCAATCTTCAACGGATTCATCGGCACCTTCGCGGACGTGCGAACGGTCAACTCACGCGCCATCGCTGACCGAATGGCCGACCATGGATGGACAGACTGTCAGGTGATCTACAACGGCATTCTTGACAGACCAGTCCCGGATCGTGGAAGACTCGACGCCCTCCGCCAAGAATTCGAAATACCGAGCGAAAGCACCATCTTGACCGCTGTTTCCCGTATCGACCCCAAGAAGGATCTGGCAACCATGCTGAAAGCGTTCGATCAGGTGCGCGATCAGCATCCCGACACGTATCTGCTGGTCGCAGGCGGCGGCTTCACCGATTACCATCAGGATCTCGTTCAGTTGGCCCACCGGTTGGACATAATCGATCACTTACGGTTCCTCGGATTCCGAGACGACGCCTCAGACCTTCTGGCCTTGTGTGATATCTCCTTGCTCTCGTCTGTCACCGAGGGGCTCCCCAACGCCATTCTCGAATCCATGCTCATGGCCAGACCGGTCGTGGCAACCGCCGTCGGCGGTGTACCGGAGCTCGTCGAAGACGGAGTCGAGGGGTATCTCGTTCCGAAAGGCGACAGCTGCTCATTTGCCAGTCGCATCTGTGACTTGATCGAAAACCCAGTTCGTCGGGAATCAATGGGCATCTTGGGCCGTGCTCGAGCATTGTCCGAATTCAGCATACAGAAAACGGTTGCCCGCACAACCGACATCTACCTGAGAAGGCCGTCCCCACAAATCGAAAACATCGCCTACCCGGTCCACCCAGCCGAGACAGCGGCCTCGGGGTTCCACCCATCTTCCATCCAAGAATGGGCACAATCAGCGTGAGCACTACCATCGCTAAAGACGCACAGCAACAGAAAGTCTCCGGCGACTTCTACAGACAGTATTTCTGGAAGGATGATGACGTTCGAGACGCCGGATTCCTTCGGTTCATCGTCGATAACGTCGGTCACGAACGTCTGGTTGCCGCTTCCACGCTTCTGGACATCGGATCCGGATCAGGGAAGTTTTCGATCCTCTTGAAGCGAACCTATCCGCATTTCTGGATCGAGGCGCTGGACATTTCCCCCGACAACATCAACACCACCGAAGAGAACGTCCGTAAAGCTGGCACTGAAATCACGACTAAGGAAGGATCGGCGCTAGACTCGCCATACGACGAAGGCACCTTCGACATCGTACTATGCGTCTACAGGTTGCAGCATACGCCAGACCCGCATCTTGGGTTCCTTGAAGCGGCACATGTCACGGCGCCGAGTGGATGCGCCCTGTATTCAATCGGGCGGGAAAACGGGCTGGGTATTATCCATCAGAAGACCCGCGGTCTGTTAGGCTCGGTCCCACCGTCGCCCCGCCGCTCGACGGTCCTGCCGTTCGTCCCCCTTTACTGGTCGCTACTCAAAACCACGGGCAGACGAAAGGCGTCAGAGGTCGATTTGACAATCGACTTGGTGGACTGGCTCTACAATCCGCTCCAGAAATTCGTGCCGGAGGAGAAGATCCCGGCCTGGTTCGAGGAAGCTGGACTCACCTACACCTCTGTAGGCTTCACGGGCCTCCTGCGGAGTATGCTCATATGTCGAGGCATCAAGCAGGGAGCACAGTTGTGAGAGTTCTTGCCGTCACCAGCATGTACCCGGTCAAGCGCGACCCGGGACTCGGCGCCTTCGTTGCCACACAGATCGACTCTCTCCGAAACTTGGGTGTAGAGATCGACGTAGTATTCCTGGACGTCAAGCAATCGAAGTGGGAGCTCCTCGGTGGAATTACAGAAGTACGACGCAAGGTACACTCGGAACGGTATGACTTGGCCCACGTACACTTCGGCTATAACGGCATCCCCGTCAGCCTTCAGCGGGAGATTCCCTTCGTCGTCTCCTTCTGCGGGACGGACCTCGCCAGCCCGAAGTTCCGAGCGATCTCGAGATGGGTCTCCCGTCGTGCGGCCGCCTGCATCGTTAAGTCCGAGGAGATGCAGCAGTATCTCGACATACCAACTCACGTGGTCCCCAACGGGATCGACCTGGATCACTTTCAGCCCATGTCGAAACTACGCGCCCGACAGCGTCTGGGATTACCCGAGAAGGGCCGGCTCGCATTGTTCGTATCGAACCCGGACCGCATCGAGAAACAGTATGAACTCGCCGATCTGGCGCTGGCCACCGTGCGGCAGCGAGGCCAAGGGATCGACCCACTTGTCGTCTTCAACAAGCCGCACCGAGAACTCCCGACATACATGAACGCAGCGGACCTCCTGCTCCTCACGTCTTCGCGAGAAGGATCCCCAAACGCGATCAAGGAAGCAATGGCCTGTAACCTTCCGATCGTATCGACGGATGTTGGAGATGTGCGTCAGGTGATCGGGACCACGGACAACTGCGTGCTCGCCGACGCGAGTCCCGAGGACATCGCTCGCGGGATCGAGCAAGTGCTCGATACAGGCCGTCGTACGAACGGACGCGAGTCGATCGTTTCCCTTTCAGCGGAAGTCATCGGCCGACGCGTGCTCGACATCTACACCAGCGTGCTGGAGGACCGGTCGTGAGACTCGGGATGGTCGTCCACGCCTACTATCCGCACGATGTGCGTGTCAGACGGCAATGCGAAGCGCTGGCGGACCGGGGCGACGAAGTCGATCTGGTGTGCCTCCAGGATGAAGGTGAGCCGTCAACGGAACGCATCGGAAACGTCAACGTCCACCGACTGCCGCTGAAGCACAACCGCGGTCAGGGCGTGACGGGCTATCTGGTCGAGTACTCTGCCCTATTTCTGCTCGCCTTCGTGAAACTCACGATGCTCTCGATCAGGCACCGATATCGCGTCGTTCAGGTTCACAACCTCCCTGATTTTTTGGTCTTCACTACACTCGTGCCCCGCATGCTGGGTGCCCGTGTTCTACTGGACATGCACGACATCACACCGGAACTCTTCCAGTCGCTCTACGGGATCAACAATCGATCCTGGGTCTTCAAGCTCCTCGTCCTCTTCGAGCAGGCGAGCCTCGCCTACGCCGATCGTGTGATGACAGTGAACAGAAACATCCGCGACCTCTTTCTAACGCGGAATCCCATAGCCCACAAGATCGAGATCGTCATGAACGCCCCAGATCCAAGGTATTTTAGATACACCGACTCGGGGGCCCCTCACCCCTCCACGATGAAACAGGATTACGCATTCCGGCTGTTCCACCACGGACAAATCTTGAGTCGTTACAACTTCGAAACCGCTCTTGAGGGATTCTTGCTCGCACGAAAAGAGATCCCTGCGCTCGAACTCGACATCTACGGTGATGGTGAGCAGAAGTATTTGGAAAAAGTAAAAGGCTGGGTCGCATCGAGAGGCCTTAGTTACCGGATCCGCTTTCATGAACGTGTCCCGGTAGAACGGGTTCCGGACTTGATTCGCAAAGCCGACCTCGGACTGGTTCCGTGCAAGAAGGACGTCTTTGTCGACAAGGTCATGCTGCCCGTCCGTCTCCTCGAGTATGTGGCGATGGGACTCCCGTCGGTCTGTTCACGCGTCGACACGGTCGAATCCTACTTCGACGACTCCGAAGTGGCTTACTACGAACACGACAACCCCGAAGAGCTTGCTGACCACATCGTCAGGCTCTACAGGAATCCTGCTTTGCGGCGACAGATGGCCAGCAAAGCTATGAACGCCTTCAGGAGCTGCGAATGGCCTCGGATGCAGAAGCGATACTATCGCATCCTCGACCAGCTGACAGCCAACGTCTGACCACGACGGTCGACCGGCTGCGGACCAGCATTCCCTTTGCGCTGTTGTGGCTGGGTGCGTTCGTCTATGCGGCCATCGTCGTTGCCGAACTCCATCTGTTCGACAACGACTACGACTGGATCAACCAAGCTCAGGACACCGGTTGGATCCAAATCGTCGCAGAAATCCTCAGACCGGTCCCCGAGCAGTGGGGCTTTCAGGATCGCCCGATCCAAGTGCTCTGCTTCAAGCTCCTCCACGGTCTGTTCGGATACTCGGCCGCCGGATTCTACACGTTTAAGGCCATGCTGTTTGCCACAGTCAGTCTTGGACTGGCCCAGATCGCAACCTGTTTTGGCCTCGGGCGAAACGTTGGACTGCTCGCGGGTGCCATCTTCGCGCTCGCAAGCCCCGGTCACGCTAGCGCACTTTGGGTATCGGACTTCGAGATGCTTGCGGAGATCCTGATCATCGCGGCCTTGGGCGTCTTCTGGCGCATTGCGAACACGATCCCGAGATCGAAGCGTAACGAGCTACTTCACCAGGCGCTATTCGTTCTATTGGCCGTGATCGCTCATCGAACCAAAGGCTCGGCAAAGCTAATCCCGGCGATCGTCGTTATCTATCTGTTCCTCTATAAGCGCGAACAGATCCGTCGATTCGCCCCCAGCCTGGCACTGATCTCGCTGACCATCGTACCGGTCATCCATCTGCTGACAGACCCGGTCCCGCCCTTCGCACCCTTCGCGACGGATCAGTCCCAGGGCTGGATGTGGAAGCCTGCGAACCTTGAGACGATGTCGCTTCTTGTGGCAGGGAACTTGCATCTACTGAGGGGAACGGCGGGTCCGAATATTGCATACAGTCTGCTTTCAGTCGTAACCCCTGCGCTCCTGTGGCCAGCACTTTTCGCGCTGGCATACCTGGCCGTCCGTAAGAGAAAATTCTTCTTGGACCCAGTGCTCGGATTCGTCGTGATCTGGCTGAGTGTATCGATACTAGCATACGCCTCTTTCCCGCAGTTGCCCGAAGGTTTCATGGCCAGATACGTCGTCGTCGCGCTCGTCCCGGCCAGCATCCTAATCGCCTGGTCGATCCACGCGGCTGCCGGGAGGCTGACTCGACGAGTCTGGGTCACGGCCATGACCGCACTGCTGGCCTTCCACGCGGTGCACAACTTCGATTCGACCAAAGGGCTGAGAAACACACTTGGTCAGGTGATCGTCGCGCATGACAGGGCCCGGGAGCACATCACCCGGAATATCGTCGGTTCGGACGTGTTGATCGTCGGTTTCGACTATGGCTACAACCGCCGGATTGTCGACAGCAACAGGTATCACAGGAAGCTGCGTGTCATGGTCGACAACCAGACCCGGCCTCTCCACGCGCTTGTTAGGACCGATCAGGACCTGACAAGGTTGGACCACCGTGCTCCTATCCAAGACTTGAAACAGGCGCTCCGGATGCCGAATGCCCCAGGGCTGAAGGTGCAGGTTCGTCCAATCAAGGTCTTCTCAGGACTGACGGAAAGCTTTTACGACAAACGTTTTTACAGAAACAACAGGGCCTTTGCAGGGATCCTTTACGAGATCACCTACGGCCAGAAAGACTCTTGAAAGGGTCAGCCATGATCGTATTGGGAATCCACGACGGAAAAGATGCCGGCGTAGCTCTGCTTCAGGATGGTGAGCTGATCTATGCGGCAAACGAAGAGCGGTTCTCCAGGAATAAGCTCCACTTCGGCTTCCCTTACCTGTCTCTTCGAAACCTCTTCAGCCATACACGAATCGATCCGAAGACGATCGACCGTGTGTGCGTTGGCTTCCAGTCGATGGTCGAGACAGAAGACTACCCGATCTACACCGACATCAACGACATCACGATGCTCCAGCGGATCTTCGCCGGGACCTCGCGACTGCTTGGGCCTGTGACCGCGTCCCTCTCGTTCGTTAAGGCTTCACGGCACCTGCTGAGTATCGTCAGCAAGAATAAGCAATCTCTTCAGAAGTCAGTTCGCGAATTCGGGATCGATGCCGACATCGAGTATGTCGATCACCACCGATCCCACGCAGCATCCGCTTACTACACGTCCGGGTATGACGAGGCTCTGATCGTCACAGCAGATGGCGGTGGTGATGGTCTGTCGGGAAGCATATACACGGGACGAGGTTCCGAGATCGATGTCCTCGCCGAGTGGCCACGTGTGCACTCACCGGGCAACTTCTGGTTCCTGATCACCTATATCTGCGGGTTCAACCCGATCAAACACGGTGGCAAGATCACGGGTCTCGCTGCCTACAGACCTTGTGAAGAAACTCATAGGATCCTGTCTGAGTTTTATGGCCACGACACCAGACGTCTCTGCTTCGTGAACAAGAAGCATCTACTATTCCGAGACGCCTATGTCGAGCTGTCTAAGGCACTCGAAAGTTACTCGATCGAGCAGATCGCCTATGGGGCACAGAAGGTCTTAGAAGACACAATGTGTGGCATCATCGAAGCGGCAGTCGAGAAGACAGGGTTGACGAAAGTCGCACTCGCAGGAGGCACGTTCGCCAACGTTCGTCTCAATCAAAAGCTCATTGATCTACCAAGTGTTGAAACCATTTTTATCCATCCGCACATGGGTGACGGTGGTGTCGCCGTTGGCGCTGGCCTCGACGTCCTTGCACGTGAGGCCAGCATCGGACCGCGCGAGATCCCGAACGTCTACTGCGGGAACGAGACCTCGGAGCAGGAGATACTCGACACGCTCTACGATGCGCCGGTGACCTTCACAAAACTCAAAGACCCTGCCGAAGAGATCGCAGACTGTCTGGTCAGGAAACAGGTCATCGGTCTGTTCAATGGCGAGATGGAATATGGGCCCCGTGCTCTAGGACATCGAACAATCCTGGCTGAGCCAACGGATCCGACCATGATGCACTGGCTCAACGATCGGCTCGGTCGGACGGAGTTCATGCCCTTCGCACCGATTATCCTTGAAGAGGACGCCCCTCGTTATTTTGAGAACTTCAAACCCGGACGTCTCGCCTCCAAATTTATGACCCTATGCTTCAACGTCACGGACTACGGCAAGCAGATGGCTCCCGGTATTGTTCACAGGGACGGAACGGCTCGCCCGCAGATCGTGAACGAAAAGGAGAACACCTATATCTACAGAGTGCTCAAGGCTTACAAACGAAGATCGGGACTGAGTCTGGGCATCAACACCAGTTTCAACAAGCACGAGGAGCCAATCGTGTGTCGTCCGCGCGAAGCCGTGCAGGAACTCCTCCGGGGCGGCGTGGACGTCCTCTTCATCGAGAACTACAAGGTCGAACCCCGTATCTGATCCAATACATCCCATAGCCACAAAGAGAGAAGGGGCACACCCGAGTCATCGGGCACGCCCCTTCTCTCTTTTCTTTTCCGACCCCTACCGCCTCTTCATGGCCACGTCAAGCTGGTGCGATCACGCTCAGGCCGCCCTCGCGGACGCTAGCCTCGAGAGTCGCGTCCCCCTCCTTCGCCTCCCCATCTACCTGGATGTATCCGGGCCGCTCCCGCTCTACCCGAATCCGCTTTGCCCGATACCTCGATACCCCCGGCGTCTCGTCGAAGCCCCCGCTGAATAGCCGATGGACGTTCGTGGCAGCACGCAGCAGTGTCATATTCTCGACCACGCAGACATCCAAGAGGCCGTCATCCGGTTCCGCTCCGGGAGCGATCGTCACGTCATACCCGAAGGCCGGCGTATTCGCGAAAGTCAGAAGCGTCGGGCGAACCACAACCGCATCTGAATCGTCATCGAGCTGAAGACTCACCTGTGTCGCCCTGTAGCTCAGAATGCCGGAGATGCTGTGCGTAATGTAGGATACTATGCCGCGTTGTCCCTTGTGGTTATTGAACCGCCAGCAGATCTCTGCGTCGAGAGCCGTCCCCGCTGTCGACAGGAAAATTTGGTCACCCAAATGTCCTGTGTCGATCCTGCGCTCCTGACCATTCAGCAGAACACCGCACGCCGCGCGCCAATCCAGCGGCACTCCAAGAGCTCTCGCCAGAGCGTTCCCCGATCCGGCCGGAACGATTCCCATGGGCACATCAGCTCCTTCGAGGGCACGTCCGACCTCATTGAGCGTCCCGTCTCCTCCGACTGCAACTATTACATCATACCCATCTTGAACACCTTTTTCCGCCAGATCTGTAGCGTGGCCCACACGCGTGGTAACCCGAACCTCGTATGTCACACTAGAGTTCAGCGAGTCAGCGATGGCGTCAACCGGATCCTCGCGATTCGTCCCCGCCTTCGGGTTGACAATGAACAAATAGCTGGAGGATTGGTCGGACACTAATCGTCCAATCGGTCGTGCATCAATTGACAGAGGTCGAGGAGGATCTTCTGCGGGCTCTGGGACACATCGATCGTGTGAATCAGATCCTTCGAGTAATGTTCTAGCGTTGCGTTCGTCTGATCGTCATACACATGGAAACGACGACGGATGATCTCCTCGTTGGCGTCGTCGACTCGGTGCTCGATTAGGGCGCGACCATACAGACGCTTCACGAGCAGGTCTCGGTCAGGGCTATCCAAAAACAGGATCAAGCGGATGTCCAGGTCATTATCGACCTCGCGAGCCTGGGCGGGTGTGCGTGGAACACCATCAAGAATAAGCGTGTGCACATCAGGGTTGAACTTGCCGACCGTGACCAGGTTCTGCATCTGGTCCCGCCAAAGCGCCAGTGCCTGCTCGTCCGGCACCAGTTCACCCTTTCTAATACTCTCGAGCGTCATCTTCCCGAGATCACTGTCAGGTGACAACGATCTAAACATATCGCCGCTCGCAAAATGGAGGAAGCCCGGGACCCTTCCCATTATGCCTCCCCAAGTCCCCTTTCCCGCGCCAGGCGGCCCGAACAGAAGAACCGTCTTAAAAACCGGCCTTGCCATTACCCCTCCTGAAATTTCAGTTTCCCTCATACCAGATCAGGCCCCGAAACCGTCACGGGGCCCTCGTAAGCACAGCAAAACTAAGTAGCTCTTAAATCCGTGTCAATGCGTACACAGAAAGAGGCCGCCCGAAATGGTTCGAGCGACCTCTTCCAGAATCTGATCCCTCTAAAGTTTCTGCGTCTCGGTCTTCTCGACCTCGGTCATATAGCGTGACTCGTCGGCCTTCACGATTCTGTCCGTCAGTTGGACCGCCCTCCGTTTGCCCTTTAAGCCCGGGCGAGCGAGATACTTCGGTCTATCTCCGACAAAGACGACTGCATCGTCGTTCAGCGTGGTGTCCAACTTGAGAACGTCACCCTCCTGAAGCCCGAGAACCGTCCCCAGCGGAACTGCGGTCTTACCCAGTTGCACCTTCACAGGCGCGTCGATCCTGTCGAGCTGTGTCAGTCGGTCTTCCTGCTGGCTCTCACGCCGACCTCGCTCACGGCTCGCCCACGTCTGGACGTTCAAATATGCCATAACGGGTTCGAGTGTGAAGTACGGGTAGCAAAGGTTCACGAGACCCGACGCGTGCTGAGAGTTCACCTCGAAAGCGATAAGGACGACTGTATCCGAAGGCGCGGCCACCTNCATAAATTCTGGGTTCGTCTCAAGTTCGGCGTCGGAAACCTGGATCTTCAGAAGCGCTTCCCAGGTCGCCTCGAGATCCGCGAGCGTGCGCGTCACGACCTTTGTCATCACCGTCCGCTCGATAGGCGTCAGCGGGCGAGCTTCGGACGGCGGGTTCCCACCCGAGCCCCCGAACTGGCGATCGATAAACGAGTACGCGACAGGAAGCGAGAAGTCGATGATAGCTGGACCACCCAGCGGCTCGATCGTGAANGTATACGAACAAGACGGGTTGGACAGCGACATAATGAACTCTGCGTATGTCGTCTGGTCGACAAACGCGATGTCGCAGTCGACCACAGAGCGCTGCATCGTCGAGAAGGACGACGCCATCATACGCGCGAGGTTTGAGTGAAGGTTCTCGAGCGTTCGTGTCTGGTCCTTCGACACGCGTGACGGATGCTTGAAGTCGTAGGTGACGATCGGGCGGTTGCTTGTCGGCCTCACCTCACCTGTAGACTCGCTGGCTTCGCTGGCNNCGTCGTCGCTTCCAGTCGCAGACAATAGAGCGTCGATTTCATCTTGGGAAAGAATATCCGGCATAGATTCCTCTCCGGCCNCAGANNGCGGNCTTCGCCNCACNTGGNNCCGAACTCCTAATTTCATTTTCTACAACAACTTACACTAAAACCTCGAGTGACACTGCTCCTNTGTCAACCCGCGGATCAACAGTCCTCCTGTAGGGGGTCGCAATTCCTATGCCAAANAACCACTTACGTGCGCCCTGTTAGGGACAAAATACGGAGCAATCACGNGATAAACACAGAGAATTGGGAGGCCAAATACGCCNTGCCACTCAAAGCGCTCTGCCGAGACGGATGATAGTGCCTCNCCAAGGGGGACACATCACTGCCGCAGCCTGTGGCGGGGCAAGCTTGCTTAATCCCNCTGTNCATCCCTGTTTTCTGNNTTCATCNATNANCGCNNTNCCCTCANCGCATACCAAGAAGCAACTCAGCCAGAAGCTGATCCAACCTCTCATACCCCAGCCCAACCTTACCCATCGCATCGATGTCAAACTTCACCCGCTTCAAGGCCTGCGCCTTCTTTCGACTATATTTTCCGAGGTGCTTCTCAAACTCAGGGTTTAATGACTCTATGGTCTCGATGATCTCCTGAATTTCTTCGTCTCCCTGGAACCTTTTCACCTTTTCTCGAAGGATGTTGTACGTGCGCATGCATCCCAACGCGAAATCCCATACCCCGTTCTCGTCCTCGGTCCGATAGGCGTGTGCGTCGAAGTGCTTGGGACCTCTATACTTTCGTTCCTCTAGAAGCTTAACCAGATGAAACGCGCTCTTGTAATCCTCAGACCCGAAGCGGAAGTCCTGGTCGTATCGACCGACACGCTGATCGTTCAGATCGATATGGAAGAGCTTCCCAGCGTCGAGCGCCTGCGCGACTCCGTGATGAAAATTAAGTCCCGCCATATGTTCGTGCGCGACCTCCGGGTTGACGCCCACCATGTTCGGGTAGTCCAGTGTCTCGATCAGCCCGAGATAGTGCCCCGTCGTCGGAAAGTAGATGTCTGCTCGCGGCTCGTTCGGCTTTGCCTCTAGCGCGAACTTCATGCCGTACTTCTTATCCCGCGCGTATCGACACAGATAGTTCAGACCGTCGCGGAATCGCTTCACTGCCTCTACAGGATCCTTTGACACGTTGACCTCGGCGCCTTCTCGACCTCCCCAGAAGACGTAGATCTTAGCACCAACTTCTGCACCGAGGTCGATCGCTCGCATTATCTTCTGCAGACCGTATGCACGCACCTTCGGATCATTCGATGTGAACCCGCCATCCTTGAAGACCGGATGGCTGAAAGTGTTGGTTGTTGCCATTGGTACGACCATGTCGTAGTCTTTGAGGGCCTTCTTGAAATCCCTCACTATCTGGTTCCGCTTGTGCAAAGAAGCATCGATCGGAACAAGATCGTTGTCGTGGAAATTGACGCCCCATGCGCCCAGTTCGCTGAGTTTCTTGACCATGCGAGTCGCCGGAATCGGGCGCCGAACGGGATCCCCAAATGGGTCCTTCCCGACGTTTCCAACCGTCCACATCCCGAACGTAAAGCGATCCGATTTCTTTGGTGTATAGGCGTCACCCATTAGAGAACCTCCAGATTTTGTTGAGGTTTCGTACAGTCTACGGCCAAGATATCGCGCTGCTGATGGGCTGTCAATTTCGACCGCCATGGGAAGAACAATGATCGTAAGAGACCCCGTCCACGGTGACCTCGAGTTCTCAGAGTCCGAGCGCCGAGTTATGGACACGCCCCAGTTCCAGAGACTGCGTGGTGTCCGCCAGACGGGAACGGCCCATCTAGTTTATCCCGGGTGTCTGCACACCCGGTTCGAACACTCACTCGGAACGTCGGCCTTTGCGCGCCGGATCATCGACTCGCTCAGACGCCGCGGACACACAATATCCGACAGACAAGAGGCGACCGTCTCGCTCGCGGGTCTTGTTCACGACATCTCGCACCTGCCCTTCGGCCACACGTTCGAAGACGAGCGCAAACTGTTCCCCCGCCACGACTCAGCCGATCGTCTCCAACACTTTCTCAGGTCAGGCGAAATCGGTGAAGCCATCGAGGCTTCCGGGATGGGCGAAGACGTCATCGGACTGCTGACGGAACCCTCGTTCCCCACACCCTGGATGCAGCAGATCATCTCAAGCACGATCGACGCTGATCTGCTCGACTATCTCCGTCGCGACGCCTACTTCGCAGGCCTTCGCCAGGACTATGACGACCGCATCTTCTCCACGTTCGTTCTGGACTCGGGTCAGCTGGCCGTCGACACGACCAAGATGAGCACGCGGACCGAAATCCTCCATCTTCTCCGCCTGCGCTACTTCCTGACCGAGCGCATCTACTACCACCACGCCAAGGTCGTATCGGGCGCGATGATCGCGAAGGCCGTCGAACTCGCCGTGCAGGGCGGGTTGACCGAATCCCATCTCTACGGTATGACCGACGATGCGCTACTGCGCGACCTTCTCGTAACCGGCGATGATCGTATCGAGCGCCTGATACGAAACCTAAACAGACGCCGTTTGCTCAAGCGCGCCTATACCCTCTCGACCGCTCAAGTCGGAAGACAGGGGCGAGACGACCTCATCGCGACATACAACCGCTCGATCAAGAACCGTCAAGAGGTCGAGAACCTGATTGCCGACTCGGTCGTGCTGCATCCGGACCAAGTCATCCTCTACTGCCCAGACATCAGCTCAATCAAAGAGGCACGTGTACTTGTCAGATCACGCGACGGCGTTCGGAGACTGAACGAACCCAGAGACAACCCTCCCTTGGACGTCAAGGGTGTGGAAGATCAGTATGAGCGACTTTGGAGGCTGTATGTGTTTGCTCCAGAGGGATACCAAGACAGGGTGGGCGGTCTATGCGAGCGGATCTTCGGAGAGAAATCGGCTTGATCAGCGGCTGGAAGACCTCATACGCGATTCTGCCAGCAGGGTAAGGATCGGATCGCCCTTCCAGTCGTCCCTGAACTTCCTGTAATGTTCAAACGCTTCCCGATCATCCTGTTCGAACAAGGCGTTCCCCAATGTCAGCCTCGCAATCGTCATCGATCCGTCGAGCTTTAGCGCCTTCCTCGCTGCGCTCTCCGCCTTTCCATAGGCACCAATGCGCCCGTAGGCGACTGCCAGGGTGTGCACATCCGTAGCGCTCATCTCGCCTAGCGTTTCGCGCTTCAGCAGCAGCTCGATCGCCCTATCCGGATTCCCGACCTCGAGCATCTGGATCGCCCAACTGGTATAACACTGTCTCAACCTTGCGACGGAGCGCCTGACAAGGGTCGAATTCGGTGAATGGCTCTCGATATACCTCGTGTAGTTCGCGATCGCCTCACCATACTGGCCTTGCAGCATGAAGATACCAGCGAGGCTGTAGATCACTCGTGTCCTCTCAGGTTCCAATTCGAGCGCCTGCTGGTAGTGAGCGACCGCCTTATCGAGGGAATCGATCTCCGCATACAAAAAACCCAGATTGACGTGCTCGTCCGTGAAACGCACACCGCCGTCGTAGAGTGCCAAAGCTTCAACGAACTTCCCCTGCTGTCGATAGGCTTCGACAAGGTTGTGAATCAGCGAACGATCGTCAGGTAGCACCTCTCTTCCGGCGAGCAGGATCGATTCTGCCCTTGAGTGATCACCGATTGCATTCAGCGCCTGACCTAGGTTATTCTTGACCGCCCCCAGATGCGGCTGTACTGACAGATAACGGTCATAGAGGTCGACGGCTTCTCGGAACGCACCTCGCTCCTTGAGCGCGTCCCCCATCAGCAGGAATGCCCGGTGATCGGCAGGGCCGTAGTCGAGACTTGACTGCGCCTCCGCTTCCTGTTTCACAAGAGTTTTCCTCTCCTGAGCGATCAGTCCTTTCGCGAAGTGCAGGTCGGAGATCTGCGCCCTCCACGCGTAGACACTCCCAAGCAGGCATAGGATCAGCAGACCACCCCAGACCACGGTCGGGTGAATACTCCGTCTTTCGGAAGTACCGGCACAGCAAATTGCGACACTAAGCCACAGAACAAGTGAAGGCGCCGACTGCTCTCGGGGAAAGCTGAAGAATGCGTGAGCCGCGACGGCAACCACCGCGCACCCCGCCGCCACGGGCAGGGCCTCGGTAGTCCTTACTGCGCGGTAGACCGGTCCGAAGAGTATCACCAGGAAAAGCCCCAGGCCGGCAATCCCAAGTTCAGCGGCAATCCACAGAAAATCGTTGTGGGGTCTCCTCGGGGAAGAATTCAGGTGCAGCACACCGCCGCGGTCATACGCCGGGTAGAAGGCACTCCAGTTCCCGAGTCCAACACCGATCGGATAGGCACTGATCATCTCGACCGTGTGCTTCCAGATTGCCAGTCGATCCCGATCACCACCAAGTGTCGTAAACGACGAGACTGTAGCCTCGATCGACTGTTTTTTCTCGTCCAACAGGGAAACCGTTGTGTCCTCGAAGGAGGGCTGCATGGTAGCCAAGAGTGTGACCGCTCCTAAGACCGCAGCCGTTATCGCTACCGATCGGCCCGGTAAAGCCTTCCTCCCTCGTCCCCCCACGAAGAGCCACCAGCCGGCCGCTACGATCGCGGCCAGACTGATCCCGACCCAAGCGCCCCGACTTCGCGTGTATAGAATGAACAGAATGATGATTGGGGCACTGATTGCACCAGACAGACGGTCGAGAGCCGAACGTCGTGTCGCGAGATAGACGGCAAAGGGTAAACATCCGGCGGCGTAGGCAGCTGCCGTGTTCCTGAAGCCGATCGTAGCGCTGGGCCGCCCTGCCGAACGAAGCTGCGCTGCCGAAACCCCGAGTGTCTCCAACACCCCGATCAGGCTCACGACGCCGGCCACGACCACGACCACACGGACAACTTGGTCGCGATCCTGCCCTGCTGTGGTGAGCCCGAATGAGATCGTAACCGAACCAACCATACAGAAAAGGAGAATGCTCGCCTCTAAAGGAGAAAGGGCGCGGGACCATTGAAGAACCGATAGGAAGACAAGCATCAACAGTGGCAACGGGATCGGGTTGATTCCTTCGGGGGCAGTCAAGGCACGAACAAAGAGCGATATCGCAACGACTGCGGCACTCGTCAGGAGGATAACGAGCTTGGGGAGGTTCGCGAAGTGATACCCTGATTCAGGGAGAAGAGCAAGCGGGACGATCCCGATCGCAGTCAGCCCGGCGGCAACCGCAACGCGATCGTGGAACGTCCGTGAGGAAAGGTTGGTCACGTCACCCGTCAGATCAGTATGCACCCCGGCCGAGTACGACACCTGGCAGGGTCTTGAGCATGATCTTCACATCCATTAGGGGAGACCAGTTCTCGATGTAGAAGAAGTCGAAGCGCAGTGTTTCGTCAAATGAGAGATCACTGCGGCCGCTTATCTGTGCCAGTCCCGTGATCCCCGGCAGAACTTCAAAACGTTTTCTTTGCCAAGACTCGTACAGATCGACTTCGGAAGGCAGCGGGGGCCGCGGACCGACCAAACTCATCTCACCTTTGAAGACGTTGATCAGCTGAGGCAACTCGTCGATACTCAGCTTGCGTATAACTCGGCCAACACGCGTAATCCTCGGATCCCGACGCATCTTGAACAACGGCCCCTGGGACTCGTTCAGATCTTCCAGAGAATCTCGCAATGCCTCCGCGTCTACTCTCATAGAGCGAAACTTGTAGACGGTGAAGGGCCTAGCCCCCTTTCCGATCCGCGTCTGGGCGAGAACGATCGGTCCTCTTGAATCAAGCTTGATCAACACGCCTACGATCAGGATCACGGGAGACGCAAGCAACGTGGAGATCCCACCGATCAACAGGTCAATCGATCGTTTCAGGATTCGACTGGATCGGAGGAAAATCCTCTCGTCCAGCACGAAAATCGGAACCCCGGCAATATCTCTGACCTGAATCCTGCTCGTCAGCACGTTGAACAGGTTGGGGACCATGCTGAATCGGATCGCTCGCTCCTGGCAGGTTGCCATGACGGACAAGATCTCCTGCGAGCCCATCTCGTGGGATGCGAGCATCACCTCGTCTGTGTCGCTCCGATCCAACCTCTCTGCGAGGATCTCGATCTGATCCTCGCGCACCACCCCTTCCGACGCGTATCCCAGCTCGGGATTCTGCGAGAGCAGTTCGTGGAAGGACCGCCCGAACTCATCTCCTCCGACGATCAGCACGTGAGTCAGCGCTGACCCGCGACGCCTGAAGGCGCCGAGGATCACGTCGAACAGAAGGTGCCACATCGTGAGGGCGACAATAGATAGCAGCCACGACTGGGCCAGCACGATACGCGAGTAGGTCTCAAGAGGATCGCCAGGTATGCGTCCTCGGATTGCGAAGCTTAGGGCCGCCGACACGAGGTGCGACAGCGTGACCGCCTTGATGACCGCGAAGAATTCGTCGACCCCGAAGAAGGGCTGCTCCAGCCGGTAGAGACCGGAGTTGTAGAGCATCAAGAAGGTCGCAAATGCGATGAATATCGAGAACCGGAAATAGAGCCAGAAATCACCCGGAGGGGGCGGTGGCAGGAACGGCAGGTGATACCGGAGCCAGTAGGCGAGCATGAAAGCTCCGCACACAGAAACGGAATCACCCAGCGCGAGTGTCGACTTCAGAACGGCTTTTCGATTGGCTCGATGCAACAAATTGCCTCAACAGACTATCGCCAGGGGGCTTCACCTTTCCCGAACAATGGCATATTTTCGCGCCCTTTCTGCTCGGCCTGCTTGTGACAGGATTGGCATAGCGAGATCAGGTTGTCCGGGTTGTTCGCCCTGTCGGCCGATTTGAAGGCCCGAAAAGGGACGACGTGGTGCACATCCAGTTGGCGTTCGAGAGACTCTTCACTAACGCCGCAGGACCGGCATCTAAAGCCGTCACGCTCTCGAATTCCACGAGCGATACGATCCCAGTCGCCTCCTCTGTGCTCCGGACGGCCCTTCAGACGAACCTCGGCGCGGTGGTCATCCCGCCAGCGCCGCTTGCATCGGTCGTCGCAGAAGTGGAGCTCAAGCCCTTCCTTCTCGAACCAGCGGGGAATCGACATTTTCTTACAGCAATGGGAACACCTTATCCTGACGGGTTCCGACTGGGTTGTTTCCGGGCTTGAACAGAAAGCGAAAGAGAACTGATTTCGAAGAGATTGCTCCCCGGCGGTCTTCCTGGTGGCCAAAGCGGGCCCTCCTGACGTGGGGAGACAAGACTGAGGAATCGGTCAGAAGACGGGGGTTACGACAACGACCGAACTATCGCGGGGCAGAGTTTCCTGCGTAAAGATTTCTCGTACGACTGATGGATCGCCGACAGGCTCCAGACTAAAAACTGCGTCGACCGTACGTGTCGTATCGATAAACACGGTCACGGTGTCGGCAAGCGCCGTCGTCTGGTTGCTCGCCAGATCCTTCAGGTGCGCCACAAACTGGCGCGTGCCGATCGGGATCTGTTGGACGGTGACCCTCCGGGTCAGCAGACCGTTCAGATCTTCGTTGAACCGATCCCCTAGCCTGACGGAGAAGATGGGGAGCAGACCGAGGCTTGGGTGAATCGGGTCAGGCACGATTTCGAGCACATCCAAGACGGAAGTAGCAGCCAGACCCACGACTGCTGTCGAGTCCAGACTCGTATTCTTGAAACTAGCCAGGTTCACCGTGCTAATAAAGTCAGCAGCGCCCCCGATGCGGTTGACATTCACACTAACGAGTGACGTCTGATTGTGTACGATCGAGGAATCACAGTGTCCACGAAACCTCAACGCTCCCGAGGTATCAAAGGCACGGACCGTAAACCGTCGAACACCGATCGTGATCTCCGTTACCTGAGCGACGGACAGCCGGCCACCATGGATCGGGAAGTTCATGTTTCGCGTGACGGTACTCAGCCGGGACTTGTCCGCCGACGTGACCTTCAACTCCACGCGCTGGATAAGCCCTCGGGAGAAGTTGGGAACAACGACCGATACCACGGCGCTCCCTGATCGTGCCTCGAACTCGGGCGCGATCACGTCGAACGGCTTGACTTCGCAGCCGGCGAAAAAACTGAAAACCGCTACTGAAAGCAGTTTCCAGAGCCGCCGTCCATATTTTTGGAATATAGTCATCATAAACGATAAGCGTCAATATCATTGCCACGAACCAGACCCCCTCTCCAGCAGTCTGATTCGTTCTTCCACAAAAGAACGGCGATCAGGAAGCGTCTCGCCAATCCGTCTCAACACCTCACCGTAAGCACGGACCGCATCACCTCGCCGCTCCAGAACCTCAAGAGATCGAGCGAGGTTATACCACAAGGCCACGTGATCTGAATCGATCGACAAGCCCGTGTTGTAAGCGGTGACAGCCTCGGCGTGCCTACCCGCGGCAGCGAGTGCACTCCCGAGTGCGTTCGTGAGCGAAGAGGAGGTATGGGCCTCCATCCCTTCTCTCGCCGTCTCGATCGCTTTGACGACCTCCCCTGCACGGCGGTAGGTCGTGCTCAGGTTCCCGTAGACATCACCTGGTGTCGACTCGGCTTCGAGTGCTCTTTCGAGGTAACCGATCGCTCTCGGTAGATTCCCCGTCGACGCACTCAGCGTGCCGAGGTTATTGAGCACTCTCCCGTCCTGCGGGTCGAACCTCAAGGCCTGCTCAAAGCTGGTCAGTGCCTCGCTGATCTGTCCGAGCGACCGTTGAGCAACGCCACGTCCAAGCCAGAGCGTCGTCGAATGCGGGTGTATATCCAGCCCGCGCTTATAGGCTTCCAGCGCCTCGTCCACGCGGCCAATCTGCTCCAAAGCACCAGCTCTGAGCAGATAGGTCTCGTCATTCGCGCTCAGCCAGCCGGTATTATCGGTCTCCTCAATCAGACTAGGCCAGTCAGAGCGAGCGTGCGCAAGCCTCGCATTCAGAGCGTCGCGATCGGATGCGACCAGTTGCCCTATCAAGTAGAGCCCCACCAAAGCGGGAATCGCAAAAACAGCCGGAACCAGTCGATTCTTCAAGGCTCTGTCGGATGACGAACCGTATACCGTCAGGAGACCAAGTCCAAACCATAGCGGTAGCGTGGCCGACACGAACTCCTTCGGAAACCCGAACAGTCCACTGACCACGCAGATCGTGATACTGGCGATCGCAGAGACAAGAAGGTCCCGATTGGGACCGACTATCCTCGGCAGTCCTGCCTTGAACCCTAGAAACAGGGCAACGAGGAACAGGACAATGGCACCGGTGCCGCTTTCCGACCAGATCGAGAGCAGGTCGTTGTGGGGCCTGTGAGGGACGGCCTTAGCATCGATAATCCGCCCCTCTGCATACAGAGGATAGTGTATTCTCCAGTTTCCGGGTCCTACTCCTAGAATCGGCCGATTCTGGATCATCTCCAGCGTTGTTTCCCACAGAATAAGCCTTCCTTTATCCCCTCCTGACGCGGCAATCGACTGAACAGCCTGCCCTAGAGAGGCCTTTTCGTCCCACATCGCTTCTCCCGCGCCTTTCCCGATGCGGGAGGGCGTAATCGCCACTAAAACCACTAGAACACATCCGATTGCAGCCGAAATCCCCTTCGTTGGGCGAATCTGGCGACCTTCACTGCTGAAAGTCCGCACCCACAGTGCAACCGCCACAACCACACCCACCAGAAGTGCAACCCAGGCCGCCCTTGACCGCGTCGCAATGACGAATGCAAGGGTAAGCGCACCACAGACTGCCCACAAGACATCCTGAAGTTTCTTTTCCGAATGGACGAATCGAAGAACGATATAGGGCAGAAGGGCGGCCGCATAAGCGGCCCCGATGTTCCGGTGACCAAGGGTGCCGCTGGGAAGACCGGACGTGGGAATCAAGTGCCGACCTATTTCATAATACTGCGCAAGACCAACCAGCGAAATGCCGCCGCAGACGATTGCCGAAGCCGTTATCGTCCGATCGATATCCCTCTCGCTGAAGCCGGTCACAACTAGGAGCAGGAATGAGACGTAGACGAAGTCGGTTGTAATCGGCACGACACCCAACGAGGGTGAAATGCTCGGTATCGCAGAGACAACCTGCAGGAAGTAAAAACCAGCAGCAGCCAGTAGAACCGGCTTCGTGCTCCGCCGGGCTCCGAATACCGATATGCATACGCAACCCAATAGAACTCCCAGCAGGGCAACCCACAACTGCGGCAGCGCCGTGAACCGATTGATGCGGTCCACAAAGACGAGAGGGACGAAAGCGACCGTGATCAGGCCGACTATCGTCCCCCAGTTTTCCTTCAAGAATGTGTGCATGCTATCCTGGGAGCCACTTGAAGTTGTGGGACATCTCTCTGAGCAGTTTGTGGACGACCTGACTGATCGCCTCGTCCCACACCCTGTTTTTCTCAACTTCGGACAAATAGCTGGTTCTGTCATCCCCAGACACCGGGAACACTCGGACGCCGCGGCCCTTTCGACCAACACCGGACAGGTTCGTCGAGAAAAGGTCCCCCTCCTGACGGGTATCGACGATCCGAATATCGGCATTCACCCGTGCTGCCGTCTCAGGGAATCCGACGACGAGCGGCAGGTTCGGACGCGAGTTCCGTGTCAGCTCATATTGCAGGACACGCCCCGTGATCACGATGTCTGCCTGCGCCTGCTCTGCGAGTCGGATGGCGCCCTCTGAATCAAGGAACGCCGTACCTTCGCCAACTTCGACCAACCGCACGTGACCGTAACGTGTCAGCGCCGTCTTTATCTTTCCGGCAACCACTTCACCTGCCCTATTGTGCTCGAAACCCTGCAGATTGACCACGGCAATCCGGATCGCCGTGTTGATGTCTTTCGCGACCGGAACACGCCGTGTTCGATTGCCGAACGACTTCCTTTGCTTGCCCCCAAGGCTCGTGGCGAATCTCACGCCCCCCATGCCCAAGAAGTCAGGAAGGTCACGACTGAAGCCCTGCTCCAGGCCGGCTTCAAGCTGCAGCCACCAGAGGTTCATCCGTGCGCCGAATACTGCTCTCTCTGAACGGTTTCCGAGCGCATTGGGCTCTGACAGGTACTCTGCCGTCACAGTGAAGATCTGACCTCGACCGACCTCAACACCCAGTCCCATTACTAGACCAGGGTCTCGTAGTCCTGATCGCACGAGGTAGCCAGCATTGACCCGGACACCTATCGCCTCCCGATTGATGTCAAACAACAATCGCGTAGCTATCTCGCGATCACCGCGGGAGAACGGACGGACCTCCAGTGGTTGATTGCCCTTGAAACCAATCGGATGCGTTGCCGACACCTCCACCCCCCCGTAGAAAGCGGAGGGAAAACGTCCGGGCATACCGAGCTTGAATGACGTAGTTACGTCACCGGTTCCGTATTTGGTCAGTCCTCCCGCGATATCGAACATCACAGGCATAGAAATAGCAAAATCTAGTGTGTTACCCAGGCCGATAGCCGCTGCCAGATTCCCTGTGAACGATGTACCCTCCCCGACCTGGTCGACCCTGATCTGGTAGGCTTCATTCAGAAACCGGATCTGGAAACCTCCCCGACCGAGAGGTTCGGCCGAGGCAAGCCGGAACAGACCTTCTCCTGTAGGAACCGGGAACGGGGGTGGAACCTGTTCGGACAGGACATTCTGTCCGGAGCTCGCAACTGGAAAGGAAATCGCCAGAATAGCCATCAAGATAAGACGTGCTGTTCTCATAATCCTTGAAGCTCCTCGATTTTGATCAGCAGATCCCCTTCCTCGAGGTTGTTATCGAGATACTGATCCCGATATCCAGGGTCGAGTAGATCTACTTGTGCTAGAGCATTCGCTTTGTCATTCGTATCTTCAGAGAAAACCGTTCCAGTCGACAGGTAGGAATGGGCAAGGACGAGATGAAGATCTCGGAAATCGAGGTTGTCGTGCGTTGAAAAATATCGAGGGGCGATTTGGAGTGCCTGGTTGGCTGCGTTGATCGCGCTCCCGTAATTGTCAAGCGCGAGCTCGACGCCCGCCAGACCCGCCCAAGCATCAGCGTTCTGAAGGTTCGAGTTGGTGGCACGCAGGAAGTTGGTCTGTGCGTTCTTGAGAAGCCGTTCCTGCTCTTGCGTATCCTGTTCCTGACCCGCGCGTTGGAAGTTAATCCATCCAAGACCGTTATGGGCCTCCGAGAAACTAGGGTTGAGCGACAACGCATTTCCGAAGAGGGCTTCCGCGCGTGTAAAGTCACCTGGCTGTGTGGCTGTGCGGTAGACCTCCCACGCTTCGAAAGTGAGATTCTCCGCAGACCCGAAAGTTCCGCCAGTACCCGTCCCGCCGCCGCAGTTCGCGATCGCTATGAAGAGACACGTGACCAGACCAAGTCGAAGGAGTCGATTCATATCAGTCACCTACTTAAGCAGGAGCATTTTTCGGGTGATCGCTTCCGTAGCCGACTTGAGGCGGTAGAGATACACACCTGCGCCGACAGGCTGACCGAATTCGTCACGGGCGTCCCACACCATTCTGTAGATGCCACGCGACAGATGGTCGCGGACCAGCAACCGAACCTGCTGACCTAGAACATTATATATGCTGAGTTCGTATAGATCAGATTCTGCGATGTCGAAACGGATCTGAGTCTCCGGGTTGAAGGGATTAGGGAAGTTGGCGTGCAGCATCATACGCGAGATACGGGACGTGCCGAACTCGTCGAAGAAGGCACCATACGTCCCAAAGGCATCGAAACGGCCGATCAGTCGCCCACCCTCAATTTGGGTGTCGACACGCTTCCAGCGGCCATCCGGGTCTTTGCGATAGATTCCCATACGGACGTCCGGTGTCTCATCGACGATCAATTCGATCATCCCGCCATCGACCATCCCGCCGGTAGCTGCGTGCACCACGAACTGCCTTGAAACAGCCACCAGCCCCTCTGCCTGACCGCCGTCTATGGTTGCGGTCTCGAAGAGGACGACCTTTGTCCTTCCATTCACTGCATCGTACGGTAGCGATACCACGGCCCCGCCCTGGCGAATCGTGAACTCCGACGTAATCCCGGCCTCACCGATCACGATCGTCGCCGTGTCGGTCAATGCGATCCGTGTATCGGCTGCGATACCTGTTGCCGCGACATGCACGGTTCCGGTTGTCTCGTCATCGATCACAAAATCACCGACCCAGATCCGGGAGACCTCGACCGGGTCGATCTGCAGGTTCCGCGTTACTGAGCCAGCGCCGACGCCGAACTGAACGTCCACGACCGGGACGCTGAGCAGCTCGCGTCTCGCAATCACGAAGGCATCTAGAAAGTTCTTCCGGATCGGATTCACAATCAGTGAGATTTCAAGGAGACCTCGCATACTGCCAGCGTTACCCACGACCTTGATCGGACCTGCCGTACTCGGTACAGAAAAATCTGAGCCTTGTGCAGTTGCCATGAACACAATCGGGGTCGCATTACCGATAAAGCCCAGCACCGGCCTAAGGATCGCGATCTTCTCCACATCATCGACCACGACACCGACGTCGTCGTTTCCGATTGCCTTCCAGCTGACCGTCGCAGGATTCCCTGACACTACGAGAGCAGCCAGATCGATCGTCGTATCGCGGTTCGCCTGCAGGGTCAACTCGCCAATCTGTGTAACGATCAAGTCGCCCGGATTGACCGACCGACTTGCCGTAACGCCCAGCAAGGCACTAGCCTCGTTCGAAGTTGTCGTATCTCTGGCCGTCACTGTCACGTTGGCGCTACCCTCCCTAAAACCGATCAATTGAAGGCTGGTGCCATCCCGAATCTGAGCGAGGATTGTCCCGGGTTCGTCCGACGTCGCAGACCATTCGATGTTCTCTCGTGTACCGACAACCAGAAACGGGTTTAGATCCAAGGTATCGGGAACACCTATCCCGATGCTTCTCTGCCCTCCGATCACACTCAGATCGATCGCCACGCCCCCTTCAGGAACTAGCGTGATCCTGATATCGTCAGATGATATTTCGCCCACCGGGTCCATCACCGTAAACGTGACGTTCTCGAAAGTGTTGCTAATAACGCTCGGCGCCGTAAGGGTTGCGACGTTGTTCTGGTCGTCGATGCCAACCGTAACTGTCTCGTACCCCGTTGCCGTCCACGTCACCTGAGCTGTTGAGTGATTCGAATCAAAATGATAGTTGTCGAGAATCAGCTGCTCAGTAGAGCCTGCTCCCATAACCAAATCCGGAAGACCGCCCGACTGTGGTTCGCCCACCCCCACGCTCGATGAATAGATGCGAACAGCAAGAGTGTCGCGAAGGTTTGTAGGATCGGTGACAGTAAGGGTCGCAGTCGTAAATCCGATCGAGTCTGAAGGTGCCTGTGCAGTCAGCACGCGTGAGATAAGGTTTGTCGAGTCGACAGACACGAGGGAGACCGGGGTGATCCCCCAGGTCAATTCATCATCCGTATTGTCGATGTCGTTCACAAGATCGTCGAGTTGAATCGTCGTCGAGTTCCCACCGGCGACCACGTCGACCTTCAGGAACTCGACAGTGATCTCTGGCGGCTGCGGATTCGAAGGGGGCAGGACCTCGACTCGTAGTGTCGTCACATCTGCAGCTTCCGATGGGTCGGTCACGACGACAGTGACGGTTTCAGCACCAATGAATGGCTTGACCGGCGTGATCGTCATCGTCGAGTTGTTTTCGAACACGTCGAAAGCGATGCTATCTACACCGCTGAACGTGAATCGCAGAGTCTCAAAGTCATCGTCGACATCCCGGACTCGGGACGTCAGGTCCAGCTCTGCACGCCCGAGCAGACCGACTTCTTGAACCGGAAGAGGCTTGACGAGCCACTCGGGAGGATCATTGATCGGGTTAACCGTTACATTCACTGAAACCGTGTCCGAAAGGCTGAACTCATCCGTCACAGTGAACGTCAGCACGTCAACCCCGTTGTAGTTGGCTGCAGGAGTCAGCGTCGTACGACCGGTAGCCTGGTCAATCGCGATCGTGTAATTGTCGGCTGCCGCCGTCGCCGAATCGGGTGCCAACACAAGGATCGCACCGGCATCTGCGTCTGACGCAACCAGAACCAACGAGGTGTCCACTGTATCCTCATCAAAGGCAACATCGTCGAGGATCGCATCCTCGTCGAAGACCGGTGGTGAATCGACTATCACGTTGATGGTGTCTGACTTGACGCCGCCGAACCCGTCCTCCACGGTGAAGACAACCTCCGAAATGCCAAGAAATGTAACCGGATCGACTGTCACGACGTGCGTTGTCGGGTCGATCGATACATTGATGGAATTGGGGTTGGGTATCGAATTCGTCCACGTGAGATCCTCGTCCGCCACGACCGGATCGTTGACAAAATCATCGAGGTCGAGAGACGTGTCTACCTGCCCGGGAAGGAGGAACAGATCTGGCAGGCTTACATCGAGCTCCAAGCCTCGGATTCGTAACAGGAGAGTCTCGATAGACCGGAAGGAATAGGTTGCACCGGGATCACCGACCTTGAAATAGCCGGTCTCGTCGCCAGTCGGGCTGACCACATCGACTCGAACGCGAACGTTGCTGGGCACGGGCTTGGAAATGACACGAAGGTTGAACGATGCGAGTCGCCCGTCTCCAACGGCTGGATTTGCCTGACCACCGAACGGTGTGGACTGAATGTTCTCAAAATACTGAAGCTGAAAATCGGGAAGACCATTCATATCGCTGTTCCCGATCACATCACCGATCGTTCTGTTCTCGAAGTCGATACCGTTGATATAGCTCCCTTTGTTAAAAGGGATCGGGTACCCGTCGCTGCCCATTCTTACAGGGACCAGTTCAAGTCCGCTATCCTCAAAAGACAAGAAAACGTTCACACCCGTGATCGCCTCGCCCTCTCCCTCGACGAATATTTCGATCGGGATCGTCTGGCCTACCTGGACTTCCACATCGGTCTGACCGTTGGTGTGGCGAACCTTCAAGTTTGATCGGCCCAGCTTTGCTGCGTGGGCGGACCCCACCAACCCCAGCACACTAAATGCGGTCGTCAGAAGTGCAATTATGTATGTCTTTGGTCGTTTCATCTCTCTGGAGGCTCTTGGTCCGTCAGGCTGGACGGCCTGACCCAGCCAAAGTAAAGGCAATACCCGTGCCACGGAGTGGCCGAGTAAGGGCACCAGGAACCGGGATGGCTCAACCAAAAAAAATGCGGTAAATCGACTTCAGGGAAAATGGGGTGCTGCGGGACACAACGGGGGTGGACTTAAGAAAAAGGGCGTTCCAGGTATAGGTCCGGCCGGGCTGCGGATTCCCACAGCCCGGCCGGATGAGTCCAAGGAATTCTGCCTTGGAAACTTCTGCCTACTTCAACAGCATAAGTTTCCTGACTGCGTTGTATTGCATAGTGTTTAGACGGTAAAAGTAAACCCCACTGGCCACGCTCCGGCCAATCGAGTTCGAACCGTCCCAGACCACACGGTAGCGGCCGGCAGACTGCTCTTCACCCACCAGCTGCTTCACCATCTGGCCCATCACGTTATAGATCTCCAGCTCAACTCGACCCCCATCAGCCAGATCATACGAAATCGTCGTCTCTGGGTTGAACGGGTTTGGGAAGTTCTGGTTTAATGCGAATGCCGTCGGGATCGCCTTCACCTCAAGAGAACCCGGCGCGCCAACACGGTTCTGGAGCTGGTTCGGATCAAACACAACACCGTTGGCGATGTCGAAAAGACCGCTTTCGACCTCACCAATCGGGCGGAACACCAGCTCAGCGACCACGCCTTCACCCGTGGCGACCGGACCATCGCTCAAAGCGCTGGCCACGTTCACGACACCGGCTTCCTCGTTCACCAGGAACAGAGGGGCGTCTCCACCCGTGCTCTCTAAGAGGTTACCCTCAGGTGCACGCGCTTCCACGAACGCATACTGCGTCGCATCATACTCAACAGAGAAACCGTAGCCCTGAAGCGCCTGGGCATCCTCGACTGTCGCTGAAAGCGTCAGAAGCTCACCCATACGCGCCTCACCCAGCACCTTGAGACCCAGGCTGGAAGTGGCGTTCACGCCGGCGGACAAGGCTTGCTTGCCCGCGCGGCGTGCTGCCGGAGCGTCGACCGCCGTGCGGCCGAAGTTATCTGCGAAAATGATGAAGTCCGAGAAATCAACTGCATCGTCACCGTTGAGATCCGCACGGAAATCATACGTGGCGTCTCCCTGCGAGGTCCCGAAGGCACCCGCGAAGGCAACGAAGTCGTTGAAATCAACGACAGGATCCTGATCCGCGAGAATCAGACCCAATATCTCGCTGCCGAAGTTGTCGTAATACCGTATTGGATCCTTGGAGAGCTCGATCAGCACTGCCGCATTGAGCAGTGGCGTCACCCCATCGTGGTCCACGTTGATCAACAGACCGTCCGTAAGCTCGAGTGGAGTCCTGACGGACCGTCCAATCGCGCGGAACTGTATGGTCGCCAGTGTTCCCGTTCCCGATGCACCGATCCTAGTTCGCCCGATGATCGAGTTTACCAATCCCAGCTTGCCTTCGTGAAGCTTACCGCCCATGTCCGCGGTATAATTGGTGAACATATTTCCATTCGACACGAGATCGACCACTGCAAGTGAACGAGGATCGAAGGAGAGATGGAACTCATAGGTTCGGACGTGCGCCGCGCCATCGATCTCCACTGTCACATCAAACACCTCACCGTGCTTCACTTCGTGTTCGGGATACCCTGAAAGCTTGAGCATCGCTTCGGAGTTGTCTCCCGTGATCACGGCCTGTTTGAAAGTCGGAGCAATTGGGATCCTTTTACCCGACTCGCCAAGGATACTCGTCTGGTTGGCAGTGGCCATATCTTTGTCGGTTCCATTAACAACACTGTCCTGGTTGATATCCGCGAACGTATTGTATTCCGCATCTGTGCGGACCTTAAAAAGAGCAGCGTTAATCGCGTTAATATCCTCTGAGTTTATCTGGTTATCCGGGACCATCGCACCTGAGCTATTCACGTATCCTGAGGCGTCACCGCCCAGCAACTCTGCACCGATTCCATCTCCAAGCTTGACAGGATTAATGTTGCTAAGCGCCATAACCCCGGGCCTCAGATTTACCGTATCGTGCCCCGTGAGGTAGCGCGGGACTGCGGCTGTAAGGATGAAGCGCCCTGGCGGCACATTCCTCAGCGTGTAGGTCCCGTGTATTCCAGTGGTCGTAACCTGGATCCCAACACTATTCGTATCCTCATCCTGAGCCAGAAACAGCGAATCTGTAAAGGATGTGAAGCTGCCTGCCTCGCGGAGGAAGAAGGTCACCTGAGTAGCGGATGGATGTGCAGCATCATCCTTACCCTGAAGAGGGACCATACCCGAAACCGTTGCTCGACTGGCGATGCTGACCGTTGTCGCCGCTACCGCAGGTGGATCAAGGTCAGCTAGGGTACTACTCAGCATGTTACTTTCGCGGGTGCCGCTGCCATCCAACGTGATCTCCCCACTGCCGACAGCACCGGTCACCTCAAAATTTGCAATACAGATCGGCCGAACTCCGTCAAAGAAGGTGACGCCACTTCCGCTGGAATCGTCCCAACGAAAGTCAAGACGCCACTTAGTGGCGTCCGATGGGTCCTTATACGCACCTTGCGTTACCTTTGAACTGAGAATGTTCTCAGGGGTCCCGATCGTAAATGGCTGGATTCCAGCGGTGGAGCTATTGGTATCCATGGGTGTGAATTTCGACGCATCCGCTGTCAGATAAACGTTAACCACCTTCACGGTTGTTGAGGCAGGGGCTACATTCGGCACCACAGTGAATTGGAAGGACTCTCCTATCGTCACCTCCAAGTCCTCGGGAACTACAAACTCTGTCGTCGCGGGGGGAGCAGAGGTCGGTTCCNCACCTGCAAAGATGATTTTCCCTGGAGCTTTCACAGTTGGCGAATAGTCATCGAAATTCGTTGGTAGATCCGCGTCGCCGCGCCCATCGATTGAGACATAGACATTNAAGGGGACGCCAATCTTTAACCCCTGCTGCCNGAAGACACCGGATAGATTGTCTTTCATCCGCTCACCGGCGATTACAAACGACGTATCCACTCCTTCGTTAAGCTCAACCTCACCGGTAAGAGTACCGTCCGTAGAATTTCCAACCCAAAATGGCTCGACCGCGGCCTGTGCTACTACCGAGGCCCATGTCGTGACCTCACCAAAGTCTGCGGACGTCAATAGAATCCGAATATTAGGAGAACTGGTGCGACTATTAGGCGCTGCGAGACCAAGTGCGGGAATCGAAGCCTGGTCCGGCGAATTGTCGATATCGATCGCACGCCACGCGACCTGGATCGGGTCGCCGACATTCACACTGAGGTCCATTGCAGGTTGGGTGACTGAAATGTAGGGTGGGTGACTGAAATTAATCGCGCCTGCGCTGGTGAAGGACACAAGACGGTTTGTAGAACCATCCTTTAGTCGGCCATAGATGTAGTATCTCGTGTCTGACGCAGGAACAGTCCCTTCCGCAGATACATAGTTCCAGACATCCCAATTATACAGGTTGTCGAACTGTCCATCAGAAGCAAGACCCACGCCCTGAACGATCAGGTGCGTATCATTGTTTCCTTGCGTAATTGCGGCCAGGATGTCCGCACCATCNGAATTGCCACTTGTGTACGCATAGCTGCCCTCAACAGACCGAAAATCGGACCTTGTGCTATAGTAGAGGTCAATCGTGCCCGTTCCATCGACGTCGAAATCACCCTCGATTCCAGCACGTCCCCACGAGATCGGCACAAACCTGCGTGAGGGCCCATAGCTCAGGTTATGTCCCGTCGTACTCGTGATCATTTGAGAAACACCGATGCCCGTTTCGACGTCGAGNTCACCATCGCCATCGAAGTCGTTGAATTGCGCGGCATCGATCGAAATCCTCGGTGAATGTGATACAGTTAGCGTTACGTTGGTCACCGAAGCCGCGAACGGATCTTNCACGATCTTGTAAAGCGTTTTGTTTCCAGTCCCGTCTATCGCCCCCAGGAATACCTTGTAGCTACCCGCAGGAACAATCGATGAGGAAATTATCTGATTTGTTGTCGGGTGGCGCTCGAATCCCTGAAAACTGACGATCTGCTGATTCGCCGTCAAAGAATCTGCGATCGTTACCGAATTGCGAAGCGAATCTGGGGCACCAGTCGACCGTGGGTCGAGATCCGATGCNGTTGGGTCGGCGTTTGCCGATGGAACGAGGAAGATCCCGGCTAATACTGACCCTTGGTTGTCACTATCCTCAAGCTTATAGCACAAATTTAAAGCCGTTAGCGGTGTCGGATCGAATCCGACGTGGGGTATAGCGGATCCCCTGGGCACAAAACCACCGCTATCTACAACGATGTTGTTGTTGTCTTTCTGTCCGCCTCCATTGATCAATTCGGANGGGACCTGAAGGATCCCAGTGGTGCTAAAATCGTCGCCACCCTCGTTATCGTAGTCCCATCCGGCGATCACGAACTCTGGCGGGTGTCGAGTGAGTAGCGGACCGCTTCTACCAATAAAATACTTCCCGGTAACATCTGAAGTAACGTAGAGATACACCTTAGNATTGTGCGCTGTGGAGGCCAACGATATCANGGCTTCTGTCGTATCGCCAAAAACAGATGTGAAATTCTCACGTATGAAGGTAGCAGGTATCTGCCTTGGGCTCTGCCGCTGGCCAACAAGAGGCACATCGTCGGCACCGACCGTGAACAAGCTGGCTGACGTCATGCCACTGTTCGTGATCAGCGTAGAGTCTGTCGACAGGTAAAATGAGAAAGTGACATCCGTCTGATTATCGCTGAAGCCTTGGGAGGCAGTTGTCAACCCAGTATGGGCGAGATCTGGAAGACCGAATGCGTCACTCGGCCCATAGCGTGAAGGANAAGTCATTTTGTGGTATCGCCCACCCAACGACGTCGTATCACCTCTTAGAGAATCCGGAGACGTAAAGTTCACGAACCGAACGGGTCTACTTTGATTAAGCGCTACCTTTGGCCTCTTATCTTTGTTGTGGTTAAAAGCCGCGGCAAAATCGAATACGTAGGCTGTATCTCGGAAGGCGCCGGCAGAGGGTCCCGTCCAACTGCTTGGCGACCGTGCATCATACTCAACCGTGACTGTGCGACTGGACATAGTGCCAGTTAGACCAATAGCTATCTTGTTTGAAGCCGGGAATCCCGCGATATGGCTCTTCAGCGATGCATTATCCGTCGTTGTGGTCACAGAACCTGAAACAATCGAGACCTCTGGTGGGATCGTAATCGTAAAGGATTTGGTAAACCCACTTTCGTCGCCGCTGTGCAGCAGGACATCGAGTCTCTGTCGGTAAGTGGATGGAGATAGAACGCCGCTTGGGATCTCATCCGGGAGAACGTCGATAGTCTGTGCGGGCATTTCGCTGGCGAAGACCAGCGTGAGAGCCGATATGTAGAGGGAAACGGCGAGAGTCGTTCTCGGACGTTCCATATGTGTAACTCCTGCCCACGACCAGCCAGACGGGTCGATGGACACTAGAGGTGGATGGTCTCACAGGGCTCGTAGTCGCCCACTTGGGATGGAGACTTGCTACTAAGGCTTGCAAGGGCCGGGAGGCTACCTTGACCCGCCTCGTCAAATAGTCTACGATCAGGTCAATTCCGGTGCCCTCTTGGCGCCGGAATTGGGCACGTGGCTAAACGTGCCGCTTGACCGATGATGTAAAATAGCAACACCCATACCAATCCACACACCACGCCCCACACCACACACTTACTCATTAAATTACAATAGTTTATGTTGTTCATGTTCTGTCGTGAGCATTCGACCCAGAGTCCCCCCGTGGAAATGTCTACCACCTCGGACAGACCAGGTCGCCCATCGTGACGCGTCAGAAAGCCGCTGTTCTATATGTGTGTCTTCTTGTCGTCCTGATCCCGTTCGCAATTTTTCCTGGGCTTGACGAGTTCGCACTACTACCACGATTGGCCCTGTTTCTGGGCCTCACACTGGTGTTTGCAATATGTGTCATCAAACTACCGGGCGAGGATCGCAGGATCCCATCCGGCATGCTCCTCGCCCTCCTTTCATTTTGGGCGATTGCTGCACTCTCGCCGCTCTGGGCCGGGAACCCATTTCGGTCGGTCTACGATCTGGCAAAACACATACCCGCTTGGGTCGCCTTCGTTCTCCTTGCGCGCACATTCCCCATCGCGGGGTTGCCAATCGTAGTGACTTGTCACGCAACTGCGGGCTTGGCTGTCTCTCTCATAGGGATAGCCGAGTTCACAGGCATATCACCCTTCGATATTCCATCCACCGGAAGACCTAGCGCCACCTTCGCATTCAGAAACCTTGCCGCGGCCTACCTAGCGACCGGGATCCCGATCGCGGCACTTTGCGGTCTGGTGACGCCGACCCGCTGGCAAAGAGTACTTGGCCTTGCGGCGGTCTGCACGATGCTCCTCTTCCTCGCATACACCAGGGCCCGTGCATCTTGGTTTGGACTGCTGGCAGGATCTTGCCTTGCACTCACTATGTGGCTTTGGAACCAGTATCGGTTCCAGAGCCGCATCCGGATCAGGCCTCCTTTGCCCGCCGTCCTAGCAATCGCTGCCACCGTTGCGCTTGCCTTTGTGCCGGATCAGCTCGCAGAGCAACATACGCAGCGTTTCGACGAGAAGAAGGAGAGTCTGACCGCAACCATCGCCTCTATATCCTCTCCTGGGGGTGATCGAGGACGGTTTGCCATGTGGTTGGGAACACTTGACATGATCGCCGACGCTCCCGTTTTGGGTGTTGGTCTGGGGAACTGGGAATACATCTACCCTCCATACGACCGCAGCGCCCAGATATACGCGTCTTCCAGTCCACACCGACCGCACAACGACATTCTGTGGATCTGGTCAGAACTGGGTACAATAGGCCTGGTCGCATACCTGTTCCTGCTCTACACGGTTTATACCCGGTGCCTAAGACCGGCTGCGCCAAAGTCGACCGCAAACATCGTCGGTCTAGCTTGCATCGCATCCACCACCGCCTTCCTGGGCATAGGGATGTTCAGCTTCCCTTTCGAACGTGTCCCACCTGAGTTGAACCTTTGGCTGGCGATATCTTTTGTATTTGCCTTACCGGAGCAATCCGACTCGGGAAGACGATACCGACTTCCCGATCTTCTGCTTCCAGCTCTCCTAGCACTCGCCCTAGTGACAACGATCCGACACATCCAGTTCGACAGCCGATACATCAGGGCCCACATCGAGTTTCGTAAGAAGAACTATGAGGAGGCAGCTAAGTGGGCCGCCGAGGCACTTCAGTATGGAACATTCGACCACCAGGCCTGGCTGGTCCTAGGCGATGGTGCTTACCACCGGGGAGACTGGAAGACATCCGTAAAACACTACAACACCTTACTAGACTACCACCCGCTGTTTGCGAATGGTCACAACGGGCTAGGTCTGGCGGCCTACGGAGAAGGCGCAATGAATGAGGCGATCACCCACTATGAACGGGCGATCGAGATTGTGCCGAGACACTTCCCGGCCATTTACAACAAAGGCCTCGCCTTTGAAGCACTGGGCGAAGTCGACAGTGCGGTCACCTACTATCGCAAGTCTTACAATTCAAACTACACCAAGCCTTACGTGAACCTAGGCGCGCTCTACAACTCGATCGGCATGGTCGATTCAGCAATATCTGTCTACGAAAGCGCTGCATTAAAGGCCTATCTGCCCGCCATCGAAGCCTTCTACAACTTGGGAAACCTGTATCTCGAGCAGAAGGAGTTCGCCAAAGCGGGGGATTCGTTCCTTACCTTCATGAACCGCTGGGGCCACCAGGACTCCGTCTGGGAAGCGGCAAAGTCGGGTGTCGCTCAGGCCTATTCGGGTTTCGGAGTACAGCTCGAATCTCGTGGATCTATCGATTCCGCGTTTGCTTCATACCAGAAAGCCATAGANTTCAATCCGACCGAACACCTCAACTGGTTCAATCTCGGGAACATCTTCCGGGAGAAGGCTAAGCATAAGGACGCGATCGAAGCATACACCAGAGCCCTGGAGATCGAAGATCAGCACGTGGACAGTTACAACAACCTGGGCATGACCTATCGGGATGTCGGCAATGACGACAAGGCGCTCCAGATCTATCGAAGGGCNATGGAAGTCGATCCCGAGAATGCGATCCTGAACTTCAANCTCGGCCAGNTCTTGCTCGTACTCGGGAGGCATANCGAGGGCGACANAGCCCTNGCAAGATTCCGAGACCGGTGGACCGGAGATCCTGCTCTTGTCCATTTCCANCTTGGNAATGCCCTCGCACAGGCAAANCGGCTCGAAGAGGCNCGGACAAAGTATCGTGCTTTCCTTCAGGCTTNGGAGCGTGAAGATGANNTAAGAAGAAGCGCCGAGCGGATTCTGAAATCCATCAGNCCCCCGANGCAATNATGAAGGTGCACGCGCGCATATGGATGACGCTCTTCGTCATCGTGCCCTACGCCTTCTGGGTAGATATATATGAGGGGGCCCTTCTTCCGCGCCTCCTGCTGGTTCACGTTGCCCTCTCCACCATTGCTGTTACTGCAGCCGTTGCTCGCCGGAGGAGTCTTGTTCCGCAGAAGGTCGTCATCCTGACCATTCTCTTTATCGCTTTCCTCCTGCTGTCGCTTCTTCAGTCACAGAACATCACCGAGTCGTTCGTCCACCTGTCGCAATACGGGAGCCTGGCGCTCCTACCACTTCTAATGTGTTTCTCTGTCGGTGCACAGGATTTGATGCCTCTTTACCGGTCGATTGCCATAGCTTCGATCCCGATCTCGCTCCTAGGGATAGGTCAGTATCTCGGGATCTTTCCGTTCGACCTGCCAGCTCACGCACACCCTTCGGCAACGTTCTTCCATCGGAATGCAGCTGCCACTTACCTGACGGCCATCGTCCCGATCTCGGCATTGTGTTTTCTCACATCGTCCTGCGATCGCAAACGTTGGGTCTACGGGTCTGCAACGTGGTTGGCGTTGGCATTCCTCGTTTTCACGAGGACAAGAGGCGCGTGGGTCGGAGCTCTTGTTGCGGGTCTGACGGTGTTCGGGCTTAATCGAGCACTGGGCGATCGGGTTGGTCTCCCTTCACCCACGGCTCACCGACTTTTCGCAATGATCGCGACTGTCGTGGTCCTAGGATCGGTGATCATCCCAGACCGGATTCCTGGTGGGAGCGCCTTCGACGACAAGAAGGCCTCCGCAGCGGTTGCCGTGGCATCTATCGTGTCTGAAGAGGGACATCGCGGTAGAACCGAGCTCTGGAAAAAAACTGTTGATATCATCGCCGATCACCCAATTCTCGGTGTCGGCCTTGGCAATTGGGAGTTCCAGTTCCCCGCATACGCGGATGGTCAGCATCTGAACGTCGACGCAGCTCCACGACGCCCGCACAACGACCTGCTCTGGCTGGCCAGCGAAACCG
>PAXL01000049.1 GCA_002714465.1 Gemmatimonadota bacterium | reverse complement strand
CTCGACTACCGACATCAGCGTGATCGCTTCTCTGGTCGGAACCCCTTCGCCTTCTCTCCACAAGCGCCGGACTCTCTCACGCGTCGCGATCTTCTAGGACTCCGAACCGGGATTCGCGTCGATCTGATGGGGCCTCTGATGCTCAAAGCCAACCTTGCCCGGTCGCGTCGCGGCCCGAGTTTCTTCGAGCTCTTTGGCGATCGTGGCAGCGTTGTCGGGAACACGAATCTCGCGTCGGAAACGGCCCAGACGTGGGATGCAGGCTTGCGTCTACAAGCGGGTCCTACGTCTCTCGAAGTCGCATACTTCGATCAGAGATTTGACGACCTGATTCAATTCGCACAGACATCTCAAGCGACCTCACGTCCCGAGAACATCGGGAAGGCGCGCGTCTGGGGTCTCGAAGTCAGCGGCGCCACATCTCCGACGACCTGGATCAGCCTCTCGGGCAACTACACCCACCAAGACTCGGAAGACCAGTCCGACATCCCCCATCTTCTCGGTAACACCCTCCCTGGTCGTCCACGCCATATGCTGAACACCCAGGTAGGCATCTACATCAGACAGCTCGATGTCGCCCATGACTACGCCTTCGAAGCCGGAAATTTCCTGGACCAGGCAAACCGCCGCGAGCTCCGGTCACGACACATCCACACGATCACAATCGGGTATCACGTCTGGGAATCCGTTTTACCCGGTCTGGGGGTCCGAAACCTGACCGACGCGAGGGTCAACGATACGTGGGGCTACCCGCTGCCAGGTCGGTCCTGGTTTGTCAGCCTCACCAAAAGCTGGTAATCACTCAACGAAAAAGGAATACGATGCATCGATTTATCCTGACTATGCTTCTGCCATTCATCGCCGTCTCACCCTCACTCGGCCAGCGCGCAATCGTTGCCACAACCGATTTCTCAACAGGAAGTATCTCCGTGGTAGATACCGAAACCCAAGCCACGTCAAACGACCTCTTCCTGATTCACGGCGATGCGAAGGTGCGCACACACGGAGACCGGGTCTACGTGATCAACCGTCTGGGTCAGGATAACATCATCGTCCTTTCCAAGGATGACCTTGCCACACCGATCACGCAATACTCAACCGGCTCGGGGAGCAATCCTCACGAGATCGCCGTCCAGTCGGACGACAAGGCCTACGTCACCCTCTACGAACGTGACTATTTGCTGATCATCAACCCCGCTACGGGCGACTCCCTCGGCAGCATCAAGCTGACCGAATTTGCTGACGCGGACGGTCTGCCCGAAGCTTCGCAGCTGGTTCTGTTCGATGATCATCTCTTTGTGGCCATCCAACGTCTGAACCGTGACGCATTCTTCGCACCCGCCGATTACAGTCTCGTTGCCGTCATCGATACATCAACCGACAGCCTCGTAGACATCGACTCGGACAAGGAAGGCACACAGGGCATCCAGCTGAGCACAGCTCAACCCTTCGGCCATACACAAAGAGGTCCGAAATGGATCCTCGCCTGTGTTGCCTCGTTCGGTGCCCAAGATGGCGGGATCGAGGTCGTCGACCTGTCGACGTTCCAGACAGAAGGGCTTATGCTCTCGGAGACAGAACTTGGTGGCGACGTCGGCCCCTTGACGATGTGGTCGGATAATGAAGGCTACATCGTAATGACAGACGAAAATTTCGCGAACAGCGTCAGACCATTTAGCCTCGACGGGACCGTCGGGGATGTGTTACCAGATCACTCCGGCGGGTACACACCGGCCATCTCGGTTCTCGGCTCCAACCTGTATGTCCTAGATCGAGGAACTTTCAGCGACCCTTCGTCTGCAGGCGTCAAGATCTACGACAGATCCTCAAACACGTTGACCGCTGGGCCGATATCAACCGGTCTCCCTCCATCGGACATCGCCTTCGTGGGCGTTCGCAGGGCGGACTTCGACGGCGATAACGACGTCGACTTCGACGACTTTCTCCGATTTTCCGAAGCCTTCGGGAAGACGACCGGATCGAACGGATACGACTCGTCCTTTGACTTGAACCCGAACGGGGCGGTCGACTTCAACGATTTTCTCCTGTTTGCCGAGGGATTCGGCAACTAGCTCTGAACGAGACCGACAATGTCTGAAATACCCGTCATACCGCCTGAGAAAGGCGACACGCCACACCACAGCGTACACGTCTACTACGGATACGGGAAGGGCAAGACCACCTGCTGTATAGGTCTTGCCATCCGGGCTCTCGGCGCGGGCAAGCGCGTGGCACTCGTCCAGTTCGACAAAGGATACGACGGCGAGCACGAGCATTACTCAGAACGTCACATCCTTCGGAAGCTCGAANACATCGAGCTGTATCCGACGGGTTGTGAGCGGATGAAAGATGACGGCTCGTTCCGCTTTGGGGTCGAACAACAGGATCTGGATGAAGCTAAGCGAGGTCTGAAAATCGCCGAAAAGCTCATCGTTGAGGGAGATCAGGATCTGCTGATCCTCGACGAGGTTCTGGCTGCCGTGGCCTACGATCTCGCCGACCAGTCGGATGTGGAAGGTCTTCTTGACCTATACGACAACGACCGCCGGTTCGAGCTCGTCCTGTCGGGCCACAAAGTCTGGGACAATCTCGTAGACCGTGTAGAACTCATCACCGAGATGCGCAAGGTCAAACACTACTANGCCAAAGGCACACCAGCTAGACTTGGCATTGAATTCTGAATCAGCTTTGCCCCTCTTNCANAGGGTTGGAGAAACTTGTGCCGAGCCAAGTCGAGATAAACTGTCAACGTGAATCGTTGAGCAGGGTTGAGAGCCATCAATGCGAATAGCAATGAAATCAATCGTAATTCTTCTCTTTCTGAGCGCGCAGGTGGAGGCGCAACCGGGCACCAACATCCTCTCTGGGAGNATCANNGCTTTCGATGAGCAGACTGACTACTTCCCGGCCAAGCTCGACATACGACACGCAAAGGGCTTCAACGTCANCTACCACAACCACTACAAGGTGGTTCGCGTCCTGAATCCCTGGAAGGGCGCGACCGAAACGTTCAACTACGTGCTGACGCAAAAGGGCACACCACAACCGGACGGCTTCGAGGACGCTCAGCACGTCCACGTTCCGATCGATCGCTTCGTCTCACTCTCGACCACCTACCTCCCCCACTTGGAGGCGATCGGTGCGCAGGAGAGCCTAGTCGGTCTGGGCACCTCTAGCTTCGTGTATTCCGACTGGATTCGGGACCGTGTGGCATCGGGACTAGCCCGTGAGACCGGAACGGACGGACAAATCGATCGAGAGACGATCGTGTCGCTTGAGCCGGAAGTCGTGATGACATACGGATCTGGAAACCCAGCGAGCGATGCCCATCCCAAGCTGATGGAGATGGGTATACCAGCCGCCATCAACGGTGAGTTTATGGAGGGTACTCCGCTCGGCCGCGCGGAATGGATGAAGTTCACAGCCCTCTTCTTCAACCGCGAAGCCGAAGTCGAAGAATACTTCGACGCGATCGACACCCGCTACCGGAAGCTGGCTCAGATCGGCCGCAATGCTTCGAACCGACCAACCGTCTTCACGAACATCAGCTGGCAGGGCCTCTGGCACGCATCAGGAGGCAGAAGCTTCATCGCCGTCCTGCTCCGGGATGCGGGAGCCGATTACGTCTGGAGTGACAACACCAGCGAGCGAAGCATACCACTCGACTTCGAGAGCGTCCTCGAGCGCGCACAGGATGCGGACTACTGGATCAACACCGGCGTCTGGTCATCCAGAATGGAAGCGCTTTCATCTGACGAGAGATACGCCCTATTCGCTGCTTACCGGAACGGGCGAATGTTCAACCACGTAGCCCGGGTAAACGACCAGGGCGGCAACGATTACTGGGAGTCCGGCGTAGCCAACCCGCAGATCGTCCTGGCTGACCTGATCCGGATCTTCCATCCGGTCCTGACCCCGGATCACAAGCTTTTCTACTACCGAAAGCTGGACTAACAGGCAGCAGTGAGGGAGTGCCNTTTTGTGGGNCTGGCCTCCCGAAACAAGATTCTCACCAGAGAGTCCAAGGACTCTAGGCTTGGGGACCTCTCCCACAAACCCAACACATCTCAAATGGCATTGGCTGAACCTCGCACCATACCACTCCAGATAAAGAACCCCGCCACGCGGGTCCTGATTGCGCTGGGACTAGCTCTCCCCGTCGTCTTTGTCGTCAATCTTGTCGCCGGATCTGTCCGCATACCCGTTGGAGAGGTCTTTGGGATTCTGTTTGAGGGCGAATCAGACAGGCCCGCCTGGGTTCAAATCGTGTGGAACCTACGACTTCCACGCACACTTACGACCATCCTGGCGGGTGCAGCCCTGGCCATGAGCGGTCTCCAGATGCAGACCTTCTTCCGCAACCCTCTCGCGGGTCCATTCGTCCTCGGGATCAGCTCGGGTGCGAGCCTCGGTGTCGCGCTTGTCGTTCTTGTAACGGGAGCTGGTGCGTCGATGCTGATAGCAGGTATCAACGCTTTTGGCAACTTCAGCCTTGCTGCTTCAGCCAGCCTAGGTGCTGCTTCAGTTCTCGGGCTCGTAATCTCCGTCTCCCGTCGCGTGGAAAGCAATATGACTCTCCTGATCCTTGGTCTGATGTTTGGTTACGTGTCAGGAGCGATTGTCAGCATTCTTGTGTACTTCAGCGCATCGAACGCTGTTCAGGCCTACCTCATCTGGACCTTCGGAAGCTTTGCTGGCGTCACNTGGACACAACTCGCCATCTTCGCCCCCGTAGTCCTGATCGGCCTGCTGATCGGTGCGATGTCGACCAAAGCTCTGAACGCGCTCCTCCTCGGTGAAACTTACGCGGCCAGTCTCGGTCTGACCGTATCCTTCGCCCGATTCTGGATCCTGTCCAGTGCCTCGCTGCTCGCAGGAGTTACCACGGCCTTCTGTGGTCCAATCGCTTTCCTCGGCATCGCCGTTCCGCACTTGGCCCGAAGCGTCCTGAACACATCTGACCATCGTACGTTGATACCGGCGGTCTGTCTTGCCGGTGCGACGATCGCGATGATCGCCGACCTGATCGCACGCGTCCCGGGCAGCAGCGTCACGCTTCCCCTGAATGCCGTGACAGCCATCATCGGAGCCCCTGTCGTCGTGTGGGTCGTTCTGCGACGACGTAACCTTAAATCCTCTTTTGCATCCTGACCTTGGAAGCCATCAGAACAGACAGCCTGTCGGTCGGATANGCGTCTCCACGCCAAACACCGCACCTTGTTGCATCAGGACTCGATCTCACGTTGCAGACTGGAGAGCTCGTCTGTCTGCTCGGGCCAAACGGCGCCGGGAAGTCCACAGTGATGCGAACCCTATCGGGGATGCAGCCAGTCTTGGACGGTCAGGTCTTGATCAACGGGACGAAGCTGGATACGATGTCGGCGTCAGATCGAGCAACTCGGATCGGCATCGTTTTGACCGAGCGAATCGATGTCGGCTACCTGTCCGGCTACGCCCTCGTCAGCCTGGGTCGCTACCCCTACACTGACTGGTCAGGCCGAATGGGCGAGGCTGATCATCGGGCCGTTAGCGAGGCAATCGATGCAGTGAGTGCACGAGACCTAGCGGAGCGACCGATAAGCGAGATGAGCGATGGGGAGCGACAGAAGATCCTGATTGCTCGGGTCCTTGCTCAGGACACAGAGGTCATCCTGCTCGACGAGCCGACGGCCTTCCTCGATTTGGCCAGGCGGGTCGAAATCGTTGCCCTTCTCCGCAGGCTTGCACACGAGTCGGACAAGGCCATACTGATGTCCACGCACGACCTCGATAACGCCGTTCGGAATGCTGACCGGATCTGGCTGATGACGGGAGGTCGGGTCGAGACAGGTATCCCCGAGTCGCTCGTCCTGAACAAATCCTTCCAGTCNGCTTTCGCTGGGAAGGGAATCGAGTTCGACGAAGCGTCGGGTGGATTCCGACCATCCCACGAACCCGTCGCCCGGATATGCTTTTCAGAATCGGGTCTCGTAGCCACCTGGACCACACGTGCGCTCNAGCGAATCGGCTACGAGGTCCGCTCCGAACCGGAGGCGANGACGATCTCACTCTCACTGACACGGGACGAAGCGAAAACCATCTGGGTACTCGATTCGGCTGGCGATCGGCAGCCTTTNGACTCGCTCGACAAACTGATTGNGCACCTCAAGATACAGCTCCCGAAAGTCCCCTCCGATGGCTGACCGAATCGTCTAATTGATCCCGAACGGTACAGAGATCGTGTATGCGCTCAGATTGGTAGATCTTCGCAACGGGAACCATTATTTCAGCCACACCGGACACCGACCAGCGGAAANAAGTCGCTTATTATTAAGATCTAATATCGATTTGGGTGTCCCTGCTCGGCTTTCATTCTTGCCCTTGAGCCGTCGAAACTGTAACTTTTCATCTCTTTGAAAAAATCGCTTTCGACTGAAAAATAGTAATCCTAAGAGGTATACGATGGCCAGGCGTTGCAGTTTGACAGGAAAGACCCCGCTTGTCGGCAACCACGTTTCCCACTCCCATCGGAAGGTCAAGCGGGTTCAGAAGCCGAACTTGAAGAACAAGCGCATCTACGTGCCCGAGCTGGGCCGCTTTGTTCGAGTCAAGCTGACGACGCGCGCGCTGAGGACAGTCAACAAAAAGGGCTTTATGACCTTCTTGAAAGACGAGGGATTATCACTCAAACAGGTGACATCGTAGCGAAAATCGACCAAATCTGATGCGATTTNGGGATACAAGCCTTAGCTTCTGTCCTTGACGAACCTAACCGAGTTCCCTTTCCACTCAGCACCACCGGCCCCCCTTGCATAGCGTCATCGACAGGCTCACGGGAGACCTCGTGTCCTCTGCAACCTAGCAGATCTGCTTCCGCCCAAGGAACGCGACTCCTACNACTTCCAGAGAAACGCGCAACAGCTCGACCCCATCCTCATTTACGGGGAANNTCCATAAGGCGCAGCCCGAGTTCGACATCTTCCACTTTAACTCGGAGTTCCCAAACCCCGCGAGCAATCCCGTTTTGGCGCACATTCATCTTCCNTAGCCCTAATTTCCAGCCTCTTCGCACGTCCCATTCTGGCGTCACTGCATATTTGCATTGACTCCGACGCCGAAGGTAAGTATAATNGCNCACGTTTTGTATTATNANTAAAACANTTGAATGCCTNACTNATCTTTTGGNNTNTNTNGGCTACGCGATCTTCCCCTCGAGCCGCCTTAGCAGGTAGGGAGACAATGACCATACGCTTTGTGTCTTTTCAAGCAGTATTACGGCTGATGGAGGTNGAACACGAAATCCGTTCCCAGGATCGATCAATCCAAGAGATGCAGGAGCCTCTCGCCCAAGAAACTGCCATTTCACCTGCCGTGCGACTAACAACGTTAGCACATACGTCTAACGCCTATAAGGCAAGTCTGTCGTGAAACCCCGGTCCATCATCTGNCTGGGCGGAGCAACCAGCCTGTTGCTCCTGATCCCTTACGGCGAGTTAGCCTGGACATTCGTGATATTGCTCCTGATTGCTCAGACCGTTTCGGACGCATACGGGCAGCCCAGCCGATAACCGACAATCGTCATATCCACAAAGGAGAATCGTGTTGGGTCAACAATTTCTATCTGAGAAAAGAGGCGAACGTCCGATGGGCGTCTATGTCTGTGAGTCGAAACGGATACACGTCGTCTACGACTTTTTCGACGTCTGTCTCTGCGTAAACGGATTCAAGCGGTTGCACGAGAACGTGACGAACCTACTGAATAACTCTCAAATAGTCGCCCCCTCGTATATCCTCAAATTCGCTTGTGCGTCGATATCCNTCAGCGCAGAAAACCTGCTGCACTTAACACGGATCCTCGACGAAGCGATGGACAGGCTGGTATTGCTCGACATCGAGAAGGACCTCAAGTCTTCCGAAAAGCAAGTCTTCGAACCATCGCAATTCGGCCTGAACTGACAATTTGCGACAGGATATCCAAGGCCCCAGAGGCAACAACCCTGAGACGATCGAGCCAGCGTCCGAGATAGCCCGCTAGGCAACTGAATCCAACCCGATGGAAATCTCAGCACCGATATCGCTGAATACCTGTGGACTCAGCGCGACATTTCTGTTCAGACAGAGCCTGACAATGGCCACTAACCAAATCTGCGCCTTGCCCGCACATCGGAACTTGATCGTCGCGCGGCTGATCCTGCTCAAAGGGAGGCTCAATCGAGGCCGCTCACGCTTGGATCATAGCATCACCCGTTATGAGGACGCCGTCCGCACCGCCGTCCCAACGTCATGATTTCGTCCACCACTCCAACCACTGATTGAGGCAAACCATGTCTGCCGTGTCTCAGACTAACTCCGTCATCGACCTGCTGCTGACCCGCAGGTCACTAGTCGCGGCCAAGATCACCCAACCGGGCCCGTCACCCGAGGAACTTGAGATCATCCTGAGGTGCGCGACCCGGGTCCCCGACCACGGCAAGCTGACTCCTTGGCATATTCAGGTCGTTCAGGGCGACGCGCGATCGGATGTCGGGCGGATATGGGGCGATATCTTCAAGCGAAAGAACCCCGACGCAACGGATGAACAAATCACCTTCGAATATGAGCGACCTACTCGAGCCCCGTTGATGCTCGTCATAAGCACCAAAATTGAGAACGAACGCATCCCCGAGTGGGAGCAGATCCTATCGGGCGCCGCGGTATGCCAAAACGCTTTAATCGCTGCACACGCACTCGGATACCACGCTCAGTGGCTGTCGGAATGGCCGAACTACGACGATGACGTCAAGTTCGAGATGGGACTTTCGCCCGAGGATAGGTTCCTCGGTTTCATCTACGTCGGCACAGCTAGCGAGCCGACCGTCGAGCGCGCGCGACCGAAACTGGAGGACGTCATCACACACTGGAACTGAGATCACTGGCTGCACAAANCAACTNAGGGAGAAGATGGCTGTGGACAAGATCGGTCTCTTCTACGGATCNGACACGGGAAACACCCAATTCGTTGCGGAGAAAATCGGTGAAAGAATCGGACTTGAACGCATCGACCTGTTCGACATATCAGACGTAGAAATCAGCAAGATCACCGAGTATACATTTTTGATACTTGGGATACCGACGTGGTTCGACGGTGAATTGCAGGGCGACTGGGGCGACCAGTTCAGTGGGCTCGACAACCTCGCCTTGACCGGTAAGACGATCGCCCTCTATGGTCTCGGAGACCAGTTCGGCTATGACTTCTACTTCCTCGACGCCCTCGGGATCTTGGCAGAAAAGGTCGAGTCACGCGGTGCGACGGTCGTAGGCGAATGGCCGGCCGAGGGTTACGGTCACACAGAATCGAAGGCTCAACGGGAGGATGTCTTCGTCGGCCTCGCTCTCGACACGGACAACGAGCCGGACCTGACCGAGCCCAGGATCGACAAGTGGCTTGAGATGATTATGCCAAAATTCGAAGCCACTACCGCGAACGCCGTGGGGCAGACAACTAGAATGCGCACCTAAAGGAGAAAGTCGAATGAGTCGCTACACAGGACCAAAGGTCAAGAAGATGCGCGCCGTTGGCGTGGATCTGCCCGGTCTTTCACGCAAAACGATTGCGGACAGAGCATACCCACCGGGTCAACACGGTCAGACGCCGCGTCGTCGTAAGCAGTCGGAGTATAAGATGCAGTTGATGGAGAAGCAGAAGGTCCGGATGAACTACGGTCTGACGGAGAAGCAATTGCGTACGCTCGTCGAGGAGGCTCGACGGAGTAAGGTCGCCACAGGCGACAAGCTCGTGGAACTGCTTGAGCGCCGACTCGACAATGTCGCATTCCGAGGTGGGTTCGCCCCGACGATCCCGGCTGCCCGTCAGCTCGTCCGCCACGGTCACTTGCTAGTGAACGGGAAGAAGGTCGACATCCCCTCCTGCCGCGTGGACAGGGGAGATGTGATCACACCTCGTGAGAAAAGCGTGCGGATGCCGATGATCCAAGAGACCCTTCCGCGTCCTTCACTACAGAGGCCCGACTGGCTGTCTTTCGATGCCCCGAACTTCTCGGTGTCGATCGTGGACCTTCCAACGGTCGACTATCTCCCGTTTCCCTTCGAGGTTCAGCTGATCATCGAGTTCTATGCGAAGTAGGCTGTCCGTGGACCTGGAACGCTTGTCCAGCATTCAGGGAGACCGACCTGTCCTAGTGCGCACTCGGCGTTTTGCGGCACACCGCAGGGCCACCGTTCTTAAAAGGGTATGTAAATGGAGTTTCTATCAGAGAACAGCGGTGTACAGTCTATGGGGGTATACGTCTGCCCGTCTAACAAGGTGCATCTGGTTTATGGGTACTTCGACATCTGCCTCAGTCTCGACGACTTCAAAGCACTCTGCCTCAAAGTCGATCGGAGCTTTTCTGACTGGTTAGGCGAGGACGAACCTTTTATTCTCAGCTTCTGTTGCTCATCGCTCTGCATCGCATCAGATGATGTGTTCCGCCTTCGTCAAACCCTTTGCGAAGCCCTGGACAAGGTCGTCTTCCTCGATCTCGAAGAAGAGATGGACGCCGCGCCGTTTGTCCCTTTCAAACCGGTTGAAATGAACCTGAATTAGCTACCACCCCACAAAACATCCCACCAGCTGCACACAGCCCAAAGTTGTGGCAGGGTTCCACAGCGCACGGTCTGGTTGGAAAGCGAAAGCACTGAGTCCGATTAGACGACGCCTGTTTAGCCAGCCAGCAAAGCGAGCAAGGGTGATGTTGTTGGCTAACGCGAATGTTTGGCTAACAAAACAATAACGGGTATCTTTGTGTTTTCGCAGCCTGCTTGGCCATCACAAAGTAGCAGCGCCTGGTCTCGCTGTCGAGAAAGAGACCGATTTGGCTATCTATTGAGCGATTTGCACGCGATACCTTGCGCGTCGAATCGTGCGGGTTTTGTCGGCCGACCTAGCATACCTGAACACGAGGACAGCTACCCGTCACTACAGACTACCGATTGCAGCATCAAACACCAAGTGAAGGGAGAAGCGCACCTTGTACAACTTCATTATCGCAGTCCTCTTGACGATCGCCCCCGTGTCTGCGGGTCCCGCGCAGGCGTCGGAGGAAGTCAACGTCTATTCCCATCGACACTACGACACAGACCGTATGCTCTTCGAAAAGTTCACCGAGAAAACGGGTATCGCGGTGAATGTCGTCAAAGCCAGCGCGGATCAGCTGATCAAGAGGCTTGAAATCGAGGGCGAGCAGTCTCCCGCCGACATCCTGATCACGGTGGACGCGGGACGCCTGCACCGTGCTCAGGTGAAGGGCCTGCTTCAGCCCGTCAAGTCCCCGAAACTGAGGGCCCAGATCCCGGCTCATCTACGGGACCCTCTAGGCCACTGGTACGGGCTGACCAAACGCGCCCGGATCATCGTCTACTCAAAGGATCGGGTGAAGCCGGACCAGCTTTCTACCTACGAAGCCTTGACTGAACCGCAGTGGAAGAGCAAAGTCCTGATTCGTTCATCTCAGAACATCTACAACCAATCCCTCATGGCATCCATGATCGTCGCACACGGAAGCAAAGGCGCGGCGAAATGGGCCAAGGGTATGGTCGCCAACTTTGCGCGCACTCCTAAGGGCAATGACCGCGATCAGGTCAAAGCTATCGCAAGCGGGATCGGGGATGTGGCGGTCGTGAACACCTACTATATTGGAAAAATGCTGACATCCGAAGATGAAGCCGAACGCCACGCGGGGTCACACGTAGGCATATTCTTTCCCAACCAAGCACAGCGCGGTGCCCACGTCAACGTCAGCGGAGCTGGCGTCACGAAAAGCGCCAAGAACCTAAAGAACGCCGTCGCATTGCTCGAATTCCTGAGTAGCCAGGAGGCTCAGCAGGCTTTAGCCGAAGCCAATTCCGAGTACCCGGTCAATCAGAACGTGCAGACGCCACCCCTGGTCAAGTCGTGGGGCGAATTCAAGACCGACCGCATTAACCTCTCCTTGCTCGGGAAAAACAACTTCGAGGCGGTGAAGATTTTCGCCGAGAGCGGTTGGCGTTAGGCGGCCAAATGCCGTGTTTGCCTTCCGTGCGTTGAATGTTCCCTAGGACTCTCAGNTACAATCTCAACGGTTGGACGGTTGCGACGGGATTGGTCGCTCTCACGCTCACCATTCCGGTCCTTTACGTGGTTGCCCGGCTCTTCGATCCTGCGGGTAACGCTTGGACCCAGGTCGTGGCTGGTTTNCTCCCTNANTACGCCTTCAACTCCCTGACCCTGCTCTTCGGAGTCGGTGCGCTCACACTCCTGATAGGAACTCCCGCAGCCTGGCTGGTGGTGGTCTATCGCTTCCCTGGCAGCACATTCTTCGGCTGGGCCCTGGTCCTACCGCTGGCGATTCCCAGTTACATCACTGCCTACACCTACGCCGGCATGTTCGACTATGGCGGCCCGGTTCGTAGAATCCTAGACGCGCTGAGTCTGGGGAAGTTCGGCCCCCTCCTGGACATTACAAACATCTACGGGGTCATCTGCGTGATGGCCTTTGCGCTTTATCCATATGTCTACCTGACAGCGCGGGCATCGTTCGCCCAACAGTCGAACGCCGTCCTCGAAGCCGCGCAGAGTTTGGGCCAGACCTCGTTTCAGGCATTCTGGCATCTCGCGCTGCCGCTGGGCCGCCCTGCTCTGGTTGCTGGCGCGAGTCTGGTCGGGATGGAAACGCTAAACGAATACGGAGCTGTNAAATATTANGGGGTGGACACGTTCACAACCGGGATCTTNGGCGCGTGGTTCTCNCTTGGCGATGCNGATGCNGCAATTCGNCTGGCGGCCTTCGCANTGGTGTTCGTGTTTGCTCTCCTCGGCCTCGAACACCTCCAGCGCGGTCAGCGGCGTTTCGCTGAGGTTCGCAAGGCGCACCCACTCCGGCCACGTGATCTGACCGGAATCCGAGGTGTGGGAGCCTCCCTGGTGTGCGCTCTTCCCTTTGCGCTCGGGTTCGCGTTGCCCGTACTACAGCTAAGCGCCTGGGTTCTCAGGACAGGGCCGGAAGTCATCAACATCGATTTTTTCATGCTGATCTGGAACAGTTTCTCNCTAGCAGCGCTTACGGCCCTAGTGGTGGCAGTCGTTGCTCTCCTGCTAGTCTACACTAGTCGACTGTTCGAGTCCGTCGGCGTTGGGCTGCTCGCNAGGATNGCCACCCTCGGCTATTCTGTGCCGGGTGCCGTAATCGCTGTCGGTATCATGCTTGCTCTCGCCCGCTTCGATCGAATCCTTGACCAGACCGCGCAGGTATGGTTTGGCTTCTCCACAGGACTCCTGCTTAGCGCCACGCTGACCGCGCTAGTCTTCGCGTACCTGGTCCGATACCTGATGGTAGGCTATCAATCGATACAGGCCGGCTTCGAAGGCCTCGGTGCGCACGTGGAAGAGGCCGCTCGTTCGCTGGGAGCAGGACCCTGGCGGACTCTTGTCCGTATTGATCTACCCCTGGTCAAGATGGCCCTNCTGAGCTCGGTGATGCTGGTCTTTGTCGACGTGCTCAAAGAGTTACCGCTTACCATGATCCTGCGACCCTTCAATTACGACACGCTCGCGACGAGGGCCTTCGAACTAGCCAGTGATGAGGAGATCGCCGCCTCAGCCAACGCCGCATTGATTATCGCTGCGATGGGATCGATAGGCGTATCCATTCTACATCGTCTGACGCTAAGGAGAGAAGGATGAGTCTCCTCCAGGTGCGCGGACTGTGCAAGCGATACGCGGGTGCGCCATTTCCATCTCTCTCGGACTTCGACTTAGAAGTGGAGCAGGGCGAACTCATCGCGCTGGGTGGGGAAAGCGGGAGTGGTAAAACGACCGCCCTCCGGCTGATCGCTGGCTTCGAGAAGCCCTCGGTAGGTTCGATCTCTCTAGATGGACATGTTCTGTGCGACGAACGCACTTTCGTCCTACCCGAAGAGCGCGGCGTCGGGATGGTGTTCCAAGACTATGCGCTCTTCCCCCATCTCCGAGTCGACCAGAACGTAGCCTTCGGTCTTCGCCAAGAACGCAACCGTGAACGGTCGGTGGCGGAGATGCTTGATCTGGTCAACCTCACTGGGTGCGAATCACGTTTCCCGCACGAATTGTCGGGGGGCCAGCAGCAACGCGTGGCGATCGCAAGGGCGCTTGCGCCACGCCCTGCATTGCTCCTTCTGGACGAGCCCCTCAGCAACCTCGATGCCACATCCAAGGCTCAAGTCCGGGATGAGATTCAAGAGATCACGAGCAGAGCGCGAACGACAGCCATATGGGTAAGCCACGACATCAAGCACATCATGGCGGGAGCAGACCGCATCGCCATAATCAGTAAAGGATGTCTGCAACAGATCGGCACGCCTGAGCAGGTCTACGCGCATCCGGCCAATCGCTATGTAGCCAAGTTCTTCGGAAAGACCAACCTNATTATGGGCCAAGTCGTGGAAGATGGCGTCGAGACGCCTATCGGTTTGCTAAACATTAAAGATTCGGGAACAATTGGGACAACCGTTGAGATAGCGATCCGACCAGATCAGATGTTCGTAGTTGACGGATCCCACGGGCCCATCAACGGGATCGTGAAGCGGGTCCATTTTCAGGGAGAGTACTGTGAGGTCTTGGTGGCGGTTGGCGCATGTGANCTTTCCGTAAACGTGAGTNGTGAGCGCCGAGTGTGCGTCGGCGATAAACTCTACCTGGAACCTAAGCTCAGCGCGTTTCAGGTGTTGAAACCCAGTCAGGAAAACCGTAAGGATTAACTCAGGAGCCGAAGAAACGAGGAGTCAAATAGTGGTGGTCGCTAGCTGCCGATTAGTAAGGACAGACCCGCCAGCTTTGCCAAGGTCCGATGAAGCGAGAGAAATTCTCCTCATCTGATGGTTATGATGGTTCACCCAAGAACCAGCTACCATGGATCTAGGGACTTTAGAGATAGAGAAGACAGCAAGCCCACGTTCTAACAGCCTTCAGCCAATCCATCGGATTTATCCTCTGATTTTTCTTGACNCNACCTTGTAANTNTGTTNTATTTGNAGACANGACGTTTTANTANCCAAACACATGANCGGCTACACCNNCANNCCGTACGGTNTGCGCGACAGGATTTTCCATGATTCGACCCAGACAAGCACAAANAAAATCCAAGTGGTTCGCNGGTATCCTAGTCCTNGTTGCATTGACACTNGGATGTGAGTCCGATCCGATCCTGGCGCCTCAGAATCAGGACAACCAGAACAAGGGCAGCTACGGGATCATTCAGTTCGACCCGCAAGGTAGAGACAAGGCGGCAACACGTGAAGATGCCGATGGCGCTTTTGAAACCCGAAACCCGAAACGGTTCTAAAAATTCCTATGAGTAGATCGATCCTCGCCGTAGCAGCGCTTCTATTTCTCACGCTGACCCTTGGTCAGGCTACCGCGCAACAGAACCAAACTTCCGTAACGGGCAACGTCGTCGATGCCGAAACGCAATCACCGATCGCGTCGGCTGTCGTGAGCCTGCGATCTGGCGGCGAAGTCACACGCTCCACAACCTCCGATGACGAGGGGACATTCCGTTTCTCAAATCTCATCCCTGGACCCCTCGAGTTGCACGTCCTGCTTGTCGGCTACCGGACCCACACCGAAAAGCTCGTCCTCAGGCCGGGCGTTGATCTTACGCCCACGGTCGCCCTCACAACCGATCCGATCCAGCTCCTTCCACTCGAAGTCATCGGCCGATCTCCGCGTGTCTTCAAAAAACTGCCTGGCACAGTCAGTCGGCTTGAATCTGAGAGCGTCGGCCTGATCCGACCGATCGGCATCCAGGAGTTGCTCGAGATGGTCCCGGGCATAAACGGCTACGCGGATGACGGATTCGCCAACTCCCGGCTGAGCATAGGAATCCGAGGCCTCAATCCGAGACGAAGTTCACGTGTGCTTGTACTTGAGGACGGCGTTCCTATACAGCCTGCGCTCTACGTCTACCCGAACATGTATTACAACCCGCCCTCCGAGCGAATAAACGAAGTCGAGATCATTAAGGGGAGCTCGGCGATTCGTTTCGGCCCGCACACCATGGGCGGAGTGATCAACTACACGACGCGCAAACCCGGCGGGGAAGCGGGAAGAACAATACAACTTACGGGCGGCAACAACGCCTATGCGAGTGTGTTCACCGAGTTCAGCGGTTTCGGCTCTGAAGCCGTCAAGTCCGACGTCCAACTCCTCTACAAGCGAGGGAACGGCTTTAGGCAAAACAACGATTTCGACCAGGTCAACGGCACGGTCAAATCACACTTCTTCCTGTCGGACCGGAAGATACTCTACGTCAAGGCGAACGCGAATTACGAGAACTCGAACGCAACATACACCGGGTTAACGGAGTACTCCTTTGCTAGAGACCCGAACTTCAACCCAAAGGAAGACGACAACTTCAAGGTCTTCCGTGCCTCGCTAGATGTCCTTTACACGAGCGAAATCACAGAAAACCTGACGGGCAATACGACCGTCTACACGAGCTACTTCGACCGAAGATGGTGGCGAGAAGACGACATCTTCGTCAGGCCGGCAACCCTCCAAGCTGGCAACTTGACAGCCGTGCCTTACTTCATCAATAGCGACCTCGTCCGTGTCGGCAACGGAAGGTCCAACTTCGGAATCCTCCGCACCTTCTACGTTGGTGGGGTGGAACAGAACTATACACTTCGGCACGAATCCGGAGAACTCCAAGTCGGCGCCAGAGGTCACTGGGAGCGGTTCATCGACGATAAGAAGGCTGGAAACGCACCCAATGCTAGAGACGGCGTCTACTTCACGGGGTCGGAAGACGACCCGACCATCGTCGGCCAGAGCCACCACTACGAAACAGCTGCCCTCTCACTCTATGTGAACGAACAGTATGAGGCGGGCAGTCTGACGCTGAGTCCAGGTATTCGGTTTGAATATTTCGGGCAGGATCAGATCGACAGGCTCCGCGGGTCGATACTTTCCGACAAAATCACCCACGTCCTGCTTCCCGGTCTGGGCATCAACTACGCTATCGGCGACTACAATCTCTTCGGAGGCATTCACCGGGGCTACACACCCCCCTCCAGCGGTACGTTACGTGTCACGAACTTCGGACAGAATGTGGCTACGGGAGGGCTCGACCTCGAATCAGAAAAGAGTTGGAACATGGAAGCCGGTCTACGCACCTGGCAACCTGGTCTCCGCCTTGAGATCGCAGGTTATTGGATTAAGGTCAGCGATCTAGTCGCCGCGGGTCGAGGCACTGCTTTCAGGAACTTGGGTAAAGTACAGACCTACGGTATCGAGGCAGGAGGATCCATCCGATTCTCTCGGTATGCCAAAGCGCTTCCGGACATCAACTTCTCCTACACCTACCTGAAAACAGAAATCGAGAGTGGACGAGTGAGATCAGGGCGACTCGCAGGAAACGTCGAAGTCGACCTCGCGGGAAACGAACTTCCCTACGCTCCGGAACACACACTCACACTCGGATTTTCGAAACGGATCAGCTCGTTAAACCTGCGTGCCGATTGGCGCTATGTCGACGAAGTCTTCACGGACTTCGAAAACCTGAACGAGACTCTTAACCGCGGAGACACGGGTCCGGTCCCGTCACACCACATCCTGAATGCCAGCGCCGAGTATGACATCACATCCGATTGGACTGTATCCGTCACTGGTAAGAACATTCTCGACAAAGTTTACATCGGGTCTCGGCTCCATTCAAATCCTGGTCAACCCCAAGCTAACCTGAGCTCCGGAATCCTTATCGGACCGCGGAGACAGGTCAATTTTGGAATCAAGTACGGTCTTTAAAAGACCTTTTCAAATATTAGCTAATAGCAATTTAACCCACTTGTAGGAGGTTCATCAAAATGTCCCACCATCACAAATCGTGGATACTTTCATCCCTACCGGTTTTTCTTTCCGCCGTGTGTCTGACGACTCTTGGATGCGGAAGCGATGATGCTGTTATGGCGCCCGTCGAGACACCTACGACACCTGCGACACCTACGACACCTACGACACCTACGACACCTACGACACCTACGACACCTGCGACACCTGCGACACCTACGACACCAGCAAAGATTGAGGTCCCAACGGCCTACACCTTTGACAGCCGTTTCGAGGATGGGAAAAGTAGTGTCTCATACAGCGGACAAGTTGTCCGTCAGCTCCTGATCCAAGATCTCAAGATCTTTATCGGCAACCTTGGCAAAGACGGTGCCACGCCTGCCAGCCTTCAGGATCTGCTGAATTTCTACGATCACGATGATGCGCTGAGCCTTCAGACGCTGACGACGGCTGGATTACCCATCGTAGAAACAACATACGCGTCGATCTCATCGGGGAAAAACCTGTTGGGTAAAATATCGGCGGACGTCGTACTTGGATCTGGAGGAAAGACAGCAGATGACTTGATCCGAGAATGGTTCGACATCGTGGTTGCAAACTCACAGGATCCTGCCAAGCTTGGTACCGCCGCCGTCTATACAACGGATGCAGGTTTAGACTTATCACAAATGATCAACAAGCTTTTGATCGGTGCCGTTAGCTATGCGCAGGCCACGAGCAAATACTTCGCCGTGCTCCTTGACCAGGACAACACTGTAGCCCGGAACGGTACTTCTACCTACACCGCAATGGAACACTATTGGGATGAGTCGTTCGGCTACTTCGGAGCAGCGAGAGACTATGCCCGCTACTCAGACGAACAGTTGGCCGGTAAGTCAGCTGATGACTTTACCTTTGATTCGAACGGTGACGGCCAAATTGACCTGAAATCAGAATACAATTTCGGTCTTTCTCGGAACGCCGGTAAGCGCGACAAAGGCGGTTCGGGCGTGGATTTCACGAAAGAAATTTTTGACGCCTATCTTGCAGGTCGGACAGCTATCACTAACCAAGGAACGGTTGCTGAGATCTCCGTACACCGTCAAATCGCAGCAGAGGGAATGGAGAAGGTTATTGCTGCAACCGCAGTACACTACATCAACGATACGTTGGGTGATATGTCGAAGATTGGTACAGCCGACGAAAATGCCGCGAATCACAACAAGCATTGGGCCGAAATGAAAGCCTTCACGATGGCTCTCCAATACAATACGTTTGGAAAACTTACAGCGGCAGATCTTGAACAACTGCATACCTTAATGGGTGACGCTCCCAAGTACGATGCACCCGGGACGGCTGCCTACGACGCGACCGTTGCAAATCTTACCGAGGCCGCATCGATTTTTGAGTCGGTTCTTGGTTTCTCCAGCGCCAACGTGGCAGGCTGGTAAACCCTTCCTCCATTAAAGCGCATCAAGTTGGGGGCTACTCGGGCTGTGCTCGAGTAGCCCTATTTAATTGTTAGAGATGCGAAAAACCCATGTCTACCCGATCAGGGTCAATTCTAATAGTTCTGTTGGCCTGCATAACCTCACGGGTTCTCAGCGCAATTTACTACATTGAGGACCCCGACAGCCTTCGGTTTGCCCTTAGCACGGTCAATTACGACGTGCCTCAACTGCAACCTCACTTCCCCGCCTACCCCATCTTCTGCTGGCTGGTTAAAGCAATCACGCTGCTTACCGGTGGCTACGCTATCGCCTTCGCAGTTGTCGGCGGCGTGATGACAGGTGTGATCATCCTGAGTCTGCTGGCTATAGCGCGCGAGCCCCTGAACAGTCCACGCGGGATGATAATCGCGGTCCTGACCTTCTTTAATCCGATGGTCTGGCTAATCGGCAATCGATACATGCCAGACGTTACGGGGCTGGCATGTCTTCTAGGATCATACTACTTCCTAACAAGTGGCCGAAGGCCCATTCTCGGTGGATTCCTGTCCGGCCTGCTGGCAGGGATCCGTCTTTCTTACCTGCCATTTGCAGTCCTGCCCTGGATCCGTGCCGTCTGGGTTTCTCGGCGAAACCGATCGCTGGTTCTGGGGTCCAGTTTTTTGGGCGTTGTCGTCTGGGCCGCTCCTCTGATCTGGATAACTGGATGGTCTGAACTGGTTGAAGCTGCGCGAGTCCAGTCTGCAGGGCACTTTGCCGAGTTCGGCGGCACCGTGGTCACAGAATCCGACGTGTTTATCAGGTTCGTCAAGCTAATGGAGGGAATCGTGGCAGACGGACTGGGCCTCTACTGGACTGACCGGAACGTGTCTACCGCCTTTGCGGTGATCGCCCTAGGTGTGGCGGTCCTCCCTGTGCTGAGAGGCGTGTTCAAGAAGAATATCCACGATCCGTTCTGGCGCATACACCTGGCTAGCTGGGTCATCTACTTCCTCTGGGTTTACTTCGGCCAGAACGTCATCCACAAAAGCAGACACGTGTTGCCGCTTCTGCCGCTGATCCTGCTGATTTGTTTACAGGCCGTGTTTTTCGACGCGAGAGGTCGCAGAATCCGCCAAGCTACATTCACCTTGTTCCTGATTGTGCACAGTTACATCACCCTGCATCTCGTGATGCAGCACACATCCCCGTCGGCTATATACCAGGTGAAGCAACATCTCCAAGCGCTGAATGATCCTGACCTCCACATCGTGACCGTACCTTTGATTGAATACTACCTATCCTCACAGGATGTTAAAGCCGTGTACATCGTGGTCGAAGACGGTGATCTGTCTCAACTCAAACATATATCCGAGGATACACGTGTGGTCACGATCGGAAATTCTTTCGCCTTTTCAGAACGACCGTTGAAATCCCGGAAGACCTTCTACCACAATCCATATGTGAACCGAATGTGGTCGGAAATCGACATCTATGAGTACTGAGACGAGCAAGAATCTGCAGATACTGGGAGGGGGACCCGGCGGTCTTGCGGCGGCCTACTATGCCCGAAAGGCCGGCTTGAAGGTGGCACTGTATGAAGGATCGGATTCGACCGGGGGAAACGCCAAGACGTTAAAGCTCGGCGACTGCCTGTTCGACACGGGCGCCCACCGTCTGCACGACAAGATACCTGAGGTGACCAAAGAAATCCGCAGCCTCCTTGGATCGGACCTGCTCACGGTCAATGCCCCAAGCCGGATCCATTTCGCAGGTCGTCGCCTAAGGTTTCCTCTCCAGCCCGGTGATCTCCTCCGTCAGCTTCCATTGAGGATCCTGGTACGAATCATCCTCGAATGTCTCCAGAAAAGGGGGCAGCAAGATCTGCCGAACTTTCGAAGCTGGGCGGTTAGTCAGTACGGCCAGACGCTCGCAGACCTCCTACTGCTTAATTACTCAGAGAAGCTCTGGGGAGAGGACACCGCAAACCTGTCGCCCCAGATATCCGGCGGACGGTTACGGAATCTCGACCTGCGAGCCTTCCTGCGGGGTTTACTCCCCGGTGAAGACTCAAGACATCTGGACGGCTCNTTCCTGTATCCCCGAAACGGATTCGGATCGATTTTCGANAGNATGACGGAGGAAATCGGTGGGGACCATATTCACTGCAACAGCCGCATNACCAAGTTGATTAACGAAAAAGGCCGCGTCACGGCGTTCGAGCTGAACNATCAAACGAACGTGGAAGCGGAAACTCTCATAAGCACTCTACCCCTGCCCCTGATGATGAAGATCCTCGATCCGGCACCACCAACCGAGATCCTCCGGAAGGCCCGCAGCATCCGTTTCCGAAAACTTCTGCTCTGCGTGTTTTGCCTGAAGCGAGACCGCTTTTCAGACAACGCCTCCATCTACTTCCCTGACTCCGACTTGCCGTTCACGCGTCTCTACGAGTGCAAGAACAGAAGTATCTTCGTGGCACCCGAGGATCAGACTGCAATCGTGCTAGAGCTACCGTGCCACGAGTCGTCAGTCTACTGGAAAATGAGCGACACCGATCTCTTAGAGAAGGTCCTCTCAGCATTGGNCGACGTCGAGAGTATCGAGCAAGAGGAGATCCTCCAGACGGCTGTCTACAGGCTCCCCTTTGCATACCCCATCCTCGAGGTCGGTATCGAGCAGACGGTGAGCGAACTGGTATCCTATCTTGATGGGTTCNAGAACCTGCACCTTATCGGTCGAAACGCAACCTTCCGCTACCTCCACACGCACGACCTCTTCAACGAAGCTGAAACGCTGATCCGGCAGATCGGATTATCTGAACACGCAACAACTGGATGACAGGACTCGGAAGATCGATGCGAAGATGCTCTTTCGTATGACGCAGCGGGCCACACGGGCCATACGGAACACGTCGGGCAACCAGACACGACCGTCAGCCGTTTCTGATACGTCTTGGTCGAAGCAGCACGACACGGTCAGGATTTAGGCTGGTAGGTAAGCTGTTCGAAGGAAACACCCGATTGACGGACNAGTTCGTGATACACATCCTCAAGCTCGGTCTNGTAATCGTAGGGTTCGACGTAGACGATCCTCGTAACGCCCGCTTGGATAGACTCCTTCAGGCACCCGAAGCAGGGGCGTGTCGTCGAAAACAGAATGCTCCCCTCCGTCCGTGCGCCGTGCCGGGCGGCAAAGCAGATCGCGTTCTCTTCAGCGTGTACGCACAAACAGGTGTCAAGACTCGTTCCGGAAACCGCATCGCCAGCACATCGAGGGCAACCGCCTTCGAAGCAGTTCNTCACACCCATGGGCGTGCCGTTGTAGCCCGTGCTGATAATATTGCGTTCCTTCACAATCACGGCACCGATCTGGCGCCGGATACAATTCGATCGCTGTCCCACGTTGTAGGCAATCGACATAAAATACTCGTCCCAGGACGGTCGTTCCATCCGCCTTACCTCCGTTCGGTTGGCATCTGATCAGAATGTATAGTCGCGTAGTCGGAGTGCCAAGCCCGATCGCCGCATTGATGCGTGTATTGGGCACATTCGGCACTTGTGCTATATTTCCTCCGCACCCGGTCAATCGTTCTGGCACGTTTCTGAAACTACTAATTCGCGAAAAAGGATTCGTCGTATGATGCAGCCCGGTATTTCCGCATTCGGCATCTGGAGTGGTGGTCACTTTATGCATTTTGGGAGTGACATAGGACCGGATGGCCTCGAGAATCTCGTCAAGCACGCATACGACAGCGGAATCCGCACGTTTATGACCTCCGACGCCTACGGTCAGGGCGCGGCTGATGAGCTTCTGGGGCGGGCGCTGTCCGACTTGGACCGAGACACATACTGCTTGGTCGGCGCTGTCGGACACGATTTTTACACGGGGATACGAGCCGCCGAAAAGGGCTTCCCCAGGTTCACGGATCCCAAACTCAGGGACGCGGACGAGTATGGCGCCTACCTTGAGATGGCGACCGACAAGAGCCTCGAACGGCTTGGTCACGATCGATTCGACCTGCTCCTTCTGCACAACCCGGACACCACCGGCTATCAGAGCGACATCGTCTGGTCCGGTCTCGAAGCGCTCAAATCCAGAGGCAAAACGGATATGCTGGGTGTCGCACCGGGCCCAGCGAACGGCTTCACCGTCGACCTCATCGACTGCTTCGAGCGTCACGGGAACCTGATAGACTGGGCAATGATCATCCTGAACCCGCTTGAGCCGTGGCCGGGCGGTCTTTGTCTCGACGCGGCGGCCAAACACGAAGTCAAGGTCATCGCGCGTGTCGTCGACTACGGCGGCATCTTCCACGACGACCTGAAACCGGGGGCCTCACTCCCCCGCATGGACCACCGTTCGTTCCGACCCTCAGGATGGATCGAGGCCGCTCACAAGAAGCTCGACCCCTTCAGAGCGATCGCGAAGAAGCATCGTCACACACTCCTCCAGTTCGCCTGTAAATGGGATCTGTCGCAGCNCGCGGTCGAGTCCGTCGTCCCAACACTCCTCCAGGAGACCGGTCCTTGCGCAAAAGCGATCGAGGATCAGGTCATCGAGCTCGCTCAGGTTGGTGAAAAGGAAGACCTGACCGAAGAAGAGTCTGCGGAAGTCCGACGGCTTGGCGACAACAAAAACTCTATGTCCCTGAAGGGCGCATCTACGCAATATCTCGGACTGCCCGTCGGTGATCAGTGGCAGATGACACCAGAGTTGCTCGAAGTCGCGCGTCGATGGAACATCGAGCCAGACCGGGATCTCTTCCACCCCTCTGACGTCCGCGACATTCGGGAGAAGGGCGCACCACGGAGAGGTGTACCGCAAACTAGCGTGCGCAGACTCTACCTCCAGCTGCAGGTCTTCGGCGGCTGCAACGACACGCAGGCGGTGGTCGATGCGGTCAGTAACAGCGGTCTGGAGTCTGTCGTATACGCGGACGTGACCGATCCGTTCGGGATCGGCTTACTTACGATCACCGAAAACCCCGAGCTATTTGTCACCAAGGCCCGCGATTTCGTCGTCAACAGCCCCCTCGCTGAACTCGAGCAGAAGCCGGACCTAACGATGGTCGGCCGGAGCTACTCGATGGGTCGTGAAGCCAACCTTGAAGACTGGCTGCTCGGTAAACCGCGGCGGAATGCGCTCAACCCGGACTGGCCCTGGGCCGTGTGGTATCCGCTCCGCCGAAAATCCGAGTTCAACATCCTGTCGCCCACCGAGCAGGGGAAAATCCTGATGGAGCACGCGATGATCGGCCGAACTTACGGCTCTGCGGGCTACGCACAGGACATCCGGCTTGCCTGCCACGGCCTTGACCGGAACGACAACGAGTTTCTGATCGGACTTCTGAGTCAGGATCTCTTCCCGCTGTCTCGGATCGTTCAGGATATGCGGAAGACACAGCAGACCGCGAAGCATATGGCGTCACTCGGCCCGTTCTTCGTCGGAAGAGCAGTCTGGCAGAGCCCCCTCAAGAAGTAGGGACAGCAGGGTCCATCCGGGGGGATAATCACTTGGCAGGCTACCAGTCCTAGGGTGACGTGCTCGACCAGGCCAGCACTCATCACGGCCCGCGAAGAGACGATCACCGCTGTTGGACAGGCTGTAACGCCTCGCGTGTACTGCTTTTGGTCGGCCCCGGATACACGGTCTCAACCCAAGCAGCAAGAGCCAGTTATTGGCCTCGAGATACCGGTNGGAAAAGACTAGACCGAGCCCGTTCTTCGTAACCTTGATCACCGTTGTCATCGGCCTCTTAATTGACACGTTTCGACAGCCCTTCTATATTCTCTGAGCAACAGCGAAACAACTTATAATCATCACGCCTGGAACGATCTCCCCCACAGGATCGGCCGGGCGTTCTTTGTTTTCTGGAGACCCACGATGGATCAACTCAAGCTGCGTTATGGATGCAACCCCCACCAGAAACCTGCACGAATTTACCGCACGGACGGGGGTGACCTGCCATTCAAGATCCACCGTGGCGCGCCGGGATACATCAACCTGCTCGACGCTCTCAACGCTTGGCAGCTTGTCCGCGAACTCAAGCAGGTCTTCGGGATGCCCGGAGCCGCCTCCTTCAAGCACGTCAGCCCAGCAGGCGCCGCGATCGCCGTTCCCCTGAGCGACGCTCTCCGACAGGCTTACTTCATACCAGACTCCGACGAGCTTTCACCCGTCGCTACGGCCTACACACGTGCACGCGGCGCGGACAGGCTCTCCTCCTTCGGCGACTTCGCGGCCGTCAGCGACACCGTCGATGTCTCGCTCGCAAAGCTCCTGCGACGCGAGGTCTCCGACGCAATCATCGCACCCGGCTACGAACCCGAAGCGCTTGAAATCCTNGATCGCAAACGGGAAGGGTATCTGATTATCGAGATCGACCCGGACTACGAGCCCGGGGAACTCGAATCCCGCGAAGTCTTCGGCCTGACCTTCGAGCAAAAACGGAACGACCTCGTCACCGATCTCGATCTCGTCGACAACATCGTNTCAAAGAAGAAGAACCTGACCGAGGAGGCAAAACGCGATCTCGTCCTCGCGTCGATCGCGCTCAAGTACACGCAGTCGAACTCCGTGTGCTTCGCAAAAGACGGTCAGGTCATCGGTTCGGGAGCCGGTCAGCAGAATCGGCTCGCCTGTGTCGACCNCGCCGGNAATAAAGCGGAGGCCTGGCATCTGCGACAGCACCCCAGCGTCCTCAAGCTGGCCTTCGCACCCAAGCTCAGGAGACCAGACAAGATCAACGCCATTGAACAGTATCTGGCAGAAGAGATGACCGACGTCGCACGGCGCGCGTGGGAGATGAAGTTCGCGACAGTGCCCGCCCCACTGCCGGAGACCGAGCGCGCCGAATGGATGGCGAAGCTCACCGACGTTTCACTCAGCTCAGACGCCTACTTCCCCTTCCGTGACAACATCGACCGAGCAGCTCAGACGGGCGTCACACAAATCGTCCAGACAGGAGGGTCGATCAACGATCAAAACGTGATCGACGCTGTCAATGAATACGAAATGGTGATGGCCGTATCCGGGGTGCGGTTGTTCCATCACTAGTGAAAGCATCCCCTCTTCTTACACACCGGTTCAATCCTCTCCTGCCTAGTGGGAGAAGAGATTATACGGGCTTACCCGTTTCGCCCGCAAAACGGGTAAGGGCCAAGCAGTATCATCCCCGGCCTTCGCCTCGCGTATATCTGCGGTCTTTATCTATCAGATAGCTTCTAATAAAGAACAAATTAACAATACTTTATTGTCTTCTTGTCCGCATCCNTAACGTTACGTCAAATTTCCTTGANTTTGACGTAACGTTAGAGTANGTTCTTGACTGTTAAGTTAGAACAGCTGAGGAGGACGTTTGTCAGAGACGATGCACATCGGAAAGCTGGCCGAGAGAGCCGGTACGACGCCCCGAACTGTCAGATTCTACGAGGAAAAGGAGCTGATCAGACCCTGTCATCGGTCATCAGGGGGGTTCAGGTGCTACTCGGAAAAGCAGCTGGAACAACTTCGGATGATCCTGAGCCTGAAGGTACTCGGGTTCGACCTCGACCGGATCAAGGCCATCCTCCGGAAACGCAACGAGCGGGAAATAGCAGGAAACCTGGCCGCCGATGTGCTCGAGGACCTTCGCTACAAGCTCGACGAACTGAACGGGCAGATCCAGGAACTCGAGGGTGTTCGGGACAGGGTCGAGTGTACGATCAAAACTATCTGCCACTGTCTGCCTTGTGATCTGCGGTTGGAGGAACGTTTGTGTGAGGATTGTGAGAAGCTGAAGATGAGCCAGGAAGCCTGCGTTCCCTTTTTCCACACCATCCAGACCAACTAAACAACCATCGGGTCGACCCTACCAAAAACGGAAAACTAGCNGATTATGAGACAGGTTAGCACAGACACTTATTTTGCACTAAACATTGATAAATAAGAGTATAACCGGCACCTGAAAGAGTACCAATCGGGACGGTAGAATGGGCACTGTCCGGGACGATCACGCGTGAACGGATGAGGATGTGATGGCGAACTTCAACGGGAAAGAATCGCGCGAAAGCATGGACCTCTACCTGAGGGACATCCGGAAATACACGCCTCTGCCTCGGGAAGAGGAAGCCCAAGTCGTCGTAAAGGCGAGGAAGGGAGACAAGCAGGCTCTCGCCAAACTGATCACGGCGAACCTAAGGTTCGTCGTTCGTGTGGCGGGTGAGTATACTAACCGGGGCCTCCCACTGCAGGATCTGATCGCAGAAGGCAACATCGGCTTGATGCGGGCAACCGAAACTTTCGACCCTTCGAGAGGCCACAAGTTCATAACCTACGCTGTCTGGTGGATTCGCCAAGCGATGATGTCGGCCCTGAACAAGCAGACACGTGCGGTCAAGATCCCGGTCAACCAGATCGACGATCACGATGCAATCGCGAAGGTTGCGCGGGCAATGTCTCAGGAGCTCGGCCGACAGCCAAGTCTCGAAGAGCTCGCCGCGAACACGCAGATGTCGGACAAGCGCGTGCGTCGCGCGATGGAAGCCAGCCAGCCGTCTCTTTCAATGGACAGTCAGGTCTATGCAGACGGTACGATCAGTTACTCAGATACCTTCGTTGCCGACGAGCCGCCGGCAGACGAGCGCGTCCACGAGGCCTATCTCAAGCAGCTGCTGAGAAACAATCTTGAGATGCTACCCGAACGCGAGGCCAAGATCCTCGACCTTTACTACGGTCTCGAAACGGACGAACCGAAGTCGCTCGAACAGGTCGGCCGACGGTTCTCTATCTCTCGCGAACGGGTCCGCCAGATCAAAGACCGCGCGATTAGCCGGCTTAAGGCGAACATGGTGACTCAGGNCGCCGAAGCGGCATAGTACAGGCTCTGGTCTTGGGTGTACAAAGTTAAGGCGCCGCATCCTCTAGATGCGGCGCCTTGTCTTTTGTTAGTTAAGAAGATCTGCCTACTCAGTTGCTGAACCCGAAGCTCACACCAAGCCAGAAGACCGAATCATCCGTCTTCACACCATCACGGGCGAAGGCGACACCGATGTAGGGAGAGATACTGACGCTATCAGTGGCAAAGCCGACTGAGGCGCCGAGCGTCACATCCTGAAACCCGGCCGACCCCCCGTAGCTGTCACCGCCAATACCAACCGAAGCGCTGATCCCGAGCACCGGAGCGTTGTCTGCGTCTCCCAACGNAAACTCGGGTCCCACACCTGCTGCCACGTAATAATCATCTATCAGCCCGAAGTCGTAGTAAATGGTGATGCTCGGAGACAGCGCGTGGTCGAGGCTCAAACCGCCGTAGACTTCCTCCGAGTGCTCGGCACCCGATCCACCGTTCGGGAAAGTATACTGAATGTAGCCGATAGAGAAGCCGACACCGCTTTCCTCACTTACCGTACCGCTGTAATCAGCCGTGAAATCGAGCTCATCGGCACCTTCCGTTGCCGTCCGACTCTGCACAAAGAAGGAGCCCCAGATGTTCAGGGAGAATCCGGAATCGCCAAACCCGAACGTCAGGCTAGGCTGAACGACTGCCTTGTCATCCGCCCCCAGAACGCCACCCCGCCAGATGTAGCCCGACAGAGCGTCAACAGATGCTTCAACAGAGATGTTCGTGCCTTGGGCATATGACGGACCAGAAACCGCCAGACCCAAAAGAACCGCCAAAATTGTCACTGTTTTCTTCATCTTGTCCTCCTCAAAGAACGTGAAAGCTGAGTCTTTGACTTTTGGTNGCACCAATCTATCACACTTGGAACTATTAGAGTGTTAAATCGCGATTAACTCTCTCCGATCGATCTGCAGAGCCTCGTTGCCCCGCTCACCACTCCAGATTCGAACTGCGTCCGCCACCTACTGTAACGAAGATCTTCACTATCGGAATGGTGGCGTCTTTCGACGTATCCACGTCGCTGTCCTTCACAATCACTTCGACCTTGATCTTTGGGACAAAATCCACTCGCTACTCTGTGGGCAAACCTCCCGATACCATTCCGTCAGGCGCAGCGAGACCAGCGTCAATCCTTCTCCGCCCGTGCATCCGATCCTCCTGCTCTTGTATAATAGGTCACCACGGAGACTTTATTCATGANTCGAAATCGAATATATCGGATGGATGTTTCTGGGTGATTTCAGGCGAGTGAATATGAAATGAAAANTTCGCAACATTCGTNATCTACNGTGACCATTCCCTAAGTCACAAANGAACATTCAGTTATAGAGAGCGTTNTCGCTCCGGCCGNGGAGGTCCTACTCCGCATGTTTCGTGCACGTAAACGCGAGGTGAACTGTTTGTGAAGAGACAAAAAAAGCAGGTTCTCCTTGGACCCAAAAACCATAGGGAATAGAAAGCCCCCTAGTGTTGCGGAACGTCTGCCCTAGCTGCCTTCCAAACAACCATCGGGCGTAATTGGAGGGGAGGGGGGNAGNGGGGAGGNTAGATTACCGACAACCTAGAAAGACTGAGGGTGCTGTTAATCTTCTAGGGGCGCAGCCAAAAGGAAGTCGACGNGATCGGGGAGGGTGGAATGTCCAACGGCCGGTATGACTNGATCACTTNGGTGGCGGGCAATCCACAACAAATTGGATGGNCAAAGAGAACCCTCGATTCCTNGCGTAACCTGAGCCCTGTCGTACGATTGTGTTAGTTCTACTTAGACTGCATCAGTACTCGTAGGCGAACGATCTCTTTCTGCAGCGTCTGAATCTGGTCAACCAGCGCCTGATCCGGAAACTGGGGAGCCCGGCTCGTAGCGTTCCGTCCCTGAATCCCCACNAGCTGAAGATACGGGTTGTCCGCGTAACCACGCGGGGTCCGGCCCGCCACCTCGGCCTCGGTGGACAGCGTTATTTTCTCGCGTTTTACGCGTATCGGAACCGAGTCTCCCGGCGCCGTCTCCATCACGAGTCGCTCTAGATGGAACGGACCGTCAACGGGCCTCCCGTTGTATGCCATGATCTCGTCGCCCGGACGGATCCCCGACCGCCAGGCTGGGCCACCCTCTGCTACGTTCGTCACGACCACCGGATGCGTCTCCCGGTCAACCTCGACTCCCAGCCAGCCATAGGCGATCTGGCCCTTCTCGATCAACGTTGACGCAATCCGTCTCGCACGGTTAATCGGAATGATGAAAACCGACGTCGGCAGCTCAGCCGTGCCACGGAACCTGCCGGGATCCTGCTGGTGGAGCGGGGCGGCCCAGACCATCCCCATCACGCTCCCAGAGCTGTCGAAAACTGGTGCGCCCCCGTAGCTCGGGTAAACGGACGACGTGATCTGGATCAAATCCTGACCTTCCGTGATCTCATAGACCGAACCGATCGAAGGCAGCAACTCACCGAACGCATTCCCCAAAATGAATGTATAGTGACCGATCCTCGTGTTATCCGAGTTTCCGTAGCTCACGTGTCTCACTGGCGGATCCTCTACGCGAATCACCGCCACATCCGACTTCGGGTCAGACGCGACCAGGACGGCGCGCGTGACCGATCCGTCTACCATCGTGACGCGGATTTCGGCCGCGCCGTCCACCGCCTTGTCCACGGTCAGGATATGTCCACCACCGTCGATAAGGAACCCGGTTCCGTGGGTGTATCCGTTCCCTAACCCGAGACTGAGGTCTGGCGTCGTCTTGCCGTAGGTCGAATGGATCCGGACGACACACGCCCGGTTCGTTTCGAAGAGGGTTGAGATCTCCGCCTCCACGGCCTGTAGGATATTCATAGATGCGGCCGTTCTGGATGTCGATTCCTGGGCTATCGCAGGAATGCCCGCCATTCCCAGCAGAAGAATGACGGGCATCCAGAGCCATTTACTTATTGAGCCAGACATTGCCTGATGCTGATTGCTCCTGTTTACAGCTAGAACGAAACGGGGACGCGTTTGGCCTGCCCGCGCTGAACGACGGGGAGAGTCCTCGGCTGACGCAGATCGCTTGAAGCGGGTGAATCCGTTCGCGTCCGGTAGAGACGACGCGACAGCGCGAACGACTCCTCCCGCGACAGCTGCTTCAGAGCGCCGCGACCCAGAGATTGTGTTAGAACCGTCGCGACACTCTCGTTCATCGCGCCATGAAACTGGACCGCCTTCGACTGGTCCAGATCGGAAACCGGCAACACCACCGTTTCCAGCGTCTGTGAAACCGTCACATCCTCCAGTGGGTCGCCCTGCAGAAGACCCGACACACCGAGAGCGAGCATAGCCGCCACTGCGCCAGACAGAAAGGATCGACCGACTGTCGGAAACAGCACTCGCTTGATCTTGTGGCGCATACGGGTCTCGTTGGCTGCCTCAAGGAGGATCCGACTCCTCAGACCGAACTCGAACTCAGCCGACGGGTGCATCCGCGGCAGGTTGCCGAGCCGGTCCTGCAGCAGGACCATATTCTCATACATCGCCGAGCAAGCCGGGCTCTCGGAGATCATCTTCTCAATCTCCACCCGGTCGGATTCGGGCAGCTCCCCATCGATGTAAGCAGAAAGCTTGTCGGAAAACGATTCGACTGTCATAACCTTTCCTGCAACCTCCTAAAGGGGCTAGACGACCAGTCCCACATCACGGCCTTCACTCTTCAGCTTCTGCTGAAGCTTGAGACGCGCACGATTGACTCGAGACTTAACCGTCCCAACCGGGCAATCAACGATCTCTGAAATCTCCTGATACGACATCCCCTCGACATCCCGGAGGAGGATTACCTGCCGGTAGTTGTTGGGAAGCGAGTTGATGGCGTTCTGTATTTGGACATCTGCGATCGATGACTCGGCCACCTTGTCAGGACGCGCCGACTCATCCGGCAACTCCATCCCTGTATCCGTCTCTTCGTCCCGCTCGGCCGATATCATCCTCCAGCGCTTCCGCCGCCTCAACTCGCTCTTCGCCAGATTTCCGGCAATCGTAAACAGCCATGTGGAGAAGTTCGCGATCGCACGGTATTCATCCCGCTTCCTGAACGCCCGGAGAAACGTCTCCTGAACGATATCTTCCGCCGTCTCACGGTCGCCCACAAACCGGTAAATGAAGTTATAGAGCCGACCGTGATAGCGGCCAACAATCTTTCCGTAGGCATCGACCTTCCCGGCGCTGACCTCGGACAGGATGTCCATGTCCGTGAGGTCGCCCGGATTCTGCCTCGAGCTGACCATAAGCATAATATCTCCTCCCNATGGCGCACCCCGTGATTAACTGCCGGAAAGGCAACAGGATGTGCACGTTTCTTTTAACGAGCTGGGAGGATAAAGGTTCCCCTTTTGAGTCAATCGACAACCGATCTCGTCAAAATNTATTTAATAGAACTCTGATACTTATTTACAAGAACTATCACTCCAAATGATACTGATAGGNCATCCGTGAAAGGGTGTAGGAAATATAGATGAACCGCACTGAAACCACTCGAAAAAATGAGGTTACGAGAGATTTCATCGACCGACGCGTGCTTGCATGGTGAAATCGAAACGACCTATATTGGAGTTCTTAAACCTGCACAAAAACTCCCAAGGAGCACGGACCCCATGGCAGAAAACGAGGTAGAAGAGAAAGGCGGAAACTACGCTCCTCCTTCCTCTCTGAGCGAGTCGGCCTTCACAAAATCCTTTGAAGAGTATCAAGAGAGATACGCCGCCTCCGTGGAGGATCCTGAGAGCTTCTGGACAGAGATAGCCGAAACGTTCCACTGGTTCAAGAAGTGGGACACTGTCCGGTCCTACAACTATGACCTGGACGAGGGTCCAATCTCGATCAAGTGGTTCGAGGGCGGTAGGACTAACATCACCTACAACAACCTGGACCGTCATCTCGACACAAGAGGTGATCAGGTAGCTATCCTATGGGAAGGCAACGCGATCGGCGAGGACAGCTCTCTCACATACAGGNAGCTCCATGCNGAGGTCTGCCGGTGCGCGAACGTCCTGAAATCGCGTGGCGTCAAGAAAGGTGACCGCGTCTCGATCTACATGCCGATGATCCCCGAGCTCGCGGTCGCGATGCTCGCTTGCGCAAGGATCGGTGCCATCCACAGTATTGTATTCGGCGGTTTTTCGTCAGAAGCGCTCGCCGACCGAATTGTCGACTCGACCTGCCAGGTCCTTATCACTGCAAACGGAACGCATCGTGGCGACAAGCCCGTCCTCCTGAAGGAGAGCGCCGATGAGGCGATGCGTCTCGCCGACGAACGGATGGCCGGCAAGAAGGTCGAAACGTGTCTTGTCGTGCAGCGCGTCCCCGAAGGAGGCGACATCCCGTGCGAAATGGTCAAGGGACGCGACATCTGGTGGCACGACGTTGTCCCGAGCGCATCCGCCGAATGCGAATGCGAAGAGATGGATGCGGAGGACCCACTCTTCATCCTCTACACCTCCGGGTCGACGGGCAAGCCAAAGGGCGTGCAACACACGGTCGGCGGATACATGGTCTACTCGGCGTTCACGCACAAAAACGTCTTCGACTACCACGACGGTGACATCTACTGCTGCGCCGCGGACATCGGCTGGGTCACAGGTCACAGCTACATCGTCTATGGTCCGCTCTCGAACGGCGCCACGACCATCATGTTCGAGGGACTCCCCACCTACCCGGATGCGGGCCGCTACTGGGACATGGTCGACAAATACAAGGTCAACCAGTTCTACACGGCCCCGACGGCAATCCGTGCGCTCGCCGCTTCGGGTGAACANTTCCCGGCGAATTACGACCTGTCCAGTCTCAAGATCCTCGGGACTGTCGGTGAGCCGATCAACCCGGAAGCGTGGCAGTGGTATCACCGCAACGTCGGCCGGGATCGCTGCCCGATCGTCGACACTTGGTGGCAAACCGAAACCGGTGGAATCATGATCACACCGCTCCCCGGTGCGACACCCACAAANCCTGGCTCCGCGACCTTCCCGCTCTACGGCATCAAACCGGTCGTGCTTGAGCCCGAATCAGGTGAAATCATCGAAGGAAACGGTGTCGACGGTGTTCTCGCCATATCGGAACCGTGGCCAGGCCAAATGCGGACGGTATACGGGGATCACAAGCGCTTCGAGGAAACCTATTTCCAGCAGTACAAGGGTTACTACTTCTCGGGTGACGGATGCCGTCGCGACGAGGACGGCTACTACTGGATCACGGGACGCGTGGACGACGTCATCAACGTCTCGGGACACCGGATGGGATCGGCCGAGGTCGAGAGCGCGCTCGTCGCCCACGACAAGGTCGCCGAGGCGGCGGTGGTCGGATTTCCTCACGAGATAAAGGGGCAGGGCATCTACGCGTATGTAACCCTGAACATCGGCGAAGAGTATGCGGACGACCTGAAGAAGGAGCTGATCGGTCACGTGCGGAAGGAGATAGGCCCCATCGCGTCCCCCGACGTGATCCACTGGGCACCCGGACTCCCGAAGACCCGTTCCGGCAAGATCATGCGGCGCATCCTCCGCAAGATCGCCGCAAACGACACGGGCGATCTGGGCGATACATCGACACTTGCAGACCCGGCTGTCGTCGACCAGCTTCTCGAAAACCAGTAGTCCTGGTTCAGACTGAAACGAAAGGGCACTGCATCTTCCGATGGCGTGCCCTCCCGCTTCCTGTCCAAAATGACCCGACCCGACAAAGCGATCCTCCTGCTCTCTGGCGGAATGGACTCCACGACGCTCCTCTGGTGGATGCGTGAGCAGGGGATCTCTAACATCCATACCGTTTCAATCGACTATGGCCAGAGACACCGGGTCGAGCTCGACGCCAGCCGGACGCTGAGCGCGTCGGGTGGCGCCGTGTCGCACAAGGTCATCTCACTCGACCTGACCCAAATCGGCGGCAGTCCCCTCACCGACGAAGCCCTCGCCGTCCCCACCGCGGAAGACGATCGCCAGATCTCGACCGTCGTTCCTTACCGGAACATGCTCTTCGTCACGGCCGCAGCCGCTTACGGCGAACAGATCAGCATTTCCGATCTGTTCATCTCTCCCGTAAAGGACGACTCCGCTGCCTACCGCGACTGTAGACGCGAATTCTACGACGCCTTGGAGCGGTCACTATCACTGGGCGCCACACACGACACCACTGCCCGCATCCACACTCCCTTCGTCGACTGGTCCAAGGCCGACGTCATCGCCGAAGGCCTGAAGCTCTCCGTCCCATACGACCAAACACACACGTGCTACGAGGGCACACGCCCCGCCTGCGGCCGATGCGACGCCTGCTACGAACGCATCGAAGCCTTCCGCGCCAATGAGACGGCCGACCCCATNCCCTACCACATCAATATGGCCTAGTCCCTTCGGACACACANATAACAAAGGCCAGCCCCGTATTAAAACGGAACCGGCCTCAGTATTCTCCTGCCCTCTCCATCTCCCGCTCGGGATGTTTGGCGGGGTGCGGCTAACTGTTCTTCAACGCCGTTATCGCCTCCATCAGCCGNTTGTCCGCCTTTGAGCGAATATCCATCAACCGCTCGACCTCTTCGAGCGCATCCTTNTCCGGCTGGATGCGGTAAACCTGAGTCCAGTCGGACAGCGCCTTGATCACTAGATCGAGAAGCATCACGTCAGTCGCGTCGTCCTGAACCATGCATTCGTCGGCGAGCACCTTTCGGATCATCCGCAGCGGTCCCGTAAGGTCCGGACCTTCGGCTTCCGAACTTTTCTTGGCTGACGTGATGTCAGGCGTCAGGTTCGCCAAGAATCCTTCGGACAGGAATCGTCTCGCCTTGTCCTCCGTCCACTGCTCCTCGAGCATCTGCTCGATCGTCAGCGGCTCTGGCCCCTCCTTCTCTCTTGCCTTCTTCTTGCCCGAGTCTCGTCGGCTGTCGGAGCGCCGGTTGTCGGGGCGACTGTCGGGACGACTGTCGGGACGACTGTCGGGACGACTGTCGGGACGATCACGATCCGATCGACCACCGCGTCCTCGACGACCCCGGCGACGACGGGCCCGTCGATCGGACTGACCGTCGCTCCGGGTATCATCATCGCTTGANCTGTCCTGNTCGCCGTCTGAAGACCCCTCAACCTGTTTGCCTGAAGGCTTCTTTTTAGAGCCGGAACGGCCATATTCGTCGGGTTGGACCAAATCAGGTCCCCCTCGCCTCGGGCGACGCCCATACGAGACCGACTTTCCGCTGTCCTTGTCGTCGGCTGACGCGCCATCTGCCTCGCCACTTGCTTCAGCCTTCTTCGCGGTTCTGCGTGCAGTCTTCTTCGCCTTCTTCGCCGGCTTCTCGGCCGCAGCGTCTTCGTCACTGGCCGCTGCCTTCTTGGCCTTCTTGGCCTTCTTCACCTTCTTGGCCTTCTTCACCTTCTTGGCCTTCTTGGCCTTCTTGGCCGGCTTCTTTACCTCTGTCGTTTCCACCTCGCTTGAGGCTCCGGAGTCGCTACCCGAGGCTTGTGCCTCAGAGGGTGCGCCACCGTCAGTATCCTCTACCATATATGTCCCTTCTTGTCTCCTTTTCGGAGACGCCTTAACCACCCATCATCAGTCGTCGCGACCGGTTGGCCCACAAACACGAATATAGAAAAGCCCTCCATAAAAGCCAACCGACCCGGCAACAGAGAGGGGAGCACCCCAAGAGGCACTCCCCCTTCCTTCCTCTGCTACGCTGCCCGTCTTTCGAAGCGACTAATGGGCGTGCCCGTGATGATCGTGGGCATCCTCTTTCTCCTCAGGCAGCTCAGAGACCAATGCCTCGGTCGTAAGGAGAAGCCCTGCGATGCTCGAGGCGTTCTCAATCGCCGTCCGTACCACCTTTGTGGGGTCGCTAACCCCGGCCTTCGACAAATCCTCGAACGTATCCGTCCGAGCGTTGTATCCGAACGCACCGGACTCATCAAGAACACGCTGAACAACCAGCGGCCCTTCGACACCGGCGTTCGCCGAGATCTGCGTCAGCGGTGCTTCGATCGCCCGACGGACAATGTCCACACCCGTCTTCTGATCCTGACCACGGACAGCGCCGCGCGCCTTGTCGAGACGATCGATCGTCCGAAGCAGCGCTACGCCACCACCCGGCACGATCCCTTCCTCGACGGCCGCTCTCACAGCGTGCAGAGCATCTTCCACACGAGCCTTCTTCTCCTTCATCTCGGTCTCAGTCGCCGCACCGACGTTGATCACCGCAACGCCGCCAGCCAGCTTAGCAAGACGCTCCTGGAGCTTCTCACGATCGTAGTCGGAGGTCGTCTCTTCGATCTGGGTCCGAATCTGGTGCACGCGACCCTGGATGTCCGCATCAGCGCCGGAGCCATCAATCACGGTCGTATTATCCTTGTCGATCACAAGACGCTTAGCCTGACCGAGATCGTCAAGCTCCACACCCTCGAGTTTGATACCAAGGTCTTCAGTGATCACTCGACCTCCCGTCAGAACGCCGAGATCCTGGAGCATCTCCTTCCGGCGATCCCCATACCCCGGAGCCTTCACGGCGGCCGCGCGAAGCGTTCCGCGAACCTTGTTCACCACGAACGTCGCGAGTGCTTCGCCCTCGACATCCTCGGCGATCACGAGAAGCGACTTACCTGATGCTGATACCTTCTCGAGCAGGGGTAGCAGGTCTTTCATATTTGAAAGCTTCTTCTCGTGGATCAGGATGTAGGCATCCTCAAGGATGGCCTCCATGTTGTCCTGATCCGTCACGAAGTAGGGCGACAGGTATCCACGATCGAACTGCATACCCTCGACTACGTCCAGAGTCGTCTCGATCCCCTTCGCTTCTTCGACCGTGATCGTACCGTCCTTACCGACCTTCTCCATTGCATCCGCAATGATATCGCCGATGCTGTTGTCGTTGTTTGCCGAGATCGTCCCGACCTGCGCGATCGATCTGCGATCCTTCACCGCGCGACTCTGTTCCTTCAGACCCTCGACCACTGCGTCGGTTGCGGTGTCGATACCTCGCTTGATATCCATCGGGTTCGCTCCGGCCGTCACGTTCTTCAGACCTTCACCGAAAATCGCCTCGGCGAGCACCGTAGCCGTCGTCGTACCGTCACCCGCCACATCCGAAGTCTTCGACGCAACTTCCTTCACCATCTGCGCGCCCATGTTCTCATAGTTGTCCGGCAGTTCCACCTCTTTTGCGACCGTCACACCATCCTTTGTGACCGTCGGGGAACCCCAGCTCTTTGCCAGAACGACATTCCGTCCCTTCGGACCCAGCGTCGCCTTGACCGCCTTGCTCAGGGTGGCGACACCGTTCAGAACCGACTCCCGGGCCTCGACGCCGTATGTAATCTTCTTTGCAGCCATTTGCGGAATCCTCCGTTACCGATTGACTATTCCAGAATACCCAAGACGTCGTCCTCGCTCAGGATCACATACTCCTCGCCGTCGACTTCGATCTCGTTACCGGCGTACTTCCCGACCAAAATCTTCTGTCCGGGCTGTACATCCATCGCAATCAGGTCGCCGTCATCACCGCGTCGACCCGGACCAACGGCCACCACCTCCGCCTCCTGAGGCTTCTCCTTAGCCGTGTCGGGGATAATGATGCCCCCCGAGACCTGCTCCTCTTCCTCGAGCCGCTTGATCAAAATTCGATCGCCAAGAGGATGAATCTTCATCGCGTCCTCCAAGTGAGTGTTTGAAACGGGATACGACCATATCCCCATAATCTACAGGCCGTTTACTCATTTTAGCACTCAAGAAGACAGAGTGCTAGCAGGCTGAAATATAAGCGCCCTCGGAGTCGAGCGCAACAGGGATTCTGTAGACTCCAAGGGCAATTCCAAGCTAATTTGCGGGTCGTTTCAAATAGCCGCCGTGGATCGGATCATCGGGTAGACTTCAGCTTCTCCTTCTTCTCCTCGACCAGAGCCTCAAGATGGGAGATCTCGTCGATTAGCCGTTCCGGATTCAACGGACCTTCGTCCTCCTCCGGAGTGGGTGGCTGGGCACACGGATAGTGGGCGTCTTCCCAGTCACCAAAGCCGCCGTCCATTGAGATCAGGTTCTCGTAACCGAGTTCCTGCATCGAGAGGGCGCCGAGCAACGACCGCACACCGCCCGCGCAGTAGACGATCGTCTCCTTCGACTTATCCGGGACCTTTTCTTCCACCTCAGCCTCGAGGCGGCCTCGCGGAATGTGAATCGCGCCCTCAAGATGGCCGCGTTCCCACTCGTCCAGTCCGCGAATATCGACCAGGACAGAATCGTTCCCCTCATCCAAGTAGGCCTTCACTTCCTCAACCGACATTTCGCGGATCTCTTCCCGCGCAGCTTTCAGCAGGTCTTCTCTCGACTTCATATCCCCCTCGTGTCTTGTTTCAGGCACCGTGACAGTGCTTGTACTTCTTGCCGCTCCCACACGGACAGGGCGCGTTCCGCCCGACCTTCTCCACCTTCACCGGACGCTGCTTCGGTCGTCCGCCCCCTTCGCTTGAGTTCGCCGCGGTCTGCTCCATGGGCGAAGGTTCCGGCGGGGGTGCGAAACCCATCCCCGCCGCATCCTGATGCACCAGCGCCAGACGCTGCGGCGCTCGGTCGGGACGCTGTGCGGGACTCTCGTCGATACGGATCCGGAACAGCGTCTTGACCGTCTCCCTGTTAATCTCGTCGAGCAGCTCCACAAACATCTGGAAACCCTCACGCTTGTACTCGACCAGCGGATCCTTCTGACCGTATCCGCGGAGCCCGATCCCCTCCTTTAGGTCGTCCATCTCGCGGAGATGCTCTTTCCACTTCTCGTCGATCACGCTCAGATACACCATCCTCTCGATCGCACGAAGCCGCTCCGAACCAATCAGATCCTCTCTCCGCTTGTATGCGGCACGCACGGCATCCCGAATAATCGAGGCAAGCTCATCACGATTTGTGGTCGGCAGGTTCTCGTCTGGATGGATCGGCGACTGCAGAAACGTGTTCCTTAGATCCTGCGCCATCGCATCGACGTTCCAGTCTTCGGGATGGTCCTCTTCGGACACGTGCGCATCCAGCGAAGCTTGTAGCGCGTCTTCGATCACCTCGACGATCTCGTCGTAGAGGTCGTCTCCTTCGAGTGCGTGTCTTCGGCGATCGTAGATCACCTCACGCTGCTGGTTCATCACATCGTCATATTGGAGCAGATGCTTCCGGATTTCGAAGTTCCGGCCCTCGACCCGCTTCTGGGCGCGACCGATCGAGCGTGTCACCATCCCGTGCTCGATTACCTCGCCCTCCTCAGCACCCAGACGATCCATGATCCGGGCGATCCGCTCTGACCCAAATAACCGCATCAGGTTGTCTTCGAGCGAGATGAAGAAACGAGACCCCCCCGGGTCACCCTGACGTCCGGCGCGCCCTCGGAGCTGCCTGTCGATCCGTCGAGCCTCGTGCCGTTCCGTCCCGATGATTTGAAGCCCACCCTCGCCGTCCTTTACAACTCCAGATCCAAGTTTGATGTCAGTCCCACGACCGGCCATGTTTGTCGCGATCGTAACGGCGCCCGCTTGACCCGCGTCTCGGACGATTTCGGCCTCCGACTGGTGTTGGCGCGCATTCAGGACAGAATGCTTGATTCCTTTCCGATGTAACATCCTCGACAGCAACTCAGAAACCTCCACCGTGATCGTTCCGACCAGAACAGGCAATCCCTCAAGGTTCAGCCTTTCGATCTCGTCTACGATCGCGTTGTACTTCTCTCGCTTAGTTCTGAAGATCAGGTCGTCGTGATCAACCCTAGCGATCGGTTCGTGTGTCGGAATCGTCAGCACATCCAGCTTGTAAATCTGATGGAGCTCAGCAGCCTCCGTTTCGGCAGTTCCCGTCATGCCAGCGAGTTTATCATACAGCCGGAAATAGTTCTGCAACGTGATCGTCGCGACCGTTTGCGTATCCCGTTCGACACGAACACGTTCCTTCGCCTCGAGTGCCTGGTGCAGACCGTCAGAGAACCGACGTCCCGGCTGCGGGCGTCCCGTGAACTCGTCCACGATCACCACACGCCCTTCCTCTATCACGTACTGCACGTCCTTCTCGTAGAGCGTATATGCCTTCAGCAACTGCTGCACACTGTGGATGCGCTCGGACTTCCTCCCATAATCCTGATACGCTTCATCCGCTGCGCGCACCTGATCGTTCTCCGACAGCGATTCATCCTTCTTGATCAGATCAAGCTTCTCGTCCAGATCCGGAAGCACGAACTCGTCCGTTTCGCGGCTGATCTCCTCGCGCCCCTTCTCGGTCAGATCGATGATGTGGCTCTTCTCGTCCATGCTAAAAAACAGATCGGCATCAACCTCGCCCATCCGCTTGTCCCGGATGTAGTCCGCTTCAACACGACCGATCATCTGCTTCACGCCCTCTTCCTGAAGCAGCTTCATGAAGCGCTTATTCCTCGGTCCGCCACGCTGCACCTGCAGAAGCTTCAGGCCGGCCTCATACTCGTCCGTCTCCAGCGCACCCTCGCCGTCGGACAGGATCGTGTTCACCACCCGGGCCTGCGCCTTCACCAGCTTCTCAACAAGCGGGCGCATCTCGTCGAACCGCTGTGTGTTCGATTCGGGCACCGCGCCAGAGATGATAAGCGGTGTTCTTGCTTCATCGATCAGGATACTGTCGGCCTCGTCGATGATTGCGAACGCATAGCCGCGCTGCATAAGATCTTCGGGGCGTACCGCCATGTTGTCGTAGAGATAATCGAACCCAAACTGATCCTTCGTCCCGTAAGTAATGTCCGCCAGGTAGGCTGTTGCGTGATCACACTCCCTTGCCTTGAACCCCCCGTTCCCGTCTTCCTCGACCATAAAGGCCTCGGCTCCGAGGGAGCGGTCCTGGATGATCCCGACCTTCAGACCGAGCCACACATGGAGTGGCCCAATCCACATGGCGTCGCGCTTCGCCAAATAGGAGTTCACTGTGACCAGATGGGACCCGCGACCGGTCAGGCCGTTAAGGTAGAGCGCTAGACCTGCGACAAGCGTCTTGCCCTCACCCGTCGCCATCTCTGCGATCTTGCCCTGATGCAGCGTGAGTCCGCCGATCAGCTGTACATCGTAAGGCACCATATCCCACGCAAACGGCTCTCCTGCTCGCTGCCACTCGCGTCCGAGCATCCGGCGGCTCGTCTCTTTGAACACCGCGAAAGCCTCGGGCAACAACTCGTCGAGCACATCCTGCTCGATATCCTTTATATCACCGTCCGTGTCGTCGATCTGATCCAGAATCGCCTGACGGGGCGGCCCTTCGAGCCCGGACAGCTGCTTCCTGAATGATGTCAACCTATCGCGTGACTCTTTCGTTTCGGCCGCGAGCTTGTCGCGGAACTCCGTCGTCTTCGCACGAAGCGCGTCATCGGACAGACTCTCCAGCTGGACAAAGATCGCGTTGACGTCCTGAACGATCGGCTGCGCCTTCTTCACGTCTCGGTCGTGTTTCGAACCGAAGATCTTGGTCAATACGTCCATCATATCCTGTACATCCTCTGCATTCGCGTACACCGGCCACAAGGCCGGATAGGCAGGGCTATCGACCGGAGCTTAGTCGCTCTGACAGAACCGCCGGCAAGCCCTGATTCAGAATCTTCTCTTGCGCCTTCACCACGTCATAGGACACGCGGACGAACTCGACTTCGCCAGGATTAGTGTCCAGAATGCCCATACGCAGCCCTGGGATCACCGTCTCACGATTGCCCCACGCGCTCTCGACATTCACCACCTACACCCTTCGGACACCTTGCCAAGACTCTCACAGATAACCATCGCCTCATAGCATTCCTTGATAGACAAAGGCGCGGTAGGATTGACAATGGTTTCCGCGACGATCAATGACGCGCGTGACTTAATAATCTCCAGACTGACGGCCGGGTCGGCGCCGTAGCCGACGACATCCCCTTGCACACTATCTCATCTAAGTCATTCGTGTCACACGATACAAGGACGGCTTCGAGCGTGTCGAGGTTCCAATGTGTCCCAAACGACAGCGACCCGCACGGCCTAAACCTCCTCCGCAGCGCGGTTCTCCTCGAGATTCGCCTTCGCAAGCTTGTCGAGGATGCCGTTGATGAACCCTGGTGCCTTCTCGACGCTGTAGCGCTTCGCGAGCTCGATCGCCTCGTCAATCGAAACCTTCACGGGCACGTCTTCCACCGACCGGATCTCGGTCAACGCCATCCACATCAGAATCCGATCGATCCTCGAGATCCGCGAAACTTCCCAGTTCTCCGCCGCACGTCCGATCTCTTCATCGAGCTGCTCCCGGTTCGCCCACATCAGCTTCCCGACCTTGATCGCATACTCAGCCGCCTCGCGAGACAGGTTCGAGCGGACGGTCATCGTCTTGAGGGTCTGGCTGGCCGGATCATCCGTGCTCATAGCCCAGTAGATCGCCTGAAGGACGGCTTCTCGGGCCTCTCGTCGCGAGCTCATCAATGCCTAACCGTCAATTGCGCGCAGCAGATTGACCATCTCGATCGCGGCAAGCGCTGCATCCCAGCCCTTGTTTCCTGCCTTGGTCCCGGCCCTCTCGAGCGCCTGCTCGATCGTATCCGTTGTCAGCACGCCAAAAATCACGGGAATCTCAGTCTCGTGACTCACCTGCGCGATCCCCTTTGACGCCTCGTTCGCCACATAGTCGAAATGCGGTGTCGCTCCCCGGATCACAGCCCCGAGGCATATAACAGCGTCATAAGACCCGCTAGACGCCATCTTCTTCGCCACAAGCGGAATCTCGAACGATCCAGGAACCCAAGCTACGTCGACCGTATCCGTATCAACACGGTGACGGTCCAAGCAGTCCAGAGCACCCTCAAGGAGCTGATTCCCGATCAGCGAGTTGAACCGTCCAACGACGATCCCGATCCGCTGACCCTCCGCGCATAGTTTGCCTTCAATTACCCTTGGCACGTTGCTCTCCATCGTCATCGAGGCGCAGATCCGCCTCATTCAGGATATGCCCCATACGGAGCCTTTTGGTCTTCAAGTAATCGATGTTGTGGCGATTCGCCTGGATCGCCATCGGAACCCGATCCACAATCTCAATCCCGTATGCTTCCAGCCCAACACGCTTCGACGGGTTGTTCGTGATTAGACGGACGTGACGGGCACCCAGATCGGAAAGGATCTGCGCGCCGATCCCGTAGTCTCGCTCGTCCATCTTGTAGCCGAGCTTGACATTCGCATCAACCGTATCGTAGCCCTCTTCCTGCAGCTTATAGGCTCGGATCTTCTGTCGCAATCCGATTCCCCGGCCCTCCTGGCGCATATAAACGATGATTCCGCGTCCTTCCCGCTCGACCATCTGCATCGCCGAAACCAAGTTCTGCTCGCAGTCGCAACGGAGCGACCCCAGCGCATCCCCCGTCAGACACTCCGAGTGCATGCGCACAAGAACGAGTCCCTGATCACCAACCTCACCCTTCGTCAGCGCCACGTGGTCCCGTTCGTCCACATCCGACTCGAACAGATGCAGATTAAACTCGCCATACTTCGTAGGCATGTGGATCGACTCGATCCGGTGAACAAGCTTCTCCGACTTGCGTCGATAGGCGATCAGATCCTTGATCGTGATCACTTTCAGATCAAGTTGCTCGGACATCTCAAGCAGCTGAGGCAGACGAGCCATCGACCCGTCTGCATTCAGGATCTCGCACAGCACGCCTGCAGGAACGAGACCTGCGAGCCTCGCCAGGTCCACCGTCGCTTCCGTATGGCCGGCGCGTCTCAGGACACCGCCATCCCTTGCCTTCAGGGGGAACACGTGTCCTGGTCGCGCAAAATCTGTCGACACCGCTCTAGGGTCGACAAACTGACGGACCGTCTCGCAACGGTCATTCGCTGAGATTCCAGTTGTCGTATTGTGCACCGCATCGATACTGACGGTAAAGGGCGTCCCGTGGAGTGCCGTGTTCTCGTCGACCATCAGATCGAGGTTCAGTTCACGAAGGCGCTCCGGTGTCGCTGGCAGGCAGATCAGACCCCGACCGTGTGTCGCCATAAAGTTGATCGACTCAGGCGTCACCTTGTCCGCTGCGAGGATGAAGTCACCCTCGTTCTCGCGATCCTCGTCATCGACGACGATCACGATCTTCCCGTTCCGGATGTCCTCGATCGCAGATTCGATCGACGCGATATAGCCAGGTTGATCACTCATCGGGCAATCCCTGTTTCTGCTGCTGATAGCCCATCGATGTAAGGGAGGACCAGGTCAGGGTTCCCTCTTCCGTCTGTCCGATCTGGACCAGACGTTCCAGATATCGCGCGACGACGTCCACCTCGATGTTCACCGCGTCTCCCGGGTCCCGATCCTGCATTGTCGTCATCGACAGTGTATGCGGAATGATCGTCACCGAAAACCGACTCCGATTAACCGAGTCCCTCACATCCACGACCGTCAGGCTGACCCCATCGATCGCGACCGAACCCTTCTCTGCGATGTAGCGGCCGATTCGCCCTTCGACCTCGACCGTAAAGTTAACGTTGTCATCGAAAGCATCACGCGCGACCACTTCTCCAATCCCGTCAACGTGGCCTTGAACGAGGTGCCCGTCGAGTCTATCGGACAGCCGGATAGACCTCTCAAGATTCACCCCATCACCCGTCGTCAGCTTCCCGACCGTCGTCCTGTTCAGCGTCTCGAAAACCGACTCGACAACAAACACATCAGAGCTAACCTGGACTGCGGTGTGACACACGCCATTGATACTGATACTGTCGCCCACCTTTGTCCCGTCGAGTACGACTTCTGCACTGATCGTCGTCCGCTGCAGCGTCGCGCGCCGGTCGATCGACCGGACCTCTCCGACTTCTTCTACGATGCCCGTGAACATTCTGCCCCACCACCTCGGGAATACATAACCTCCGCCATCATTAGCGTGTCCTGCCCGAGCCTTTCGACGGTCCGATTGTCGAGCCGAATCGACTGATCGACTCTATTGAACCCCAAGTCACCGATCGATGCGAGACCCCCAACTAGCCTAGGGGCCGTAAATACGGCAACGCGGTCGACGATCTCGGAAGCGAACCCGCTCCTTGCAACCGCGCTCCCACCTTCGATCAACAGATGGATGATGTCCTCACTCGCGAGCCTACGCAACGTATCGTCCAGATTAACTCGACCGTCGGCAGAGTCACAGATCCAGACATCCGCTCCCTTGTCCTGCAGCGCCTGGATACGGCCAGAGTCCACACCTTCGACACAGCAGATCACGCAATGGGCTCCTGACAGAACCTTCGCATCAAGCGGTATTCGCAGACTCGAATCCAGGATCACCTTTAACGGACTTTCACCCTCTATGTGACGGACATCGAGCGATGGATCGTCTGCCAGGACTGTCCCGACACCAACCGCGATCGCCTGCGCTTCAGCTCTCAGTGCGTGTCCCCGTCGCCGTGCCCCCGGACCCGTGATCCACTTCGAGTCGCCCGACGAGGCTGCGATCGATCCGTCGAGACTCTGAGCCAGCTTGAGCGTCACATACGGTCGACCAAGCCGGCGGTGCGTCAAATACGGTCCGTTCAGCCGCTTAGCCTCTTCGCCGAGGACACCGACTTCCACTATTACCCCGGCCCTCTTGAGCCTAGCTATTCCTGAGCCTGCGACCCGATTGTCCGGATCTTTCATCGCGCAGACGACGCGACCGACCTTCCGGTCGAGCAGCAGGTCTGCGCACGGTGGTGTGCGACCCGTAAAACTGCAAGGTTCGAGGGTCACGTAAACGGTCGCCCCTTCCGCCACAACTCCGTCGAGCGCGTTGACCTCCGCGTGCCCACTGCCAGGCCTTTTGTGATACCCGCTCCCGACGATCCGACCGTCCTTCACAACCACTGCACCGACCATCGGGTTCGGACGTGCCGTCCTGCGGCCCCGTTCGGCCAAATCCAGTGCAAGCCGCATGTATTCCTGGTCGGTCAAGGCACCTCGTCGGGCTACTTGAAGTCGAACACCTGCTTGGCGACACCGACATTGCCGCGTGTGTCGCTTGCCCGGATCACAAGCGTATACTCACTCGACGACAGACCACTCAGATTCAGAGACACGGACTCGTCTTTGGAGTCGAATATCCGATCCAGCGGAAACACAATCTTCCACTTTCCGGAATTGAGCGAATAGCTCGCCGACTTCACGGCCGACGTCGCGTCTGTGATCGACGCCTTCACGGCAACCGTACCGTTTCCGGAGACTTCGACCGCATCGATACGGACCACAGGCTCCGTGTGGTCGATCACAAACGGCGCGCTCACACGCTTCGATGACAGAGCTAGATCTTCGGGATTGCTCGGAACATCCGATACGGTCAATCGGATCAGCACGTTCCCTTCCGGCGCCGATTCCGTATCCCATAGGTATTTGTTCCCGTTCAGCTCCTTCTCGAGCAGCTTCCAGGTCTTCTCTTTACGGCCCTTGAAGTGAAGCGAGTAGATGAGGTCGTCGTTGTTGACATCGGCGCCCGTCCAGGTGATCTCCCAGCCGTCTTTGCCCTCATTCGGGGGTGGAGTATGTCTGCCCACGTTCTTGCCACCCGAATCGTTCCCACCCGATGCCTCGTGTGGTCCTCGGATCGCCAGATCGATGACAATGGGCTCCACGTTTTCGGGCAATCCAGATACGGTGACTGACCGGACGGACGGCGACTGTTTCCCATTCCCGCTCAGCGTCATTCGATACTGCGCATACCGCGCGTCGCGCATCGCAAATTCGCCCGCCAAAACCTTCACCCAACCGCTCCACGTGTCATCCGGTATCTCGCTGTTGCCTGCTCTGCTCTCAAAGCTCACCGACGTTCCGTTCGGCGATTCGCCCTCCCAATCCAAACGACCCCAACGCGTCACAAGAGAGAAATCCTTTGGCTCACTCGTCAGCGAGCCCTTCTGAGCAAGCGTCGAACCGAGCCGGAAGACCTGTCCGCTCCCACTCGACGCCACCCATCCTCCACCCTTCCCATCAGGTTGGAACGCCCAAGGCTGAGCCTCATCCACGGTGGTCAGAAGCGAGTGCGTCCCGTCCGTGTAGAGTTTGAAGATCTGTCCCTTTCCCCCCGTGACCACCGTGACAGACCCATCGCCGTTCATCGATAACGCCTGAACGGACGGAGCTGGCACATCCCATAGCCGCCATCCGCTCCCCGAAGGTCGTATCGTATAGATTACCGACTGACCAACCAGCTTCTTGCGGTCCCTTCCGGGGCCGTTTGGAACAGCGGGAGGGTGTTTCGCTGAAGGCCCCGAGCTGTTCATCACGCCTGCGAGAAGCCTGCCATCCGGCGCGATCGCCAGAGCTTTCACTTCCGCCTCCGCTGCGTCGTAGAGAACATCGGATTCGCCGCCCTCGATTTGGTAGATAAAACCGCTTTGGTCCGTGCCGGCATAGATCGTGCCGTTCGAGTTTTGGATCAGACTCGTCACATTCGGATCGGTCGTCTTTAAAAGTTCCATCACCTCACCCGACGAAGAGACTTCCAGAACACGACCTGCCTGCCCCCCTGTCCCAGCGAGCAAACCACCTCGGTCATCCGCGATCAGAACCCAGACGTGCTGATCATCCGTTCGCGCAAACGTCCTGGGCTCACCCTTCGGTGGGATAGCATATATCAACCCACCCGGAGACGAACCCGCGTAGACCGTGCCGTCCTTTGCCACTGTCAGGGCAAAGATCGCCCGTTCGGGAGAGTCGAAAAGGAGCGTCGACGTCCCGCCAGAAAGGCGATACACTCGTCCCTCGCTCCCCGTGCCAACATAGATCCGATCTTGGCTGTCCCGCGCGATGGACCAGCCGAATTCCTCACCCGTATCGCCAAACTCGGTTAGCGTTGGCCCAAGCCGCACCTCACCATCTCGTGTGATCGAAACGGACTCCGCCTCACCTTTGCCGAACGCCCCCTGCGTATCCTGTTTCCATATTGTGGGCGTCACGGCTTCCACCGTGTTCGCCAGCATCATTGCGGCGATGACCGCTGACATGGTCACAACTCTCCGGACCTTCACAAGCACTCCTATTTCTTCTTTGCTCCGGGACCGGATTGACCGGGCCCGAATCGTATAGCGCCCTCTTCTTTCCCAACCGACAGGAATACAATCTGCTGACCGGAAAGCACATAGTCTGTCTGTTCGATCGTCTCACTCACAACCGTCTGGTTCACTGGACGAACGTTCCCTGATTGTCGCGATCCTTTCATCGCCACCATGACCGAGGGAGGCAGCGAGGACACCTCTATTCCGTTTACCGTTGCCCCGGGACGGTTCGCAAGCAATTCGACGATCAACGCGTCGTTCCGATGCTCGTTCTCCAGAACGTGGATCAGCGCATCCAAATCGTTCACGTGGAAGTAGCCCGGGATCCGTTTCGACTCCTGAGTCAGGTGCGCCCGTGCGCTTGACACTCGAAGTGTCAGCATACCTTCGTGGAAATACGATGGAATCGTCACCGAAGATCCGACTGTAAACGACTCACGGAGGTAGGGTCGCAGAGTTGCCGTCAAACCGACCCGGTCACCTGGCTCGAACCGGGATCGATCCAGACGAATTGACTCAATACGAGCGGCCTCTATCGTTTCGTCAATAGTTAGATCGAATTCCGCCGAGGCAACTCTCACCTTCTCGAACGGGTTCGTCAGAAGGAACATCATAGGACGAGTCACGCCCATCACGCCTTCGCCAAGACCTCTCGATCCTGCGTAGACGTTCATGAACTCGAGAGCGTCCCCGCGCCCGTCGATCTGCAGTTTGAGCGTCGTTCGGATCGTCGCCTCGCCACGCGCTTTTTCCGCCGACAGGATCGAACTGACCACCGCAGATTGGATCAGAAGAGGGCTCAGTTCACGATTTCGCAGCACCTCCATCTCGAACGTCTCAGCACGGTTGGGCGAGCGAACCGAGATCGACGCCTGCATCATCTCGGCTTCTTTCCCGATCACTCCACCGATCCCGGGCGCGCGATCCTGCGTGATTACACCAACCTGTTTGACGGCTGCACCCAGCTTGAACGACTGGATCTGGCTTGCCACGACGTCGTGGATAAAAGCCGTCGTCATCGGCAGACGGGTCGAACCCGAAAATAACATGGGATGGCCGAAACCGACCAGCCGATCCCCTTCGATATGCGTGAGAGTGCCAATCGCGGTCATGTTGAAATCGCCGCGGATCAACTGGACACCGAGGGCGGCCCCGGGTTCGAGCGTCGGTTCCGGAAGACTCTCGTCTGTTCCCCCACCCCCTTGTACAGGTAGGAGACCAAAGGAGGCGAACGCCTCACGCAATCCGGGCAATACTTCGGACGAGAAGCCCGACATATAGACTGGCGTCTTGACCCGCTGCATCTGGCCCACGTCTAAGCCCTCCGGAATCGTGCTAAACACATTGCTAAGCTGCATCTCGAGGCTACTCGTCGAACCACCGATACTGGTGTGTGCGGCGGCATCCGGTCGTTCCAGGATCTCGAGCATCTCGCCTATCGGCGTGATCCCCATGATCGGCTCGATCGAGAACGCCCATCCGTATGCGACTGCGCCGATCAGTCGGCCGTCCACATACACCGGGCTGCCGCTCATGCCGGCGATACCACCCGTCGTTTCAAGCGGATCGCCCGAGAGCATCGCCAGGATGATGTTCGTCTTGGGTCCGAAGGCGTTCTTGAGCACGCCCAAGATCTCGACCTGGAACGTGTCGATCCGGGTTCCGCGAAAAACCGTGCGGCCCACGCCCTGCATCCCTCTACGGAGCTCAGACACATCCAACAGAGAGGCTGATTGTACTGGGGCTGAGAGGATCAGGACGACCGGCAGCATCAGGGTAAAACGGATCCGTTTGGGGAGACCAGAATTCACGCAAGTTCATTTTCTTTCTAGGATTTACCGCGAAGATATGAAATTTACCGGCTCACTCAGACAAAGTCAAGACGGCCCCTTCACCAGCGTGGTCCATCCACCTGCAGATGGGCTGGTTTTTGCCAGCCTGGCGCGTAACACAAACGTCATCATCTGCTTGTGGTTAAAGTAGGGCCGTGTTATACTCGAGATATGCGGCTGCAGCTCCTCACAGTCGGCAAACCAAAGCAGAAGGCCCTCGCGGAAGCGGGCGCAGACTACTTCAAGCGGTTGGCCCGATACTGCAAAATCGAGGAACATACCGTCAGGGAAGAACGAGCCGGGAAAGGCATCCGGTCGTCGGATGTGATACGGAAGGAGGGCGAGCGAGTCCTCTCGAGCATCTCACCTTCTGCCTATGTCGTGATCCTTGATCGGGGCGGGAAAGCGGTTGCTTCGGAACAGCTTGCGGAGAAAGTGGCCAAACTCGCTGAGCGTTCTATCGAGGTCGTCTTCGTGATCGGAGGCGCGCTCGGCCTATCACCGGACGTGATCAAGCGGGCGAATTGGCGATGGAGCCTCTCAGCGCAGACGTACCCGCACGAGCTGGCTAGGGTGATGGTCTTGGAGCAGCTCTACCGTGCGCACACCCTCCTGAGAGGAGAACCATACCACAAATAGTTAAAAAACAAGGCCCGGAGACAAATCCTACACAGCCAGGGAGAGATGATTCCGTGTGTGTGGTTGCACCTCAGGAATCTGACTGCCACAAGGATTTGTCCCGGGCCGCTTTGTTTTCTGAGAGTAGGCTTGGGGAAAAGCTAAGGAGGAGTGGGGAGACCTCAGCGGGCGGACTGAAGGGGCACAATTCGCTCGTCTGAAGAAGGAGAAAACGCCGTTTTCTCCCAAGGCAAGATCAAAATAAGCCATTGTTTTTGCTGAGTCAATAAACAATTGGCTCTATAACGGAGGGGGGGAATCTCAAAGCACCGGAATCCGCAGGATTCCGCAACGATCAGGGAGGGGGGCCCCTAGTTGAGGGACTGCAGGCGGAACCTGTGACTGCGGTCGATCCGGCGAACGAGATGCCGGATCTGCTCCGACTTCCGAACGTCGTTGCGAAGGGCGTAGTAGAAACCCATGTAGGCTAGCCAGTTCCTGTAGCGTCTGTAGACTGTGGCAAGCATCGTACGACCCACTTGGTTGGAGTTGATTTACTGCCCCTGCCTCATGCACGAATCAGGCCCGAAAATAGTTCCCAGATTACGCCCAGACATACTGCGCGTTTGTTCGTGTTTCAGGGGGGAGTCTTACTTTTACTCCAGATGAGAACCTTCCATTTTGTTATAGGACTTCCAACCAAAGGAGGGAACGGATAATCAAGTTGAAACGACGCGAAATCGCTCCCAGGAGGCTGGGCCGTTACCCCGGCAGAAGATAAAAGGCCGGCTTCGAATTACACTCGGGCGCCGAGGCTCGTATACGACTTATGCCCCTTATCAAGGTAATACCGACAAGGGGCTTTTTCTTTACCCTCGACTCAAGCGAGGACCGACCCTACCCGGACACCGATAAAGCGAATGAACATCCCTCTCGGAACGCTCAAGACCTGCCTGTTTCGCGGAAGGGAACTCTTACGGTAGGTAGTCGACGAGGACCCGGTCGGACGCGCTTGACCCGTTCAGAGCCTCGCCATATGATTGGCGACAGTAAGGAGGTAGATTGACCGGTAAACTCAGACAGACGCTACTCGTTTTGTACACACACTCACCCGACCTCAACAGCGGGGTCGTAGCGTGGTCGGTGTTCGACGGTACGCGAGACGAGCAGCCGTCGACCGCATCGGAAGAGGCCGCGCCATACGAGTCCGTCGTTGCAGCGATGCGGGACGGATGGCGTGTGATACAGTTTCCTCAGCAGTTCCCGGCGCATCCGGGAATGGAGTATCAGACGTCGTTCCTGAAATTCGAGTACATTCTCGAGAAACTGGAGGAGGCGGATGGCTGACCAACAACTGTTGTCGTCGAAGCAGGTCGCGCAGTTCGCGGCCGACGGGTTCCTGCGTTTCGACAACCTCGTACCTAACGACCTTAACCGTGAGGTGTGCAAGCTCTACGAAGACGGGCTAGAACGCGCAAAGGGCGGTACGCCGCTCTCTGAGATCTGGCGCGACTCACCAATCGGTGAGGTCTTCCGGCTGCCGGAGATACAGGGAATCTACCGCAGTCTTACAGGTCCGGATCCCCTGTACGATCACCACGCGATCCACAAGGTCGACTCTGGCAGCGCGCGCGGTCAGATCTGGCACGCCGATGCGATCATCGACACACGTGTCCACTTCGATATCCAGTTCTTCTATTTCGCACACGACACGCCAAGAGAGATGGGGGGTACGGCGTTCCTGCCGGGCAGCCACTTCCGACAAATCTCGGAAAGCGACATTGCACGTTACCAGAACTTCAAGGGCCAGGTCACGATGGCCTGTGAGGCCGGTACGGTCGCCGTCGCGCACCACGGAATCTGGCATTGCGCTCAGCCGAACAAGACCGACCGAACGCGATACATGTTCAAACTTCGACTAAACCCGACGGTCAAGCAGACTCGGCTCTGGGACACCGCCGACATCGAAGATCACGAGGTCATCCGCGCGCTCAACCGGAACCATACCTGGTACGGGAACGAGGTCCGCCTCGAGTATGTCAACCGAATTAAGTTCTGGAGATTCCTCACTGGCGACGACAGCTTCGACATGGGCTACTGGCTGTCTCGACTCGAAAACCACCCGGAGGAAGAGCTCGCCGCAGACTAAGCCGTCTTGCTGTACGAATTACATGAGATCGACATAAAGCAGGTGTCATCCCCTTTTCCGTTCGACTTGGACCTTCATCGCAGCCCGCATCTGAATACGCTCCTTCCAAGCCTCGTGGATATTCTCCACCCGGTTCGTCTTCCTCCATTCGCACTGCGCGATCACCGCGCCCGCCAAGCGAGCGCCGTTCAGGGTGAACCGCAGCCTTCACCTCGTGTGGGTATCCGAACACGGGATCGAGACGCCACACGTCTTGGCGCAGCCCGCTCAGTTGCTGAGGCTATCGCAACGCCACCCCGAATTCGAACCAGAGTAAAGCCAGTAATCCAAGCAGTCCGACCCCACCAGATCGGGTTGCGTGTCGGATGGTGCTGCCATGACGTGGCAAGGTAGACAGCACTTTGTATCGATATTATCTTCACACGGTTCCAGCGTATCGCATAAGCCGGAAGGCACGTCCGGCAGTCACGACAAGAGAGGTTCAAAAGCATGGCCAAGCTGAAAGTCGGTATCATAGGAGTCGGTGGTATTGCGCGTTCCCACTTCCCGGGATGGGAGGCGTCGGAGCATACGGAAATCGTCGCGGGCAGCGATATCAATCCTAGGGTGCTCGATGCCTTCGCTGACAGGACCGGCGCTACCAAGCTCGTCACGGACCCGAGGGAGCTCTTCAGAGATCCGGACATCGACATCATCGACGTGTGTACGCCGAACAACTATCATGCCCCCCTATCGATCGCTGCACTCAACGCGGGCAAGCACGTCGTCTGCGAGAAGCCGCTCGCCCCGAACCCGGCACAAATCAAGAAGATGATCGCTGCCCGAGACAAGTCCAGAAAGCTCTTGATGACGGCACAGCATTTCCGCTTCCAGGGCAAGTCGAAGGCCATGAAGGCGGAACTCGACACCGGCGTGCTCGGCGACATCTACCACGCGCGCAGCTGGATGCTCAGACGATCAGGCGCGCCCGTACGACCAGGATTCATCCTTAAGGAACATAGTGGTGGCGGTCCGTGCATTGACATCGGTGTGCATATCCTCGACTTGACGCTCTGGTTCATGGGTAACCCGCGCCCGGTCGCAGTCAGCGGTGTCGCGCGCACAGAGATCGCGAATCAAAAAGGCGCCTGGACCCGTATGGACGGAGGTGCCCGTATCCCGAAGAAGTTCGACGTCGAGGACATGGCGACCGCCTTCGTCCGTTTCGAGAACGGCGCCACAATGGTCCTTGAAGTTAGCTGGCTCCTGCACCACAACACGCAGGGCGAAGACATGCAGATGTGGCTCTACGGTAAGAAAGGCGGAAGTCACTGGCCCAATTGTGAGGTATTCACCACGAACAACGATACCAAGCAGCACTACAACCGTGAACTGATGAACACCCGAGATCAGCTCGAAGCACACGCACAGGAGTGCGTCGAGTTCGCACAGGCCGTCGTCGACGGTGCCCCCTCACCAGTACCGGCGGAGCAGTCCATGCAGGTGATGGCGATTCTGGACGGGATCTACAGAAGCCAGAAGGCGGGGAAGGAAGTGACGATCAAGTACTAGCAGCTAAGGTACAGCCTCTAAACAATTGCCGTGTACGGAAAACTTCGCTGATTGCTCGCAGCATTACAATTCCACTCTAGAGATCACATAGAATGGACAGGACAACCCTCGGTCGAACCGGACTCGACGTCAGCATCATGGGACTCGGTGCCGGCGGCCCAAGCCAGATCGGCAAGAAGACTGGCAGATCCGAATTGGAATCTGCCAACATCGTCGTCAAGGCTTTCGAAGCTGGCGTAAACTGGGTCGACACGGCGGAGGCTTACGGCACAGAGCATCTGGTCGGAATGGCGCTCGAAGATATCCCTCGAGACCAGATCGTCATCTCGACCAAGAAGAGTTCACAAGACCGGAAGGCCGAGGAAGTCGCTCCAAGCTGCGAAGAAAGCCTCAAAAATCTGGGTACTGATTACATCGATGTCTACAGCCTGCACGGCGTGTTCCCCTGGGACTACGTGAGGTGCCGCGATGAGCTGTATCCGGAGCTGTTGAAGCTGAAAGAGGCGGGAAAGATTCGCTACATCGGCATCACGGAGATGTTCAACTCTGACAAAACACACGAAATGCTGCAGCAAGGGTTTGAGGACGACATCTGGGAGGTTGCCATGGTGGGGTTCAACATCCTGAACCAGACCGCTCGGGATAAGGTCTTCCGGAAGGCGATCGAGAACGACGTCGGGATCCAGGTAATGTTTGCGGTTCGGAAGGCACTGAGCGATCCCAACTTTCTTGCTGAGACGATCAAGGGTCTGATCGCTGAAGGTCAGATCGATCCCGCGGACCTAGGCGACCCGGACCACGCACTCGATTTCCTCGTTCACGAGAGAGGCGCACTCAGCGTCCCCGACGCCGCGTACCGGTTCTGCGGATACGAGCCAGGTACACACGTCATTCTGTCCGGCACGGGCAATCCCGATCACCTGCAAGAGAACATCGCGAGTTTCGGCCGACCGGAACTCCCTGCGGCGGATGTCGCCCGTCTGAAGCACATCTTCCGAAACGTCGACTCCACGACGGGCCAGTAGCACCTGACTTCGGAGAACGCATAACCCTAGAGGGTAGGCCCTCCTAAGTCAGGCGAGATTCCCACACGTCCCGCGTCAACCGCATATTTATCTCCAGAAGGCCATTGTCCCGAACCGACACCATAGCCACGTAGTCCTCTGACTCGAACATCTCAGTAACGGCCTCTTCCGAAGCCGAAGTCCATAAACAGTTTTTCTCTGGTAAACACTATACCTGTAACTTACCTATAAGAACCGGATAAGCTTGATCCGTCAAGCCCTTCGTTCTTCTGGACAAGCTGGAGACCCACATCAACTCGAATCAGCCGACCCCTAGCAACGAAGGCGTCGTCCGCAAACCGCGCGTCCCCCTTAGGCACTATCTTTCCCTCCTGACGCGGTATCTCAGCCCGCACAAGACCCGAGTCTTGGCACTTGCCCTCAGCATGGCTGCGGGTATCGGTCTGAACCTCGCAAACCCGCAGATCCTTCGATTCTTCATCGACACGGCGCAAGCCGACGGCCTCGTATCCGACCTCGTCTTCGCCGGATTCTTGTTTCTCGGTGTCGGGTTCGCGAGACAGATCGTACAGATCCTGAGCTCCTACCTCGGCCAAGATGTAGGCTGGCGGGCAACGAACAAGATGCGGAACGACCTCGCCCTCCACTGTCTGAACTTGGACATGGGCTTCCACCACATTCGTAGCCCCGGTGAAATGATCGAGCGTGTCGACGGAGACACGACGGCCCTTTCGAACTTCTTCTCACAATTCGTCCTCCAGGTCTTGGGCAGTGCTGTCTTCCTCGCGGGCGTACTGGTTCTCGTGTTCCTCGAAGACTGGCGCGTTGGCACCGCATTGACCGCGTTCTCCCTAGTTGCCTTTGGCGTCCTCAACCTAACACGCAACATCGCCGTACCGATCTATACCGCAGAACGCGAGAGCTATGCAAAACTCTACGGTTTCATCGAGGAACGCCTGATCGGCATCGAGGACATCCGGACAAACGGCGCGAGTCAGTATGCGACCAACCGATTCCACTTGGCCAACAACGACGTCTTCGCCCGCGTCAAGAAGTCCGAGGTCATGAGCGAGCTCCTCCAAGCGATCACGGGCATCCTATTCGCGCTCGGATACGCCCTAGCGATGGGCATGGGGATCTGGCTTTACCGAGACGGAACGTTCACGGTCGGAGCCGTTTACCTGATCTTCCATTACACGTCGATGCTTCGCGAACCTCTGTTCCAGATCAGCCGACAGATCAACGAGCTTCAGAGAGCGACAGCCGGTTTACAGAGAATCGAGGAGCTGCATCGGATCGAAACGAGCATACTCGACGGCCAGGACGATCTGTCGACACAGCACCCGCTCTCTGTCACCTTCGACGACGTCACGTTCGCATACAACCCCGGCGAACCGGTCATCAAGAACGTCTCTTTTTCTCTCGAGCCCGGTAAGACGCTCGGCATCTTGGGGCGCACCGGAAGCGGGAAGACGACCACGACCCGACTCCTATTCCGATTCTACGACATCCAGACTGGGGACATCCGGCTCGGTAACCAATCGATCCGAGAGATAAAGCTCGATGAGCTTCGTCAACACGTTGGTCTCGTTACCCAAGATGTTCAACTCTTCAACGCGACCGTCCGCGAGAACCTAACGTTGTTCGATCATACGGTCCCGGACGATCGCATCGTCTCGACACTCGAGGACCTCGATCTAGGATCTTGGTTCCGAAACCTGCCAGACGGTCTGGACACGGAGATCGCCACGGGCAGCTCTAGTCTCTCTGCCGGCGAAGCTCAATTGCTGGCGTTTACACGAGTCTTCCTCAAGGATCCCGGTCTAGTCATCCTCGACGAGCCTTCTTCCAGACTGGACCCCGCCACCGAGCGGAAGATAAACCACGCCGTCGAACGCCTTCTGGAAAACAGAACGGGAATCATTGTTGCCCACCGGCTCGACACGGTCGAGAAGGTCGATGACATTCTGATCCTCGAAGCCGGCGAGATCCAGGAACACGGAAGGCGAGCCGATCTGGTTCAGGATCAGGAGTCCCAATTCTCAATTCTGCTCAGAGCCGCTCTCGAGGCGCCGATCGGATGAACGGTCGTCATCTCACCATGGGTCAGACGACCTGGAGGCTCCTGAAGTTCAGACCCGGTCTGTTCATAGCGACCATCTTTTTCAGAGGAATCGACGATGTCGCGCCCTTCCTCGCCGGCATCCTGATGAAAGGCTTCTTCGATGCCCTCACAGGACAGGCTGAGGCCGGTTTCACACCCTACGCGATCGTCGCCCTCTTTGTCGCTGTCGAAGTGGGTGATCGAATCGCTCTTATGGGATCGGCATACGCTTGGCCACGCTGGTGGTATGCGATCGAAACGCTCCTGCGTCACAACCTGATCACGGCCATCTTTGAAGTCCATGACCCAACCCATATCTCAAGCTCATCGGGTGAAGTCACCAACCGCTTTCGTGACGACGTTATTGGTATCGTGCAGTACCTGAACCGCTACATCCACTTGTGGGGCAACCTCGTCTTCGCAGGTCTCGCGATCAACTATATGGCCAGCATCGATCCGATCATCACGACCATCACGATCGTGCCAGCCATCTGCGTCGTCATCGTGGTCGACTTCGCGCGCAAGTATATCCACAAGTATCGGACTGCACAGCGTATCGCCACCGAGCGCGCCACCAACTTCATCAACGAGATGTTCCAGTCGATCTTGGCCATCAAGGTCGCGACAACGGAGCAACAAGTCACACAGCGGTTCCGCGACTTCAATGACGCCCGACGCCGATCGACGCTGATCGACAACCTGTTCAACGAGATCCTCAGCTCGATCAACTTCAACCTCGGCCACATCGCCACAGGCGTGATCCTGATCCTTGTGGCACAGAAAGTTAAGACCGGCTCGTTCACAGTCGGCGATCTCGCTCTCTTCACGACCTACGTCGGGCAGGTTGCCAGAAGCGGATCGCTTATCGGCACGATCCTTACGAACCACAAGCGAGCCGAAGTCAGCTACCTGCGGATGGCCCGTACCGTCGAAAACATCCCCAGCAGCCACCTTTCCGAAAGCACGCGCATCTATCTCCATGAGCCGACGCCCAAGATCGAGTGTCTCAAAATCCCCGACGTGGGCCGACTTCGGCAACTCGAACTTCGCAACCTGACCTACACCTATTCTAATTCGGATAATGGAATACGCGAGATCAGCCTAACGATCCCAAGGGGATCTTTCACGGTCGTAACCGGTCAGATCGGATCGGGCAAGACGACCCTCCTGAGAACACTCTTGGGCGTAATCCCTCTCAAAAGTGGAGTCATCCTTTGGAACGGCGAGACGGTCGAGGATCCGAAGTCCTTCCTAGTACCGCCTCGATCTGCGTATACGCCCCAAATCCCGCGACTGTTCAGCGATTCCCTTCGCGATAACATCCTGATGGGACTACCTCTGAGTGATGGCCAGATTGGAGAGGCCATCCACAGCGGTGTCATGGAGGAGGACCTGCCGACGTTCGAAGACGGGCTCGACACGATCGTCGGCCCACGCGGCGTCAAACTTTCAGGGGGACAGATCCAGCGAACGGCAGCCGCCAGAATGTTCATTCGCGAAGCCGATCTCCTTGTCTTCGATGACCTCTCGTCGGCACTGGATGTGCAGACAGAGCAGACGCTCTGGTCGCGAGTCTTCCAGCAGGATCACGCAACCTGCCTTGTCGTCTCGCACCGCAAGCCCGCACTGCGTCGAGCCCACCAGATCGTCGTTCTGAGAGACGGCCGCATAGACGCCATCGGCTCTCTTGACGACCTCCTCGAATCGAGTGAAGAGATGCGTCAGCTATGGGTTGAAGAAGAATGAGACAGTCACTCAGAGGAAGCCATACGGGAAGCCCAGTGCGGCTCCAGATCTGGGCAAGAAAGGGGGCGTTTCGAAGGGTGACTACCCATACAGCGAGCACACCGGCTTCTAGACAGGACCGTCCTGTAGATGTGTTCTCAAACGCCTGCTCCGTGTGACCGGTCAGACTCGCCGGCAAAGTACTCTTGACTGCCCCACACACCCAATTCCAATCCCCAACACCGTGACCCATACATCCCCTTCACCACAACCACTCCGCCACTCCCGCATCATCAACGCTTCCCCCGTCTACTACGGCTGGGTCGTCCTGATCGTCGGTTCCATCGGCGGCATTCTGACCAGTCCTGGCCAGACCTACGCTATTGCCGTCTTTATCGACTCCTTCATCGAAGACCTGGGAGTTAGCCGCAGCATGGTCAGCACGCTCTATGGCACCGGCACTCTGCTCGGCAGCTTTGCACTGCCTTTTGTGGGTCGTCAGATCGACAAGCGGGGGGTGCGTGCCATCGTCGGTGTCGTCAGCCTGCTTCTCGGCGTGACCTGCGTCTACATGGGGTTCATCCAGAACGCGCTGATGCTCGGAGTCGGGTTCTTCTTGCTGCGGATGCTCGGACAGGGCAGCCTGAGTCTAGTCAGCAAGAATGCCATCAACCAATGGTGGGTTCGACGTCGTGGATTCGCAATGGGCCTGGCGGGAGTCGCAACCGCATTGCTCGGAAGCGGCACCTTCCCCGGCCTTATCAACTGGATGATTCCGCAATTCGGATGGCGGACCTCGTATATCCTCCTCGGTGTCGGCTTGGCTGTGATCATGGTGCCGCTCGGCACGCTCTTCATCCGAAACCGGCCAGAAGACTATGGCCTGCAACCAGATGGACACGCAGCTCCTGATGAAGAAGAATCGGCTGAACCGATCGAGGAGAACTGGACGCTTGAGGAAGCCATCCGGACGCCCGTCTTCTGGGTCATCTCGGCTTCCATGGGATCAATGAGCGCGCTGAGTACAGGACTAACCTTCCACTTCTTCAGTATCTTCAGAGACAGCGGGCTCTCGTCCTCCATGGCAGCGTCCATCTTCCTGCCGATCGCCTCTGTCGGCGCGTGCGTTCAGTTTGCGGGAGGCATCCTGATCGATCGCCTGCCTGTAAGAGCAATGGTCGCCGTTGCCCTAGTGCTGCAGTCCACTGTCCTCGTCATGGCGCCCAACCTAGTCTCCTACGAGATGGCTCTGACCATGGGTATTTTTATGGGCATACGCGGCGGACTGCAGCTCATCGTCAGCAGCGTGATCTGGGCGAAATTCTTCGGCCGGCGCTACCTTGGTAGCATTACAGGTCTATCGTCGACCCTGATGGTCGGCAGCTCCGCACTCGGATCCGTGCCTTTCGGGATAGCAAGGGACTGGTTCGGAAGCTACCATATCGTACTCACCTCTTTCGCAGTCCTACCCCTTGTGCTTGCAGTGCTTTGCCTGATCTACGCCAAGCCACCCACACAAACCGAACCCTCACAAGGATAGACATCCTTGCGTGCTGAAGTCATTTCGAGAGAGACCTTCGTCCCTTCGCCCGGCACCGGGAAAGGTGTGATGGGAGGCTGCTTCTACACACAGAATGAGGGTCTGCGGCTTATGAGTACACACGTCGTCATGCAAAGAAGCGACACCGTCGAGGTTGCATACATCCGATACTCCCCCGACAATGGCAAGACTTGGGAAGAAAATTACGCGTGGCCCATGCGATTCGCAGCCGAAGGTGGAAGCGGGCGTCGACATTTCTGGGGAGGATATCTGGACCCGAAGACGGATCGCTTCATATCTATGTGGAACGAGGGTGTGCTACCGACAGACGATCCGCTGGAAGGAATGAAACAGTGGGCACTCCACTACTCCGTATCCGCTGACGGCGGTCGAACCGAGTCCGTGCGTGAACAGATCGTACACGAAGGTAACGCCTACGACGAAGTTCACCATCTACCAGGCGTGACGAAGGGCAAGAACTGCGTGATGCTCGGGGATCGGGGTCAGGTACCGCTGACCCGGAGTGACGGAGTGATCCTCATTCCCGTTCAGAGCACACCCGTCGGACCGGATGGTGGATACCACAACCCGGGGCTGGGATTCACCTACACGGACTGCATGCTGCTCAAGGGTGTGTGGCAGGCTGATCTGCGATTGAGCTGGACCTGCTCCAATCGGATTGTGGCAGATCCAACACGCACAACCCGTGGCTTGATCGAGCCAACTATCGCGGAGCTGACGAATGGATCAATTTTGATGATCATGCGTGCGAGCAACGATGTAGCGCACGAGTGGCCGGGCCACAAATGGATGTCATTCTCAAAAGATGGTGGGGAAACATGGACCAACCCTGAGCCTTGGGTCTACGAGGACGGAAGCGCTTTCAACTCGCCAAGTGCGTGTTCGCAGCTCCTACCCCACTCAAACGGGAAGCTCTACTGGATCGGGAACATCTGCAAGCAGAACCCTAAGGGCAATCGGCCGCGCTACCCGATCGTCATCGGTGAGGTCGACCGGGACACGGGACTCTTATGGCGTGAATCCGTCACCATACTCGACGATCGTCAGCCGGGCGAATACGAACGGATGACTCTCTCGAACTTCCATTCCCGAGAGGATCGTGCGACGGGACACATCCTTACACTCCTGCCCCGGTTCTTCGTCAACGGTGACGATATCGAGCATCGATTCACCGCCGATCTGACTCAAATTACCGCCTCGATATCTTAGTCACTGTTCGAACGGCTGCGCATGAATTCGAGACCACGCGTGATCCGGTCATCCGGCTCATCGCCACCGGGGAACTCGAAGCAGTAGACGATTTTGTGCGGTAGGGCGTCGAGCGCGGCGAAGATCCGCTTCATATCGAGATCGCCCTCACCCGGCACGCTCGTCCCACCTTCCCTAGGATCCTTCACGTGCACGTAGGCAGCTCGGTGTCCGATCGCCTCGATCGCCTCCAGATGGTCCTGCTTCCACCCCGCGTAGTTCCCCGTGTCGATGTTCGTCTTCAGACCCGGCACATCGAAGTGGTTCAGCACCGTCTGGATCTCCCCTAGGGTCCCGCCCGGCGACCGGGCGTAGTTCTCGAGCGCAATCACGATGCCCTTCTCCTCCGCGCGATCTATCACCTGCTTCGCCCAAGCCCAAGCCGGATCGTCCTCGGCCTCTGGAACGGGGCCGCTGAACAACCGGCACAACGGCGACCCCAACGCCGCAGCCGTATCGACATCAGCCAAAACTTGATCGCGATCCACCCCTTCACAGAAGATCACGCTGTGCGTCCCAAACGTGATCAGCAACCCGAGTTCCGCGACCCTCGCCTTAACCGCCTCAAGCTCCTCGCTCATCAACGTTCCGCACTCCTCCCAAGCCTCACGCCTCAGCTCGACCCCATCCAACCCCAGCTCCGCCACCTTCTCCACGAGCTCCGTGACACTCATGGTCCCCGCCTCTATCGCAGTCTGATACTGCACGATCGAAGCCACAACCGGTCTATCCGCCATCTTTTCCCTCAGTTCAGTTCAATTACACCGTCCCGAGCCTGTCTCGATGCTCCGGACTCGCACCCATTTCGTCTTCTTTCGTATCTTTAATAACGGCCTTTAATTTTAGAATCGCTCCGGACTCAACACCTCCGGATCATAACCGACATCCTCCCCATCCACGATCTTCGCCAGAATCGCCCCCGACTCGGGGCCTAGCGAAATCCCAATCGTCGCGTGTCCCGCACCCACGATCAGATTCTCCACCTCACCCGTTCGACCGAGCAGCGGCAAACCATCAGGCGTGCACGGCCGAAGACCCCGCCAGATCTCGATCAACTCCATCCTCTCTTCAGACAGCTCCGGAAAGTATGACGGCATCGCACTTAGTATTGACCTGACACGCCTCTGGTTGATCGTCAGGTCAAGTCCCGCGAGCTCGAGCGTACCCGCAAATCGAAACGTATCCGCCATAGGGGTTACACCGACCTTGGCCTCGGTCATCATAATCGGGATCGACGGACAGTTCGGAGGCCGCTTGAACGTGATCGAGTATCCCTTCGCCGGCTGAATTGGAAGCGTGAAACCTAGGGCTGCCGCAACCATCGGCGACCAGGACCCCGCAGTCAGGATGAACAGGTCTGCAGAGGCGTCACCTCGCGTTGTCTGGACTCGCGAGATTCTTCTGCCTGTTCGTTTGAATCCTATAACCTGCGAATGACACCGTAGCTGTGCCCCTTCTTTCTGTGCCTCCTCGGCAATCGCACGAACGAACTGCGCCGGCTGCAGATGCGCATCCTCCGGATAGAAGACGCCGCCGACAGCCGAGACCGGGGTTTCAGGAACGAACTTCGCTATCTCTTCAGGCCCGACCACCTCGGTCCGGATACCCGCTCGACCAGCGATCCGTGCATCCTCCATCTTTGTTTCAAACCCGCTCTCGGTGTTGCACGCGTAGAGCGAACCACGATGTTCGTAGCTGAACGAAAGCTGTTCGGCAAACGTCTCGAACCGCGAGAGGCTGTTCAGGTGCATCTCTCGAAGCACCGGCACAGATCGCGCTACGTGCTTGTGCGTGCACGATCGATTGAACTTCCAGAGCCAAGAAATCAGGTCTCGGTCAAGTCGAGGCTTAATGTAGAAAGGGCTCTCGGGATCAAGCATCCATTTCAGGCCCTGCTTCACGATCCCTGGTTCCGACAGCGGCACGCAATGGCTCGGCACGACCAGACCGGCGTTGCCATACGAACTGCCGGCGCACACATCCCCCTGATCGATCAGAGTTACTTTATGCCCTCTCCTCGTCAGCTCATAGGCCGTGCACACACCGATCACACCGGCCCCGATCACGACGATGTCGTTCGATACCGCCAAAAGATCCTCTTGATGACGTGGTAGCCCTGAGGGATCTGCCGTTTGCTCAGCTACTCGCTAGAGCTCCACTAGTCGATCGATCACATAGCCGCCACGATTGCGACGATTGCTTACAGCTAGGGCGGTTCTCCCACTAGGTAATTTGTCAGACACCCTTCGATCGGCGCGTTCAATGCGAGCAGCAGACGATCCCTGCCTCACCTCAGCCACACGCCGCAATGCAGATCACGGGTATGATCAGGTATGTCAACTTCCGATACTGGAACTAGGGTCGATCCAGACAAGCGAAAACGTGAAAAATCGGTGAAAAACAAAGAACGTAAAGACAATAACGCGCACCTCCTCTGCAAATGTATCGAGGAAGACCGAGAACAAGAAGAACACTAACCATCCAACCGAGATATAAAAGAGGTCGAGGCCAAACGAAATGATCCAGCGTGAAGGTCATGATTCAGTCACGAACTGGTCTTGGAAAGCTACTCTTGGGTTTATGCCTGAAAGTATTCAGCCGCCGAACCCTCGCAAGAGGTTACGAAAAGCGAACCGTCTTCGCCAAGGCTTCGGCGAGCCAGAGAAGTATTTCAAAAGGACTAGAATCGTTCCTGGTTCCGAGTGGTGGAAGCTTTAAAGGGGGTTGGCTTGACGAAGCCAGACGTCCAACCTAAGTTGTCGGCCGATGTCAATTGGAACGCAACTCGAAGTTCTAACTTGGGACGCCACTAGGTTTCTATGCTTGGACTCCACTACCTCGACTTTGCCACGCTCATCATCTACCTCGTCGGCATCAGCGTCATCGGTCTCCTCGCGTCTCGAGGCGTGAAAAAATCTATCGACTACTTCATGGGTGGTCGACGGTTCGGGAAAGCGATGCTGATCATGCACGCTTTCGGGACGGGCACGCACACGGACCAGGCGGTCAATGTTGTCGGCGCATCCTACAAGCTCGGCCTCGCCGGGATCTGGTACGCATGGCTGCCGCTCTTTGTCACACCCTTCTACTGGATCATGATGCCGCTCTTCCGTCGGATGCGGTATATCACAACGGGCGACTTCTTCGACGAGCGGTTCGGGATGGGACTGGGCCGAGTCTACTCGCTCTTCGGGATCTTCTACTACATTCTCTCGATGGGCATAATGCTCGAGGGAACGGGCAAGATGGCTAGCGGTGTGACCGGTGGAGCGGTCACACCCGAGGTCTGTATCATCATTATGTCCGCCATGTTCCTGTTCTACGGTCTGATCGGCGGTCTTCAGGCCGCAGTGGCGACAGACTTCATACAGGGCGTCTTCATCATCATCCTCTCTTTCATCCTCTGGCCCTTCATGCTCGCGCAACTCGGCGGCTTCTCAGGCATGCACGATCTCCTGCCTCCGGAGACCTTCACGCTGACGATCGTGGAGGACCCACCGCCCGGATACGACCGCATCACCTTCTGGTTCGTCGTCATCCTGACGATCAACACCATCTTCAGCATACCAGGCCAACCCCACGTCATGGAGATGGGTGGATCCGGCAAGACCGAGTGGGAGGCCCGGATTGGGTTCACCTACGGGAACATGGTCAAACGCTTTTGTACGATCGCCTGGGCCTTCATCGGTGTGGGCGCTATCGCCATCTACCCGAATCTGGCAGACCCCGAGCTCGCCTTCGGTCAGGCAACTCGCGATCTGCTCCCGGTCGGCCTCGTCGGCATCATGCTCGCATCGATGATCGCGGCGGTCATGTCGTCTTGCGACTCGTTCATGGTCGACGGTTCCGCCCTGTTTGTTGAAAACATCTACCGACCGATGTTCGCGCCAAAAAAAGAAGACCATCACTACCTGAACGTGGGACGTGTTGCTGGTGTCGTCATGGTAATCGGCGGGATCCTGATCACCGAGCTCTTCGACAGCGTCGTGGATCTGTGGCGTTTCCTGCAGCCTATGTCAGCATTCTGGGGAATAGCCGTCTGGGGTGGCATCATCTGGCGGAGGTGCAACGGCTACGGAGCCTGGGCAAGCATCCTAGGTTCGATCGTGATCTGGGCATACTGCAACTACGAGCTAGGAATGGAACTCCAAGACATGATCATCTGGTATCTGTCCGGGGGAATCCTGCTAATGATCATCACTTCCAAATCGACGCCCCCGATTGCCAAAGCTGCGCTCGACAAGTTCTACGACTTCATGCACACCCCGATCGGTCAGGAACAGGCGCTCGTCGACAAAGGCTACGAACTCCGCGACTAGTCAGGCGTCGAAACCGCAGGAAAGAGCGACACAACATTGATGTGTCTCCCTTTGGGCTGCCGTTGGGACCTGTGGCACGCTATGCGAGGGGAGTCACAAGCAGAAATCAACCGATTCGAGCCGCTCGAATTGGGCTATAGCTAGGCCTTCCAACGCTTCGCGAACTGTCTCGCGATCTCTACGTGCAACCTGATCCCGAACGGGATCGCTCCATCGTGAAAGTCGTAGTCCGACTGATGCAGATTCGGGTACGAATCCCGCCCCTTCGGCCGCACACCGAGCGTCATGAACATTGCCGGAATCTTCTCCGAGTAGAACGAGAAGTCCTCTCCGCCCATAACGGGCAGTAGATCATGCTTGTTCAAACCTTCAATACTGTCCACGACACCGTCGGCATAGGCACAGGCGTTTCCGTGATTGAGCGTGACAGGATACCCGAACCGCGTACTCACGGCCGCACGAGCCCCGAAAGCTTCTGCTGTCTTCTCGGCAATCGTACGGAGTCGCTCGTGTGTGGCCTGCCGAACCTCTTCGTCGAGAGCCCGAATCGTTCCTCTCAGATGCGCGGTCTGCGGGATGATGTTGTATGTCGTTCCGGCCTTGATCTCAGCCACCGTGACGACCGCACTGCTCAGCGGGTCCGTTGTCCGCGAAACGATCGACTGAACGGCCGTCACCACGTGTGATGCGACGACTATCGGGTCCACACCCAGATGAGGAAACGCGGCGTGCGATCCCGTCCCCTCGATCGTGATGTCGAAGGTATCCGAGCTGGCCAGGAATGCGCCCTCGTGAACACCAACGTCTCCTTGCGTCGACGACGGCCATCCGTGGAACCCGAAGATCGCATCGACTTTCGGGTCTTCAAGCACTCCCTCTTCACACATTCGCTTCCCGCCGGCTCCCCCTTCTTCGGCCGGCTGAAAGATGAACTTCACGGGACCATCCAGCTCGTCTCGAAGCCGGCTCAGTACCCTCACCGCTCCGACAAGACAGCTCGTGTGCCCATCGTGCCCGCACGCGTGCATCTTGCCGGGCACCTTCGATCTGTAGGGAACATCGTTCGTCTCATCCATCGGGAGCGCATCCATATCTGCTCTAAGCGCCACGCACGGTCCTTGCTTTTTTGCATCGAGCGTTGCCACGATCCCCGTCTCCGCAACACGCGTGCACGTGTCCAGACCATCGATCCCCCCGATGTGTTTCAGCACCCGCTCCGCCGTCCCGCTCTCTTCGTAGCACAGTTCAGGGTTCTCGTGGATCTCGTGCCTCAAGGCCACGATGTCTTCAACGACTTCGCTAATCAATCCGCTCACATCTCGCATATTCACCCTTCAATCTTCTATTTCCAATCCTCCACCACCTGTCCCTTGATCTCTCCTTCGTTGTGCACAATCATCCCGCCCCGATTGACCACATCTCGTCCCACCTGCCCATACAGTTCGAGCTTCGATCCCTCCCTCAGGACCACGTCCATCGCCGCCGACCCTCTCAGCTCGAAAATCACTCCCGGAGCGACGGTGATCGATCCCATCACGAGTCCCTGGAAAATCGTATTCTCGCTGATGGTGATGTCGTGCCGATAGATGTTCCCGTCAGTCTTCATCTATACACAAACTCCATCTTTCGTTGTGCGATTTGATTTGAATACGCTTGTCGGCTTCTAGGTCTGGCACTCTCTACTCGAACAGAAACCCGGATCGCTCAATGGTTCCGCTCTCAGTCAGGAATACAGAAAGATTGCCGGCACCCAGTTTTTCCCTCACCGACCTGAACGGACAGGCACGGAACCTCGACAGCTTCAACCAGAAGATCAAGGTCGTCAACCTCTGTCGGCATGGTATCACGACTGTACTATGGAGATACCGAGTCTTTAGGCAATCCACCAGAACTACAAGGACTGGACCGTCATCGGGCAGAGTGTCGACCAGAACCCAAAAGATGTTGCACGTTTCATCGAGGCATCCCGGATCGAGTATCCCATATAGACCATAGACCCGGACAATCAGCTTCTGACCGAACTAATAGACAGATGGGCCCGACTCGACACGCAGGTCTCAGCTCTCA
>PAXL01000048.1 GCA_002714465.1 Gemmatimonadota bacterium | reverse complement strand
AGCGTATTTGTCTCCTGCTGTGTCGCGTTCACGCTCACGGTCACACCTTCCGAATCAAGTTACGGGTGATCAGTTGCTGGGTTGTCCTAAGGGTACGGCCCGGCTTAAAGAATTGCGAATACCAGAAATTGTTGACATTTGGATACTATCCTAAACAAAACGGGAGCCTCCTCGAAGGTGACTCCCATACCTATCAGTTTAACCACTTATTTGGTTCCCCTGGCGAAATTCGAACACACGACCAATGGATCAGAAACCTGTTCAATCAGTTCGCATAATGAATTGATCTACAATCAATTAACAGATATCGGTCGGTCGTTCTTGATCTCTTCACCCTTCTCCAAACCCGGTGCAAATGCCATCCTTGTCTTCACCCTCCAGTATTGATAGAGCGATAGGTATGTCCGCCGGCGCTAGGTTCATCGTGGCAAGCTGCTCCGGAAGCACCCATTGGATCTGGGAATGTTCTCTGGGTTCAATCTCCCCGACATAATAATCGATCCAGAAGCAAGACAAGTGTATGGACACCTGCTCGTACTCAAAAACGGTATCAGCAACGAATTCACCAATCTCAGCCTTGACACCCAGCTCTTCCTTCAGCTCCCGAGCTAAAGACTCCTGTGGGGTCTCGCCATCTTCTATCTTCCCACCCGGGAATTCCCACATTCCAGCCAGATGACCTGATGATCGCTGTGCTAACAATAACCGTCCATCTCGCCTGAAGACAGCACCTACAACTGCAATCTGTTTCTTGGGCATCAAGCCTCCCTCTTAACTTTTCTTGACTTCACCGTCCGGCTAAGCCATTGGAGGATAATCTCACCCATAATCTCACCCAAATTTCAGTCGTTTCTGGACGTTTCTGAATGCTTTTAACACCCAAAATCCTCGAGAACCTAAAACAGAAAAAGCCGGAAACCCTTATAAATAAGAGAGTTTCTGGCTTTTTGGGAAGGTGAGATGATGGTGAGTGGTGCTCCCGACAGGACTCGAACCTGTGACCTCGTGATTAGGAATCACGCGCTCTATCCAGCTGAGCTACGAGAGCATAATTTCATCCAATCTCATCCAAAACCTCATCCACATTTCAGACAATTCTGGATACGCAATGTCCAGAAAACCGCGTAAATCCACCCCCCGCCTACCTCTTCAGCAATTTAGGAATCCGCTACTCTATCCACTTAGCTACAGGGGCTTAAAGATGAATATATAAGCGTGCTATCGGAGGGTCAACTTGACCGAATTCTAATAGGTCAGCACGGAGTGTATCGCCTGCCCTTTGAGCTTATCGCGTCCATTCAGGAAGGACAACTCAACGAGAAAGACGACCCCCGCGATCTCAGCACCAGTCTTCTGCACCAAGTCGACTGCGGCAGCCATCGTGCCGCCTGTCGCCAGGACATCGTCGATCAAGAGAACGCTCTGGCCTGCCCGAAGTGCGTCCCGATGAATCTCGACGGTATCCTCCCCATACTCGAGCTGATACGAAACGGATATCGTATCCGCCGGCAGTTTTCCTGGCTTACGAATCGGGACGAATCCGGTGCCGAGCTCTCGAGCGACGGCGGCGCCGAAAATAAAGCCTCTGGATTCGATCCCGACGACCGCATCGATCGATGAACCCCGGTAGGGTTGGGCAAGCTCGAGAATAGAGGCATCGAATGCCCCGGCGTGCCCGAGAAGCGGCGTGATATCCTTGAACGTGATCCCTGGCTTCGGGAAATCGGGGATATCGCGGATATGGTCATTCAGATCCATTGTACTCCAATCGTCAGCCTGTGATGATGAACCGTTCTTCGAGATCGTTTCGAGGCGGGACGTCCGAGACCTGAATTCCGTCGACTCGAGACAATGATGGGCCTTGCCTCAAGGCTGCGGCCAAGGCCAAGAGTTTCTCCGCAGTTCCCTCTGCTTCCAGCTGGACGTTCCCGTTCGGGAGGTTTTTGACAAAGCCACCCAAGCCCAGGGTGTGTGCTTCCCGCTGCGTGAAGTACCTGTACCCGACGCCCTGAACTCGTCCACTCACGACGAGACGCTGGCGGACTCGGCCGTTCACACCAGCGCTTCCCTCAGTACTTCTGCGGGGTGGCGTGCAGTCTTCCCTGTGGTCTGCCCGATCTGTTCACGACATGACAATCCGGCAGCAACGATCTCCACGTGGTCTGGCGCCTCCCGCACGGCGCTCAGTAGTCGCTGGTCACCGATCTTCAGCGAGATGTCGTAATGTTCCTTCTCGTATCCGAAGGATCCCGCCATTCCGCAACAGGCGGAGTCGATAGCAGTCGCCGTGTATCCAGGCGGCAGATTCAAGACGTCGAGAGAGGGACCGATCCCCCACAGCGCCTTCTGGTGGCAGTGTCCATGAACTAGGAGCGTCTTCTCTGCATCCGAGAAGTCGATGTCAAGCTCGCCTTCCTTGTGCAGCTTCGACAGATAGCTCTCGAAGGTGTATGAATTCCTAGCCACAACCGACGTCGTTTCGCCTGGGATCAGATCCGGATAGTCGTCCGTCAGCATAGATACACAGCTCGGCTCGAATCCCACGATCGCGTATCCGTCTCTGGCATATTCACTGAGTCGCTCGACGTTGTAGACGGCGTTCTGTTTCACTTCGGAGATCATTCCTCCACTCAGCATAGGCCTACCACAGCATCTCTTCTCTGCAAGCAGAACCTCATGGCCGGCCGCTTCGAAGATCTCTGTAGCCGACTGCCCAATCGACGGGTAGTTGTAGTTGAGATAGGTATCGGCAAACAGCGCGATCTTCTTGTTCGCAGTGAGCCCGTGTCGACGGCCGAACCATCTTTCGAAAGTACGTCGTGCGAATGGCGGCAAATCACGCTCCGGCGCAATGCCGAGCCAATCCATCATCACTCTGGATGGCGCCGCACCGGCAATCCAGTTCGAGACCGGTGCAAACAGGCAACCTAGCCTGTTGATCATCTCGATGTTCCCGAACAGCCAAGCACGTAGCGGCCGGCCGTGCTTCTCGTAATACTGCGCGACAAACTCGTACTTGAGTTTCGCCATGTCTACGTTCGACGGGCACTCGGACTTGCAGGCTTTGCATTCGAGGCAGAGATCTAGTGCCTTGTAAACGGCCTCGTCCGTGACGCCCCCAGGAAGCTCGCCTGATATTGCAGCACGTAGAGTGTTCGCACGACCCCGCGTCGTATCCGCTTCGTCGAGGGTCGCCATGTAGGAGGGGCACATCGTCCCGACGAGTTTTTTTCGGCATTGCCCGACCCCGTTACACATCTCGATCGCACGCGAAAAGCCGCCTTGCGAAGAGAAGTCGAAGTGTGTCTGCGGTTCTTCGGCGCGGTAGTGCGGTCCGATCCGCAGGTTCTCCGTCATCATCGGTGCATCGACGATCTTTCCTGGATTCATCAAACCGTTTGGATCGAATGCGCACTTTACCTCTCGGAAGGCGCCATAAAGCTGACTTCCGAACATCTGCTCGTTCCAACAACTCCGCACTAGCCCGTCACCGTGCTCCCCGCTCATGGCGCCGCCATACTTGAGGACCAGATCGCGAACGTCTTCCGCGATCGACCGCATCTGGGCAACACCATCAGGTGACTTTAGATTCACCACGGGACGAATGTGCAGCAGCCCTACGCTCGCGTGCGCATAGTAGCCCGCCGTCGTGTTGTGTGACCGAACAATGCGCTCGAACTCGGCGATGTACTCGGGCAGCAACTCTGGATCGACCGCCGCATCCTCGACAAACGCCACAGGCTTTGCATCCCCCAAGATGCCCATAAGCAATCCGAGCCCGGCTTTGCGGACATTCCAGACGTTGTTCTGCTCATCCGGCGAAATGGCACGAAGGAAACCGTAGCCTAGCCCCTTGCTCGCCATAAGTTGCTCGAGCGCTTTGAGCTTCAGCTCAATCTCGTCGAGACTATCAGCATAATATTCAACAACAAGTATGGCCTCCGGATCTCCTTCGACCCAAGCTCTCTGCTTGGACAGCTCCGGATTCCCCTTCGTTTGGTCAAGGATCATCTTATCGATCAACTCGACCGCGGCAGGAGTCGTTTCCAGGATCGGCGCCACGGCCTCCATCGATTCGACCAGACCGCCAAACTGGATCACGCCGAGGGCTTTGGTCTTCGGCAGGGCTTCCAGGTTCACCTTCGCTTCAGTTACGGCGACTAGCGTGCCTTCAGAACCAACCACCATCCGGCTCATATTAAATGGCTTGTTGTCGATGAAGGCGTCCAAGTTGTATCCTCCGACCCGCCTCAACACCTTCGGGTATCGTTCGAGGATCTCGTCCCGGTGGGTTCGCGAGAGCCGGATTACCTCGCGGAAGATCTGGCCTTCAAGATTCTTCTGCTCGACACGATCCCGGACCTGCTCGGCCGTCATCTCGCCCCATGTGCACACTGAGCCATCCGTCAGGACGACCTCGAGTTCGAGAACGTGATCGATGGTCTTCCCATACTTCACTGAATGCGCACCAGCGGAGTTGTTTGAGATCATGCCACCCACGTTCGCACGGCTACTCGTCGCAACATCCGGTGCGAAATGAAGCCCGTGCGGCTTCAGATAGGCGTTAAGTTCATCCAGAACGACACCAGGCTGTACACGCACCCACCGTTCATCGACGTTGAGTTCGAGGATCTCGTTCAGATACTTGGAGAAGTCGATGATCAAGGCCTTGCCGACAGTCTGGCCTGCCAGACCAGTGCCTCCTCCCCGGGGGATGACGGCCACATCCATGTCCCGTGCGATCTGTATGGCAGCGATTGTGTCCGCTCGCGATTTGGGAAGCAGCACTCCCACCGGCTCGATCTGATACATACTGGCATCTGTGCTGTAGAGGATCCGAGACAACTGGTCAAATCGCACCTCACCCTCAACCGCCTCGCGCAGCCGTCTTTCGAGTTCGTTTGCCTTATTCTGCATCATTTCTCCAGTCCACGATCCCCTCAGAATCACTCGGATAAGTGATTCTCCAGATCCTATTCAAGCTCTGAAATTTACGAATAAAAAAGGTGCCCAGCAATTTTTCCACTGGACACCTTAGGCTTTCAGGAGATGCTGACCTAGCGGTTTTTCACGTTACGCGGATCCACCTCCGACAGGTTTCGAAAGCTTGAAGCCTGGAAGGCCTCTGGCCCAGCATCTTCTTTGGATTCGACCCGATCAGCAGTGTCCACGATCGATCTGAAGCCAGAAGAACCATCTGACTGGAACTTGGCCGCCTTTTGTGGCGGTTCGGTGGGCCGCCGACCCTTGGCGGCGGTATTTTTGCGTTTCGATGGTGCTCGTGGCGAGGCATCCTGTGCACTAGCGATTGCCCAGTTCACCGGCCTGACTGCGGCCTTATTATCGTTCCCTGGTGCCTCAACCTCCTCCCGCGATACGGGTTGGAGCTCTGGATTGGTCCGCTTCGGGCCAGTCTTTTGCGTCGCGAGTTTTTCCCAAGATACAGCCTGAACACCGGATGTCCGTAGTCGTAGACCTGAAGCCCTGCATAACGTCTCGTTCAGTTCATCGGTGGTCGTAGGCAGCTCAAGGATGGTCGCACCGAATTGCTTATCCGATCGTTTACGAATCTCGTCCAAGTGCCCCGAGAACAGTACGATCACCTTGATCCCGACACGGCCCGGATCTTCGGCAATGGCCCTTGGAAAACCAAAATCCTCGCTGGCGAACAGGAGGGCGTTGATCATGACCACGTCAGGTGGGCACTCGCAGATACGACGTAAAGCGGACACGCAATCCGAGACTACCTCGAGCCCGTTTTTAACGCGGTATTTGAACAACCCTTCGAGAGGGCGGACGTGATCCGGATTCCCGTCCACAAGTAATATGTCGCTCACGAGATCCTCCGTTCTGCTGGCCTTCGGCTTCGACTATCGTTCGCGATCCTCTTCGATCTGGTCCTTCAGGATCATAGCGAGGCGCGTTCGGGCCTGTCCCTTGACATCATCATCCTGATCAAAGGATAGTCTTCTTAGGGCATCGGGCAAAGTGTTCGGATTGTCGACAACAGCTTGGCGCACGCCGAGATCGTCGTCTTGAGCGAGCTTGAGCAGGCCCGGAGACGGCATTGATCGGTGTGCGGCGGCGGCGGCGCGGACTTCGATGTTGTTGTCGAAGATCATCCCGAGTAGAAGGGACGGTGAGGAGCTCGCATTCTTGCAGACCTCTATACGGATGCCATCATCCAGATCGATGGCGAGCCTTTCAAGCACGTGCAGTGGTGTCGAGGCGTTTCCGGCGACGTTCAGCCTGACTGCATACTCCACATCCTTCGAAAGGATTTCCAGTGTCGTTTCATCAGTGTTTTCATTCGCACCCACATACTTCCGGACTGTAGGAGACACATCGTTGTAAATCTCGCCCATGATGTCCGGAGTCATGTTTGGGTTGCTCGCGAGACCGACACGCACGACCTCGGAATAGTCCTTTGAGAGGTCTGCACGCGCTTCCCGGGGGATCTGCTCTGAGTAGACAAACAAACCCAAGCGGCTACGTTTGATCTCGAAGCTGTGGAACCCGTCTCGCAGAGACCACTGCTTCGAGGGAATGTCTACGCTCACCAGGCCATCACGACCAAGCGTGATCCCGGCGCGACCGAACAAGCGGCTCAGCTCAATGAGGTTGCCGGCCTGGTCCAGATCCGCAACAAAAGACGTGTCGATCTCGAACAGCAACCGGTCGTTCCTGGCGACACCCCACCGAACAGTCGGGTTCGGGTCGCCGGCCAGATGACGCAACGTCTCCGCCGGCGTATAAGGATTGAACGCCACCCGAAACCGGACACCCGGGTCCTCGTCGTCGGCAAGACGCATCAGAATACGCGAGTTGTGCGTCCTCTGAGCGCGAAGCTGCTGTTCCTCGTTGTGCTCGTCCGCCTGCTTGAGAAGTCTGAGGAACTCCTGATCATTGACACGCGTGGTGTCGCGGCGAAACTGGGCATCGACCGGAGCAACGAGCCCGCCGAGCATCAGCGCCAGAAATGTCAATGTGAGTCGTTTCATACTTTTGTCGTTTGAGTCGGGTCCCAGTTTACTCGGACATATTCGACATCCAGCGGATGCCCTTCCGCGATCTCGAGACGTCCCTGAAGTGGCCTGCCGATCGTCGACCAGATCGTGCCCCAGTCTTCCTTAGCTGCCAGAGGGACATGGTCCAGTTCGTGCAGAAATCGTTTTCCGTCCCGTATGGTGCAAACCGGATCTGTCAGGACTCCTTTAATGTCGTCCTCCTCGATGTCCGGTGTACACTCGAGAAGACGCTCGCGCGCCCTGTCATAACGGGCGACCGAATGTTTCGTTCGGTCGGTCCCATCAGAGGAACCAACAAGGTGATTGGTTGCGATCACAATACCGTCTTCCGGCTCTCGAACCACGACACCCTCTGCTGTGACGTCCACTGCCGCTGCGTCGCTAGCATCAGCCAGCAAATACGTCATCGCGCGGAGGTGCTCGACGCTGCTCAACAACTCAACAGCCTCCTGGACGGTCCGGCAGGTCATGGCAATTGCATCGACGAGCAGGTTCCACTGGATGCCGGGTCGATCGGCCACGTATGCCGGAAGCGATGAGATCGCTACGAACAGCCCGGCTTGATTCAAACAGTCCGGATGCCCAATCCAGTGGTGCGTATAGGAAACGAAAGGCAACCTGCCCTCGACGACGATAGCTCGTGACTCGCAGAACTCAAGATCCGAATAGGCCCAGTCGTAGTTTCGACCGATGAGCGTTTCACCCTCAAGTGTGGCTACAGGGAGTACGGCCAGATTCGTGCACCCACGAAGCATGCCCTGCCTGCGGGCGAAGTAGTAGACGAGAAAGGTCTCTTCGTCCCAACCACCGCCTTCAAGGAAGCCCGCATACAGATCGATCAGCGGAGGACACAGGTCGGCGACAGCTTGTTGACAGGCCCTGGCGAACGCAATATCCGCCTCTTCCACCTTCGGCATCGGAAGCGGACCCAGCCCTCGCGATCGCTCGAAACCGACCTCGAAGGCCGATCCAGCAAAGACTTTCGGCTCGATCACGAGGAAAGATGATCCGGCAAACAGACTAGATCCTTCTCCCGGCCCCGTGACTGATCAAAGAAGAAAAACGCTAACCAATTCATATTTAATAAGTTACAAACAGAACGAATGAACAGTCCCAAATTATGAGAATAATAATGCAAGATCGCTGCCAAAAAGATGGATCGAATCAAGTGCGAGTGGGATTGCCGCCATCTTGACTGGTTTTAGGGAGATGCTTACTCTACGGCTTGGAACAGCCTTGGAGCCCTCTTAATCCCAATTCTGAATAACTATGAGTTCAACGACAAATATCGACAAGCTGGCCATCGAGGGCGGAAGCCCTGTACGCAACACCGAAAAGAACCCTTGGCCGGAGTGGCCGAATAACCAAGAGGCAGACTGGGAACGTGAGCTTGAGCCCGCCCTTCGAGACGTTTACCTCAGCCGCAGCGAAGGCCTTCCAGCGACCCAGGGCGAAGCATTTGGAGCCTCCTTCGCCGCCTACTGCGATGGTCGCTACGGGATCATCATGCCGCACGGCACTGATGCGATCTCAGCTGCGATTGCCGGCGCACTCGACCTTGACGGGATCGGCGAAGGCGGCGAGGTCATCATCCCGAACTACACATTTATAGCGACGGCAAGCGCGGCCCTCTCGGTTCGTTGCTCTCTCTCACTGGTCGACATTGATCCCGTGAGCTTCACAATCCTGCCTGAGGCGATCGAAGCAGCCATCACGGAACGAACGGTCGGGATCCTTCCGGTCCACTTGGGTGGACATCCGGCAGACATGGACTCAATCAACGAGATCGCCAAGCGTCACGACCTCGTCGTCGTCGAAGACTGCGCGCAGGCACACGGGGCCGAAGTGAACGGAAAGAAGGTCGGTTCGCTCGGCGATGTCGGAGCTTTCAGCTTCCAGTCCAGCAAGAACCTGACCTCAGGTGAAGGGGGCTGCATCGTCACCAACGACATCGACATCAGGGATCGCGCCTACGCCTTTAAGGACGTCGGGCGTCGGCCAGGCGGTGAGAGATGGGAATATCCTCGTCTGGGCTGGAACTACCGAACCTCGGAGTACCTCGCAGCGATCCTACTAATGCGTCTCCCGACTCTTGAGGACCAAACCAAGCAACGGAACGACAACGCCGCGTACCTTTCCAACGCCCTCGAGACAATCGACGGGATAACGCCGCCTGGCTGGCGCCCTTGGGTCACACAACACGGGTATCATCTCTACATGTCCCTATATGACCCCGAGGCGTTTGGAGGACGGACACGAGATGAATTTCTTGCAGCCCTCCGTGCCGAAGGTATATCGTGCACACCTGGATACCAGCGCCCCTTGACTGACGAGGGAGCCCTTAAAACAATCCTTGACCGGTACCCGGACAAGGTGCGACGCAACGATTGTCCGAATATCGAGCACGTCTGTGCCCACAGCTTCTGGTTCTACCAGTCCATGCTTCTCGGTAGCCGTGAAGACATCGACGATATTATTCAGGCAATCCGTAAGGTCCAGGCTGCCTTCAGGAGCTAGTGAGCCGTTGCCGAAGTGCACACGAACCAGCGAATGCTGAGCTAGCTTTTCGCCAGATTCGGACACCCGGCTCAGGCGATGGACAAGGCAAAAGAGCTGTCACAACTGAAGATCCAGTGCCGATAGCCAAGCCCCTCAAGAAAAGATCAGATAACTTGACGATATGTAGCGCGTCGCCCAAGCCTACCTGAGCAAAGAGGAGACACAAAAAGAAGACCGGGGACGGGCGTCAGATGCCTATCCCCTTTTTTGCTGCCTTTGATCCAACAAGTCGTCCACCTGGTACTGCTTCTCTGTGGTTCTGCCTCGCAAGTCCGCGTCCGTGGAAGAAACCTGCCCGCCTTAAATGCCGATGTCTACAGATATTACCAATCAACCCTTGGTCGGCTATGCCGGAAGCGTTCTACATTTCAGCCGTCAGCAATGCGCCAGATTTCGCTCTTCGCTTACAAGCGTGCGACGAGCAATGGTGGCTGCTTCCAGCAACCATACGAATCAGACCGGGAGAGTGGTGTGATGAGGAAAAGAGTTCTGTTCCTGTGCACAGGTAACTCCTGTCGTAGCCAGATAGCAGAAGGGTGGCTTCGAGCTCTGAATGGCGAGGAATACACTATCTTCAGCGCGGGTACGTGCCCCTCCCCCATCAAACCGCTGGCGATTAAGGTAATGGATGAAGTAGGTCTAGATATCAGCCGACACAGCTCGGACGACATTGATCAGTATGCTGATGAGCCTCTGGATGAGGTGATCACAGCCTGCGACCGAGCACAGGGAAGTTGCCCAATCTTTCCGGGCAAAACGGCTGTGATCAACTGGAGCTTCGACGACCCGGCGGACGCCGAGGGCAGCGACGAGGAACGAATGGTCGTCTTCAGACGTGTCCGTGACGAGATAAAGTCCGCTATCGAGGAATACCTCACCTCAGCGTCTTGAGAGGCAGCTCCTGTTCGTAGGCACAACAAAGTGCGACTTAGCGGTCTTCTTCCGGGCGCTGAGGATCTGCGTTCGGGCTTAGAGATAGACCACTTACGTCGTATGACTCGAAGAAGCGGGCATAGAAGTAGCCTGAACACGGATCACAATGCGTCACATCAGTTTCTGTCATCCGACTCAGTCCGGTCAGTCCTACCACTTACACCAGTTCACCTCCGCAACTGCTTCCGGCTCCTGCAGTGCAGCCATAGCAGTGGTCGTCTAGACGNACTGGTTTATCGATGAGATCGTCAGGGCTGTAGTCCCAGATTTTTGACGGAGTCCCCATTGAGTGCATGTCGAGCATCTGGTTGAAATCGCAATCATAGATGTTCCCGAGCCAATCGACGCTGACCTGAGACCGACACATGAGCCTCGGGACGGCAGCAGCATTGAAGCTGGTTCGAAGCGTCGTCATGTAGTCACCGAGCTCACCGTGTCGCTTTAGCGAGTCAGCAAACCGGTTTATCGGCATGTTGGTGATCGTGTAGAGCTCGTTGAACACGATCCCGAAATCCGTCAGGAGTTTCTCGTGATAGTCGGCAGCGAGCTCTTCCTGGGCCGGTGGGAGGGAAGGACCGACGGGGTTGTAAACCAGATGCAGCAGAAGCCTTGACCCCGGGTACCCATACCCGCGCAAGTTCAGGATCTGCAAAGCACGAATGCTCTTATCGAAAACGCCTCTCCCTCTCTGCGCATCGACATTGCCCTGTGAGTAGCAGGGCAGGGAGCAGATCAGTTCGANCTCTTGNGCGACATAGAAGTCGACCAAGTCTTCCTGGCCAGGCTCGAAAACAACGGTCAGGTTGCAGCGGTCGATTACGTGCCGACCCATCCCGCGAACGCGCTCGACAAAGTAGCGGTAGTCGGGAATCAGCTCAGGAGCGCCCCCCGTGATGTCGACGGTCTTTATATCCGATGACTCAAGAAAGCCGAGAATATTGTCGATCGTCTCACGAGACATAATCTCAGTTTTCGTTGGCCCGGCATCGACGTGACAATGGTGACACGCCTGATTGCACAGCTTGCCGACGTTAACCTGAAGGATGTTGAGCGATGTTCGTCTCAGGTCCAGACCGTCCTGAGCGACACGAGCCTCGAAAGAGACGGCAGGCTCATCCAGAACGGGTTGGATATCCACAAGCTCGCCACCGCGATGACCGGCATCAGCCATATANGCTCCTTACCACGTGAGTTTCATCAGGTTCCCGGTCTGACCATCATCCATTGCTACAACGAACCCATAATCAACGACTCCAGCGCGTGAAGCCCTGNTGTCAGACCTTCACGCATATCGAAACGGATCACACGCCTACCCTTCTCTGAAAGGGCTTGGTAATCGCCGAGTGCCTGAGCACGACTCAAGATACCAAAAGTGGCCGACTTGCCGGGGATGGCCAAATCCTCATCCGGTGAGGTCGTGACTTGAAGGAAAACGCCAGTGTTAGGACCACCCTTGTGCAATTGTCCCGTGGAGTGCAGAAACCTCGGGCCATAGCCGAGGGTCGTGGCCACCCGCCGGGTCGTCCCAATCTGCTTCCTAATGCGCTGGAACGTTGCCTGTGCCTCATCCGTACGATCGCAATAGGCCAAAAGGGCCAAGTAATCCCCTACCCTTATCGAGCTTAGTATTTCAGCCAGCGCCCTCTCTGGTGAATCGCCTGGCACAGTCGTCGTCACCCTCAATCCTCCGCAGTCGCCTACAGCTGCCGGCTCGTTCAGAGCACCATCAGCNTCGAATCCCGCCAGCAAAGCCGACGTGATCTCCTTGCTTTCCTGGACATTCGGCTGATCGAAAGGGTTTATCTCCATCAACGACCCCGCGACGGCCACAGCGAACTCCCAGCGGTAAAATTCGGCTCCGAGTCGCTCAACATCCTCGACCGACAGGGTGATTGTGGGGTGCCCTGCCCGAGACAGACTGTCAATAAACGCATCCTGAGCATCTTCGGGTTCGGATGCCAACCGGATGTATGTGAAAACGCGATCGGATCCGTAGGATGTGACGTCGAGGACCGGTTCCTGATTCACAGGGCAGAGACCAACACCCACCTTCCCTGTGCTTTCGGCCACGAGTTGCTCGATCCAAGCCCCCATTTCCCAAAGCCCCGGCGAAACGACGAGCGTGACCTTGTCGCGACCTTCGTAATACGCCGCGCCAAGAGCTGCACCCAGCAGAACACCCGGGTTCTCGGACACCCCACGGCATGCTTCCGTCATGTCTCCTGCGTAATCTAGGTAGCCGTTCAAATCCACACCCGCCAGACCAGCGGGCAGTATTCCGAAATTTGACAGCGCCGAAAATCTGCCACCGATCTGGGGGACGCCCGCCAGAACGCTTCGGAAATTACCTTCAACGGCCCTCGCCTCAAGTGCGGAGCCAGGATCTGTCACCGCCGCAATGTGCCTNCCGGGCACGTCCACGACCTTCGACAACTCGGCTTCGAAATAGTCNAGAAGGACATTCGGCTCGACCGTCGACCCGGACTTGCTCGCAACGACGACAAGCGTGTGAGCCAGATCGAGCGAATCTCTCAACCGCCTGACCTGGTCGGGCAGGGTCGAGTCCAGTACGTGCAACCTAGCCGCTTGGGGCTGAGGACCGAACGTCTCCGAAACGACTTCGGGACACAGGCTGCTACCGCCCATACCAAGCAGCAAACAATCCGTGATTCCATCGTCACGCACCTCGCGAGCGAGCGAGCGTATCTGATCGATCTCCGGCCGATGCCTATCAACCGCTGTCAGCCAGTCAAGCCAGCGGTCTTCGTCAGCACCCGTCCAAAGCGACGTATCCCTGCCCCAAAGGCGGTCGGTCGCATTCGAGTCCGACCAGCCCCGCAGTGTCGACTCGAACCGTTCTACGCACGATGCCAGACGATAGACATCCCCCCGACTTGTATGCATCCTTCCTCCGCATCCAGTTCTACGACTTCTTGAGGTGTTCGATCTGTATCCTGTATCCGTCGTACTTTGGTGTCGCTACACGATCACCGGTGCCGGTCATTCTCTCTATCGCCTGTGACCATCTCGGATGGAGAACGGTAGGATCAACCTTTGAGACGAAGTCGTACTCACGTGGTGCGATCGTGTTCCAGAACATATCGGGTCGGTGACGTATATCCGTATTTGCAGGGCACGATCAAGCGTATCGGGGCACCGTGCTATTTCAGAAGCTCGTGTCCGNAGATCCCAGTTCCAAGCACGACCACGGATACCAAGCCCGCTTCTTCTGCTGCGAGGTCGGGTCGATTGAAAGTCAGCAGCGAACATACTGGGCGTTCGACTTTGNCTGTTTAAGATCGATGAGCCTGTTAATCGGGAGACCTGTCCAGGGCAGGACCTTGGTCCAGGCTTCAACGCACNGGCAACCGTAGCCGCGCGATTCGTAACCATGAGCGTCTTCCGACATGACAATTCGCACCGGAAGCTCCTACTCATCGAGATCCGGGCACTGGCCATCAGGGTCCATCCTTCTGTTTTTCTACGTCGTTCAGCGACCAGTCGTAGTCGTGATAAGCGACCGACCAAGTCCTGTTCATTCCCCCTGCCCGATCTCCATTCACGTAAAGCGCAACGTAGTCCAGTATGTTTGCGCGTTCAACGCCGAACTGTTTCTGATACCACCCAGTGAAGTCAGACTCAAACCAGTCGAGAACCTTCGACAGCGTAACGATTCGTTTCGTTTCGTCGATCGTAACATTCCTTTGCTCGTTCAGAAACTTGTGCATCGCTTCTTCGAGCCGGGCATCTATCCTGTGGGGGAAAAAAGCAGACGACTCCATCTTCGGGCAGCCTATAGACGCACAGTTAATCGCCGCGTGTATCCGCGGCTCGGCGTATTCGTCGCGCAGAATGTCGTGTTCGATGTCGTTCAAAGTGTACGACTCACCTCCGACGGTATACCAGGTCCTGTTGAAGAACCCAGACAATATCTTGATGTCCTTGACGCTGNTAACCGGATATGCATCGATCACCCCGCGCAGCACGAGCGCATTGTAGGCATTGATCCAGTATGCGAGCCGGGAATCGCGCGATGGGAAGGCGTCGGGATGATTTTTCGGGCTNATCGCAGCAAGTGCCTCCACATAAGCATCAAGACTCGTACGATTTTCCTGTAGGGCCGTGTAGTCGACTCGACCCTCCTCATTCACATAGGCCTTCAGGACTGCGTCCAAACCACTGTGGTCGAATCCATGACAGGGTCCCGCACAGAGCAGGCACACGAGAGCGAACTTGGCCAATCTGAACCGTCCTCCGAGAGCAGCCGTGCCTGCCGCCGTTACAAAACCNGCCCCGCCGCCCTCCATCGCGATGGCATTATAGATGCCTTTGCCTCTNTNCTCAGCCACCAGTCACCTCTGGGTGTTCACTTCCCTGATAGCCCACGGCTACGATAGCCACTCCTTCATCAGAGTTTGGCAATCGCTCTGCCATATCCCAATCGTCTTCCACCATCGAAATGAACGACGTGCATAAACCACACATTAACGTAATCCTCAACATCGTCATTCTCAACGAATCACCCTGCACAGCCTACCCGATACAAACAAGCGCGGAGACTACAAGAATCACATGTCCGTGATACGGGAAAGGCGGATGAACCGAAGTCCACCCGCCCTGATAAACCTAGCACTTCCGCTCCAGCTAAGCGTCATAGAACGTCAAATACGGCTTGTTTTCCAACTCTCTATGGAGGAGCACCGCGAGCTCCATGGCGTGGTAGTCCCCCCACATGGAACTCTCACCGCTNGGCGACGTCCTCCCCGNCTGAATGTGATCCCATCCGTTCGGCCGGTGGTAGATCGAGTGCAGAATCAGGCCTTGGTGATTCGGATTTTCCGATAGGTAGGGNGGACTGAAGAGGGTGCTGGCAGTAGTCAGGGCTGCGCATATGTATTTGTCGTCATCGAGATGTTTGCCGAGCCGGTAGAGGCCCTGCGCTGTGATGGCCGCGGCGGAGCTGTCTACGGGCTCGTGATCGTTCTCGGGATTGGCAGGCTCGCTGGTCCAGTCTCCCAGGTGAACGAGACCTGGCGCCCCTGTATCCCAGTACGGTATCCCGTCCTGCGCCGTGACGCCATCGATATAATAGTCGGCCGTGGCTTTAGCTGCCCTGGCAAATGTTGCAGCAATTGCTTCCCGGCCGCCATACCCGTCCAGATCCGCGTCAGACAGCTTGGCCAAAAACTCTAAGAGCTCCGAATATCCAGTCACGATCCAAGCCAGACCTCGTGTCCATGTGGAGAACGGCGANTAGCCCTGCTGCGTACTCGCGCACCTGTAGTTTCCATCGTTCGTGTTAAAAACCGATTCGTGGACGACCCGTCCACGCACATCCCACGTGTCACGTCCCTCGCCGTAGTAAACGTTGTATGTCGCCGTCGTCTCGGCGTGATGAATCAACCGTTCGAGCAGCGAAATCGCTCGATCATTCTCTCCCATAAGCTGGTGACCGAGCGCGTGGGCAACCCCCAAAATCCGGCAGGACCGAATGGTGTCCGAGAAAAGCGAATGAGGACCATTGAAAGAAGGTATAAACCCCTTGCCGTCGTGGATCGTCGTCCAACGAGCGGCCTGAACGGCTCCAGAAGACTTGATCGCCATCTCGTAGAAGCTTCGTTCCCAGTCGCCCCCACCTGTCCGACCCTCTAGGAGCAGGCGCCTCAGGTTCCCGTAGGTAGACAGGTTGTTGAAACCGTGATCGTGTACACCAATATGCGTAACGTGGCTTGCCATCTTGTCGACGGTCGCCTTGCGCCCAATCTCGAGGAACGAAGCGTCGTCAGTCGCATCATACTGAAGGACCGCACAGCCGAACTGGAAACCCTGCGTCCACTCCGTCCAGCCCCGAGTCGTATATTTACCTTCGACCGTGAATACGGGTGTTCCGTCGTCCGGATTCCAGGTATCCTCGATCGATTTGATCTTCTGGCCCGCAAGGTCGAACACACGGGAGAGCGGCTCGCGCAAATCGGCCAGTTGAATCGTGTCAATTACCTTCATGGTGCCTCCGGTTAACGTCCGAATTCAGCCTCGCCAAAACCGAATCGCAACATACCATAACGGTCCCCTCGCCGCAACAGACCCATTTGACTTGGAAGCGACCAACCCGCCACCTATCTTCAGTTTCGCAAAGTTAAAACTCATCGTAACGAGAAGGAAAGGAGCGAAAGATGGCGGGCGAAAAGCAAGGACCAGTTGGATACGACGATACGCCGACCCTGCCTGGCCAGAAATGGCGTGTTCACGACGGCAACAGACCCCACCCCAAGGTCGTCACGCCAGGGGAAGGCACCTCTCCACCGTCCGATGCAACGGTTCTGTTTAACGGTTCGGACGCATCCGGGTGGGTTTCGAAACATGGCGGAGAAATCGGTTGGACCGTCGAGCACGGCTACATGCAGGTTGCTCCCAAGACAGGCGACATCGTAAGCAAAGTCGAGTTCGGCGACTGCCAACTTCACGTCGAATTCGCCGCGCCTGCCGAAGTAAAGGGCTCGAGCCAAGGACGTGGCAATAGCGGAATCTTCCTGATGGGGCTATATGAGGTCCAGGTGCTCGACGGATATGACAACCAGACCTACGCCGACGGGCTCACGGGAGCGATCTACGGACAGTTCCCTCCACTCGTCAACGCGTGCATAAAGCCCGGAGAATGGCAGGCATACGATATTCTTTTTGTTGCACCACGATACCAGAGAGANAACCTGATCAGTCCTGCCTACCTCACCGTCGTGCTTAACGGCATCGTCCTGCATCATCACCGGGCTGCTCACGGGCCGACGGGACACAAGAACCTCTCCTCATACGAGCAAGTGCACGGGCCACAAGGACCGCTGAAACTTCAGGATCACGGTGACCTCGTCCGATACCGTAACATTTGGTTCCGGGAAATCGGGGAATACGACGAATCCTGATCTGGCGACAGGATNCAAAACAGAAGGGGCGAGACGCCNAATAAGAACGTCTCGCCCTTCCTTTTNCCGTTTAGACTTGGTTTATAAACTCGACAGACGTCGAAAAAGCGCCCGTGCCATCCCCATCGAGATCACACCGAGAGCCATATTGTTGGCTGCTTATCCGGACACAAAGCTGTTAACGATCCGTGGCCGCGAAGACCAGGGGCGAGACAACTACTGGAACTACCACGGCTCGTGTCGGACTGGCCTTTNTCCGCCGGACACCGAGATCGGCGCTTCAGTAACAAGGATCTCGTGATCGGAGTAAGTCTGGAGGTTATCCAAAAGGCGTATTCCCAAGGAAGGAGCACNGAGGGAGAGAAGACTATGACCTTCGATGCGGAGGCGGGAGGAATCCCCCCCAAGGACGAGCCTGGTAAGGTTTGGAATCTCCNTACAGGAGATGGTCTCGATATTAAGCAAATGTCCCTGATCCCGCATCTGAACATCTACTGGTTCGCTTGGGTCCACTCCTACCCTGGGACTCAACTCTACGAGGACCACTGATCCGGGTCGAGCCGGAGTTCGAACGCGGATGGGCCTGGACGCGTCACAAAATACTCGGCATCCGTGCGTTCCGGGTAGGCCTCCGCGTAGTCGTGCTCCCAGTTCTGCCTGAACGCCTCCGCCCGCTCCTCCTCGATCAACGCCCAGACGCTCCCACCAAAGCCCGCACCAAAAGCGGAGGCGCCATAGGCACCCAGTTTAGTAGCACGGGTGGCCAGCCACTCCGTTTCCTTAACCTGATTCTTCAACAGCTTNGCACCTGTCGATTGCGAACGATTGCAACACTCTCCGAAAAGAGTCACATCACCAGAGTCCAGAGCCTTCGATGCTGCGGGTATGATTGTCTGGCTTTCGAACACGAACTGATCGAANCGATCGAGCACGTCTCTAAGAGCAAACGGCTCGGGCGATGACGCCTCGAGCAGCTTCCGTAGAGCCGCTATTTCATCTTGTTCAACTGCGGCCGCAAGGTGAGGAACCGGCTCACCGCGACCCGCTCCGATAAGGACCGCGACGTGTCTGGCCAACGCACTCGCCTGGTTGTAAAGATCGAGAGCCGCGCCTGTCTTCTCGGCAATTACGCCGCTGTTTGCGATTANGAAAACGAGGTCATCTGGAAACGCGATCGTCTTCTCGAATACCACCGGGCAGAACCGGTACTGCTTGAGCAGGCCTGGCTCGGCACATAGGATCGCCGTGTGGTCCTCACTCCCGCCGAACGTTCCGACACCCGCATCCCCCTCTAAACCGCCGAAAGTNTGTCCGTTCTCGACGGTGCCCAANTAGCCCGCCAGCGATTCACTATCCTTGATGTGTTCTTGGTAAACCGGGTTCTCACGAAGATGATTCAATTCGATCAGGATCATCGAGAAGGCAACTATCAGTGCGCTCGACGAACTCATCCCGGCNGCAAGGGGAAGGTTGCTGAAAAAGGAAATATCAGCCCCCTTCAAGAACCCGAAGTTGTAGGCCAGCCTACGGGCGGCGGTCCGGGGGTAGTTTGTCCAGTCACCTGTGGCTGTATCGAGTTCTGGGTGAATATCGAATCTTTCTTTCAGCCCAGTACGAAGATCGTGAATCCTGATACTAGCATCTTGACGGACACGCGCGACGTATGCACCGCCTAAATCGGTCGCGCAAACCAGGCTCCGACCACCCGCATAGTCCGTGTGCTTTCCAAGGACTTCTATCCGTCCAGGTATCCACCACGCCCGCAGAGATACCGAAGCCGACTCGGACACTAGATCCGCGGCGCAAGCCACGAATGCGTCCGCCACAGCGCGTCCCGCCACGNCTGAGAAGCCCTTCGCACGCAACTTTTTGAGGATATGATTCGAGTTAGTCAACAGGTTCAGTCGATATACCGAATTCGGCGGGCAATGTCAGCGTTCGGTGAATGGTAGGGTCGGAAGAGGTTACCCGAGTCGAAAAGCGACCTCGAGATGTTCTCGAGGTCATCGTGGCCGATCGCACGGGTGAAGATCTGAAGGAGATACTCGACGCCCACTCTAGAAGGGCGCATCCTCTCAAGGTCGTAGAAGGAAGGATGAACGCTTCGAGCGTGGATGTGGCCCCACTGATCGCGAAGCATGTTCGCATCAAGGCTGTCCACATAGAAGCCATCGGTGCGATTCCAGTTGAGCGTCGCCATCGCATTGTTCTGGCCTTCAAGCAGCATGTCCACGGTCTTACCGCCCAGCTGTGCGGCGTGGAAGCGATCAAACAGGATCGGCCGCCCCCCCCGTTGCGAATGGCCGACTTTCCTCGTGAAAATGGCCGCGCTGGCCGACTCGCCCCGCCTCTGACCGACAAAGTAATCATCGCCGATTCGATCTATTAAGGCCCTGCGAAGTGCCTCTGAAGCGCCGGACAGCAGGACATTGCCAGAGGGGTCTGTAGACTCTGTATGCGCGCCCAGCTGAACTCCGCTCTCGTCCCGGATCCCCTCACCACACACGATCACTACGTTCTTCTGCAGCTCGTAAAGCTCCCTAACCTGCTCGACCAACAGATCGACATTCAATCTGGCTTCCGGTATCAGGATAAAATCCGGCTGACCGTATGAAGCGCCCAGTGCGATGTAGCCCGAGTCGCGTCCCATTACCTCGACGATCGCTATTCGTCGGTGGCTTTCCGCCGTCGTGCGAATGCGGTTGATACCCATAGCGACGTCGAACACAGCGGTCGCATATCCGGGCGTCACGTAGTTCACCATATAATCGAGGTCGAAATCAGATCGTGTCCGGGAGCGGCGGTATACATTCTTGCCCTCGCCATCCTCTTTTCGAATCCATTCCTGCGCTTCGCTCACATAGTTCAGACCCAGGTCGTTGTCGATCGTCTTCGGCGCGAGTACAGCAGGAATCTGCTCAGCAATGGGCTGGAGTCCGTTGAGCGTGCCGTCACCACCGATGCAGATCAAACCATCCACCTTGAGCTTCTTTAACCGCTGTATGATCTGATCGAGCGTTCTGCGATCATTCGGGTCCACATAGTCTCTAGACGCCCCAATAACCGTACCACCTTGCGTCGCATCCAGTTCGGGAATGCCCCTGAACAGCGGGTTCAGGTGAACGTGTGGCACACGCGGGTTGCGCAGGCTGCTGAATCCCTTGATAAGCCCGAGGGCCTCGACTCTCAGCTGGTTCGCACGAGCGACCGCTCCGTGCAGTGTTGCATTGAGTGCAGGCGTATCCCCACCAGCGGTCAGGATTCCGATTCGTTTCATCCGATCTAGCCCTCGAAGGCCCCATATATAGCACGCACCGCCCGTTCGAAGTCCTGCTCTTCCACACCGACGATGATGTTGATCTCCGATGCGCCCTGATCGATAACCCGCACATTGACGTTTGCCTCAGCGAGCGCAGAGAACAGGGTTGCTGCGATCCCAATCCGGTGCGACATGCCTTCACCNACAGTCGCAATCAATGCCAAGCCGGGGAGCATCATCACTCGCTCTGGCTGAAGCAGGCTCTCCAGTTCGCTGACAAGCGACTCCCCCTTGTCGCCAAGTTCCTCGTCACTGATTATCACGGACATCGTGTCGATGCCACTCGGCGAGTGTTCATAGCTGATGTCGTGCTCGGCAACCACATCGAGTACGCGACGCCCAAAACCTTTTGTCTGATTCATCAGTGCCTTCTCAATGAAGAGCATCGAGAAATTGGGTCGTCCCGCCACCCCTACGACATACCGGTCTGTCAGCTTTCGCTCCGGAAGTATCATCGTGCCCGGCTCGTCAGGCTCGTTCGTATTCAGAATGTTCACNGGGATACCGGCATCCCGGACCGGAAACATCGCCTCATCGTGGAAGACACCGGCGCCCATGTAGGCCAGCTCTCGAATCTCGCGATACGTGATCTCGTGAACGGGCTTCGCGTCCGGCACGATCCGAGGGTCCGCCATCAGCATACCCGACACGTCGGTCCAGTTCTCGTAGACCTCGGCGGTCACTGCCCTCGCAACAACGGCGCCAGTGATGTCCGAGCCGCCGCGAGAGAACGTCTTGATCTCGCCGTCCGGCGCCGCTCCATAGAAACCGGGTATGACGTATCGTCCACTACCAGAAATTTTCTCCTCAATCAGACGGTATGTCTGGTCGTCTAGAGCCCCAGATCCTGTGAACTTGATGACCTCTGCTGGNTCCACAAAAGTTGCGTCAAGCGTCGCCGCCATCACACGTCCGTTTAGGTGCTCGCCTCGCGAAGCGACAAAGTCGACACTCGCGCCCTGCTCGATATCCACGCGCAACTGATTAAGAAGCCCGATGATGTCAAGGTCCACACCAAGACCTTCGACAATCTCTCCGTATCTCTCCTCAATCCTGCTAAAGGGCTCTGCAATGTCCAGCTGCTGTCTCGCTAGCNCGTGGCACAGTAGGAGCAGGTCGGTGACCTTCGTGTCCTCGACGTCCCGCTTCCCGGGAGCCGACGGCACGACAAACCGTCTCGCCTCTGTCTCACCGATGATTTCGATGGCTTTTCGGATCTGTGACGCATCGGCGAGCGAAGACCCGCCAAATTTGCAGACTATNTCTCCCATTTCCTTCCTACAATGAAATCGCGCCGGACGCGACGCGTCCGGCGCCTGATACCGCCCTGCGATCCTAACCTACTACACTACCTCAAACCCACACCAGTAATCCGGTCACCACAAACGGTCCGAGCAGAATATCACAAAACAAAGGTGTAAACTGAAGCGTACCGCTCGACTTCTGGCTATATCCGACTGCACCGAGATCACGACGATGGCCTAGCGGGGGCCGAGAAGCTTCACGAGGCTAACGGTCTACTAACTCAATATTCTCGACACCTCGAGTCGAAAAGCAAGAGATCAAAGTCTCCTTCGATGTCCCTGCTGAGCCCGACTTTCCGATCCAATACCTTCTCGACCTCACATCCGGAGTGCACACCTTAAGAAACATCGAATCATCAGCAATGGCCAAGATCTACCACCCCTGGGCCAGATCAGATGCGTCGTCCCGTTCCCTATGAGCTCAAGATGCCTGGAGCGTCCCTCTGTGTTTCCTGAGGTGTTTGAGGAAAGTCCGAGCCTCGCTCAACCCAGGATCGAGTACGACAGCCTCATTCAGAGACTTGATCGCATTGTCGAGATCGGAGTTATTCTTGTGATCGTCATAGCGGTAATACTGGATCATGCCCCTGACGTGATAAGCTTTGGCACGCAACCTGTCCTCGAGATCCTCGTTCTCAAGCGCTTCACCCGCCATGACGAATGCACTGTCGGACGCCCCCCCACGGAACTTGTAGAACGACCCGTAAACCTTGGCTTCGGCGAGCGCGTCCTTGTTGCTGCCGTAGACGATACCCCGATCGATCACTGCNGCAGCCTCATCATACCGCTTGAGACCCTCGAGCATGCGTGCCACCAAGAGCGCGTGATCACACAGAACGTCCCGCATCCCACGATCGGCGTGTGTTGGACGGAAGGAATAACCTGACCAGAGCGAGTCCTGGAAAGTCCAGGCACGTATCAGCTTGCCCGCCATGACGTTGTCCTTGTAGGTCGATGCCATCCTCGTGTAAAATCTTGACCGAATGGCGTAGTAGTTCCCCAGACGATAAAGAACCGGTTCGTAGTTTGGTGCCTTCGTGAGGATCACTCCGCAAACTGATGGCAGCGAGTCTTCTGGAGCCGCATGGAATCCGTCGATCAGGTCTGTGATGCTTGCCAGTTCTGCGGNCCGATTCGACGCCTTCTTACCGGATTCCGTCGAAGAAAAGTCTGATGCGATCTTATGGTAGGCACCGATCGCCTCGTCGAGCCGATCGATATCGCCTTCGATATCACGNGCAAGCGAATACTCACGTGCGGCCGCGGACTCTCCTCGATCGGACCCCGAACAGGCTACAAGGCAAAGGAGAACGAGAACGCCCATCACCTTAACCCGAAATCTGCNAGACAGCTGGAACAACAACTTCTGCATTGACGCCTCCGTGTTACTCGTCATCTGATCGAAGAACGACCTCGGGTCGTTCCTTCTGTTTCATTTTTTCTACCAATCGACGATTAAACTCGTGCGCCGTATGGTAGCCCTGGATCTTCAGTTGATGGTTCATGGCGATCGCCTCGGCGATCACTGTGATGTTCTTGCCGGGGTAGATCGGTACGGTGACTTGAGGAACCTCCACATCCAAAACCGAAACCCAGTCTTCCTCAAGCCCGATCCTGTCGAAAGTGGTAGAGTCGTTCCACTCGACAAGCTTGACCACGACCTCGACCCGCTTTTGCACGCGCACAGCCCTTACCCCGAACATGTTCCGAACGTTCAGGATACCGAGCCCCCTTATCTCCATGTGATCACGCAGGGCCTCCCCACTCATTCCAACCAGGATCCCTCTTATGGTCCGCGACAGGAGGACGACATCGTCTGCCACGAGCCGGTGTCCACGTTCAACAAGATCGAGCGCGATTTCGCTCTTCCCGATGCCGCTCCTCCCCATCAGGAGCAGACCGATCCCGTAAACATCAACGAGAGATCCGTGGAGTGCGGTGTTGGGCGCAAAGAAATCGTCGAGGTAGAGGGAGAAAAGGTGGGCGAACTTGGTCGTCGAAGAGGGCGTCTTCAGCAGCGGGATCGAATGCCGCTCTGCGAGCTCCTTCAGGATGGGCATCACATCATTCCCGTCTGTCACAACGAGGCAGGGAATCTCAAACTGGAACACTGTAGACAGGACCTGCTCGACGCGCTCCGCTTCGAGACTTGAGATGTAAAGCATCTCCGTATTGCCAAGAACCTGGACACGGTCGAACGTGAACATCCCGACGAAGCCCGCCAAGGCTAGTCCGGGCCGGTGAACGTCACTCGACACGAGCTTGTTGGACAGGCCCACCTCTCCGGCTACGAGCGACAGATCCAGCTTCTCGCCATACTGGCTGAAGGCTTCACCTACGGTGAGTGTCTGCACTTAAAGACCCGTCATCGCCTCACGGCTTTCACCGCGGTGTCCAAGCTGCTTGTCGTAAACCTTCTTCAATTGAAATACCTTGCGGTTCATCACATGGTCGATTGTGGGGGTATATCCGCTCCACTGGAATACTTCAGGGTGTAGAAGCTGATATTGGCAACCAAGTCAACACGGTGAATTCGTCCCTCCTCTGCCATCGATGCGTAGGCACCCACGATGGGAACGTGGAATTTCTCCAGCTTCGCCGCGTCCTCCTTGATATACTGTCCGTTCCGAAACCAAGTATATGGTGTCAGGAACCTGCACCACGTCTACTGTTGATGANGGGAAACCGCGCGCTAACTACTCGCCGAAAAATTCTTAGACATTTTCACCGACGTTCCTTCGTCACCTGGGCTGAACTCGACCAAGTCCATAAATTCACTCATCATCAGGATACCTCGCCCTGAGGGGTTAAGAAGATTGTCCGGGCTGAGCGGATCGGGCACGGCTGCAGGATCAAACCCGCCCCCTTCATCCTTTACCCAGCAGACCAGACAACCCGGCTCTGCAGAGATCCGGATGTGAACTTGCTTGGTTGCATCCTCATTGTTCCCGTGCTGGATGGCATTGTTGACCGCCTCCATCACGGAGATCATCAGATCCACTTCATCATCCTCGTTGATCCCGAGGCGATCAACCGCTTCTTCGATCATGGCCGCAACCTTCTCCATCGCATCGTACGAACTGGGTATACTGAGAATGAGATCTTCAGAATCGGGCTTTGTCACGGTCCCAGTCGTTTCCTTCAGGAAGAAAGGTTGATCAGCCAGCGGAGAAGAACCGGCTTTTGCTCCCCTTTGATGAGACGCCAATACGCACCGGGCTCAGACAACGAGGACAGTTTGCCGTAAACGCGCTATTCTTGAGGTTCAGGTATGCGCGACCGTAGACATTGCAGCACTTGAACAGCACACCAATGAACGGCCGTTTCCCCATAGTGCGTAACCTCATAAAGAATAGAAGGTTTGACGCTTTAAATATAAAAAAAACACGCAGATTCTGTCAAGATCGCGCGATCTCCGCAGCCTTGACTTACCTTCGGCACGGACATATATAATCCGAACGCGCCACCCGGATTCCGAGTATCCCTTCAATGCCTCAAACCACCCTACAAACAGCGATCGGCCTTTTTGCCCTGGCGGCTTTCTGTCTGCTCGTGTCATCCTCACGTCGCCGCCGCGACCTCCCGGCCGTCCTAGAAAGCCTGCGGATCGGCCGCTGGCACTATTTCCTGACGGGCTGCGCAGTTGCCTACTTCTTGACCACGTCCGGCCAACCTCTTCACCAGACCGGCAGCCTGCAGCGTAGTCTCCTTGCTATAGGCCTCACGTGGGTCGGGTTCAGAGCCGGCCTGGACCTTGACTTCAGACAGCTTCGACTGCTCCAGCGTCCGGTCTTGGGAGCCGAGCTTCTACGCTTGACCACGACCTTCGTCCTGGTCTTCGGACTGTCTGTGGCGCTTGCCCAGATCTTCGCGGGTGACCTTTCGATCCAGAACGGTTCCGCCGTAGCGGCCTTGAGTGCTGCCACAATCGCGGTCAGTGCACGNCTGCAGGGCTTCATATCGATCTACACCGGCAGACCGGCTTCGCCAAAGGCCGGCCCGGCTGCGTTCGCCGCGAACCCGATGGCCATCTGCTTCCTCGGACTCCTCTTTCCCGTCCTAGTCACCGAAGACATTCGGTATCTGGGTCCGTTCCAGATCGTCGGCTATGCACCGACNTTGGCCGTCCTNCTAGCTTTGGGTCTGCTGATCGGAATCACCGTGGATTTCGTCCTACGTGCACACCGCGACGGTTTCCGCTGCACCGTCCTGTCCATGGCAGCCTGTGCAGCTTTCAGCGGCCCCTCGCTCCAGTTGGACCTCCCGTCTATTTTCATCGGTTTTGTCGGCGGCGTTTGGGTAATTAACACAACCGTCCGGAAGCGTGAGTTCACGGAGCGTGCAGAGTTTGCATCAAATCTGGTCGAGCCGCTCCTGATGGGACTGTTCGGAGTCGTCCTCGCCCAAGGGCAGTTCGACCGTCCCTCGGATCCGGCCATCATCATCCTAGTCGCCCTCAGCTTGGTCGTAATCCGCGGGCTCAGTCGCAGCCTCGGTGACGCTGGGAGCAAGCTTCTTCAGAATAGGTCTTCACCCGTCAGAGCAATCACCGAGTTCGGTTGGCTCCCGATGGGACGGAACTCCACAGCCATTATCTTACAGGCAGCTGTCCTCCCAGTAACCTTCGAGGATACGGGCGCGTTGGCCGGGCTCTTACTCGCGGTTGCATTCAGTCAGGCGATCGTCCTCCCGATCCGAGGTGAAACACTTCGACCTGCCCGGGGCCCAAGTTCAAACGGGGAGCAGATCGCNTGAGAAACCTGTTCATCTGCTTTCTTCTGGCCACCCTTGCCTGGCTTGTTCAGGCCGGTCCGAGTCCGGTCGTTGAGCCAGCGACCTACCTNGGCATTCTGGTCGTCTGCCCGGTACTGGCTGCAAGGCTTTGCCGAAACCTGCAGTTTCCTCCTGCAGTCGGAGCGGTGGTCGCAGGGGCTATCCTCAACCAATCAGGGCTCCTGAATGCCGAGATCCTCGTGAGCGTGATCTCCTTCAAGGAGGTCGGCCTCGTCTGGCTCGGGCTGTATCTGGGAACACGCATATCCCAATCCGCGACCTGGTCGGGTCCCTTCGGAACGTCCAGTATCTCGATCTTCGTAGCTAGCACGCTTCTCGTGACCATCGCGAGCGGGCTCCTTCCACTCACGCTGCTGGAGCGCCTGCAGCTAGGCCTGATGGGAGCCATCTGCGCCCCGATATTCACGATGCTGACCCCTAACCACCATCGTGACGAGATCGGTGTGGCTGGGTTGTCCACCTGCCTTGCACTCGCGATGCTATGCGTGACCTACGAGAGTGCTAGCCTAACCGACAAGACCTTCCTCTCGCAAGCCGCGATCTACCTCGTTCTTCTGTTCCTCTCTGCCGAGATCGCATTCCGGTCGGTTCGCGGAGCTGTCTCAGGCCCCGGGCGCTATCTNGTCCTGATCCTGGCGATGGGNGCGCTCTGGCAGNTGGCTGNCATNCTCAGCGTACACCCTGGTCTGGTTGGTATTACGTTCGGAGTTGCACTCGGACTGCGCGCACGTCGGTGGCAGGATACGCTACAACCGCTGGCTGAGGCGTCCAGCTTTGTCGGACCTTTTGTCCTCGGCTTCGTGTCGGCCGAGCTCGACTGGTCGCGTCTTCTCTACGCTCCCGCAAAAGCTTGGATAGTCGGCGCGCTGATCATATTGCCAGCGGTAACCGGAAAGGCAATCGCCGGCCTCGTCGCTAGGCGGCTGACTCGCTTCAGCCACCAAGATTGGCTGTCAGNCTATCCTTTCGGCNTGGCCGCGATCGAGGCCTTGCCGGTGGTTCTTCCCGATAGGCTGTTCCTCGGGGTCGTAACGCAACCCGTGGAGGGCTATCTCCCAGCTATCTTNATCGGAGCCNTCGTACTGCCGATGAGCGTGTGTTTCGTGGATCGTGCAGGAAACTACATCGTTTCTCGAAGGAACGAATCCGCACCTTTGAGAGGCAGGGAGTCGACGTAGGTTCCTATCCCCGATTCCAGGCCAGCCACACGGGTCAGCCATGAATCGTCTCCGGTCCTGGGTTCGTGATCGGTGCAAACGAAGCCAGAAGGTCAAGCTCGACGTGCAAGCAGTCATTTGCGTGGACTTTTGCTACGACCTCAAACAGGGAAAGTGTTCGGGTGGCCTTCNGCAGGCACGCGGTCGTCACNCCCTTCGAAAAACGGCGAAAACACCAGCAGAACTTCCTTTCTCCCAAGCACAAATCCTACGGCTTTCTAGCTTGGCCCGACTAAATGATTTCCCAGCAGTCCCGGAGCGGATCATACCGCAGCAGAGACATCGGCCTCCCTACACCTCAATCACTGAATCCAACCTGCCACGCTGAACGTTTGCTTGAAGTAGGTTTCGCTGGCACTGTGCACCTGCGTGTCACCACGCACACCGACATCGAGGGTCCACCTAAACTTCCCTGATTCGCGCTCAAACGGAATACCGAGACCGAGCGAGACCCCCATCTCCGCGATCTGCTCGCCAGTGCTGGTCGCAAAGTAGAGCGTGCGTCTATAGACACCCGCCATCAAATCGTAACGCCGGCCGATTCGGCGAGCGTTGTCGGGAAGCATCTGATACTGGATGCCGAGGGCCGTTTCGAGTGTGTTGTGTCGGCCAGGCGCCGTCGATTCCCAGCCGGCGTACTCCAGATCGAAGGCGACCAAGAATCGTTCACTCCTGGCNTAGGCCAAGCCCGCCCCGAAGGTAGCCGGAAACTCGATGTCCCTTTCGGTTTCGACCGCATCAAACGTGATTGCGTTCGTTGTCAGTCTATTCTCTACGAGCACCTTCTGAGTAATTGTCGCTTTGGGTCTCGCAACAAGAGCGATGCTCATGTTCCCGGGCGTATAGACACCACCAAAGGTAAACTGGACCCCTCTCTGACTTCGTGTGACGGTATCCTTCGAAAAGAAAGGCTCCGAATCGTCCAGAAGATCCTCAAGGAGGTCCTTTGTCCAAGATTCGGTCAGGGTCCCCACAACCACAAGATCCGCGTGTGCGCCTANAAACAGTCGTTTCCCTATCTTCTGACCGAACCCGAGAACGATTGCTGAAATACCGCCGGTCCCTTTGAGACCAAGAAGATGCTCCTCCCCTCCCGTTCCAACTGTATCGACCAAGGTAATGTCGACATCCGTCAGTGCCTCCATGCCTACAGTGAAGGCGCCACGGAATCTGAACGGAAACACTGTCTTGATACCGGTCAGATCCCCATCCGCGATAGCCCGACTCGTATTCCGATCATCTACGTTCCGTCGCTGGAGGGCATACTGCCCGAACATTGCGGGGCGTTGAAACGCCCCGAGAAGGGCCGGATTAAAGGACGACATGTTCGTCCCGTCGACGATCGCTCGACCCGCACCACCCATCCCCGTTGACCGAGGATCAAGTCGGCGAACCGGGTAGCCCTGCCCGTTGAACGAGAAGATCGATCCGGCATCAACCTGACCCGCACACGCAACCAAGGCGCAGAATGCGCAAAGTATAAGACGACTCATCTCAGGAACCTATAGGCGGCGGAAGGGAATATACGATCCGGAGCCGTGGGTTCGAGAAGACTGCCCACTCATATCTCAGATCGGGGACACTCTCGAACACGGGATTAAGGACCAGGGGATTCAGGATCAGACCCTGATTCTCCCATTCTCCAGACATCCATCCGTGAAACATAAGCTGGTCAAGGTACATGCTGAACGTAGATGACAAAGGATTGATGANCTGTNTGTTCAGGGTGTTCCCACTCGCCAGGGCAAAGGTCGTGTCGCTTCCCGACACGCTGACTCGTTCGATCTGCAGACGCAGGCTGGACAGGAACGACCGGTCGGAGTCGTAGTCCATCGTCAACTCCACGACGTTGACTGTTGCAGCATCTGGAATCGGCGGAAGGTCGAACTGCATCATCGCGGCGGAAAAGACGCCCGTCTGTATGAGCAGTTCGCCATCTGCCGGGTCGGCTTCCCTGTCTGCAAAATAGGTATCCAGCGAAACGCCGGTCCGTGTGACGCCTGCACCATCGGCATAGTGGGCGACAAAGACGGGGGCGCCGCTCTGATTCGTTGCTTCACGGGAACCGACTGCAACGACGAAATTTTCGCTCCCATCCGCTGCGGCCAGCCCGAACTCGATCACGGGAGACGAGGGATCCGCTGCGATTGCGGCAGTCAGCAGACTATTCGGGAGTGGAACGATCACTGTCGAATCGGCTAGCGCCGGTGTCACGTCCAGCAANGGCGACCGCGCGANCGACGATGCTTGGAAATCCGATGTATCGACAAAGGCTCGGACCTCGCTCCACGCTTCATCGGGCACGAAAACGTGAATTGCACCGAGATCGCCTCGGGNGAGGTTCCCGAGGACGCTCAGTTCGATAAAGAGAGAATCGACAGTCAACCCTGAAGCGCTTCCCGATGGAAAGTCAGTCGGCGAAAGCTCGACGCGGTAGAGACTCAAATAGTTTACCCCGTTCATCCGCCCAAGAAGGATTTCCTCAGCAACTCCCAAGACTGAAGGGAAGATCTCCTTGAATCGGCTACGAGCCATGACCGTGCGGACATCCTTTAGCTCGATTACGTCCCCACCCGAACGACCGACCAGGTCGATCCCCACCGGAGAAGGATCCGTTGTCCCGCAACTCGCGGCGAACGCCAGAAGCAGAAGACATTGAATGTAGATTATCGCTTTTCGCATAAGTCTTTTACCCTGCTCTATTATTAAAGTCCGAGCGGGTAGTCGGTTTCACTCCTCAATAGGTCCGATCGATGACCACCTCGAGATCCTTCGCCCCACCGGCAATCGGGTTCTGCAGACAAGTCCCCTCGAGATCGCCCGGCTGTGGCATTGCCATGCCGTCCTGATCGATCCGAGCGATCAAATACATCTCCGGAATCTCCGCCAAGACGATCCCCTCGCCGAACATCCGCCCCACATCGGCCTGCCCCATCGTGAACGCATACGGAAAGGAGGGAAGCGGAACCTTCTTTAGCAGGTAAGGAACACCGCCATCCACTCGCTCACGGGCGATCAGGTAGAGAACAGCGCTGCGAGGGACTTTGTTAGTCAGCTTCGGCTCAAGACGAATCACACCCGATATTGCACCCGGTTNATCTGGCGAAGCGCTCTCCACAGGCACAAAAATNNCGGGCTTTCTAAGTGGCACNTTGCTGCGCGGCAAGGGCTTAGGGGGAGGANGTGAACCTTNCTCGTAATGCTGNCCACAGCCAGAGCCCGCAAGGAGTGCCANNCNGGTGACAGACACNCCAACAACAAGACGGCACCTTCTCAGCAGGAAGCNNGTCACGAGTATCCCAGTTCGTCTTCGGTCATCGTCAGGATGTCCGGCTCGCCATCCGTGATNCCGACNACGTGTTCGAAGTGAGCGGACGCCCGACCATCCGCGGCGGATGCCGTCCATCCGTCATCCGCCACGACTACAGCACCCGTTCCNAGGTTCACCATCGGTTCAATTGCCAGCACCATACCCTTTCTCAGTCGGGGATTACGGTCGACCGGCACATAATTGGGCACAGGCGGGTCTTCGTGGAGCTTTCTGCCTATCCCGTGTCCGACAAACTGCTTCACGATGCTGAAGCTGTGCACCTCGACCCAATCCTGCACAGCAGCGCTAATGTCNGAGAGGCGATTGCCATCGCGGGCGCCGTCTATTCCTTTGTGAAGCGACTCCCGAGTCACGTCCATAAGCTTCCTAACGTCCTCAGGTGGCTCACCAACGGCAACAGTCACAGCCTGATCTCCATAATATCCGCTGAGCTTTGCTCCTAGGTCTATGCTGACTATGTCACCTGCGACCAGTGCCTGGTCACCCGGGATTCCGTGGACGACCACTTCATTCACCGAGATGCAGGCCGTCGCCGGGTAGCCGTTGTAGCCTTTGAAGGCAGGCTCGGCACCAGCCGACAAAACGACTTCTTCGGCGATCTTGTCGAGTTCACGCGTTGTTACGCCGGCCCGCACCATCGCTTTCAGTGCCTGATGGGCCTTACCGACGACACCACAACTTCGTCGGATCAGTTCAAATTCCTTGTTCGTCCTGAGTGCAATCACGCCGTCATCCTTAAACGNTCCTTATGAAACCCACTCTACAATATAGTAAGGCTTCTGGTACTGAGGAAGNNCGCCACAGGTACAAAACAGGAGGGCGACCCTTGGCCGCCCTCGTCTACAAGGCTGAACTTACTGTTTTTCCTGTCTTTACTCACCAAAATGGGAGGCAAAAAGGAGGAAATCACCAAAACCGATCTCACCGTCGGCATTCAGGTCGTGACGCCAGTCGTGACCGGGGTGCGTCGCTGGTTTCCCAAAGGACCCTGCAAAGGAGAGAAAATCGGCAAAGGCTACGCTGCCATCCCAGTCAAAGTCCCCCACTTTGTCTGAGGTGAGGGTGAAGGAAGGCCCGACATTCACGGCATACTCGACGTCAAAGTTCTTCCCCGAGGTAGACGTCGAAATCGGCGCGAACACAACCTTATCATACTGCGACACGTTCGCGATCGTCACGCTTTCGCCTTTGAGACTAACAACCTCCGGCAGCCCCCCCTTGAACAGCATCATCACAATCTCGTAAGTCGACCCGTCTTCGAGTGAGAACGTCACCTGCAATCCACCTCCCACAGATCCGGTGTCGATCGAGATGTAAGCACTTGACAAGTGGTCTATCCTAACCGACCCACTGACGGTGAATCCCGGAGTCGGGGTCACGCGTCTCGGGATGATCTCCGTGTACACCGCACCCTCTTCGTAGTAACCTACCTGATGGCGAGACCCCGTCATGTAGTTCCAGACAATGAAACGAGGAAGAACGCCCGGGAAACCACCCGTGAGAGCGNTGTCGATATCAGATATCTCGTAGGATAACGGCGTGCGAGAGGCCAGCGACTCCCACGTATCTCGGATAACGTCGCGGTTATAGACATCGGCCAAGTAGTGGCCGAATACCGAAGCCGCAAAGGGCTGATATCCTACGAAGGGGGACTCATCTAGAGCCGTTTCGGGTGATTCAAAGAAAAAGCGTTGATACTGATAATAATCGTTGATATCGTCGTAAATAACGTCTTCCATCCAGACCGCCGTCAGCTCTTGCCACCAGGCGGCGTCGAAGGATGCGAAATAGGCGAACTGGATCGCGTGGAAGAACTCGTGCGCGGCCGTGACCTGAACACCATCCTTCCCACGCGTCTGGTATACGCTATCCGTAAAGTTGTTGTCGATCTGGATGTAGCTAGACGTAATCAAATCGCCGGCAGCCGGAAAGGCGAGGCCGTAGACACCCGAGACGCCGAGCTGCTGGATGTGAACGTCATAAATGCCGTCGCCGTCGTTCACAGGCTCGCGATACCCAAGACTGCCTATCTCCTGAACCCAGACGTCGTCGAAGGTGGTCGCCGCAAACTCGACATAGTCGGGAACGCCATCGGCGTCGGCGTCTGCTGTGTCGACCGCATGGAACCCAGAAACGTCGTAATGGATCATGAAGTTCCCGCTGGGCGAAACATGGGCTCTCTGGGCTGATGGACGTTGAAAAAACGTCGTCAGTTTGGCCCTTGTCTTCGTGCTCAGGCGGTCCCAATTCTGGACAGCCTCGAGGACCGCGCCGGTCCCGCATCTGGGACGGATGGGGGTATACAGATCCTGAAGATGGACAGGAATCTGGTGGGGACGGAGAACGCTACATGCGTTGCAGAATATGCGTTCCTCCGCTGAGGCATTCAGGGAACCTGGTAAAGAGGCAGCCGGCGCCCGNGTGTCGGCCGCNGTCGGGCTCAAAAACCAAAGGACAGCCAGGTTGAGCGTCCACCCTGCTCTAAGCCATNTTGTTTTCACGCTGCTTCTTCCATTTCACTGACGTAGATATGTCCCGCCACTTCCAGACCTAAGGAATGTTCAGAGTCATCGATGCAAACAAGCATCGGACCATTGAACGGGGCCCGCTCACGGACTTCGACGGTAGCGGAAGGGCGCAGCCCCAGACCGTCCATATACCGGAGCATCTCGGCGCTCTCATCGCTGACCTGACGGATCAGCACTTTCCGGCCGGTCTCAACCTCTGACAGACGTTTTGTTTCGTGTTTCTGTATCGAGCCATCCTTATCGGGGATCGGATCTCCGTGAGGATCGGTCTTGGGAAAGCCAAGCGCAGCATCAATTCGTTCCTCGAATTCCTCGGAAATCACNTGCTCTAGCCTGTCGGCCTCAGCGTCGACTTCGTCCCACGAGTAACCNAAGGTGTCGGCGAGATAGCGCTCGAGCAGTCGATGGTGACGAATCACCTCAAGCGCAATCTTCTCCCCTGCCTCTGTGAGCGCGAATCCCTTGTAAGGGGTGTAGATCAGCAGCTTCATCTCCGCGAGCTTCTTGACCATGTTTGTGGTCGATGCTGCAGAAACGTTCAGCTGCTCGGACAGCACCTTCGTGTTGACGCTGCCGTTTGCTTCGTGACCGTTGGCGAGCTTATAGATCGCCTTCAGGTAGTCTTGAACTGCGTGGCTGATCGGCGTAGAGTCTTTTATCGTCACGTAAATTCTCCGACCTTTACCTTAATCGAAATCCGGAAAAGGGTCAACTTTCAGGCGAATCAGCGCCCTCGCTCGGGATCGGCTTTCCTTGCGGATCGGCCTTGGAGCCACCCAGCTCAACGGCGATCTCGGCTCGCAAACCGGCATCGATAAAGTGCTCCACCAAATCAGCAGGCAAGTGTGTGTGATCCTGGGGCAGCCCCAGGTTGCTCAGGTATGTCTCCCAGAGGCGATGGCTCCGGAGCAGGCTGTTGGCACTGCGCTCCCCCTCTGCCGTCAGAATGAGCCGATCTCCTTCGTCACGGACCAGCCCNCCGGAACTGAGCCTTCTGACAGCCGAGCGAGACACCCATGTCCCGGCTCCCACGAGCCTCGGGACCTCCTGTCGCAGGATGCCCTTGAAAGAGTTCCTTTCGGATTGTCGGATAAGGCCGAGCAGCAGGTGGTCCTCCACGACTTTCACGGAGAACATCGTCCTGACGAGCGCCTTACCGAGCAGGCCCTGCGACGGTGAGACCAGAACCGAGAACAGAAACACGCCCCCCACAGCCACAACCATCGCCCCGGCGATCGAACTGTTCCATACCGACGCCAGTGCATATCCGCCGACTGCCGAGATCACAGCAAAGGCAACTGAAAGCCACAGGATCCTCTTGAGGTCGTTGCTCCAAAGGTATGCAGCCGCCCCTGGAACGATGAACATCGCTACAACTAGGATGGCGCCTACGGACTCGAAAGCAGCCACAGTCGTAATCGAAACCATGACCATCAGAGCGTAGTGCATTATGGTTGCGTTGATCCCGACGGACACCGCCATAGCAGGGTCGAACGAGGAGATCTGAAGTTCCTTGAAAAACAGCACGACAAAACCAACTGTCAGGATGCAGGCTGTTCCNAGAATCCAGACCGGCCGGGGCCCCATCACCCTATCCCCGAGCGTCCACACATCCCAAGGGGTGTAAGCGATTTCGCCATACAAGACACACTCCTGGTCCAGGTCCACATGCCCGGTGTAAGCTGACACGAGGACCACCCCCAGTGCGAACAGGGCCGTGAACACGATCCCGATCGCGGCGTCTTCCTGTACCCGCCACCGTCGGTGGAAGGTCTCGATCAAGATCGTGGCGAGCACACCAAACACGGCAGCACCAGCAAACATAAACACGACGTCGCGGCTGCCTGACAGGAGGAAAGCGATCACGATCCCAGGCAAAACTGCGTGACTGAGTGCATCCCCGATCAGCGACATCTTCCTCAGAACGAGGAAGGCCCCCAAGAGTGCACACGAGACGGTCGCAAGCACCCCGGTCAGCAGTATCCAGGCTTCAACAGCAGAGATCACAAAGCCTCCGTTCCCGCGGCGTCCGTCGGGTGCAGACTTGTCGGACTGTCGATATCAATCTCGGCTTCCCGAAGCGTCTCTTCCAGCTCCCTCACGATATCGGGTGTCAGGATATGCTCCACGTCATCCGCCGGTCGATCGACGTGATCAAGCTTGAGGTTCGATCGATACACGAGGTAGTATTCCCAGAGNCGATGTGACTTGAGCACGAACTCAGCATCACACCTGCCCTGTTCCGTCAANAAAACCCGGCTTCCCTGACGGCTCAGCCAGCCGCCTCGCTCAAGCCTTACTACCGTGCGTCTGGTATCCTTGGGGTCTTCGCTCAAGTGATCCGATATCCGACTGATTTCTAGGCCGGCCTGCTTCCCTTCGATCTCGGAAACCTCCCCGAAGGCCCGCAGGAAGTGGTGNCGCGATTCACGGAGCCGGTTNTGTCTGAGGCGCAGCAGTCGCGAAATCACGCCTCGACGAGGCGCAAAAACCGCCGAAGCAATGAACCCGCCGGTCGCGACNAGCACCATNACCGGTCCCGTCGGGATCTTCGGGGCAAGCGTGCTGATCCACGTCCCGAGGCCCCCCGACACTGCCCCAAGACCTGTCGCAATCACCACCATCGTCCCGAGACGATCCGTCCAGAAACGGGCGGCGACGGCGGGTGTAATAAGCATCGCCGCGATCAGAATCACGCCGACAGCCTGCAAACCGACCATCACCGTTAGCACAATCAATCCCATCAGCACGAGATCCACACCACGTGTGCTGTAGCCGACGGAGGAGAGATAGTCTGGGTCAAAGATCAGCGCTTTGAACTCCTTGTAGAAGCAGGCAACGGCGAGGAGCACGAAAGCGGACAAAACACACATAACCTTGACGTCAGACCCCACGATCGACGCTGCCTGACCGAATAGGAATTTATCGAGCCCGCTCTGGTTGCCACCACCGCTCTGCTGGATGTGAGTCAGCATCACAATCCCGATCCCGAAGAACACCGACAGCACAATCCCGAGGGCGGCATCCGCCTTGATTCGGGTGTGGTTGACGACTGCCTGAATCGTCAGGACGCCGATCGCACCGCTCACGGTCGCTCCAGCAATGAGGACCGGGAGCGCCTTGGATCCTGTCAGAAGGAATGCCCCGGCCACCCCGGGCAACGCCGCGTGGGCGAGAGCATCGCCAANCAGGCTGCGCTTGCGCAAAACGGTGAAAGTCCCGAGAAGCCCGCCTGTTGCCCCGATCAGGAGACTTCCGACCAGAACGAGCTGGAAGTTCAGATCCCAGAGCGGGTTCAACGTTTCGCTGCCATTTCTGCGATGGCTTCGGCAGCCTGCGACAGCGCGGTCAATCGGCCACCATATGTCTTGTGCAGGTTCTCGTCGGTGAATACATCCCCCGTNAGACCGGAAGCCACGACTCGCATGTTCATCATGATNAGCCAGTCGAAATACTCTCGAACCGTCTGCAGATCGTGATGGACCACGAGCATCGTTCTGCCCCGTGAGCGAAGCTCCATCAGAATATCGATAATAGCTCGTTCCGTGGCCGCATCCACACCAGAGAAAGGCTCATCCATCAGGTAGACACGCGCGTCTTGGGCGAGCGCCCTAGCCAGAAAGATCCTCTGCTGCTGCCCTCCTGAGAGCTGGCTGATCTGTCGGTCGCGGAAGGCTTCCATGCCAACTTTGTGCAGGGCCTCNTCGGCTGCTTCTTGGTCCGCCTTCCGAGGCCGTCGGATCCATCCTACGTGACCATACCGGCCCATCAAAACAACCTCAAAAGCACTGATTGGAAAGTCCCAGTCGACGGACTCCTTCTGTGGCACATACCCGATAACCTGCCGGGATTGAGCATAAGGCCTTCCGTAGANCCTCACCCATCCTGACGCCTTCGGCACCAGATCCATAACGGCCTTGATCAGAGTCGACTTCCCGGCTCCGTTCGGCCCCACGATACCTACGAGCTTCCCCTCCGGTACAGCAAGATCTACGTCCCAGAGAACGGGCTTTCTGTCGTAAGCAACCGTCATGTCGTGGACGTGCACCGGNATATGCGCGTCTTCGCGCTCGTCTCCGGTCCTGAAACCATCAAGGTTCATCGCAGGCCCGCCACAATCGTCCGTGTGTTGGACTGCACCATGCCCACATATGTAGCCGCGCCGGTACCCGGCTCGCCCATGGCGTCGGAGTAGAGCGTACCGCCNATTCGAACGTCAGCACCGCGCGCCTTGCAGCCTTCCAAGACGGCGTATATCGATCGCTCCGGTACGCTGCTCTCNACGAAGATCGCCTTGACANCGGAATCGGCGATCAGGTCGACTAACCGGATTACGTCTGTTACCCCATACTCAGCCACGGTTGAAATGCCCTGTAGGCCGACCACCTTGATCCCGTAGGCTATGCCGTAGTAGCCGAAGGCGTCGTGCGCAGTGACCAGCACACGNCCCTCCTTGGGGACTGATTGGATTTCTTGACTGACCCAATTATGTAGCGTGTCAAGACGCGCCCTGTAGGCCTCGCCTCGAACCTTGAAATCTCCGTAGAGATCGGGACGNATCTCTGACAGCGTGGCGACTACAGGCCCCACTGCTTCCTTCCATAGAGAGACATCGAACCAGATGTGCGGGTCATACTGCCCCTCGAGGTCCGGCGGCTGTCTCAGCTTGTCAGTGGGGACATCCCTGGTGACGGCAACGACATTCTTGGAGCCCTCCATCCGTTCAAAGATTTCCTGCATCTTGCCTTCCAGATACAGACCGTTGTAGAAAATCGCATCCGCGGCCGCCAGCCGTTCCACGTCCCCCTTACTCGCTTTNTAGTAGTGTGGATCGACCCCGGGTCCCATCAGAGTAACGATCTCCGCTGCATCTCCTGCTACATTCTGCACGAGGTCGCCCACCATCCCGGTCGTACAGACGATCGAAAGCTTATCGGAGCTCGACCTCCTGACTTCCGCGCAACCCAACCCGATGAGCAACGCCAGCACTCCCCACAACCGACAAGCCATTCCGTTCTCCCGCGAAACCCGCCTGAGGCCATCNTAACGCAGCCGACCGAGGAAACAAAAAATGAAAACTCTATAATTAGCCGAGGCTAATTATAGTTCTTTAAGGTCTTGAGATCAACGGAACAAAAAAGAGGCAGCCCGAATCGGGCTGCCTCTCGAACGATTTTGCGTATATCCTTTGTCAGTTGGCCTTCGGGTAGACCTTCAAGAACTTCTTCTGGTACTTCTNGTCCCAAGTGTCGAGCTTCTCGGCCAATAAATACGGTATACCCGGGTTGGCTTCCAGTAGCTCCGAAACTTTCTTAGGGAACGGATCCCCAGCAGTATAGCACGANCCCTCGAGAATCAACTCCTGAAGGAAAGAATGACCCGCCACAACTTCCTGAGCGGAAGGCTTAAGCTCAACGCCGCGGACCTGGGACCTTAGGGCCATATACATAACGTGAGTGAAGCCCTTTCGGTACCGGACGTCTGTCCCGAACTTCTTGAGCCTTACCTCNTGACCGGCGAACTCCTTGTTGAGCTTCTCAGCAAACGACGACCACGCCGCTTGGAAGCCCTCGTTGTCCATCGCCTGCTCTCCCGCAAACTTCTTCTCCCTGTCTTTTCCGAGGTCCATCGCTTCTTTAAGGATCTTGTCATTCAACCGCTTCTTCTTTGCCTCAACGGGCTGACCGACGAACAGCAGGCAGGCGCCAACAAGCGCCAAGGCGCCTAAATGCGANAATGACAATCTAAATATCAAACCGGTCCTCCGACTTCGTTTTCAGGGATCGTTACCTCCAAACTCCACGATACCACACGTATAAGAACGCGGTGTCGTATGCGCAACTTCTAATAAAAAAGAAATTAGAGTATCTAATATTTAGAATTACCGACGCAAGGGGCGCTAGCGGGGGCAGTTCAGGACTTTTCTGCAGCCTGAAGCTTTATCAAATACGAGTCGACACAAACCTGTCAGGATTCCTGATCGTCGAAGCCATCGGCCTTCAACCAGAAGGCCTCCCGGAAATCTCTGCATTGGTCGTTTTCCGCAAGGAGGAAGCGCAGAAACTGGAGGAGGTTGCTCCCTGTCTCGGCACTCAGTAGATGCTCGACCTTACACGCATCAACCTCGGCCTGACGGGCCTCAACTTTCAGAATATCCTCCAAGAACTGACGGAACACCCGTCGATTGGCACGAATCACGTCGACAACACGCTGACCCTCCTCCGACAACCGGAGGAATTTGTTCCCATCCTCGCGGACGAAATCCTTTTGCTTCAGCGCTTTTAGGGTGAGCGAAGCACTGCCTCTCGTGATATCCAGATGTCGAGCAACATCGGAGACACGAGCATATCCATGTTCAGTGGTCAGTTCATCGATCGCCGTTAGATGGTGAGCGACACTGTGACTGATCTCGTTATGCTCAAACTCTTTCCAGATCTCTTCGGGCAACAGTACACTCCAAAGTAGGCTATGTGCGAACCACCACCCTTGAAGGAAATCCAAGAACCGGCTTTAGTCAAACGTATCTAGAGAATTCTCAAAACCAATGGGCGTTCTGCTTGACTTGACGTCCGCCCTACATCTTCATTCTCTCTTGAACAACAACCCTCGGAGAAGATGACATGAGTGAAGCTGTTTCCTTTGACGATGTCGCCCGTCTGCCGTTGCCGGGCGACAACGTGGCTATTGCCACGCGGCGCCTGGAAGCGGGCACGAACATCCGCAATTCCGGTCGGGAGTTTGTCCTCAGCCACACGATGCTCGAAGGTCACAGGTTCTCAATAGTNAGAATTGAAGAGGGAGAACCGCTCCTCTCCTGGAACTTGCCCTTCGGCGTGGCGATTCGGTCTATCGCTCCCGGCGACTACGTGAGCAACGCCGGAATCATCGAAGCCCTCGGGCTTCGCGATCTGGATTTCGACCTGCCCGACTCGCCGAATTTTGAGGACCGAATCGTGCCCTTCGATATCGACGAGACAACCTTTCAGCCAGGTCGCCAGGTCGATCCCACGGACCATCCACGGACCTTCGAAGGGTATCGCCGAAACAAACGAGGTGTCGGCACGAGAAACATGATCCTCCTGCTGGGAACGTCCTCTCGTACCGGCAGCTTTGTGAAGCGTCTGGAGGATCGTCTAAAGCATCACGTCGACGCACACCCGAACATCGACGGTATTGTCGCAGTGGCACATACGGAAGGGGGCGAGACAGGTAGGCCGAACAACTACNAATACGTTCTCCGCACCCTTTCGGGGTTCTGTGTTCACGCAAACGTCGGCGCAGTCCTCGCGGTGGATTATGGCGCGGAGGCGATCACCAACGAGGATCTTGCCACCTACATAGATCAGCATGATTACCCAATAGATGACTTGCCTCACCGATTCCTCCGAATCGACAAGGACTTGGAAGACAGCCTAAGCGAAGCACAGGCCATTGTCGAGACCTGGCTGGACTCCGTTAATGCCACACCTCGAACAGCCGAACCGGTCTCTGAACTCAAGATCGCGCTGCAGTGCGGTGGGTCCGACGCGTTTTCGGGCGTATCTGGAAACCCTCTCGCATCTTGGGTCGCGCGGGAGGTGATCAGGAACGGAGGCGCCGCCAACCTGGCCGAAACAGACGAATTGATCGGTGCCGAGGCTTACGTGCTTCAGAATGCAAAGGACGTAAATACGGCGCAACGCTTTGTCGAGAAGGTCGAGGGCTACAAGGANCTCGCAGCCTGGCATGGCACCACTGCAGAAGGCAACCCCTCAGGCGGGAACAAGTATCGCGGTCTGTATAACATCGTTCTCAAATCGATTGGTGCAGCAATGAAGCGACATCCTGACGTCCGCNTGGACGGCGTGATCGAGTACGGCGAACCGATCCGGGACACAGGATTCTACTTCATGGACAGCCCAGGGAACGACCTTGAGAGCATNGCAGGGCAGGTCGCATCCGGCTGTAACATGATCTTCTTTGTCACNGGGAACGGCTCGATAACCAACTTTCCGTTCGTGCCTACCCTTAAGATCATCACGACCACGGGACGCTATGAGCTGCTGTCAGGAGAGATGGACGTCAATGCGGGTGCCTATCTCGACGGAACACCTATGGATGACGTCGGCGCAGCGTTCTACGAGCAGACTCTTCTGGCCGCATCGGGTGAACGCAGTAAGGGGGAATTGGCCGAACACGCGCAGGTATCACTCTGGAGAAATTGGCGTCAGACCACGACCAAGAACCTCGCCTCGATCGCAAGCCTGCCGGGTCCGACCGGCCAAGCACTCTCCATCGAATACCCCGGACCGGCATTCGAACAGACCTTTTCGGCACGCGTGACCGACGATGGCACAACGTCAGCCGAAGCGATCGGCCTTGTGCTGCCGACCAGTCTCTGCTCAGGACAGATTGCACAGAAATGCGCGGAGAGACTGAACGACCTCAGGATCGGCATACCTGACAGGATCGACCGGTTTGCTGCACTCGTGCACACAGAGGGGTGTGGCGTGGCCGGTGACGAGACCGAGGAGATCTACACCCGGTCGATGATCAACTACCTNACGCATAGGTCCGTCCGGTATGCGTTCATCTTGGAGCACGGTTGCGAGAAGACGCACAACGACTTCATCCGTCACCACCTCGATGCCAGCGGACTGGATCGAAATCGATTCGGCTGGGCGAGCATTCAGCTCGACGGCGGGATCGACAACGTGATGGGAATAGCAGAGAACTGGTTCAAAGAGCGGGTCAATGAAGCGGGAGAGCAGAGCCAGCGCCACACAGCCCTGTCCAACCTCTGCATTGGACTGGCCAGCGAGGGAACAGTTTCGAGTGATTGCGGCAGAACGCTCGGCGAGGTCGCCAACCGTCTTGCGAGTTCGGGAGGCACTTTGGTCGTGCCCGCGCCAGACCAGCTGTGGCAAAACAACGGGTTCCTCGAGACAACCGTCAGAACCTACGTCGGTCAACCATCGATACCACACGGGGGGCGTCCAGAGACACGCGGTCTTCACGCAATGGAGAGCCCAACCTCGCACTGGGTTGAGACGCTGACAGGCTTGGCTGCCTGTGGCACCGACCAGATCCTTGCGGTTGCAGGAGACCATCCATTGCAAGGCCATCCCCTCGTCCCTGTCCTCCAACTCGGAGGCGGTAACGCAGCGATCCGATTCGCATCCGACATCGATCTTGTGCTCGAGTCAAGTTCTGCAGAAGACATAGCCGACCTCCTCGCCAGCACAGCGTCCGGCTCATACGCGCNNAAGGCCNTACTGNTGGGCAANGCNGACTTCCAGTTTACNCGCGGCCTGCTCGGCGTCAGCATGTAAAGCGGGAAAAGTCCCGAGCACCAAGGACGAGTCTCATAACTCTTATCCGCTCTTCGTATCAGCTTTCCTCCTCGCCGATCCAGTTCTGTAAGGCTTCGACTACCTTCTTCGCCTGATCGATGCTGGAGATATTGAATTTGCTGCGGTAGGCATACTCACCATCACGTTTTTGGAACCGTCGGATCGTGACCTTCTTCGGTCCGTAGTCGTCCTTTGATCGGTCGAAATCCTGGTAGAGGAACATCACCGTCGCCCAAGCCCCTTTGGTCAAGACGTATTTGTCGAGCTCCTTGACCTTCAGGATACCGTCCTCTTCATAGTTCGCAGTCAGTTCGTCGACTGTCTCTGCCAAATCATCCTCCTTTACCCTTATTCCTTGATGTAAAGCTGCTCGTGCATAACTGCTCTCATGCCCCTGTAGACATCCGACAGGAGGACCTCCCTTGGAGCATTCCCGATTCTTTTGCTGTATCCCCACGGCTTGAAGCCTGATCCGACCACAATCACAGGGACGTTCTCCGCGTGAAGCCGACGGGCCTCGTTCATGTGCCCACGAGCCTCCGTCGTGTCGATCGTGGTGAGTGTCCTTTGAATCGCCGTCGTCGCGTCCCGGAGCCAGCGGGGACCATCCTGCGACGCATTCCGATGCCAGAACGGCACGGTATCCCCCATGATCGCCCAATCGTTCATACGAGACAATGGGTCCGCCGGTCCTTCAAAGCCCCAGTGATGGATGTCGAACTCTCCGTTCATACGCCGAGGCCAGATGATGTCTCGGAGACTGATATTTAGGTGCGCCTTAATTCCAACGGCTTCCCAGTGCGACTTCACGAGTTCGCAGACATCACTCGTGCCCGTGCCCGAGATATCGATAGTAAACTCGAATGGCGACCCGTCGGGAAAAACCCGACAATCGCTTCCCGTAGGCCAAACATAACCTGCCTCGTCGAGGAGGCGATTCGACAGTTCAATGTCGTAGGCGACATACCGCATGTAGTCAGCTTCGCTGAAGAACGGATTCGACCGACCGAATGCGTATCCGCTGGGCTCCATCCATCCCCCATAAATGATTTCCGAAATCTCCTCCCGATTGATAGCGTGTGACATTGCCACACGAACACGACGATCGCGGAAGGCTTCCTTGACAAGAGGCTTCTCGACGTCCCAGTTCAAGTAGAAGGCTGGACCACTATCGGGCCCCGACAACCCGACCACAAAACGGTCACGGAATTCTTGGGCCTTGAGTGTCTCTAGCATTTCAATTCGACCATACCTGCCGAATAGATCGAGCTCGCCGTTCATGAACTTCAACATAATCACCTGACCGTCCTGGATCACGTTGAAGACCAGCCGATCACAGTAGGGCAGCTGGTTACCTGCCGTGTCGACCTTCCAGTAATAGGGATTGCGTTCATATACGAGTCGCTGTCCCCGCTCCCACTTGACGGGTATCCAAGGGGCGATCATCGGTGTACCGGGTCGGTATAGCCTCTGCGCAGACGTGGTGCTGTCGCGCCAGGTCTGGTAGTCGGAGTCCGGGTTGTATCTGGGATGCCACTTCTTGAAGAAGTGTTTTGGGAGCGCGATCTCGGTCGTCGAGAAGGCGTGGAGAACGCGTCCAAGCGGATACTTAGATTCGATGCGAAGCGTCGTGTCGTCTATGCGTTCCATCTCAATAGGTTCGCCATCTACGACCCAGACTGTCGGCGGTAGGGCGTTGTCCCGTGCGTTCTCGTCAAGCTGCAGGTCGTAATACCAGAACAGGATGTCGTCGACAGTAAAGGGTACGCCATCAGACCACTTGACCCCTTCACGGATCTTGAAAATGGCGACTCGCCCGTCACCCAAATACTCGTGTGACTCCGCCAAGCTGTGGATGAGTCCTGTTGGCATCGGCCGCACGTATGACATGATGTTCTCACCGAGCGTCTTGCTGACGCCAGCCGTCTGAACGATGTCTCCCGTCAACGCTCTCCGCAGAGTTCCTCCATACCGACCTATCTCGCGCAACGGACGCATAACGAGCGGGTTGACCGGTAGGCGCTCAGAAACCGCAGGCAGATCACCCGCCGCCACACGCTGTGCGAGCATCGACGCTTCGGAGAACGACCTGTTTGCCAGAATCTCTTCTGAAAGCTGTTCGGGCGATGTGTTGGGAATGTCAATCCGTTCAGCCGGAACGGCATCCAGCTGAACGGATTGATCAGGTGCGGTGTACCTGGGGTCTGACGGCAGACACGCCGCAATACCCAAGCACACGAGCCAGAGATAGGCTGAAGGCTTCAGGACCACGGCCTAGACGGAGACTGTCTGACCCGTGCGTCCAGCCTCGAATACAGAGGTGATAATTTCCACGGCGTGCTTCGCACTGTCGAGCCCGATCATGGGATCGCGGTCTTCCTGTATAGCGACGGCCATATCCTCGACGATCTGCGTGTGACCATCGGCACTCACGGCCATCGGGTCAGCCGAGATCCCCTGCTCTTTGTCTTTGGGGCCGAACTTCGCGAGCATATCCTGTTCTTCCTGCTCCTCGTCGTCCCCCTGGATCTTCCACGCAAGAAGCTTGCTCGCATCCTTCATGATCGACCCCTTCGTGCCATAGATCGTGATCAGCTGATCATACCCTGGATAGCAGCAAGTTGTTGTGTAGATCGTTCCGAGTGCGCCGTTCGCGAACTTCAGAATAGCGACCGTCTGATCCTCGGCCTCGATTTCGTGTCCAAATACGCCAAACATCCCGTTGACCTGCTCGACACGACCTCCGAGCCACTGAATCAGGTCGACCGTGTGCACACCTTGGTTCATCAGCGAGCCACCGCCGTCCACGTCCCACGTCCCCTTCCACTTCCCGTGCGAACCCTCGTAGTAGCTCTGCTTTCGGTACCACGGCAGGTGCCCGTGGATGCCGATCAGGTTTCCGAGTCGTCCGCCTCGGATGGCATTCCGGATCGCGATGTTCAGTGGATCGAGTCGTGCCTGGAAGATGCAGCCGACCTTGACACCGTTCTTCTCACCCGCCTCGCGAAGCTTATCGATCTTCTCCGGGCTGATATCGGCGGGCTTCTCGACGATGATATGCTTGCCCGCCTCCATCGCCATGATCCCCATGTCGCTGTGCATACCGGACGGCGTAGCCACGTTCACACAGACGATCTCAGGATCGTTCAGCATCTCGTCAAAGCTTACATAGGTTCGGCAATTGTAGTCCTCCTTACCCTTGCCAAGCCGTTCCTCGTCCAAATCACAGACCGCGATCAACTCAGCCCCCTTGGCCGTGATGATCGACCGGCAGTGGTGTTTCCCCATGCCAAGACCGACGACAGCAAATCCGACTTTTTCCGCCATAGGTGCTCCACCCCTTCAACCGACTGTAATGTTTCATTGGGAATAATGTCTGCAGGGGCGCCAATGTATAAGGATTGGGAGAGCCCCGCAAGCGAAGTGCCGGATACCTGGCAAACGAGTTGACAACCGCAACTTCGGAGCGTAGTTAGGGTGAACCGCACAACGAAAAGGACCGGCCATGACACCTGAACTGATCGCTGACTACGCCTGCCAGACTGGGGAGGGACCTCTCTGGCATCCGCACGAGAAGCGGCTCTACTGGGTTGACATCCCGAACGGCCGACTTTTCAGATACGATCCCTCGTCTGGTGAACACGGGATGTGCTACGAGGGCAAGCAGATCGGCGGTTTTACGATACAGAGCGATGGAAAGCTCCTCCTGTTCATGGACAAGGGGGCTGTGTGTCTCTGGGACGAAGGTAAGCTCGACACCTTGATCGAGTCACTGCCCCACGAGATGGAATCCCGCTTCAACGATGTAATGGCCGACCCGGAGGGACGTGTATACTGCGGAACCATGTCGAGCCCTGACCACTTGGGACGCCTCTACCGACTCGACACAGATGGCAGCATCCACGAGATCCTCGACAAAATCGGTTGTTCAAACGGAATGGGATTCACCCTCGACCAGAAATCGATGTACTACACCGATTCGCAAGCGAAGAAGATCTATCTGTTCGACTACGACCAATCCACGGGCAGCCTGACGAACCAACGTGTCTTCGCTGACAGCGGGTATGAAGCCGGAGTACCCGACGGGATGACCGTCGACGCGCACGGATACGTCTGGTCCGCCGGATGGGACCGAAGCTGTCTGACACGGTATGCGCCTGACGGATCAGAAGAGAGACGCGTCGGGTTTCCTGCCAAGAAGGTCTCCTGTGTCACCTTCGGCGGAGACGATTACACGGACATGTATGTCACCACCGCCGGCGGCCACCAGAAGGACACCGATGGTGAGGGCGCGGGTGCCCTGTATCGAATCAACCTGGGAATCCGCGGAATAGAAGAAAACTTCTCCCGTGTCGGACTCTGATGTGCGGACGCTTTTCCCTCCACACGCCGATCGCTGAGCTTCAGCTCGCCTTCAAAGGCTTCACTTTTCCGGCCGATGTCGAAGCACACTACAACATCGCGCCCTCGTTCAGCACCCTTCACATCACGAACGGAAACGACCGGCGCGTCAGCGAGGCTAGATGGGGCCTCGTGCCTTTTTGGGCAAAAGACCCGAAGATCGGGAACCGCATGATCAACGCGCGCTCCGAGACACTCACCTCGAAGCCAGCGTTCCGAGAGGCCTTCCGGAGCAAGCGATGCCTGATCCTGGCCGACGGTTTTTATGAATGGAAACGGTCACCTGACGGGAAGACCAAGACACCCATGTATATCACGCTCAGATCGGGTCGGCCCTTCGCCTTCGCAGGGCTCTGGGACACTTGGAAGCAACCAGAAAATGACTGGCTCACGACCTGCACGATCATCACCACGGAGCCGAACGAGCTGATGTCAGACATCCACAACCGGATGCCCGTGATCCTCCCACAAAACGCTTACGACTTGTGGCTCGACTCAGACATGGCGGAAACAGCGATTCTGAACGAGCTTCTGGGGTCTTACCCTGCCAACAGGATGCAGGCCCATCCGGTCTCAGACGTCGTCAACACACCGCGAAACGATGTCGCAGACTGCATCGAGCCCGTAGAGCTTGCGCCACCGCCACCAGAACAACTCTCACTCCTGTAGGAACACCATGACGATCGTAGACACGCACTGCCACATCGGCCTGCACAAATACGAACCTGTCGAATCCCTAGCCTTCATGATGGGGAAGAGCGGCGTGGACAAAGCCGTGTTGATACAGTATGCGGGGAACGCCGACAACACCTACATGCTCAACGCCATGGCCGCACATCCCGGCAAGTTCCAGTCGGCCATGATCGTGACACCGGATGACGACGGCACACAGGTACGCAAATGGGCGGAGAGAGGGATTATCGGAATCCGACTTTCGGTGGACTCGAGGGCCGAAGGATCGGACCCTCTGGCCCATTGGAGAGCAGCGGACGAACTAGGGCTTGTCGTCAGTGCACCAAGCCGTGTGCGGAAGCTGCTCAGCCCGGCCTTCCTGGAAGTGATCGACGAGTTCCCGAACCTCCAGATCGTGATCGAACACCTGGCCGGTGTCGGCCAGAATGCGGAGGCTCCATATCAAGAGTTTAAAGAGGCGATGAAACTCGCTGAGCGGCCGAACCTGTCGATCAAGCTGCCTGGCTTCGGAGAGATCTGCCCTGTCCCACTGCCCTTCGACCCGATCCCGCCCCTCCCCGACCTCGCCCTCGAGGCCTTCGGCCCTGATCGCATGATGTGGGGCAGCGACTATCCGCCCGTCAGCGGTCGCGAGGGGTATGCAAGCAGCCTGGGTGTTCCGCTCGACTACTTCGGTAAGCTCAGCGAATCCGAACACGAATGGATTTTCGGTAAAGCAGCTCTAAAAATCTGGAGGTTCAACGACTAGGGAGTCAACCTCTGTAAGTACCGAACTTCACGAACCCTTCCGCATACTGACATCCAGACATCCCCGCCGTACTGTTCGCCTCCATCGCCCGGTAACGACCGATCACTTCATACGACCCAGGAAGCACGGGTTGCGCAGCCAAAGCCCCCAAAGCTTCGATCTTTCGATCGAATACGTCCGTGATGTCCACATACGTGTCGGGAAGGAACTTCGACACCGATGCGGTCCCGCTGGTGGTCTCGTACATGTAAATCTGTGGGCGAGGACAAGGTTCGGACTCTGCGACGATGCCTCTCGACCCGCAGTACGAGCATCCGAAGATCACCGCACGCGTAGTCTCAACATGATCAGGGTGCGTGATGTCGTCTTTCCAATGTGTTAGAACGACATCCGGGCGAAAAGCCCTGATGGCTTCGAGGATCGCCAGCTTCCGGTCTTCACCGATCTCGAGCGGGCTGTCTCCCCAGTCGAAAACGTCGAAGCTTGCTCCGACGATGTCGGCCGCTTTCCGAATCTCTTCCGCCCGTATCGCCTTGACCTCCTCGATCGTCGGCCTATGCTTTCGATCCCACAGAGCGGTCGACTCACAGCGTTCACCATAAGTGAGATCGTGGACGTGCACGGTCGCCCCCGCCTCGGCAAATTTCATGATCGCCCCACCCGACCTGGAGCAGAAATCAGCCGCGTGGGCACTAAAAACGAGCACTCTCTGATCCTGAGTGATCATTGCCTCACCTCGGGATAGCGCTCCTGCCATTCGGGAAGTGACCCCTCATCCTCTGGGTCGTAGCCGAGCTCTTCTCGAGCGTTCGTCAGGTCCCACTTCTCCTCGGCACCCTTCGACACCCCGTAGTAGATGCCGAACCGGATTGACTTCGTTTCGATGCATCGCCAGGTCAACTGGGCACAATCACGGGGACTGAGCCATCTCGATTGCCCCGGCTCGTATCTCTTTCCCGGCTCGTCAAGACCGTTGAAGTTAGCGATCCTCAGGCAAAACACTCGCATCCCGTGTGCATCCGAATAGAAACGTCCCAGAGCTTCTGAAAATGCCTTGCCGGCACCGTAGATACCGTCCGGTCGAACAGGTAACTCTGGCTTCGAAAGTATCCCCTCCTTCTCGTTCAGCCCCGTCACGTGGTTCGTGCTCGCAAACACGACAATCTGGACCCTATTGAGCCGACAGGCTTCATAGATGTTGTAGCAGGACTTCATATCCACATCGAAGGTGAGCCGTGCGAGCGAGGCCTGGGTGGCCCCACGTGTTCGGTTGAATATCGCACAATGGGCGACAGCGTCGACCCCTCGCGTTGCTTCCAACACGCTTTCGAAGTCGGAAACATCACCGATCACAACCTCTTCCGTGTCATCAATGTCTTCAGGGACCGTATGGTGCAGCAGCAGACGAAGGTAGTACCGATCCTTCAGGTGCCTGCGAAGAGCACCACCGACCTTGCCGGCGGCACCCGTAATCAGTAATCTCTTACGCTGAGCCATTGAACTCCTCTTTTCAGCCAGTGAAGGGAATGCATGTCCAGATCAGAAATAGACCCGAACTGGATCGTCGATCTCGCTCGACGCGCCGGTGAAATCGCAGCCACATTCTTCGGGAAGACAACCGGCCAACTCAAGGCGGACAAGTCTTGGGTAACGGAAGCCGACCTGGCGGTGGAACTATACCTAAGGGCTGCCATTGAGGAAAAGCGTCCCCAAGATGAGATCATCGGCGAGGAAGGCGAAAAGGAAATCGATCCCTCAGCAGAGTTTGTCTGGGCGCTGGACCCGATAGACGGCACACGCGTCTTCAACCACGGGCTCCCAGTCTGGGGCGTCTCGATCGGAGTCCTCTGTAACGACGAACCCGTTCTCGGAGCCTTTGTCGCACCGGCACTCGGAGACCTGTATCACACAGACGGAGATCAGGCCTACCTGAACGGCGAACCGTTGACAATACCCGAACCCGTGATTGACGAGAATGCTCTGTTCCTGGTCAGCGAGGACGCCTACAAGAATCGGGTTATCGACTATCCGGGCAAGGTGCTCAGTCTCGGTTCTGCCGCTGCGCACCTATGCTACGTAGCGAAAGGCAGCGCCGTCGGTGCCATGGACACGGCAGGTGTGTGGGACTATGCCGGGGGGGCTGCCATCCTAAGATCTCAAGGCATACAATGTCGCCATACCTCCGGCGATGCGGTAGACTTTGCGTCGCTATACGATGGTCGCCAGGTCGAGATCCCGACACTGATCGCACCAGAGAGCTGCTTCGAGGTCCTACGTCGGGCGGTAACCTAAGCGAGAATTTACCGAACGTAAAAAGGGGAACCTCTCCAAGAGACTCCCCTTTTCTGTTTCTGGTCCATCGTCAGATCTAATTTGGCTCGTACTCCGGGAAGGCCGGTGCCAGCATGTAGGCACAGTCTTCGTGACAGGTGTTACACATCGGCACGAGCTCACGAAACTCTTTGACCGACGCGTTCACGTTGCCTGCCCTGGCGTGCCCGGCCAACGCCAGGGCGCGCTGCTGAGCTTCTTTGTTATAGTTGATATACTTCGACTTGTGATCCGGAGGATAAAGGTCGATAACGGTCGCCCAATTCGCCTGCATCCTCTTGGCGTCGGCCTCAACACCCTCCAACGACCGATTCTTGAGAACCGCCATGATCCTATCCGTGCTGATCTTGATCTCACGCATCTTCGCACGCCGGGTTGGCAGGTTGTTATCCGTGTCGTGACTGCCTCCCCCCTCGCACGCCCAGAAAACCGCTGACAGTGCGAGAACACCGATCGATGCCACAACTAGGCGCAGGCGCTTGTTCATCCGTGTCTCCTCCAAATGGTCCGGCCGGCCGAACGCCTGCCGAAACGTTAAAACGCTGTTAAGTCATATCCTGTAAAACCGCAATCATGATAAGCCCCACCTATGGACAAGTCAAGATTGGCCCCTCTTACCGTTGGTCCGACGCTCGTCGCTAGCAGCCGACTCGAGCTTACCCCTCAAAATCTGGTCCTTCTTCGACTTCAGCCAGCGATTCAGGGGCGGGTAGACATACATTAGGAGGCCGGACAGGCAGATCAGCAGGGTCAGAATCGACACAGCGTCGGTGAAGTAATAGTAGCGGTGTCCCAGCCCAAGGAACGTGCCCGTATGAAGGGCCAGCAAGACCTTCCGCCAGGGATCGTAGTGGACCATTCCAAGTGAGGTGATGGCCATCAGTGCGAGCAGGAACAACCCAACCAAACCCGTCCAATAGTGAATACTCCGGTTGTGACGAAAGGCAGCGTTGATCGTCGTACGATCGCCCACCAGATACTCGATCGAGGACAGATCCTGCATCTGCTTCTCGAGGAGTGCGTTCCGCTTCTCCAGTTCGTCACGCTTGAGGATCAGCTCCATCAATTCGCCGACCTGCTCGACCAGCTCACGCACGAAGATTTCGTCATCGTGCGTGAAGTATCCTGGATCCGTCTGCTTGTTCAGAAGCTGTAGGACGCCGATACTGCGACCGCGACGATTCTTTAGGGGGATGCACAGGATACTCTGCGTCGCATAGCCGGTCTTCTTGTCAGTGCTCCCAGTAAACCGACCGTCCACTTGTGTGTCCCGAACGTTCAGAACCTCGGAATTCTGGAAAACGTGCCCTGCGATCCCCTCGTCGCTCCGAATACGAATCTGCTGCCCCTCGAGCGACAGGATCGCCTCATCTGCTTGGCCGTCGGTCCGAACGGCAAGGTGCGTATACAACTCGTCCGTCATCTTGTCGTGGAAGAAGATCGAGCATCGATCCGCATCGAGGTAATGTCCGACGGCGAGCGCAATGCTATTGATCAATTCCTCTTGGTCTGAGGTGGCGGACATCATCCTGCCGATCATCAGGAGTAGCTCGAGACGCTCGACACGCGTTCGAAGCTCGTTGACCAGAACTTCAGATTCTTCTTCCGCCATAGCTCTCCCGTATTGCTACCAACTGTCCAAACTCGGTTCTGTCCTGAAGACAGACCTTTTCAGTTCCGAAGTGTAGGTTCCGAAGGCCAGTTCGAGCGTGCTCAGGTTGTCTGGCCTAGATGTCTCCGGTTTCTTGCCGGATTGCAAACAATCCGGCAAGATCACACGAATTTGATAGCGCCGAAGCAACCGGCTTCTGACAGATTACATCCACACCATTCAAAGCCGCAAGCTCGACGCGCAGGCGATGTGTATCCGCTTGAGTGACGACATCGACAAAGTCGAGATCGACCGAACGGAACATTTTGTCTGCGTCTTTATTTACGTATCACCGACCGAGTACTCTTAAGACGCGCCTGACAGGGCGTCCGGATTCCGGTCGCACGGCGCCGTGCCCCCCCTTCAACCTCTCGCCACTCTATAGGTGGTTACGGGCGAAATAGCCGCATCCGATGCGGCCCCCGTAGAGTGGACACCTCGTTTAGGCAACCTGGTTCAGACACTCCTCGTAGGCCGCAAACCGTTCGCCCTCGGTCTCCTCAGGATCGACGAGTTTCAACCACATCGCCTGATCCTTTTTATCTCCGCTAAGCTTTCGACGGCTCCCGAGGTTCGAGGGGTCGGGACCCGACCATACGACGTTTCCGTCCTGGAGAAAGATGTATTCGCCGCGATGCCGGTCGATCAGTTCCTTAGACTTCTCCCGATAGAATAGCGCCTGCTCGCAGGTTGTGCGTCTCCATCTATCGACCGTCGTCTCCGAGTCCGTCGCTTCGGAGTCAAACTCGGCCAGCGGTCCTTCAACCTCGCTCTCGAAATCAACCTCATTTATGTCGACCGTCCCGAATCCGTTTCTTGCTGCGATCAACAGGTGGTTCCGATCACGTCTGAACGGAGGCGTAGGCCAGTCTGATGCCGGGTCGTGTCCCATCAGATGTGTTCCACACGCATCGGTGGCCGTCACCTGATCACCCGCAATCAGGGTGTCGCAGATTCGTCCCTCACCATCCCACTCCCGCCCCCACTGTCCCGTCAACGCATCCACAATGTTCAGACACGGGTCCGTGATCATGCCAAGATCAGGCAGCACATAGGACAACCGGATAAAGTGGTGATAGTAGGATCGTGTCCTACCCTTCGGTGGAGTGATCGGTGGAAGCCCGAAGAGGTTCTTCATACAGAGCGTCACCCCCATGAACAGATGGTTCTTCATCTTCGAGACAGACACAACCTCAGCCCCCTCGAAACATCCGCTCAGCTCATAGCAGTCGAACATCAGACCACCTCCAGGAACCTCGTAGGTCTGGATCGGGTCGGCGTTCGAATCGACAAAATCAGCATCAAATTCGCGGAGGATGTGGGCGTAGTTGAAGTTGTCACCCATCAGGTGTTCGGGCGTGTAAGGGTTCGTGTCCGTCACGGTCAGCTGCGCCGTTGTCCGTTCTCGAAGGAGTCGGAGCACACACCGGCAGACAACTTCGTCGACGAGTTCGCGTCGACGTCCCGCGAAATAGTGAAGCCGGTCAGGCAACTTCATCATGTTAAACTTGAGAACGATTCGATCCGCAGATTCCAATCGGGACCATGTTCGATCGAGCGGATCCGTGATCCGTCTGAGCGTCTCGTAGATCTCCTCCTCCGAGGCGCGATGATAACAGTAGCCTGCACGAACCTTGTAGTCCTTCGCCATCTTTCCTCCTACCAGTCCTTTCCCCACGTCAGCTGCAGCGACGGCAGCACCTGACCATCTGGGCTCTCACCAAAACTCGACTCAAGCGAAAACCTCGGTAGCAGTTCGTACTCGACAGAAAACTCCCGCCCCTGACCGATCTGGTCTTCATAAGTCACAAACAGCTTGTCGTTGATGTACTTCCCGACACGAACACGATCGATCGAGGACCCCGTTCCCATCTCGACCTGAACCATGTCCAGATCAAGGCTCTCGGCGATCCGGCTTTGGAGCTCGCGAGTCGCTAGTCCCAGCACGAGGCCCGCAGACTGGTCGCCAAGCACGCTCTGCTCCGCCGCGATCAGCTGATCGGCTGAACGGCCGAACAGAATATACGACAGCAGTTCTGCCTGGCTGGCCTCGTCACTGTTCGCCACGAGATTCGCGTCGCCGGGATGCCCTTCAACCAGTGAAACAACCGGCCGGGCGAACGACCCGAGGACCATGATCGTCATGTCGATGTCGGTCCGGTCACTGGTGCCGTCTGTACCTGTGGGTGTCAGGATCGGGAACCGAGACCACGCTCTCAGGTCGATCTCAGGGTCGGCTACACGATCTCCTAAGAAACGGAGCTCCCCGTCCCTCCAGACCCTGAATGTGCGGTTCTGGAAGCGATATGTGCCACGTAGGCTGTTCATCGTGCCGAAGAACCGGAAACCGAGCTCCTCCTGCCTCAGGTCTTCCTTTCCATCAAGAGCACGAAGAACGTCCAGATCACCCGACAGTTCCACGTTGACCGCCTCGTCACGCACCCACAACTGACGATCCGCAGACACTTGGAGTTCGCATTCTAGGTTCCGGAAGAAGGGTATGGCGCGCCAGATACTCTCCGGATCCGGCGGTGCCTCAAGCATCGAAAGAAGTCGAATCTCCGCTTTCTGAAGTGCGAGGGTCCCTGCGAGAGAGGGCTGATCAAGCGTACCGGTCAGTTTCACGGTCCCATCAATAATCGCTTTGATATCCTCAGTCCCCGACGCATCGAGTCCGGTCGCGATCATGTCGAGGTTCAGCGGGCCGAAAAGCGGATCCTGCGTGACTCGGTCTACGTTGAATCCGAGCAGGTCGATCGTCCCTGTGGCGGTGAGAGCCCCTGCCAGCCCTTCTCCATCGAACTGGCTGAAAGTCAGGGCTACCGGCGAGATGTCTACTTCGAGCGTAACCTTCTTCAGCCCTCGCTTGAGAGACGGTATCTGAAATTCTCCGCTGCTTGCCACGAGATCGCCGGTCATCTCGACGGCCCGAGCCGGACCGGTCATCCAGACCTGTCCGGACAGCTCCCCATCAATTTCGGTGATCTGCGGCCAGATATCGTTCAGCGCCCTCAAAGGCACAGCCTCGCTCACAAATCGGAGGTCGATTTCCCGTTCCGGGTCGGATGTATCGGTGCCAACATTGCCTTCTAGATACGCGGTTCCTGTGGAGATTTCGACGCCCAGCTTCCCGGAGACGTGATCTCCCTGGTAGGACACGTCACAGTGAACCGTGTCCGCACAGAAGCTCCCGATCCGAGCTCCCCCAACCTTGAAGGCCGCGACCGTCTTGAGGCTCCCGACCTGCCCCTCGATGGACACCCCCCCCGACAGGGTCCCTTCGATCTCGTCGTCCTTGCCGACCAGAAAGGCCCACGGCGCAAGGTCAAAATCGTTCACCCGGATGTTGATCGCGTCACGCGCGTGTGGCACCGACTCCAATTCGCCCGTCGGACCAACAAGGGACAGCTGCTTGACAACCAAACCACGGCCGGGAGTGTGCGACAGGATGATGTGGCCCCTGTTCACCACATACTCTTCTTGGAGCTGGATGCGCGCCGAGTCTAAACGTGCGTCGATGGAGTCCCCAGAGACGATAGCACTCCCCCAGAGCGATACGCGGTTCTCCGAACCCTCTTTGTTCCCGACCAGGAAGGAAACTTCCTGTCCCGTACGCCCAACGTCTGCGTAGAAACCGGCCAGACTTCTTCCTCCCCAGGCGACCGTGGCAGCGTGCAGTGAGGCGCCACCCTCGCCGCGAACCGGTAGGTTCGCTTCCAGCCTCATCCCCTCGAACGTTGCTCCCAAGACGTCAATCCGATCGGCCGTGGACCGCGCCAAGATTTCGGGGGAGTCCCACGGTCCGACGACGGTCACAGTTGTCTGAACCGCCGATCCTGTAGCCCCAGCTTTGAGGATTCTTGGAACACCGGACAGATCGGCTGATACATAAGTCGCCTGAAGATCGAAGGCGCTGTCCAGAATCAGCTCGCCGACCACCTGCAAAGATGCTTCTGGGCCCACACCGCCAAACCGGTCAAGGACAACTCGTCCTCCCTCGGCGGTCGCTTCTACGTTCAGGCTGTCCAGTCCCAGCAGGCCACGAAGGTCACCAGAAAGTTCCAATCGCTCACGCGTTGCGCCGAACTTAAGAGACTCGCTCCATATCCTCGCGCCGAGCTCGACCGTCGTCACCGTCGTATCCGGCACATCGAGAATTTTAAGCGGCGCCACCAAGCCCGCAAAACGGACATCGAAGCGATGACCAGACTTCCGCCAGAGGTCCCCAAGTCCGCTTAGATCGAACATCTGTCCGGGGCCATCCCACACCATACTGTCGAGTGTGAGGTAATCGCTCGTCTGGGATAGCTCGGCTGCGATGGTGCCGAGATCACGACCCTCTATGACAACCTTACTCAGCCCTGCCTGTATGCGAGACTCGCCGTCGAACCGCTCTACAAGAACACTCCCATCCAACTCCGTCGGAGGTCCGCCTACCTGCGCCAGGTCGACACCGAACAACCTGCCGTTCAGGACCACTCGCTGTTCAGGATCAGACACGATCGTACCTTGGAGTTTTCCCACATCGCCATCCAGCCAAACACTACCCGACACGCCGGAGTCCGAGTAGCGCAATTCCGCCGTCAACGAATCCGCCGAGACACCGTAGAGTAATCCGTTAGTGACTGATGCCCGGGCTTGCCCTACGGCCTCTGATACGGAGAGTCCGTCTCCATCCGCAATCAGGTGGAAGTCACCCCGAGCAGGGACGCCCGTCAGCACATTCAGATCGACCTCACGACCCTGCATCCGCACTGAATGCGTCCTTGGGCCATTGGCCCCGACGCGGACCTCAAGATCGCCCGCGGCTCCGCCTGCGACCCAGTCAAGGTCGATATCGAAAGCTTGCACGGACCCCTCGATCTTTCCAGACAACCAGAGAACGGCCGGAGGCAGCCCCATCTCGAGAAAATGATCGACCTCGGCAAGGTTGAGCGAGTCGACGGCGACATCGAATCTGAAGAACGGGCTCGTCAGGCCGACGATCTCGCCATTGAGGACCATACTGCTACGTGGTGAGGAAACCTGGACGTCCCGCAAGAGCAGGACATCCTCGCGCGAGAGGGCAAGACCGGAGAGATTGGTGACTTCGACAGGGGGGTCCAGCAGAATCGTCTCGAACTGCCGAACACGGAGCGCCACATCCCCCTCAATGTTCGAGAAGCCCATCTCAAGATTGAGGTTGTCGGCGATCGTCGGGTCAGAAGCTTGCCGGTCGATCGCCATGATTCCGTGCTGGACCACAATGCTTTGCAGCTCGACAGGCGGCAGACCACGCAACTCGTCTGCCCGGAACTCACTGCCCCCCTCGTCAGCGTGTTTGAGACGCAGCCTCGGACTCACGAACCGGAGAGAGTCGACAACGATGCTGCCCCAGAGCAGTCCAATCGGCCTGTAACTGATGAACACTTCACCACAGGCGAAACCGACGCGATCGGAGCCGGAAATCTCAACCCGCGTCAGGCTGAACTCGAAGAATGGATTCCCCTCGAGCCCCTCGGCCGTCACCTCAGCACCGAGTGCGCCGGACAGACGACGTTCGACCAGCGACTTGATAGGGCCGTTGAGCATACCAAACGTGACCGAAAGGGCTATCAGTGCGAAGGTGATCGCAAATCCGACGAGTGCCCAGGTCAAGGATGTTCTTCTCATTACACCATTCATAACTGACGAAAGCAATTAGAACGCCTGCCCGATGCTGAAGTGATACTGCCATAGGGCGGTCGAGTCATCACTCAGCCTACGCCCCGCGTCCAGCCGGACGGGCCCCACAGGACTGAGATACCGTATGCCGCCGCCGATCGCCCACTTGTAACGATCGAGTTCAAAAGCGCCGAACCCCGGGTCCACGTTTCCGACATCGACGAAGAATGCTGCGCCGAAATACTTCCCGACCTTCGTCCTGAGCTCTACACTAGCTTCGAATTTGCTTTTCCCTCCAAGTGGATCCCCCATCGCATCCTTTGGGCCCAGCTCGTTGAAGGGCCATCCCCTAACACTCGACAAACCGCCTGCCCTGAACCGCTCAAACTCTGGGATCTCGTCGTTCTCGCTCAGGTTCAGGATCAGACCGCCGAACAGCTTGGTGGCCAGGACGCTTGAGAATGGCAGATCCGAGTACCACCGTCCTTCTGCCGTAAACTGCAGGAGTTCGCGATTGGATCGGAGCAATGCACCCTTCTGTCTGGCCTCGAGCCGGACGAAGGTGCCTTCAGAAGGATCCAGAAAATCGTCACGCTGGTCATCAACAAACTGCGTCACGAACTCTGAGAACAGGCTATCCGACTTGAAGTCGATCAGACCTCCCCTTGTCTCGAAGAAGAGTGTCGTTCGCGAAGCGATGTTCCTTTCGAACACCACGTTGCCACCCACCTCTGTTTGACTGATGCCGCTACCCTTCTCCTCTCGCACAGCAAAAACACCGAAGTTCATCCAATTTCGCGGCCCGAACACATAGGGTTGTGTCAGCCCAACCCGGAACTCTGTCAGGATCGCAGAAGCCTTTAGACCCACCCGAAACTGCTGCGCGCCGCCAAAGGCGCTCCTGTGAGTCCAGGAAACGGCCCCGTTGATTATGTTCTGCGTATCGTATCCCGCCCCAAGCTTCGCACTGCGGAGTGACCGTTCAGACACGGTCACGACCGTAACCAGCGTCGAATCCGAAGCAAGGCTGTCAGGGAATGCGATCACAACACTCCGAAACGCGCCGGATCGATACAGTTGCCTGCGCGCTTCGCGTACTTCGGTCTGCTCATATGCCATACGGGGCCGAAAGGTCACGCCGCGTAGGATCGTGGATCCATCCACGTGATGGTTTCCCCGCACCACGACCTCACCAAAACGATACCGGGATCTCGTATCCACCGTCACCTCGACGAGGGCCCTCCGCCGATCCCGATGCACCGCTGTTTTGACACCGACTTCGGCAAACGCATACCCCGAATCCCGGAGAGACGCCAAGATCAGGAGCCGGTCGTCCTCAATCCCCACACGTGTTAGGCGCTGCCCTTTGACCGTCTCGAAATCCCGAGGATCCGGCAGAAACGATGATTCCAGCCCGTATACTTCGACAGAATCGACAATGACCGGGTCGCCTTCTGACACCAGGAACGCGACACGATAGCCGTTCTTCTGCCTCTCGATCAGCGTGTCGACCGAGACCTCCAGAAAACCTTCACTCTTGTAGAAGTCGGAGAGACGAAGAAGATCCGTCCGGACTCGAGAGGAAACCATAGGAGTCGGATCGATCCAAGGCAGCCAGCTGAACCAGGACGACTCCCGGCTCTCGATGACCGACATCAGCTCGCTCTTGGGAAAGCTCCGGTTCCCAGTAATGTCTACTTCGATCACCGTCTGGATCGAGTCTGCCTGCGACCAGACTTTGCCCGGCAACCCGACCAAAAGGGCGAGCAGGACAGCAATGACGAGTCGTTGATCTTCCGTCTCTTTCATCACCCCACGCGGTGGAGCTTCAACAGATTGGTTTCCGCTCGCGCAGTTACGGGCGCCCCTAACAGGATGACCAGGTTGTCGCCTACGCGAACCTGGCCTTCCGCCAGCAACCTCGCCTCGACTTCTGCGACCATCTCGTCCGTGTCTTCGGCCTGCTCAATCATTCGTGATTCTGTCCCCCAGCACAGACTGAGCTGGCGACTGATCCTTGCATCCGGCGTGAACGCAACAATCGGGGTAAAAGGCCTCCGTTTAGAGATCAACCTCGCTGTCGAACCCGACTGTGTGAAAGCAACGATCGCGCGGGCCCCGACGTCTTCGGCAGCCATTGTCGCAGCGTGTCCTATCGCGTCAGGAAACGTTCCAGTGCCTCCACTACGGCGTTCGTGTGAGTCGAGCACACGAACACCCGCCTCCGCCTCGGAGATGATCCTGGCCATCATCTGGACCGTTTCCACCGGGAAATGTCCTACCGCAGTCTCACCCGAAAGCATCACGGCGTCGGTCCCGTCGTAAATCGCGTTGGCCACGTCAGAGGCCTCTGCCCTTGTTGGGCGTGGGTTCTCTGTCATCGATTCGAGCATCTGGGTTGCCGTAATAACGAAAACACCCGCTTCATTTGCGCTCGCGATAATCCGTTTCTGGAGGACGGGAACCTGTTCGGGCGCCATCTCGACGCCCAGATCGCCCCGAGCGACCATCACCCCATCGGCGACCTCAAGGATCTCGTCCAACGCATCCACGGCTTCAGACCGCTCCAGCTTGGCTATCACGGGTATCTCCGCACCCCAGTTTCGTGCTTCTCGTTTCACAAGCCCGATGTCGGCAGCTGCGCGAACAAATGACATTGCCACGTAGTCCACTTCATTCTCAATCCCAAACCTGAGGTCTTCCCGATCCTTTTCGGTGAAGGTGGATGCACTGACCTGGACACCCGGCAGGTTGATACCCTTGTTCGAGGACAGATCGCCACCCACCACCACTGTCGCGCGAACGTTCGTTCCAGAGACCAGGGTCACCCGGAGTTCGATCTTGCCGTCATCCAACAGCAGCCTGTCCCCAGCCGACACATCCCTCGCGAGATCCTCGTAGGTTGTCGGGATCGCGTCAGGATTGTGCTTGAGCCCCGAAGCGAGGACGATCTCGTCCCCCCCTGACAGCCGCAGAACCGAGGGAAGAACGCCAACACGGATCTTAGGACCCTGGAGATCCTGAATGATCGCAACAGGCCGTCCCACGCTTTTCGAGACTGAACGCACGAGCCTGATGGCTTCCGCGTGGTCTTCGTAGCTACCGTGCGAGAAATTCAGTCGCACCACATCCAGTCCGGCCTCGATCATTTGCGTCAGAGTCGCCTGTGTCCGGCTTGCCGGGCCAAGCGTACAGACGATCTTAGCTCTCTTCACACAATTCTCCTATCTCTATGAAAATATAAGATATAAGTGCGATCTTGGCCCCCCAAGAGAAAAGATGGATTGTGATATACAATAAGAAAGGCCCTCCCGAAGGAGGGCCTCTTTGTAAGCTTCTTTGACGTGTCACGATCAGGCAGCATTTCGAATCAAAGCAGGCATTTTCGCACGTCCAGGATCAGATACCCTACGAAACCTCGATATCGATCACTTTCCGCTTGGCCTCTTCAGCCTTGGGGAGAGTTACCGTAAGGACACCGTCCTTGTATGCAGCACTGGTCTTGCCTGCGGCGACACGGTCACCCACGCTGAACGATCGGCTGAACTTACCATAGAAGCACTCTGTTCGCCTATACGCATCGTCCCTAGTCTCGGTGTTCCTCTTCTTTTCGCCCTCTATCCGCAGGACACCCTCTGCGAGTGTCACGTTGATGTCTTCCTTACTCAGTCCCGGAACTTCCGCGTTCACTTCGTAATGGTCCTCGAGCTCTGTGATGTCAATGCGAGGACTCCATTCCTTTGACCAACTGCGACGGGAAGCCGGGCCCCAGGCGCTACGAACGAGACTGTCGATTTCACGATCCAGTGCGGCAGGGTTCCACTTGACGAGCGTCATCCTGTTTCCTCCTGTTGGGTGGTTAAGACTTACTTGAACAACTAACCACATTAGCTGCAAGCCCGGTGCCAAACCAGGAGAATCCAACCTATGTCAATGTAAAATAATGCTTTATAGGATATAGGTAGGAATGGGGAGAAGGTAGACAGCACAAAAAACCGGCCATTTTGACACCCGCTCGGGGCGCAGAGCCGAACAAGGTGCCATTGTGGCATCTTTCAAGATCTGCAGCTGGCAGAGCATTGCTCCGACGGGCTCAGTTCATAACTCTGGCTATCAAGTCGCCCGCCTGCGGATCTCCGCACGGGCCTCGTTGAACAGGGCTATCAGCCGTGACCGAACGTCCTCATTGCGGAACACACCGATCTTCTCCGCCCAAGCGATTCCGCCTTCCATGTGTGTCATAAGATACTCGCCGTCGGCATCCACAAATGGCCGTTTCCCACCGACAGTCACGTAGATCGGTGAAGAGTGCGCCATCACGGGGCCCGCATCCGTTGCGTATTCCCCCCAAGTCCGCGCACAGACCCAGCACGGCTTACTCACATCCATCTCAAACCGGACGGTAATCTGGCGACGGTCTCCATCTGCAGTCTCCCGAGCCGATCGCTCGCCGTTGACGATCAGTTCGACCGCAGTCAACGGCCAGATACTTTCGGCAGTCGCGACTACTTCGACCGTGCCTCCGTTACCCGGAAGGTGGACTTCCTGGCCCATCGCCTCTCCATCAATCGACAGGTCAATCATGGCCCCGGTGCTTGCGAACGTGTTGCCACCACGGACAGCCTGCGACCAGCTCTCAAACGTGAATGCCTCGCCAGGTTTCAGCTTCGCGTAGGTCCGTGAACCGCCGAGCACCCGTCCGTTCGACATCTTGTCCGTTCCGCCAACGATCGGTAGCTTGTTGCCTGCGTTAAGCCACCGGTAATATCCTCGTTCGCCTTGCCCAATCTGCTCTCCCTGCCACACCCAGCACATCTCGACGGCATCCGCGTGCCCCATTGTGATATTTGCAGCGTTCTCGAAATCGGGCACGGGCATGTGGGGCATGATCACGAGCCCACCCTGACGTCGACATTCCTCCGCCCAGTCCGCCATCAGCACTTGGATCTCCCCACCAATCCAGTCTTCCTGAGGGCCACCCGTGCAGATAGGTGCAACCATGTCCTTCAATCCGAGCAGGCTGATATGGCCAAGGACGTGCTGACGGTTCTCTTGGCTGACCCAAATCTTGTAGTCTTCGCTGCTCGTCGGCGCCAGCCCTCCCGTGAACTCTTCCCAGCTCGTGAAAAGTCTCCCCCACTGGCTAACCAATAGGTTAGTGACGTTCAGATCTTCTGCCGCTGCCTCCAGATGACTCGACTGCGCGGTCAGAAAGTGAACGTGAGTGTCTCCCGAGTAGTAGCCGCGCGTCTTCATATCCATCGCCCGACCTATCTTTAGGGACAGATCGCGCTGCCCCGGTTTGATATGGACGAGTTCCCGAATCGGCGTGTATTCGAACCCACGCACTACTTCCACGTAGACAGGACCGATCGGGAGCTCAATCTGGCATTTCCCGTCTATGTATGCATACGGGGTCCCGCGCACCTTGCAATCGCCTCCGAGATCTTCGAACCAGGCTATGTTTACATCGGCTTGGTGTCCGTGCGGTGCAAAGTAGGCACCCTGAGGCGATCGAAAGTGCACGCGACAGCCAACCTGCTCGCCCGTGTCAGCATCGGTCACGTGAACGTGGAGCCATTGCTTGCCTTGAGGGGAGACCATCTCCACGTGAACGGGCCCATCGCTGACGGACTTCTCTGCAAGCAAGTCACCCCAACGGAAGCTGGCCTTGCGATCCTCACCCACACTGACCCTGATTGTGCCTTCGTGTGATCCGTGTATCTCGAGATACCCGTCCTCCCTGACTTCCTGCCCGCCGACACCCCACCCGGTTTCCTCAGTTTCCAGGAAGTCATCTTTCGGGATGAACAAATTGTCCTGTCTCGCTAAGACACCCCGTTCGACCTCCACTTTCATGGATGACTCTGAGTCGCCGTCGACGGTCACGGCAACCTCTTCACGTGGCGGCCACGCAAGCGGGTCATCGTTCTCGTGGCTTAGCGTCACGCCGCCTATAAGGATCGGCGTGACAGTCGATGCTTCGTAGGTCAGTGACGTAATCTCGACATCCGGCTCCGGGTTGACCCAATCGAAGATCCACCATCCATCAGTGTCGTTGCTCGCTTTTTCAGTGCCAACCTGCGCTCGGCCCCAGGGAATTGTCTTGTCATCCAAGGCCACAGAAGTGAACTCACGGCAGTTCCGGCACAAGAAGGGATGGTGCCCCCAGGGAACAGACACATCATGGATCTCGAATCGCCTGCGGAGCGGGAACTCATGAACCGCTCCGTTTTCGAGAGTAACTCTGCCCGTACCGAGTTGTTCGCCCGCCCCTTCGATCGTGATCCCTGCGCAATCGACAGGGGCGCAAATGTGCGCGACCAAGAGCCGTTTTGCCTTTTTTCCGATACCAATGGACCTGCTCAAATCCCCACCCCGGCGTACCTCCACAAACGTGCTGCTCGCATTCCATCCCTCGAAAGCGCTCAGCTTGAAGGGCACGCCCCAGAACAGCTCGTCTCCCTTCGGAAGCCGGGCGAGCACATTCTTCTGGGGATCGTCCCCACCATAGGGCCAGACGTAGCCGAGATCTGTTTCGATGTTTGTGGTGCCTGCATTACAGGCAAGAGAGATATCGACGGTTTCGAAGCTTGCCATTGCGTATCCTCCGAGGTCAAGTCGTCAGTGTGCCGTGCGCAAACTGCCGTGGTCCGGCAGATGGATCAAGCGCAAAGACCAGCGGCGGTTTGCGTCTAACCGTGCCTGATCTATAATTCATCTATGCGATACCTGAAGACACTCTTTAGTATTGCCATTCTTGCCCCGCTGCCGACGGAAGCACAAGTCGAGGTCATCAATCTGGCCGAGAGCCGTAACGGCTGGGGACGAGCCGCCGTCCTGAGTCGAGATGCCTACGAAGGCCAATTTGCCGTCGCCTTCGACGCTCCCAACGATCGAACGGGGTTCCTGTCATTCGATCATCGGGACACGGGCGTCGACATCTCCGCCTACGACCGCATCGCCTTCTGGTGGAAAGTTAAAGGGGAAGGTCTCCAAGACCTGAAGATCAAGGTCAGGAACTATCCTCTCGCCGGAGGAATGGAGGCCGTTTACACCATCCACAGCGTAGGCCCCGCACCGACCGACTGGACACTCGCGACAGCAAAGGTCACGAAGCCCCAGTTCGACGATTGGGGTGGCGACCCCGATCTGAACCGACGCTACATCACGTTCCGAACCGTCACCACTCCGGGCTCAAGTGTCAGGCTTTTCATCGACCGAATCGTCGTGCTGCCGGAGACCTTCACCTGGTCCGTCGGAATTCCCGTCTTCGACCCGACGGCGGGTCCTGACGTCGACTTCAACGGCGATAGCTTGACCGACTTCACGGACTTCCTCCTATTTGCTGCGGCGTTCGGGACCATCTCGACGGATACCGGGTTCGACGCACGCTTTGATCTTGACTCGGATGGTCAGGTCGGTTTTACCGACTTCATCACGTTCAGCCAAGGGTTCGGCACGAACCGTGGGCGATGGGACGTCCCCGTCAGTCTCACGAACAGAGCCGGGAACAGTCTGTCTATCGCGATCGGGTCGGGCAGAAGCCCGATCTACACGACAGATATCGGACCAGGATCGCAAAACCTGAACATTCAACTACCACCGACAGTAATGGCCGGCCGAGACGCTTCGGACTCGCACAAAGTCGCCCTATGGGCAGAAATAATGGGTATTGCCGAGACGCGTGCGAGTAGGTTCTCCTTCGTACCGCAAACGGGGCCATCACGCACGTGGCAACAGTTCGTAAACGCTACGGCAGCGGGTGAGGAGCCAATCCTGCCTCGCTTCTCCTACGCAGGCTATCGCCACGGTGAACACCCAGTGCCGACAGCCACGGGCACTGTGTTCGATGTACGCGACTACGGAGCCATCCCCGACGATGGGCAATCCGACCACACAGCCATCCAAGCCGCCATCAATGCAGCCGAAGAAAACGGCGGCGGTCGCGTTGTATTCCCGGCAGGACGCTTTCTCGTCAACACGGACAAGGACGTCAGAACGCAGATTCGCATACAGGCAAGCAACGTTGTGCTCCAGGGGGCCGGAAGCCGACAGGGCGGCACTGTGATCCAGCAGATTAACTACATGCTCCCAACGCAGCCCGAGAACCTGTGGACCTCACCATACATGTTCAAGTTCATTCCGACGTCCACATCTGACCCGACGCTCGCGACCATTACAGCCGACTCGGACCGGGAGACGTTCTGGATATCTGTAGACAACAGCTCGAAGCTAAACGTCGGGGACCGCGTCAAGCTTGTGATGACCAGCACAGCGGCAGTAAACGATTTCATCGCGCCCTACAGCCCTGAGCCTTCTTGGACAGCTCTCTCCGACGCTGGAATCCGAGTCCGGGAAAAGCATACGATCGCTGAAATCGATGGGCCCCGAGTCCGGCTCGTGGAGCCGCTGCACACAGATGTGCAATCCCGTTACGGTTGGACCATCACCGGTTATCAGCACCTAGAAAGGGTGGGTGTTGAAGACATATGTTTCAAGGGCACGTGGAAAGACTTCTTTGTCCACCACAAGGACGCCATCCACGACGGCGGTTGGAGCCTGGTCCGGATGACCCGTGTCGCCGACAGCTGGATCCGCCGCTGCAGCTTTTTAGACGTGAACCGCGCCGTCGCAATCGGGAACAGCATAGGAGTCTCGATCTACCACGTCACGCAAGCCGGGAACAAGGGGCATTCTTCGATTGCCGTGAACGACAGCTATGGGGTATGGATCGGCCTCACAGAGGATCTGGCCGCGCACCATCACGGCCCGGGCTCATCAGGCCGGTCGTGCGGGACAGTCTACTGGCGCTATGACATGCAGCCGGAACAGCGGATCGACGCCCACGGGGGTCAGCCATACGCTAACCTACTTGACTGTGTGAACGGTGGAGTCCTCTACGGAAGCGGAGCCTCGATCCAGAATCTGCCGAATCACCTGAAGCACTACACGCTATGGAACTTCAATCACCGCGGATCCCACACCGCCTACGATTTCTGGGTTTCCGGCCCGAACGCACGCAACAGGTTTGTTCGGCCTATTGTCGTCGGGTTCCACGGAGATCCAGTCACGTTCAACGAAGAGAACCTCGAGGTGCTCGAGTCCCTCGGAAGCCCAGTCGAGCCTGCATCGCTCTACCAGGCGCAGTTGAAGCTGAGACTGGGGTCATTTCCAGAGTTCTACTCAGAGCTCATCGATGAGTGGCAAGTGATACGAAACCAGCCGCTAGCGGATTAGCAGATGATGGACGCATACAGGGAGGCACCGAAGTAATGACCTACAGCGAGAGTCGCTTCATCCCTTCACGTGCCGAAGTATGTTCGGGATCGACAGCCAAAACCATCTTCCAAGCAACGCGTGCGGAGTCGACCCGATCTAATGTGAAGTGGACCCAACCGAGCGCCGCCCTCGCGTTCAGAGCGCCGGGATCGATAGCGATCGCCGCACGATAGGCCCGCTCAGCTTCAGTGTACCGACCAGATTGAAAATGAATATTGGCAAGGTTGGTGTGTGCCTGTGAAAGCTCAGGCCGTAGGCGGATCGCTGCTTCGTATGCCCTCATAGCATTGTCGGCCAAGCCGGCAGAGGCATAGGCGAGCCCGAGGTTGTAGTGCAGCCCCGGGACGGGACTTCCCCAAGCCCGCGCCTCCTCAAGAAACGGAATCGCCTTGTCAGGACGTCCCGAATACAGATACGAAGTCCCCACATTAAACGGGTCCATCGCCATCTGAGTCGACCAGGTATCACGTTCGATCCTGTATATCCCAAGTAACACGATCAGCACGCATCCCACGACAAGCCTGTCGCGGCGGCCAGCTTGTGCCAAATACTGGATGCAGCACCCCCCTAGCAGGCAGAGCACGGGAACGACCGGCATGCGATACCGCGTGGACACGTGGAAGAGAATCACACTCGCCGCATACCCGGCCGCAAACAAGAGTAGGTCGAAGACGCGTTGCTTGCGCCGATATGCCGCCAGAAGTCCGACCATAGCAGCCGGGTAGATAAGCCAGAGCTGGCCAAAGGTGAGGTTGAGAGCGAAGGAATGTTTCCTGTGATACTCGTAGCTGTAGTTGAGTGGCGTCTCGTAGCCCGAAAGAAACAGTCGGATCTTCCGACCCATAACCCTAACAGCATCAAGCGGGTGGTGCACTATAAAATCGCCCCCTCGCTGGAACCAGTAGGCGGAAACCTCCCGATCGCTCAAAGCGTGACCGACGGCTTCCTCAGCCAGTCTTCTCGGCCCCACGAGGTTTCCTTCCGGTCCCTGAGGCGTGATCGAGGCTGCCATATGGCGAGGTGGTGCGAACCAGCCCGGCGCACCAGCGTGGTTTCCCATGTAAAAGTTGATCCCTCCGTGTGAGCTCAGGAATGTCCACTCACCTGCAACCAGACCATTCCTTACGAGCAGGAGCAGAAGCGGCAGCAGAGCGACGATTACAAAACCCAGACCGGCTCTCAGGACGGTTCTCGGCACGCCTATGCTCTTCTTCCAGAAGGCTATCCCCAACACGACCGGTATCATTGCAAGGAAGTTGGGACGCAGGATTGACAGGAGTCCCAGACAGAGGCCAGCCAGCGCCAGCGCNTTCGCTCTGGTCTCAGTCAACCAGAGGTCGATCAGTAGGAGTGCACTCACCGTCAGGAAGACGGCGAGGGTCGTTCCGAGAAGCATGGTCTCGTAAAACAGGACAGTTCCAGTAGACGCAAATAGAAGCCCGGCGTATAACCCGGCCCACCTACCGAATCTCTTCGCACCCAGACGCCAGATGAGAGCGGAAGAGGCGATCCCGATCACTGATTGCAGCAGAAGGATAATCGTTGAGGCGGGTCCGGCGACGGTGTAGATCAGACTGAGAACGTAGGGATAGAGCGGGGGAAGGCTGAAAAGCCTGGGCTCGCCCACCCAGTCACCGGCNACGATCCGAGTCGCCCAACTGTGAAACAGGTATGCATCCGAAATCAATTGATCCGAAAAAGGGCTTTGTCCGAGAAACTGTACTAAGTTCAGAACACGCAGGAGTAGCGCCCAGAGCAGAACGACCAGAAGATCCCTCGGTATCTGATGACTTCCGGAAGAGTTCGCCGATCGGTCCATAACTGCCCGATCAGAAATTTTGCCCGCTTCCCGGTCTCTGACCCACCGATAAGATTCGGATGGACGCCGCCCTCATAACCCACCTCATAAATCGCACGGAAGTTATCATACACGTTCTCTTTCCCGTCATCCAAGACCGGCTCGTTGAAGCAGTTCACATCTTCGAGAAGCAACCGACGCTGCATTTCAGCCTGTTACATTCGGACGGGACCAAGTCNCTATGGATCTCTGAAACACCTGAGGCCCACCGCGATGGGGCTATCTCTCTACGCAGGCCCTCAGTTTTTCAAAGCCTTCTTTAGCGGCCAATTCAGGTCCCTTTGCCCAATATGATTCATTGAACAACTCGAGGGATAAATATCCCTCGTAACCCAGCGCAATCAGGTCCTGACAAACCCTCGGCCAATCGGCGAGCCCGTCTCCCGGGTAGACTCGGTCAGCGTCTGCTAGGGCATTCTGTCCCGGATTCTCAGGATAATCGTTCACGTGAACGAGTCCAAGAACGCCTGGCCCAAAGTGCTCAAAGCCATGGTGGTGCCCGCTCCCCTTCCACATATGGAAGATGTCCGCCAAGATCTGCACACCGGGTCTCCCACATTCGCATGCGACATACAATGCCTCCCCCGTCGTTCCAAGAGTCCGTGCTCCCCCCCAGTACTCGACCAGAAGAGACACTTCGTAGGGCTTAGCAATGTCGTATGCCTCCGCAAACCTTGCAGGGACGGCCTGTATGTCCACTTTCCGATCGTGGATGCCTCTTGGCGGCGCTGCTAGGAACTGACACCCTAGAGCGGCTGCCATGTCAAGGCATCGCTTTGTCTCTTCCAGGCCGACCTGCCGACGATCCTCCTCAGGAACGGCCCATTCGGGAAAGGCGATCAAGTTCACGATCTCCACCCCTCGGTCATCTGCTTTCTCTTTGACCGTCTTGAGCTCACCCCCATCAGATAAGAAGTCNTCCAACTCACCAACCCATGGCTCGATCCCAGTGTAGCCCGCATTCGCTGCCGTATCGATGGCGTCCAACACGGTTGCGTTCTCAGAGCGAATCGTGCTCGTGTTCAAGCAATATTTGAATGATGACAAGTGATCTCCATCTTTATTCTGNTTCNCCAACATCTANGATGAAGGTCNGCAAAAACCGTTCGCAAGGGAATTCANAGACTGTTTCTTNCCCATTCATCGACAANGCCTGTGTTGGGAGNCTAATTNACNGCGNCNTCCGNAAAANGAAAAACTTTGNCCANCCGNAANGGCCAGGATGGTCGACAATCAGACAGTCCGTTNGCACCACNCNTCCCCTTGAGGTCTGTATGTTCTGTGANCNNNTTAGACAGCTATCNNTTCACAACGAAATTGTAGACTTTCTGATCGATCCGGATTTACTAACATCCCGTGACTCTCTCGCCCGCGCTGTAAACGTAGAAGGCCCTCGGCGCAAAGCCGAGGGCCTAACTCTTACTCTGTTGATCGCCTGTTAAGTGCCCAGCAGATAGCTCCACTTTATCAAGACTGATCGGTTCTTTCGCTTCCAGGATCCCTCTGTTCCAAATCGGTTGTCGAACACCAGAAAGACGTCGCTCCCCGGCCGATAACGCCAGTTTAGCAGGAAGTTCGTACTGACCGACTGACGATCATTGTTCCACTGAGAGAAGAGCTTAACGAAAAAATCGGTCGTGAACGAGTACAGGATGCGCGTGCTAAGAGCCGTGATGTTCAGGTTGGCCTGGGGCAATCTCAGCCAGTTGCTGCTCAGGTCCATCTCCAGAGAAATTCGGCCGGTCGGCTGGTAGACCGCTTCTGAACTGAGCGAAAAGCGTCGCCCAGTGTAGAACGTACCTGCCTGGAAAAACACACGTGGTCTGAATTTGCGCGACCTGCTTGGCGAGGGTCCAACAGTGAATGAAGAGAAATCGNAGGTACCGGCTGGAATCGCCACGTCGCCGCGCTTTCGTGACGGCTCAAAAGCCTCCTCAACGACATCGTGCGTGTGCGAAAACTCCATTCGCCACCAGTCACCCGTGTTGAAATTTGTCCACCAGTTGAGTTCCGCCTGCCAGAATCTCACGTTGTTGTCACGGTCGGTCACTAATTGGAACTCGGGACCAATCGAGACATAGCGGACATTCATACTGTTGCCCTTACTCGGCCTCGGACGTAGGCGGGTCATTATATCGTATTGACGAAAGCCGTTGAGATCCCCTCTCCTGTTTACGAATCCAACGGCTGGTTCGAACTGCTCTCCGACATCCAGGACCCGCGCCCTGAAGAACGCCAGCGTACCGGAATAGTCTAGAGAGAGATAACGAGCATCGCCAGCATCATTGATATCCGAGTCCCAGGTGCGGGCGTAGAAGCCCTGCAGACTCAGTTTCTCCGTCGCGGAGAGACTGAAATCGACCCCGAGAGCTCTGTTGTAAAGCGACCAACCGTTGCCCGATTCGTTGACTTGCTTGTTCACCAGGATCATCCCGAAGTTCGACCTGGCCATCACATCGCGCTTCAATCGAACGACAGAGTAGTTCGTGCGATGAACGGTGGTCGTATCATTCCCGCCGATCACTGTGGTCTCGTCGGAAAGTACGTTGAGTGCCCCGATACTTGTTCGGCCTTCCTTTCCCGCAACCTTGGTGCCGAAAATGATAGGGATCTTGGCACCCTCTTCGAGTCCAATCCTGCGTGAGTAGAAAAGCAGTGTTGGAGGACGGCTGCCTCCTCCCGTTGTTTCTGCCGCCTGCCCGAAGCTGAACAGGTTCGCTCCTTCGAGGAAGAACTCACGCTTCTCTGGGAAGAACAACCGGAACTGCGTCAGATTGACCTGCTCCTGGTCGCCTTCGACCTGGGCGAAGTCGGTATTGTACGAGAGATCTACCGAAATGTTGGGCGTAACACCGTATCTCAAATCTACGCCTGTTTCGAAAACACCCTCTTCTCCCGCGCCGACGGATTCAAAATCGCGCGACGACCCGGGAAGTGCATAGGGTTTGACCTGAATCGAACGTCTGGCTTCGGTGATGTTTAGACCATGAAGTTCGCCGATGTCGGACGTCCAGTATCGAGCACGCGTCGACGAGCTGCGACGCCCCACCACGAATTGAGATTCCTCGTTCAGTGAGGCGATGTTCCGAGCCATGTTCAGCCCCCATACCATCTCGGCGCCTGGCTTGAACCTTAGCTGACTGAACGGAATTTCGATCTCGGCAGTCCACCTGTCGTCGTAGCGCTGGGTCCGACAGACCCAGTTACAGTCCCAGTCCACATTGTAGGTTCTTCCCTCATTCGACAGCATCAGGTCGCGCTGTGCTCCGAGTGGGTTGATAAAGAAGAAGAAACCCGTCTGCCTGTCGTTGTAGGTGTCGAGCAGAAGCTGAACGTTGTCGTCCCCCCAGATATCAGAGTCTCGCCGCATGTTGTTCGCTACCAGCTTGTGGTGCTCCGACATAAAGCACTCGAAGGCGAAGTAGACGCTCTTATCGTCGTAGACGACCTTGGCAACCGTACGCTCCGTACTTGGCATCCAGTAGTCAGGATCCCGCTGTATAAATCCATCCACTGGGATTGCGTCCTTCCATGCCGCATCATCCAGACGGCCGTCTATCCTAGGGCCTTTGGCGACGGCTAATGCAATAGCTTTTCGGCGGGCTTTTCCGTTCAACGAACCACCAGCACGGCTGATGGTGACAAGCCGGTCACTTTTCCGAAAGGTCGCCTGCTGGTCAAGTTTTCTGGCAACCACCATATTATTGGCGTGCTTGATAACCTCAAGGGAGGCAGTCCGGCTATCGGGAGTGCCGAGCAGAGAGCCCTCTGGTGCAGACTCGTTTATCCCGCTGATGTAGACTAGATCGCCGGAGATAACTTGGATTGTGCCTTCTTGCGCTGGAGATGTAACTGGCAGGAGTAGACAAAAAATTGATAGGAATGTCACAGCTTGTAAGCACATACTTACAATCGTAATAAATCGTCTTATGCCCCACAAGTCAGTCATGTAGGCCGTGTCGCCTGAGAATCGCAGTAAAGACCGGTTCTATGCTGGACTTGAGCTCCTGATTCGCATACCCGACCCACGCTACGGGTGTCGTCGTGTCGAGCGGATAATCGAGCGGGCTACCGTCGGGCTTCAAGATATGCACCCCCATCTCCGTCGCAATCAGCTTCGTACACACATCATAGGGATGGCAGCAAATACCCATTTCCTGCCCCCTGCCCGCCAGGGCTGATTCGAGGTTCGGTCTCAAGTCAGCATTGAACCGGTCGTGGCCAGCGAGCAACTCGTAGAACTGACCGCCTGTGCAGATATACTGGTCTTCGAATAGCCTCGCCTTACCCGGCAGGATCGGACCAATCAGGGCCTCGGACAGTTCCTCTTCGACCCGTGACAGTATGTCTTTTCCGCCTGGGAAGAATCTGGACACCATAGCGAAACCGTGCTCGATGGTAGTCGATCGCGAGGGCTGCAGCGTGATCGGAATGTCTTCTCCGGACAAAACATCGTGTCCGACTGCGAAGGCTCCGCCACCCTGAATCGCCCACAGAACATCAGACCGGTACTGCTTTGTCACGGGAATTTCCGTCTGAACTGCGACGACGATATCCGTGAGGTTCGTTTCTGGTCCTCTGTTGTCTGCGACCCCTGTCAGTACCCACGCGCTCCGCTTGTCATACATAAGACCACGGGTGCCGTCTATAGGATCCACGATCACACGGTATCGCGCTTCCTTCGGATCGACAGATGCAGGAAATGTCACTCCCCCGTCATCCAAGCCTTCTCCGATCAACACTATCGATGTGTCGGAGAAGCACTCAGCGAATAGCGACACCAGAAGATCCTCGCTCACCCGATCGATCGAGTAGATAGTATCGCCGCTGGTCTCTGCCGCGACGCTACTCAGCTCTTCCGTCGACTGTTTGAGGATTGACTCGCGAACTGCGTCACGGATCCGCGCTTGTATGCGAGCCACGCGATTGACAATCTCTCCGTGCTCAATGTCTCTCGACATAGATTCCTCAACAGAAAGAGGCAACCAACGTCATTAGGTCGCCCACCTATTTGAAACTTGTGACTACTCACTAGACAATACGAATCGATGCAGCTTTCGTGGCGCTCGTGTGTTTCCGGTCAACCAAGCAAGCTTAAGACACTGTCCCAGAGGCTATCATCAATCTCTATACCCTTTTCGAGGTTTTCCTTCCTCTTGGCCAACATGCCCTCACCCGGGTAGCGCGGCGGGACGCCACCCGCGACAGGTGTCGACTCCTGCAGATCACGGATCACGGCATCGACCATCTCTCGTCTGTCCTCCTGAGCAACAATCTGCTCCAAGTCGAACACGAGGAACACCTGCGAAACCGATATCTCCGCCCCAAGCTGTGCGATCTGGAGCGCGGAGTTGCCACCAGACAGTAGGGCCGCGATCAAATCAAGCATCACAGACAGACCGGCACCCTTCCAGTACCCGATCGGCAAAGGTCGACCACCTTCAGCCATGAACTCGGGGTCGGTCGTCAACTGCCCCGATGTGTCGTATCCACCCGGAACAGGCAGAGGCTCCGTCTTCTGCCTGTGGATGGCAAGACGTCCCATCGAAAACTGGCTGAGTGCCATGTCGAGCATAACGGTTCCCTCTTCACGTGGCACCGCGATCACCAGAGGGTTGCTTCCGACCTTCGGATCCATCGATCCCCAAAGCGGCATGAACTGAGTGGTATTCGTCCAACAGATACCGATGCACTGCTCGTCCGCGGCCTGCAGGCCATACGCACCCGGTCGCATCCAATGGTTTGTGTTCCGCAGAGCGGCACAACCTATGCCGTGTAGCTTAGCCAGCGCGATGGCCCGTCCCATGCAGAAATGGGCGTTTAGAGGCCCAACACCCATGCGGCCATCGAACTGCTCGATGATCCCCAGATGGCCAACAAGCTCCGGCAAGACGTCTAGATCTGTCTGACCCTTTCGCATCTGTTCGTTGAACCCAGGGAACCGATTGATCCCGTGAGATGGGACACCATCCCGTGTCGAATCCGCAAACAGACGACCGAGCAACGCTGCACGGTCGACGGAGAAGCCGGTTCGCTTAAGGACACGCGTGAACGTGTCGGCCATCTCATCATAGGAGACGTTCATCTTTCGAGCCTTTTTAGAAGTGGGAAAGTAGAACTGCCAAAAACAGGACTAGATGTCGCAAACCTTGAACGCAGACCGAAGCGATTCGATCGGGTCGCCCTTCGGTTTGAACTCGTGGCCGACATACAGGTCATACCCGGAATCGACGATGGCTCGCATCACGGCCGGATATTGGATCTCTTGCTCGCTATCCAGATCGTTCCGGCCCGGATTCCCAGCCGTGTGGTAGTGGCCGAAATGCTCACCGTGATCCTGAATCGTACGGATCAGGTCACCTTCCATGATCTGCATGTGGTAGATGTCGTAAAGCAGCTTCACTCTTGGGGAACCCACGCGCCGACAGACCTCGACCCCCCAGATGGTCCGATCGCACTGGTAGTCGGGATGATTCACCTTGCTGTTCAGCAGCTCCAGGTTCAGGTTGATGCCCTTCTCTTCAGCGGCACCCTTTACTCTATCGAACCCAGCAACCACGTTCTCGAGACCCTCCTCGTCAGACTGGCCCTCTCGGTTACCGCTGAAGCAGATCAGCCCAGGTATCCCAAGTTTCGCGGCGATGTCGATGCTCTCGAGCAGTTCCTCCTCGATTCGACCATGATTCGCGGTCTTGTTCAAACCATCCGGTAGTGAATAGTGGCCCATCATACTGGGAATCACGAGACCGTGCGCCTTAACTAGATCCATGATCTCGTCCATAGGGACGTTTGCACGGTCCGTAAACTCGACACCTGAATAACCGATCTCAGATGCGGCACTAATAACCTGTTCGAGTGTCACATCGCCTTCGCGCATAAAGGCCGGATAACAAAATGACTGTTTGATAGCTCCCATACTCACCTAAAAAATGTTCGCGATGTCCGCCCCAAAGGTGTCACCGCATATGACAATGATGTTCATGGCTCTGCCTTAAATAAGGGTCACCCAAGATAGCACAGGATTCGCACATTGACAGGTAAGTCTGGCACGGGGAAAGAGCGTTAAGCCAAGAGCAGAAGCGGAGACCTGTTGCATCCAAATGCCCACGGAAACAGGACCTACACCCCTAGATTCTCCATCCTGGCCCCCCGGTCTAAATTGTGTCGCCGTGATTTCCGGTTTCCCAAAAAAGTTGACACACAGAAGCCGTTTTGGTTTAATCTCTTTCAGTGCAAGGGTAGAGGCGCGAGCATTCATCAGTATTGTCTTTGTGGACGGCAAGTCCGATACAGGGGCGAGAAAGGGACGGCTCGCCGAAGTTGTGTCCTCTCTGCCGGAGGATGCTGCTGGGCCAGCGAGATAAGATCTCCTGGACTGTCACGGCCAGCGTGGCCGTGAAGCGCTCTCTTGTGGTCGCTCATCTTGAGACAAGCCGACCGACGATGCCCTACCTTGGCAACGTCGGTTTTTTCGTTTTGGGACAGACCGAACCCTTTACCGGCTGTCCAGTAAGGAGAAGTCATGAGCAAGCTAAGAGTTGGCGTACTCGGTGCGACTGGAATGGTGGGCCAGCGGTTCATCACCATTCTGGCTGATCACGCCTGGTTCGAACCCGTCGAGGTGGCGGCCAGTCCCAGGTCTGCGGGCAAGACGTATCAGGAAGCAGTAGACGGCAGATGGACGCTCTCAGGAACCGAGGTACCCGAGAGCGTCGCCGACCTTGTGGTGAGGAAGGTCTCCAATGTTGACAGCATCGTAGAGAACGTCGACTTCGTCGTCTCCGCTCTCGACATGGACAAGGAAGAGATCAGGGCGCTTGAGAACAGCTACGCCAGAAGGGAAACCCCAGTCGTGTCGAACAACTCTGCGCACAGGTGGACGCCCGATGTGCCGATGATCATCCCCGAGATCAACCCAGATCACGCAGACGTCATCCCGGCACAGAGAAAGCGGCTGGGCACGACTCGCGGGTTCGTTTCCGTCAAGCCCAATTGCTCGATTCAGCCATATGTGCCCGCCTTCCAGGCACTCTGGGACTTCGGACCGACACGCGCTTCAGTCTGTACCTACCAAGCACTCTCCGGTGCCGGCAAGACGCCCGAGACCTACCCCGAGATGGCGGACAACGTCATCCCGTTTATCGGGGGCGAGGAAGAGAAGAGCGCGGATGAGCCGCTTAAGATCTGGGGTCACATCTCTAACGGAGAGATCGTGAAGGCTGACAGCCCGGTAATTTCTGCACAGTGTGTCCGCGTCCCCGTGACCGATGGCCACCTCGCGGCGACCTCGGTCTCCTTCGAGAAGAAGCCGACCCGAGAGGACGTGATAGCCCGCTGGAACAGCTTCCAAGGCAACGAGGGGGCCGAGGGACTCCCCTCTGCGCCAAGCCCCTTTGTCGTATATAGAGACGAGGATGATCGGCCGCAAACACGACTCGACCGCGACTTTGGAAACGGCATGGGCATCACAATCGGAAGGCTTAGAGAAGATAACGTGTTCGACTACAAGTTTGTCGCTCTTAGCCACAACACGGTTCGTGGCGCTGCGGGTGGCGCAATCCTGATGGCTGAGCTTCTGAAGGCTCAGGGATACATCGAGGCCAGCTAACGACCTCAGATCGCCAAACCAGAAACGCTCCTTCGACTCCGGTCGAAGAAGCATTAAAATTAAACTCCCATTGGGCATTTAGCGACGATCGGTTTACTTCTCCCTCCGCCAGAGAACAAAACATTCTGCGCAGAGGACGAACCCAATATGTTCTCCAGTCTACGCGCGAGCTACATCCATCAGCCACGAGGCCGGCGTGTGTATCTGCAGCCCCCCGATGCCAGGGGTCCTCTCGAAAACTGGACCGGACTTACTCCTGAAGACCACGGGGCTCCTGACTACGACATCCGGAATCTCCCCGACCAGGAGATCGAAAACGAGGTGCGGTCCAGTCTCCCCTTTTACTACGGCCTCTGCGGGAAGGACACAGCCTTCCTGATGACGTTCGGGCAGCCTTACCGGGTCCGTCTAGCTTACTCGCCGAACGACGGAGGAAAATCTCCCGAATGGAGGTACGCGTGAGATTACGTCCTTCACCTCGACAACGCACAACTGGAAAGAACCTACACTTGGGATATCGGGCTGGCAGTGTTCAGGTATAGCGGGCGCGCAGACATTCTCGAGGAAGTAAGTCGATTCCGGGAAGGAATCATGATAGATTGAGGACGGTGCTACGGATCGCAGATGAATGTATAAAGGCCCTCGGTAACGGGATTCACCAAGGGCCTTTTCGGAGGGACCGAATCGGGGAAGATTCGGTTTACTACGAGGAATCTTTCACTGCACAGGGAGTATCAGTCTCGTGGTGGAGTTAGATTTCCAATGCTCTCTGAACCATATCCTTCGATGCATTCATCGCGGTCACGTTCGCTTCGTAGGCACGTGAGGCTGTGATCATGTCGACCATCTCCGTGATGACGTTGATGTCGGGGTAGACCACATAACCGTCTTCTCGCGCGTCCGGGTGTGCCGGATCATAGACCAAGCGAGGCTCGACGGGCTCTTCGCGAATCTCTACCGTCTCAACACCTGCTCCCAGAAGCTCTTCAGCGCGAGGCTGAGGTCCGGACGACAGATGATTCGAATGAGTCGATGAAAGACTCGCCGCCGGTCTGTTGAAAATGTCGTTAAAGCGCTGCTTAAAAGGCGACTCGACAGAAACGACTCTCTTCCGCTTGTAAGGTCCGCCTTCTTCTGTCCGCGTCGTGTCTACGTTCGCGATGTTACTTGAGATCGCGTTAAGCTTCCGGCGCTGGGCTGAAAGCCCGCTGCCGCTGATGTCGAAGGCATCAAAGATACCTCCTGATGCGGGCTTGAAGCCTTGTGCGGAGCGTGCCAAGGTTACGCTCTGTGTTACTGCCATCGGGGTGCTCCTTCAGCATCGGCTGCGGTGGGATGTTCAATAGTCACCAGACCTTAACGCAAGCGCCGTGCCGACTCACACCGGCCAGAAAACCCCTCTATTTCTGGGCTATTTGGCCTTTGCCGAACTACATACTAGGAAAAAACCTTCACGGCCCGAGGGAACGTCCTGCCCATCCCCCGATGCCAGAACGATCGCGGTCACTTAATTCGGGACAAGATAGCGGATCGATATAAGCGTGAGCCCCACCTCATTCGTTTCGCTCACCTAAGCAATAGACTCCGCACACGCGTGGTGGCTCAAACGGGATCCGGGGCAGCTTAGCCCGATCTGTCCACCATGTGTCAGGACTGCTATCGGCCTGTGGGTCGAAGACGGAACCCAGGTCGACCACGCTTAGGGTGTAGCCCCCACACCCCTTCTCGAATCCAAAGACTGATCTTCGCGCAGATCGATCAGTCTAGCGGGAGGCTCGGACTGCCTGAGTTGACCGACCAGATACTCGAAGGTCCTTAGGCTCGACCTTGTTGATCGCGCGCGCCCACTCAGGGGCTGGCACGAGTGCATCCTAGTCATAGTCGAGGCTCGCAACCAAGACGGGCATACACGATCGCATTGCGTGACATGCTGGCCGTGATCAGGTCACTCTATTCTGAGGATTTCCCTCCAGATACGCGATTACGTTGTCGACAGCCCCTCCGTTCAAGAGGTCAACACCTTCGGGGGTCATGTCGGCACAGTGTGGAGTCACGATCGCTTGGTCGCAAGTAAACAGAGGATGATCGGCAGGTGTCGGTTCTTCCTCAAACACGTCGACGCCGGCACCCATCAGGTGCCCGGAGTCTAGAGCTTCAACGAGGGCGGCAGTATCCGCGACAGCTCCACGTGCACCGTTCAAGAAGATGCTGCCTGCCTTCATCTTGCTGAATTCATCCGCACCGATAAGGTGTGTGCTGTCCTCGGTCAGCTTGACGTGAACGCTGACGACATCCGACTCTGTCAGCACCTCGTCGAGTGACTTGAAAGTGACTCCGAGTTCCCTTGCCCTTTGCTCCGATGGGTTGTATGTCCACGCGACGACTTCCATCCCGATCGCGTTACCCAGCCTTGCCATTTCCGCGCCAATCGCCCCCGTCCCCAAGATCCCGAGCGTCTTACCTTGGAGTACCAGGTTGTCCTTTCTCGGCCAGCCACCTTTACGCATTTCGACGGTGAGGAAGGCTGACCGTTTCGCTACGGCGAACATCAGACCGAACATATGCTCTGCCACAACAGGGGCGGTCCTGCCCGGCTGATTACAGATGATGACCTCTCGGGCCTTCGCAGACTCAAGATCAAACATGTCCGTGCCGATCGAGCAGGACGTGATCATCTTCAGATCTGGCAGTCGGGCGAACTCCTCCTCACCCCACGTGACCGCTCCACGCGTGTTCATGATGATTTCCGCGCCCTTAACACGGGCAACCTTGTCATCGACGTCCACTGGTCGGTCTGTGTGGATGACTAGATCTGCAAGTCCCGCAATCCGGTCCAGATGCGGCGAATCCTGTATCTGCGGGGGATCATCTCCTGGGACAACGATCTTCACTTCAGCCATGAATCCTCCGTTTGTTGATTTCCCAAGTCAGCGTGTCACAGTTTTCTCAGTTTATCGATCAAAAAATCGACCTCTTCCTCCAGAAGGAAGAACGGTACACTCGCTCTCATACCCTTGCGTGTTGCATGAATGGCCTTGATCACAAGGTTATGACGCTCACGCAGAGTGTCTCGTACCATTTCAGGGGAGATAGCTCCAACGCCGAAACTCACCAGAGCAGCAGAGTCTTCACTTTTCAGCGGCGTAAACAGGTCGAGCCGATCCGTCTCAAGAATCCCGTTCTTCAGGCGATCTGTCAGTTCACACGTCCTCTCCCAGATTCTCGTTATGCCGATAACATCGAGAAAATCCAGAGACCGTGCCCAAGCGTGAACCAATGGCCACGACCACGGACCAAACTGATACCGTTCGGCTCCCGGCTTGAAAGCGTATTCTCCTGTCTCCCAGTCCAGACTCGACTCGGATCGCCCCCCCGCATAGGTTACGGCAACTCTCTCCTGATCCGGTTCTCGGCAGAAAAGTAATCCCGATGCGTAGGGCGCATACATCCACTTGTACGAGAGTGCCCCTGCGAAATCACACCCCATATCGTTCAGATCGATTGGGAATAGTCCACCCGAATGCGCGAGATCAACGAACGAAATCGCACCAACTTTTCGGGCAGACCGACAGATTCGCTCTGCTGGCAAACGCGCACCGATATCGGTCGTCACGTGACTAAAGGCAACGAGTCGCGTCCTTTCAGTCATCGCCGACTCGAACAGCTCGGCCTGCTCATCGCTTGCGGAGACTATGGGAACCGTCTCAACCTTAACGCCGTGTCGATCCCTCAGGTGAAGCGCGGCCAAGTACACCGCTGCTTCCTCCTCTGCGGATATCAGAATTCTATCCTCTGCTTGCCAGTCGATCCCCCTGATCACCGTCTGGAAGGCCTCGCTGACCCCGCGCATCAATGCAATCTGGTTTCGATCTGCGCAGAAGAACCGCGCAATCCTGGTAAGCGACACTTCTCGACGTGGCCACTCCTCATCGGGATAGGCGATGTGCATCGGCCCGCGATCACGGAGTTCGAACATCAGCTCCGTGTGATAATCGGCTACACAACGCGGCGTGATGCTCACTCCACCGTTCTGAAACCAAACAAAGGTCTCAAGTGCAGGAAAGTCATCCCGAATCCGGCGAATCTTGGCTTCAGTCATCCATCAGGACCTTTACCACGCTGATCACGCCCGGACGTCCGTGATGGTTGACGGAACGAACACAGAGTTCACTGCCCTTGCTCTCTGGTCGCCAGTCGAAACAGTCTTCGACACGCTCCCACTTTTCTGGACCAGATTCCCTCTCAAAGTGGGACAGGTTTGGAGTTGGAGACTCGAGGATTACTTTAAGGCATCCGTTACCATCTGAGTCCAGCAGATGGATATAGGTCTCGTTGATAGACCAGTACAGATCCGCCGTTCGGGCCGTGTGGTTCGAGAACCAAGGCAACGGCTTGGTTCTGTCATCTTCCCAGAACAGATACCCGTCATAGTGATAGGAGCCCTTCCCGTGTTCGGACTCACCCGGCTCCAGTGATCTGAGCTCATCTGTTCTGAGCGAGATCATGAACCTTTCAAAAAGACGGAGCCGCTTTTCGACCTCGTATCGCCCCTCGGTTGCCGGCGGAGGTGCAGGCGAAACGTTTACATCGGCATAGTCATCGCTGACCCACGCCTCGTGGCACTCAACGGCCGATAGAGGCTCACCGTCTCTCTCGAAGTGATAGACAAACCTGGTCTCGTCGTTATTGTCCCCGCCGATGTCCATGGCTACCCACTTCTGGTGGTCCGTCGACCAGACTTCGTTGATACAATGACTTCGCATGATCTGCGTGCGTGCGTTCAACCCGAGCGCAGCACAGCATTGCGACATAACCGTCGCATAGTGTGTGCACATCCCGAGACTGAGCTTGCGGCGCGTCAACTCTAGAATCAGCATAGCATCCCAAGGCGGACAGAAATCGATCGCGCCCATATCCCAACCGTCCTCCCACTGATCCCGCACCCACTGGCGCAGCCTCAGATATGCCTCCCACTCAGAAACAGAGCCTCTCACGACCTCCTCCAACTTCCATCTATCTCTGAGTCGCTCCGCCCTGGGCTCATCGTGCCTTCCGGATGCGAATCTATATGAGCTTTTCGCTAGAGTCTGCTGGCTTCTACCGCCGACAGACCAACTCGTGCAGCTCGGACGGTTGACGGTCAGAGAGACGGATTCCAAGACAGGTGTAGCGTTGGGGTCAGTTGCGCCAAGGTTGACTCGCCATTGGCCAAACCGATAGACGTTCTCGAAGTTAGATCCTTCCTGCCAACCTGACCAAGTATCCGGTCTGGGGACAGGAGTGTTGCCCGATCTGAACTGCAGAACCGCTGTGCCCTTTCCAGTGCGTTCACACATCAACGAAACGGAATATGGCCCGACGACGGCGACACCACCATTCGGATCGCTCCCGTGATCGACAACGTTAGATTCTAGTGTAGCCGACTCCGGATACTGATCAAGCCAGAGTCGAACCATATACTCGCCGTCACATCCGTCGTTCCACCCCAGCTCCTCGGTTCTCCAGTTACTCCCGCCGTCTTCGCTGACAGCGCTCCGGTCCGGCTGGCGACTCGACTCGATCAGGAGGCTCCACACCGACTCGTCCATAGATCTAAAGCAAACGTCGTTGTCGCCCGTGCACAGCCATTCGACGGGCACATCAATCGGCGTCCACCGATCTGTCCAGTATGGCCGATCTTCCGACCACGAATGCTGCACGACGTGACCGTTGATCGAGATCTCAAGCTGTCCGCCATTACGATCGCATTCGAGGTAGGGACAGAGACGCGCCATCCTCCCGGAAAATCTGCCGACGTGAAATATCTTCCTTGCGATACGTCTACCCGAGATGGTCTCCCTGTCGCGATCGTTGCACTTCCCGAACTCGTCGGCAATGGTAACCCCGCGCTGCAGGGAGGCTCCGCTTTCGTTGACTCGAATTCGTTTCCCCGTAGCTCTGTCGAAATCAAATCCGGACCACATCCACTCTGTCTGCAAGCACTTTCCTCCAGGTTTTGGCACGAATTTGGACACGCCTTGGGCGCTGTGTATATTCCAACCTCCGAGACATACACGCAATCGCTGTTTCCTATGCCCAAGGAGAACTCTGTGGCTCCAGAACGCTTTGTGCGAGTGGGACACCTCAAAACGGTGGACGAGTTCCGTGCACACCTCGACAGCCTGGGAGTATCGCTCCCGGTGGACGACAAGATCGAAAAGGCTCCCGACTCACCGCTCGCACAGCCTTACGATCACAGGGGATTCAAAATTGGGAACCGTTGGTGCATTCATCCGATGGAGGGATGGGACGCAAAAACTGACGGGAATCCATCAGAGTATACAATCCGTCGCTGGCAGAATTTTGGCCTGAGCGGGGCAAAGCTGATCTGGGGAGGCGAAGCGGTCGCCGTTCAGCCTGAAGGCCGAGCCAACCCGAACCAGCTGTATGCGGCAGATCACTCTAAGGCGGGAATCGGGAAGCTTCGGGACGAGCTGCTCAGGGTGCACAGAGAACACATTGGTGATACGGATGACCTGTATGTCGGGCTTCAGCTGACTCATTCTGGCAGGTTCTGTCGCCCCTTCGATAAGGCGAAGATGGAGCCAAGGACACTATATCGTCACCCGATCCTGGACAGTAAGTTTCACATCGAGTCGGACGACCCTGTCCTGTCAGATGATGAAATCAAGACCCTGATCGAGGACTACCATCGCGCCGCATCGATGGCGTCCGACCTCGGCTACCAGTTCGTCGACATCAAGCACTGTCACGGATACCTCGGCCACGAGTTCCTGAGCGCCTTCACACGTCCTGGACCCTACGGTGGATCCTTCGAGAACCGCACACGCTTCCTGCGAGAGATCGTGGAGGGCGTCCGGGCGAATAACCCCGGATTGGACATCGGCATCAGGCTGAGCGCTTTCGATTTCGTGCCCTTCAGGCCGGACCCCGAAAAGGGAGACGGTCGTCGCCTGGGTCCCGGCATCCCCGAACCTTTTGTGGATCTGCTTCCCTACAAGTACGGGTTCAGCACGAACCAGGACAATCCGATCGAACCTGACACCTCGGATACTTGCCAGTTTATCGATCTTCTCAGGGAACTTGACATAACGCTGGTCAACCTGACTGCGGGCAGCCCTTATTACAACCCGCACATTCAACGCCCCGCTTACTACCCACCGTCTGACGGATATCAGCCACCCGTCGACCCGCTCGTAGACGTGGCCCGCCAGATCGACTTCGTCGCTCAGATCAAGGCACGCTATCCCGACGTCTGTCTCGTCGGAACCGCATACTCCTACCTGCAAGAGTATCTGCCCCACGTCGGCCAGCGAGCAGTTCGGGATAACCTGGTCGATTTCGTCGGCCTCGGTCGCGTCGTCCTGTCCTACCCCGACCTGCCGCAAGATGTTCTCACAAAGGGCGAACTTGTGACACGAAAGATCTGCCGCACCTTCAGTGACTGCACCACCGCGCCTCGGAACGGTATGATCTCTGGCTGCTTCCCCCTCGACCCGTTCTACAAAAAAACCCCTGAGGGCAAGCGCCTCCGGGACATAAAAAAAGAAACCCCACTTTAGCTGGATTCTTCAGTATCAGACCTTCCTTGGCCTCTCAGCAAGCGGGACTCCTCTAGCCCGGCTTCCCACAAGTCATAACACCTACGGCTCGGTCTTGCCCCGCTGCTCCAACACAAACACCTCTTCCAGATTCGAGAAGTTCACTCCGGGTGTCAGGATCACCTCTCTGAACAACCCCTGCCCTTCGTCTCCCAACTCTGTCACTGACCCGACAAGGAGCCCCTCCGGAAAAATCTCTCCCAGGCCACTCGACACCACGACGTCCCCCTCCTCAACCTCGCTTCTGATTGGCACGTGCCTGAGGTAGAACGTCCCGTCCTCCACCATCACGATGCCCTGCGTCCTAGACTGTCGCTGAACAATCGCACTAACTCTGCAGTTTCGATCGAGCAGCAACTGCACAACTGACGACCCCGGATGCACTTCGAGAATGCGCCCGACCAGACCGTCTGCAGTGACCACAGGCATGCGTTCGGCCACACCGTCGGAATCTCCGATGTCGATCACGATCGTATTCTTAATGCGATCGGGATCCCACGCGATGACCTTCGCGACGAGATAATCCCCGGCGCCCCGGTTGGCTTCTTTGAAGTTGAGCAGGCCCCGCAGGCGTTCGTTCTCGAGTTTCGCCTCTCGTAAATCGACAAGCTCCATCGAGAGCCTTAGATTCTGTTCACGGAGGACTTCGTTCTGGAATCGAAGATCGGAGAGACCCATGGGCCAGGAGAAGACGCTGTGTCCGGCTTTGAGCAGACCCGTCGTGAAGGACCTCGCCAGCCCAAGCTTCTCGGAATAGCCCATCGCCATCAGGCCGAATGAAATCACAATGGCAAGACCAAGCGCAATGAAGGCGCGATTCTCGCCAATGAACTGGTAGAGTCTTTGCACGGGCTAACGCGGACTAGATCAGAACTTTCTGGTAGGCTGAAATATCTTCGAGGACCTTGCCAGTCCCGCGCACGACGCACGTCAAGGGGTCTTCGGCAACGATCACCGGCAGACTGGTCTCTTCGACGAGCAATTTGTCGAGACCGCGAAGCAATGCGCCACCACCCGTCAGGATAATTCCTCGATCGAGAATATCGGCAGCAAGCTCCGGCGGCGTCTGCTCGAGGTTCTGCCGCACGGCTTCGATGATCGCGCTCACCGGCTCAGAGAGCGCCTCCCTGATCTCAGACGAATCGACGATGATCGTCTTCGGGATCGAAGAGACCAGGTCGAGACCACGGCAGGTATGCTGGATTTCTTGCTCGAGGGCACCCGCGGCGCCGATCGCACACTTGATCTCCTCTGCACTTCGCTCACCGACTAACAAACTGTACTTTCGTTTCAGGAACTGGATGATCGAGTCGTTCAGCTCATCACCCGCCATCTTGATCGACTTCCACGTCACGATCCCCGACAGTGCGATCACGGCGATCTCAGTCGTCCCACCGCCAATGTCGATCACCATCGAGCCAACGGGATCAGCTACGGGCAGTCCGATTCCGATAGCCGCGGCCATGGGCTCCTTGATCAGGTAGACCTCACGCGCGCCAGCTCGCTCGGCCGACTCCCGAACGGCTCGCATTTCAACCGCCGAAACCCCCGAAGGGATACAGATCACGATTCGCGGGCGGATCAGAAGCTTGTTCTTCTGGACCTTCTTGATGAAATAGCGAAGCATCTCCTCGGTCACGTCGTAGTCGGCGATCACTCCGTCTCGCAGCGGCCGCACTACCTCGATATCCGGGTTCTCACGGCCCATCATCTCCTTGGCCTGTCCGCCGATCGCGATCGGTTTACCCGTGTTCCGATCCAGCGCTACGATCGAGGGCTCGTCCACTAGAATCCCCTGTCCCTTCATGTAGACCAGTGTGTTCGCGGTCCCGAGATCGATCCCGATGTCGTTCGACAGCCATCCAGAGATTGAAAATGCCATCACTTCCCCTTGGTTACCCGATCATACATGACACTCGACGGCAGCGATCAGCCATCACACTTCCTGAAAATTTCCAGACGCATCGCGAACTGGCCCACGTGCTCAGCCCGTGTTGCCTATTGGCAGGGCTGGATGGTGACTCGATTGTCTCTGACCGAGACCCGTCCCTGCGCAAATAGTCGAACCACAGCGGGATACAGCCTGTGCTCGACAGCAAGAACGCGTTCCGCCACAGACTCAACAGTATCGCCGTCATACACCTTCACGACTTCCTGCGCAATGATTGGTCCGTTGTCGTAATGCTCGTCTACCAGATGCACAGTCGCACCAGTGACACGCGCACCACTTGCGATCACGGCCTCGTGGACGTTCTGGCCATACATCCCCTGCCCCCCGAATGCGGGCAGAAGAGCAGGGTGGATATTGATGATCCGATTCGAGAACGCCTCAAGCGTCTTCGGACCCAGTTTCTTCATGTATCCTGCTAGAACCACTAGATCGGATTTGTACGACCTCAGACACTTGAGGATCGCACGATCAAGGCCGACCGGATCCGGGTGGGTATGCGAGCTCAGATGAGCGCAAGGCAGGCCCTGCACGCGAGCACGTTCAAGGGCCTTGGAGCGGCTGTTGTTGCTGATGACGACCCCGATCCGGGCCGAGATTTCCTGCGCAACGCACCGATCGAAGATCGCCTGGAAGTTAGAGCCACCGTGGGACGCCAGAATACCGATACGGTACGCCCCAACACCATTCGGATCAGCCATCGAAGCGGGCCGCACTTTCTGAATGTGTCTGCGTTGTTGTGAGGAACTAAACGGCGGGTACAACGGGGGGAGTACAGCCCTAATAGACCACTCTAGCTGCCTGTATGTTAGATGTTTACCCCAGTACAGTCAAGGATTTAGGGCCTTTCCCATCCATTGATAGAACTGCGTCAAGGTTTCAGGCAGGTGTGAGCGAATGGCAAATGAGCATCACCGCGAGCGCAACCAGCCAGCATCCCCACTGAAGGGCCTTGGACCTATGACCCGCCAGACCCGTTGACACGAGCATACCAACGTAACAAACCACAAAAACAACCCCAACTTGCGCACCCCAGATCGTCATATAATTCTCCTATGGTTCTGCAACCAGACCCGTCATCGGCACGAAGCGAACCCCGATGCTCAGCGTTTCCTTAAGTCCTTCCGGCAGACGGTCCCAGACGATCAGTCTCTGGTGATCCGTCCCTATGGGACCCACCAAACGCCCCCCTTCCGCCAGCTGTCCGAGTAGCGCCTGAGGAAGCACCACCGGTGCCGCAGTCAAGCAGATGCGATCGTAGGGTGCGTGGGTCGGCCACCCACCAGAACCATCGGCCCCGAGAACGTTGACGTTATTGTAGCCTAGCCTAGCCAACCGCTCGGTCGCCGATCTGGCGAGTTCGGGGACGATCTCCAAGCTGTAGACCTCTTCCGCTAATAGACTTGAAACCGCTGCCTGGTAGCCGGAACCTGTCCCGATTTCGAGCACCCGGTGGTGAGATTCGAGACCAAGGAGCTCGGTCATCTTGCCAACCATGTAGGGCTGTGAAATCGTCTGCCGATACCCGATCGGAAGCGCACGATCGGCTAAGGAAGCCTGCAAAAGGTGTCCAGGCACGAACTCCGTTCGCGGCACAGACCGAATGGCTTCGAGAACAGCGCTATCCCGGACGCCACGCCCCTCGATCTGCTCCACAACCATCCGATCCAGTTCCCCGTTCACGCCAGCCCCCACTGCACCGGTCAAACGAGAATGGGGCCCCTTCCGCAGAAGCGACCCCATCCGGTAGTATGATACGACAGCGAGCTACTTCAGGAACATCATCCGCCGTGTCGCCGCGAACTCACCTGAACTCATGCGGTAAATGTAGATCCCGCTTGCGACCTGACGTCCGAATTCATCCGCGCCGTCCCAGACAATCGAGTGATAGCCCGCCTCGATCGTATTGTCGATGAGCGTACGAACCTGCTGACCGAGAAGGTTGTAGACAACCAGCTTGGTTGCGCCCGACTCGGGAACCTCGTAAGAGATCGTTGTCGAAGGGTTGAACGGATTCGGCATGTTCTGCGCGAGACCGTAGTTCTCTGGAATCGGGTCGAGACGCCCAATCGCGATGTCGTGCATCTGGTCGACATTACCTGCGACATCGACGAGGATCCCGTCCAGGATCTGGAAATCCGTCTGCAGCGGAGACTCTTCAGTGCGGAACACGAATTCCACCAGCTCGCCAGCACCATCTGCGCTCGAACCGTCGACTCGCATCGAACCCACGACAACTTCACCAGGCGTCTTGTTTGAGGACACAAAGAGACCGGACTGACCGTCTGCGTCTCCCATCATCCCTTCGACGACCTGCTTGGCTTCTACAAACTCGTACTTGGCCTCGTCATATTGCAGCATGAACCCATAGCCCTTAAGGTTCTGGACTTCTTCGACAGTCATCCTGAGACGCATCAGACCGTCATCTGACTGGCCTTTGTCGACGCGATTAAGTTCAAGCTTTGCGAACGGGTTGTCACCGCCCGTGATGTTCAAGCCCTGGGCCATCGTTTTGGCAGAAGCCGATCCGGCGGCTAGGATGGCAGCGCTCGCCAACACTGTAATAAGATTCTTCATTCCCCGAGCCTCCTGTAGGGTGGTTCCCGACTCGATCGATCGGATTAACATCTACTTATATATTATCGACATGTGTAACGCCAGTATCAAATTAAAAGTTATCGTGCAGGACCCCGAGTGTCAATGCCGATTTTATTCAACTTAAGTGACTGATACTATTTGAGATATCCGAGTATCGAGTCGACGAGTCCTTGGACCGTAACCTGGTCCTCAGGCGCTTGCACCCTGACCGAATACCCCAGTTCTGTGGCCGTCTTCGTTGTCGTCGGACCAATACTGGCCGCTGGGATACCATGCACCGTGCCTCCCAGTCCCTCGGCCCGCATCAGCTCGTCGAAGTGCAACACAGCGGAAGAGCTCGCAAACGTCAGGAGTGTTATGCGACCATCCTTAAATCGATCCAGCGCGATCTGCGGGACAGAATCTGGCTTCACTGTCCTGTAGACGACGCAGTCTTCTAAGGAGTATCCGGCCTCACGAATCCTCTCAGGAAACACTTCTCGACCCGCTTCTGCTCTGGGATAGAGCACCTGGTCGCCCACCGTCAAAGCCTCCAGCAGGGCGTCAACGAGCCCCTCGGCCTTGTGATTCTCCGGGATCAGGTCCGTTGCGAGACCGTATGCAGACACGCGCTCGGCCGTCGCCGGTCCCACTGTCGCGATTTTCACGTTTCCAACGCCACGGACATCCCCTTTCTTACCAATCAGCCTTCCCAGGAATCGATCGACGCTGTTTGGGCTCGCAAAGGCAAGCCAGTTAAACCGGTCGATCTGACCGATCAGCTCGTCAACGGGAGTCCACGATTCGGGGGCACGAATCTCGATAGTCGGTATCTCAAGAACCTCTGCGCCAGACTCTCTGAGCAGACGAACCAGTTCGCTCGATTGCTCACGAGTACGTGTCACGGCGATCGCTTGACCAGCAAGGATCTTCCCTGAGAACCAGTCGAGTTCCATTCCGGCAACCGCACCGATCACAATGGCCGCAGGGTTAACGATATCGAGTTCGTGCAGGCTTCCGAGCGTCCCGCGAGCGACTCGTTGCTCCGGGCGCGTACCCCAAGTGATCGCAGCTACAGGTGTGTCGCTACCCAGACCGCCAGCCATCAACAGCCTTGCGTATTGTTCGCGCTTCCCAACGCCCATATAGACGACGATCGTGCCACCAGCGCGACCAAGGGCCTCCCAGTCCACCTGACTGTTGGGTTTCGTCTGATCCTCGTGTCCCGTGACCAAGGTGACCTGTGCCGATACGCCTCGATGGGTTACGGGAATGCCTGCGTATGCAGGCGCCGCAAAACCACTCGTCACGCCAGGGACAACCTCGAAGTCCAGCCCCGCCTCCATCAACGTGGTCGCTTCCTCACCCCCTCGCCCAAAAACATAGGGGTCGCCGCCCTTCAGACGGACCACGCGCTTGCCTTGGGAAACGTGCTCTACGAGCAGCGCATTCGTCTCCTCCTGCGACTTCGCTTTGAACCCGGCACGCTTCCCGACGTAGATCCGCTCGCAGGAAGATGGCGTCTCTTCCACGAGGTCCGGGTGTGATAGGTCGTCGTAGAGAACGACCTCGGCCGCCCTGAGGCACGCCATTCCTCTTACCGTAATGAGTCCAGGATCCCCAGGACCTGCGCCGACCAGATATGCGATTCCCGCACTCACGCGAGCACCTCTTTCAGGATGGCATCTCCTCCCAGCCGCAGAAGCTCCTCTGCCAGAGCCTTCCCCATCGCAGCTGCCTGATCCTCTGTTCCTATGATCTGGGCTCGAACGGGGTTCCCCTTCTCGGGGTGGGCAATGACGCCGTCCAGAACAAAGTCGTCTTCCTCCCGACGCGCCCAAGCACCGAACGGAATCTTGCAGCCCCCTCCAAGCTCCGCCAATGCACTCCGTTCGGCTGTGATCGCCGCTCGCGCATCCGTATCTTCAACGACAGACAGAAGTTCGCTGACCTGTGGATCATTCGTACGAGCAACAAGGGCCATAACCCCCTGTCCTGCTGCAGGCACGAACTCGGAAGGTGGGAGCAATTGCGAGATATGTTCATTCAGTTTCAGCCGTTTCAAACCCGCACCTGCAAGGACAATCGCATCCAGTTCTTCGGTCTCCAGTTTGCGGATCCGTGTATCTACATTACCCCGGAGCGGCCGAAGATTGACATCGGGACGCACTGACCGAAGAAGCGCTTGGCGACGCAGGCTCGAAGTGGCCACCCGTGCTCCATCTGGCAGATCCGAAAGTGACAGACCATCGCGTGCACAGATTGCGTCTCGCACGTCCTCGCGCGGGCTAACAGCGGCCAACTCTAGACCATCGAGGAGCGTTGTGGGAAGATCTTTGAGACTGTGGACGGAGAAGTCGGTGCGACCAGACAGGAGGGCTTCATCGACCTCCTTCGTGAACACACCCTTGCTACCTATTTCAGAGAAAGAGGCGGCGAGGTTAGCGTCACCTTCCGTCTTGATCACCTCGATCGTGACGTCGAGGCCGTCGTGCGTTGAAGCCAATTGGGACTTGGCCCACTCAGACTGCCACAGGGCGAGCTGGCTCCCCCTGGACCCGATCACGACTTTCAAGACGATTTGACCCGATCGAGCGAGTCCGCGGCCGACTCCTTTGTGGACAGGATTTCGTCAGCAAGACAGAAAAGCTGGATCAGCGTGTCTACGTGTTCCGTTCCCTCCCCGCCCTCCGCCAGCTTCTTGAGCTGCGTAGTAGGCGAGTGAAGAAGCTTATTCGTGAATTGACGGAGCACCATGGCGACCTTCTCACGCTGATCGTCGGAAAAATCAGTCAGCTTCGCTCTCTCCAACTCCTGCTGCATGATCTCGTGAAACCGCTTCCGTAGGGCAACCACCGCCGGCTGGACATCTAGGCTCTGGACCCACGCCTCGAACGCCACCACCTCTTCATTTACGATTTCCTTTGCCTTCTCCGCTTCCTCCTGGCGCTTCTGGATGTTCCCTCCGACAACCGCCTGAAGATCGTCGATATCATAGAGAACGACGTTGTAGAGATCACCGACATCCGGCGCAATATCTCGCGGGACAGCGATATCAATCAGAAACATCTGCTTGTTACGACGGTTCGACATCGCCTCTGCCACGACGTCTTTCCCGATCACATAGTGGGGCGCGCTTGTCGAACTAATCACGATATCCGCTTCCTGAAGCCGCTCGAGCGCGTCAGACCAGCCCATCGCGCGACCATTCACGGCCTCCGCCAGATCCTTTGCACGCGCCATCGTGCGGCTTGCGACCGAGAGTCCGGACACACCGTTTTCGACAAGATGACGGGCTGTTAGCTCACTCATCTCACCGGCACCGAGCACGAAAGCATTCTGCCCCTCTAGCTGACCAAAGATCTTCTTGGCCAGCTCGACGGCAGCGAAAGGCACGGACACGGCCCCCGCGGCAATCTCGGTCTCCGTTCGGGCCCGCTTCGAAGCCTCTACGGCGCCCCTGAACAACCTGTTCAGGATCCGGCCGGAAGTCCCAAGCTCCATAGCCCTTGCCCCAGCATCCTTAACCTGACCAGCGATCTGCGGCTCACCCATGATCATCGAATCGAGTCCGGCCGCCACCCGATAGAGGTGTTTGATGGCGTCATCTCGCTGATATGAGAACAGATGATCAGACACGTCGATCTCGTCAGCGCGCTTGCCGATATGGGCTTGGATCGCCACCACCGCCGCATCGGCGTTTTTCGACACGGCGTAGGCCTCGGTCCTGTTGCACGTCGAGATCAGCGCCACCTGGTCGACGTGCTTGACCCCCGCCAGATCAGAGAGAGCGACGGGATACTCGGCCGCCGACACGGCGATGCTGTCCCTGATGTCGACCGGAGCAGTGTGATGCGAAACGCCGACTACGACGATAGCCATCGCTCGATCCGCTCCCTAAGCTCGTCTGCCTGACCGGACCTTATCAGGTCAAGGGTTTCGTTCGTCACAACCTTCTCCCAAAATGCTGGTCGCACGTCCGGTTCGAGCGAATCCATCACTCGAGGCCGCAGTTCTGTCAGAAGATTTACCATTGCTGCGTGTTCTTCACCGAACTCCTCTTCAAGCGTCTCTCTCACAAATCGGGCATAGGCGGGGCTGCCGCCTCCCGTAGACACGGCGATCGTGAGCCCACCTCGATTCACGATCGCCGGGAGGATGAAATCGGACCTGTCCGCACTCGTCACGTCGTTCACCCAGACACCCCTCGCTCGCGCGGCAGACACAACCTCTCCGTTTACCGACTCGCTGTCCGTTGCAGCGACGACGAGCGACATACCATCCAGATCTGCCGCATCGAAACCTCGCTCGACAACCTCACACGCCGAGAGATCTTCCTCTCCGAACGCCCACGACACTTTCAGGCTCACAACACGAACCCTGGCGCCTGACGCCAACAGACCGCGTGCCTTTCGCGCCCCTACCTTCCCCGCTCCAACGACCAGACATGTCTTTCCCTTGAGCCTGAGAAACACGGGATAGGTACCGGCGGACACGATTAATTCCCGAAAGGGTGGACACCCGAGAAGAACACGCCCACGACGGGAAAGGCAAGGACAACAATTGTGAACCCGGCGATCGACAGGACCGCCGCCCTTCTGCCTTGCCACCCCCCAGCTATCCGCGCGATCAGATGTCCGCCATAGATCAGCCACGACAACAGAAGCGGGAAAACCGTCGGCTCACCCCAGACCCAGATGGTGTCGAGTTCTTGGTAGGCCCAGATGGTCGAGGAGAAAACACCCGCCGTCAGGAGCACGAACCCGAAGGTCGCGGCTCGATTATTCACTTGGTTCAGCGAATCCAGGGAGGGAAGCCTCTCGTAGAAGTAACCGAGATGCTTCTTCTGGATCTCCCCGAGCAACATCACATACATCACAGCGCTCACGCAGGAAATAGCGAAGGCGACGTATGCCAGGATATAGGCGAGGACGTGCAGGCGGAACCAGCCACCCGAGTGCTCGACAGCGACGATCGCCTCTGTTTGATACAAGCCAGCCACCGCCAGCACGTGCAACAGGGTCACAATCGGAACAATCAAAGCACCCAACGCCTGTTGTGACGTGGACAATTCGACGTAGACGTACACGATCACGATGAGCCACGCGCAAAGAGTCGGAAGGGCCTCCTTGGTCAGGGGAACTGTGCCGCCTTCAAACGTCATCCACCCCAGTAGGATAGTTTGCACCAGAAAGCCAGCAAGAAGAAACCCCAGGCTCGTTGTCGACCGCTCCGGCCCCTCCTTCTGAAACCGAAGCGCGTAGAATACCGTGCTGGCTAAATAACAGGCAGCGGTGATGATCAGTAAAACGTCCAAGAGACTCCCCAAAAACGAGAACAACCTCCGAGATCAAGCCCAAAGGCTATTGCAGGACAACCAATTACGGGATCATCCTACACAGAAACATCCGTATAGTTTTCGACGTTGACCTTGAAATTTTTCGGGTCATCGGCCCCAACGATAGCCCTCGAGTTAGCCGACCTGCGATCCTTAAACTCCTCGTAGAGATCACCCACCATCCGTTGAGAACCTTCGCTTGCCGCACTAGCTGAAAATGCGCCGAAATTCGGCCACACAGCGGGATACGGATCAATGCCATCGTGTGTTCGATACAGCTTAAAAGCTACCGAAACGCCATTTTTAGATCAACCCGGAATTCCCGGGTGCTTCAGCCGGTGATCAGCCCGAGAACACGAGGCCCTGAAGCCCCCGTTGCACGAGGCAGGTTGCCCGAAAGGCCCCTTATAGTCCTGTGTGCAAGGACGGCGAAAGCGAGCGCCTCCTTGGCGTCCGGATCAATTCCCAGATCGGACGAGATGCTAACCTTCAAAGGATGGGATCGGCTAGCCAGCTCCCTCAACAGCGTGTCGTTGGCGCTCCCCCCTCCACTCACAAAAATCTCGGTCAAGCGATCGAAATCGGGGGCGAAACAGCGAATCCCCTCCACCACGGACTGGGCAGTGAACGCCGTAGCCGTTGCAATCAGATCGTCTGCAGCTACTCCTGAGTGTTCCGCCAGTAACCGGTCTACATAGGCGTCACCGAACATCTCTCGGCCCGTAGACCGGGGCGGCGGCTGCTCGAAGTAGGAGTGACCGAGCCAGCGTTGGAGGATCTCCCTCTGCACTTCTCCGGAGGACGCAATCTGTCCCCCTTCGTCGAATCGCTCTTGGCCATCGGTCAGTCGACTCACGAGTCCATCGATGATCACATTGCCAGGCCCCGTGTCAAATGCTACAACGTCTTCCGGACCGGACCGGGGTGGCAGAATGGTCACGTTAGCGATGCCACCGATATTGAGAAGTACTCGCCCCTCTGTCTCTGACCTGAAAAGCAGGTAGTCCACGAGCGGAACAAGCGGAGCCCCCTCGCCGCCTGCCGCAATGTCTCTGCTCCTGAAGTCCGACACCACACGGATCCCAGTCCGCTCAGCGATCACCGCTGGATCACCGATCTGCAGCGTGGACCGTGATGGCATTTCGAAAGCATCGGCCGCGCCCGGCAAGTGGTGTACGGTTTGCCCGTGCGATCCGATCGCCTGAATGTCCGTGGCCTTAGCACCCGACATCTTGACCAGGTCCAGCGTCGCCTTCGCAAACCACTCGCCCAGGATCACGTTCAGTCGGCAGAGCCGCTCGATCGTCGAATAGCGAACGTCCGCGACTTCTAGGATCTCCGAACGCAAATCGACCGGGTATGTCGTCGTACTGAACGCTTTCAGCTTGAGTTCGGCCCCCTCTTCGTCTCGCACCTCGACGAGTGCCGCATCAATACCGTCGGCGGAGGTGCCGGACATCAGTCCGACGTAGAGATGCGCCTCATCCATCTGAATCCTCCTGCTTGGCCGTTCGTCTAAATACGAAGCTGATACCTCCCGCGAGACTCGCAACGATCCCGGCCAGATATCCGAGAAACATCATCGCGAGGGCGGCCGCAGGCTCGACGCCGACCCGCCCGAACAGAATTGCCCCCAAGTTCTCTCGCACACCGATGCCACCGAACGTGATCGGCACGGCAGCGACGATCGCTATCAGCGGGATGAAGACAACAAAGTGATCAAACCCGACATCCAGTCCCATACCCCGCCCGACCGCGAAATAGACCGCGATCCGTGAAAGCTGCACGCCGCTCGCCAGACACAGCACACCTGCGAGCGTCCCGTATGCGAGTCGGTAGACCAGAAACCCTTCCCGAATCCGCTCAAGCAAGGAGACGACCTTCTCAGGCGCAAACCGCTGCGCGATGCCTAGAATGAACGCGCTGAGCCGTCTCGAGAACCCGAAGGCCAAGATCCCTGCGAGGACAATGACCAGCGCCGCCACGGGGACCGCTATACCGAGTGACCAGAGCTCCGGATTCGCGGAAAACGCGATCAGCGAGAACAAGATCAGCACGAAAAGCCCGACAAATCGGTCGAGAAACGTGGCCGCAAACCCTCGCGAGCCCTGTCCGGTCATTCGGTTGAGGTCATACACCCGGACAGCATCGCCCCCGATATTGCTGACCAGAAAATTGTTGAAGAAGACTCCGACGAAGTAGAGCGAAACTACACGTTGAAGCGGCAGATCGAATCCCTGAACTCGCAGGAGCACCCTCCATTGCAGTGCACCGATCAGATTGCTAACGACGAAGAGGCCTATGCTCAGGAGCAGAAAGGAGGGCCGGGCCCTACGAGCCGCCTGTTCGACGTCCACAAGGTCGATCTGTTGGAGAAACAGAGCGATCATACCAACGCTGACGAGCAGCTTAATAACCGAGCCGAGGACTCGCATCAACGGCCGTCCTCCCCTGAGCCGACTATCTCCGACGCTGTCCGCTTTCCCCGAAGGAAGTAAGCCACGACCACTGACCTGCCATACATCGCCCTAACAACTTCGCGGTCGGATACGGTGCGGGCAGATTGAGCGACCTTCCGGCGTTTCAGTATATCGATCGGATGACACAACACCCAGAGGGCTCCCGCCAACCCCGCAAGACCCCGTTTCCAGTCTCCCTTAAGAATCGCGAATCCGGTCAGGCATTCGAGCAAGATGCGAACGGGGATGGTTCGGATCAGATACGGGAGGGACCAGTTCTTCAAGAGCATGATGAAGCTATTTCGGTGCTTTAGGTAAAGACGCTGGAATGTCTCGGCTTTCAGACTGAATCCGCCCCAGTGATACAGGACCGCGCCGGGCACCGAAACAATCCGATACCCCACCATGTGGAGCCGCCAGCTCAAGTCGATCTCTTCCATGTGCATGTAGAACGCCTCATCCATCAGGCCCGAATCTCGGATCGCAGACATCCTGACGAACATTGCACCTCCCAGGGCCCAAAAAATAGGCTGAGGCGTGTCATACTGGCCCTCATCCATCTCGACGGTGTCGAACACGCGGCCGAGACAAAAAGGGTATGCATACAGATCCATCAGTCCGCCGGCAGCTCCTTCAGCATCGAGCTGCTCCTTGTTGCGCATCGACCGCATCTTCGGCTGACAGGCTCCGATCTTACTATCCCCGTCAGCCGCTCGGACCAATGCGTCGAGCCAACCGTCCGACACCTCGACATCGTTGTTCAGGAGGATCGCATACCGGCCCTTCGCGACTTCCAGGCCTCTGTTGCAGCCGTAGGCAAGTCCTTTCTTCCCGCCTGTCGGGATGACCTGGATCCCCGGCCACTTTTCGAGAGCGCGCGTGATGCTTCCATCATCATGCGGCTGATCGTCAGCGACGATCACCTCGAAAGTCGACGACCCGATGTGGGAAAATATGGATGCCAGACAGTCCGAGAGGATATCACCCAGATAGTGCGGGATGATGATTGAAACGTCGGGCGTGCTTGTCTGAGGAAATGCATCAGACATCGACAAAAACCCGATAGCCCGACCTGCCGAAGAAGATCGGAGGCAGCTTGAACTTTAAGAGCACCCGGATGTATCCTTCCGAATCGGAGGTGCATTTGACCGATGATTGGACTGGGTTGTTTAGATCGAACCACAGGATCCGGTGGCCGCAACGCTCGATCTCCAATGTGCGTGTGACGACCCAGAGCACCTTGCCAAACCAGCCCTGTATCTCACCCAGCTTGCTGATCACAGAATTCGCCAACCGTGAGAAATTCGCGAAGTGATATAGAAGCCCATACTCGTCAGGCTTCCAGTTGGCTTCCAGGATTTCGTCGACTTCAGAAACAAGGTCGAATAACACGGCAACCTCTTAGATGGAACACCTATGTCACTTACGAACTTGGCTCGCAGTCGACAACGCAAAAAGGCGGATGCCCACACCCCCGGGATCTTCGGCACGATGAACTAATTCACGCCCCGGGCCATCCTCAATGCGGCATTAGGTATGCTCATTAGTCCTCCCGATAAAAGATGGTGCTTGCGAATGCATCTGTCTTTTACGAGGGACGTCTAGAACCGGAAAACGGCCGTGATGTCTGAAACGCATTCACGTTTTAGATCGTCTGCACATCCGATTCCATGAGAGGATCGCTCTCCGCCTTTGGCATTGAACCCTCGATCACACGCATGGACTTCCACTTGCCCCCACGGAATCGGAAGTAGAAGACCACGCTAAGGATTATTATATATGTGCTCGCGAAGATCCACGCAGCGTAGAGGCCCAGACCGAACCATGTGATCCCAGCCCATACCGGAATCACCATTACGCCAACCGACACGGCCATCGTCACCCACATGACAAATCGTGTATCCCCAGCACCTTTAACAGCTGCGGAAAACACGATGTAGACACCGTCGAAGACCGAATAAACCGCCACGAACTTGAGCAAAATTGTTGCAAGGGCGACAATCGGCAAAACCTCGGCGGCGTTCCCATCTGTCAGGAAGGGAGCCAAAAAGAGCATCGGAGTGAATGAATACAAAAAGGCCATGGTCCCCATATACACCAGACTAATGTGTATACCCGACCACGTAGACCGTTCGGCGATGTGCGGCGCATCCTGCCCGAGATACCGACCAACAAGAGTCGAAACCGAGATCCCCAGACCGACAAGCGGGAGAAACGCAAGGGTGTTCACGTTGAAGGCCACGTTCGTCGCGGCGAGTTCGACGGTGCCGAGTCGACCGACAAGTAGGATGAACAGTGAGAATCCCATCAACTCAACGAAGAACTGGATCCCGTTAGGCGCACCAAACTTCATCATTCGCAAGAAGAGATCGCGATCGAACCGCCAAGCAACGAGTGTGTTATAGGTCTCTCTGTTTTTCTTCCCGAAGAACATCAAGAGAAACACTATTGCCCCGAAACAGTGTGCCAGAACGGTTGCCCAGGCCGCGCCCTCTATCCCCATCTCGGGAAGACCAAGTTTCCCAAAAATCAGGATGTAATCGAGCCCAATGTTAGTCGTTGCCGCGACGAGATTGACCCACATTACGGGTCTCGTGACACCACGCCCGCTGTAGAATGAGGACACGGCAGGCATGATGAGTCCCGGCAACCAGCCGACCATCAGGATCTGGAAATAGACGACCTCGAGTGCCCGAATCGAGGGCTCGTGTCCCGCGGCATCGAAGATCCACGGCGCAAAGGGTATCCCGACCAGCAGAAAGAGTCCTGCCAGGATCGAGAAGTGGATTCCTTGCCAGACGGACGCACCGACCCTCTCGGGCCGATTGGCTCCCATATACTGGGCGACGAACGTGTTGACATACCCGGCGGTCCCCAGAAAGAACGTGCCAAGCGTAAAGCTCAGGATCCCCGAAGGTAGCGCAGCCGCGAGCGCATCCCGACTATACCACGTCAAAAACACCCTATCGACAAAGTGCATCAGACTCCACGATCCCATGCTCAGGATCATGGGAACCGCAATGTTCAGGACTTCGCAATATCCCCCATCACCCTTCCACCTTCTCCTCACGCTTTCTCCGTTCTCTTATGCAGGCTTCCTTTTTATCCCCACCTCGGACGTAACCGTCACGTGCTCATCAGACACGCCCGCATCAACATAAATCTCTTTCACATAACCACGAAGATTATCGGACTGGACAACGGCTTTCTGATCATTCGGCTCGAATCGTGGGACAAGCTCAGCAATACAACATCAGCTCGGGATGAATGCCAGAGGTGAGACACTTCCGTATATTTGCCTTGGTGAGAGAGACAATCGCTGTCGACCGGTTCACACCAGCGGCAGATTCAACAAGAGCTTGTCCCCAACGAGTGAGTGAATGACATACGATTACGATGTTGTAATCATTGGCGGCGGATCAGCCGGCTACGCAGCTGCACGAACAGCAACTGAGCTCGGCGCGAGCGTAGCGATTGTAGACAAGGGTCCGCTTGGGGGTCTCTGCATCCTGAAAGGCTGTATGCCCTCGAAGACGCTGCTAAGGTCCTCAGACTTGATGTCGCTAATGAAACGAGCCTCAGAATTCGGGTTACGGGCGACAGATCTGGGCGCAGACATGGGTGCAATCAACGACCGGAAACGTCGTCTTATAAGGGAATTTGCAGACTACCGCGCCGACCAGCTAAGGAACCCCAAATACAACCTGATCGAAGGGACTGCAGAATTCGTCGATGAGCATCGGATCAAGGTCGGCAAAAAGACCATCGAATCCAAAGCATTCATCGTCACAACCGGCTCTAAACAAGCTAGGATCCCGGTCCCGGGTCTCGAAGAGACCGGCTATCTTACGAGCGACGACCTGTTGGACAGCCGTGAGATATACGAGTCGATGATCGTGCTGGGTGGTGGCCCTGTTGCCACGGAACTGGGACAGTTTTACTGTCGTCTCGGCTCTAGAACCACACTGATACAACGAAGCGCCCACATCCTCAGTTCATCAGACGACGATATAGCTCGGCCCGTCGAGGCACAGCTCCGAGAAGACGGAATGGAGGTCTACACCGGAACGCAAATTACTGATGTCAACGGCACGGAGAGCGGCGTCACAGTAACCTTCGATCACGAGGGTCAAAGCAAGTCGGCGACTGCAGCCTTCCTGTTCAACGCCCTGGGCCGCGAGCCAGCAATCGAAGCACTTCGCCTTCAGAACGCGGGCGTAGAACTGACAGGAAAACGAATAAAAACGGACGCGGGAATGCGAACGAACGTCCCCCACATATTTGCTGCAGGAGACGTTGTCGGGATGCACGAGATAGTGCATATCGCGATCCAGCAGGGCGAGGTCGCTGGGCATAACGCCGTCACGAGTGACAACAAACTCGAGGTCGACTATCGACTAAAGGCGGAGGTCACCTTTACTGACCCACAAGTCGCGACCGTCGGCGTATGCGAGAAGGAATGCCATTTGAGCGGACGACCGTATCTCGTCGAAACCTATCCCTTCGACGATCACGGCAAGTCGATGGTCATGGGCGAGCTGCGCGGGTTCGTAAAGCTGCTGTGTGACCCAGACACCGGCGAGGTGTTGGGTGGTCAGATCGTCGGCCCCGATGCCTCAGAGCTTATCCACGAAATCATCGCAGTTATGTATTTCCACGGAACGGTTTTCGACATCGCAAAGATCCCCCACTACCATCCAACGCTGGCAGAAATCATCACTTATCCGGCAGAGGGCTTGGCTGAACAGATAGAATCAAACAAGGCAGGCAACGCAACGTAAATCCCTCGCTTGCACTCTGTACCCCGCTTCTTTCTGCGCCGACTTGAGCTTTCTCGACATCCACACCGCCAGCGACACGATGAACATATTCTGATACGAGATCAGCGCAACCAACCGCCCAGCACGGGAAGCACGCCTCACGGACACACGGTTGCATTAGTGAAGCTCGTATACGTCGGCCAACGATCCTCAACGCGCTCAGCAATCGCCGCGGTTTCTCAAGTTCCTGATTCTCTCAACGGATGTCGCGTTACTTTCCGGGGGAATGCGAAATGCGGCTCGCCAGGACAACGGCGGGGGGAACGAACAGCAGAGATACGAGAAACATGTAGTGATAGGTCATCCACCCCGCAAGTACACCACCCAGAATCGGCATCAAACCTTGGGGGACACCCATCGTGTTCATAAAGCTAGTATAGGTGGGTCGTCGGTCAGACGGTGACAGATCTAGCACGAGCGCCATCCTGCCAGTGAACATGCCGCTCGTGGCGAATCCGTTGAATAGGAAAGTCATGCAAAAGTAGAGAACCTGTGTGCTCAGGCTAAAATCTACTCCAAGGAAGCCGAGGGGACGCACCGGGATATCCTCGATGAGGGGAGTCGTAACCGGTATCAGAATCGACAGCCCGAGCATGTAGGTTCCCGCCATCAGAAGCTCTCGATTCCCCCAGCGATCGCTTACCCACGCCCAGAGGGCGTTCGACAGGATCGATGCAAACTGTGAGACCGACACGAACAACTCAACATACACGACGCTCATTTGAAGATCGCTGAGTGCATACGGGACGTAGAATGACGTTCCCATCATGGCCGTTGCCCAGACATACCGCAGGATGAACAGACGCCTGTAATCCAGATCCTCCCTCAGTAGCAGGAATCCGCTCTTCAGATAAGCACGGATCGGCTCGCGCCCTTTTCGGACCTCCTCGATCGGCTCCCGAATCAAACCGAACACGAGGATTGCAGCAGCCGTAATCACCGCCGAGATCAGAAACAGTACTGCATAGCTGCGAGGGAATCCCAGACCGCTACGATCACTGAGGACAAACGAGATCAGCCCCCCACTTACCACTGCCAGTCCCCCACCGAACAAACGACGCAGCGCGAACACGCGTCCACGTCCACCTTCTGGTACTGTTTTCCCGATCACGTCCATCCAAGGAACGTTCGTCACCCCCATCAGGGACGTCGTCACGGAATACATCAACAGGAATACCACAAGTACGACGGTGGGGTTCTCGCCCGCGAGTGACCAGGTCGCTGCCGCAACGCCAACCCAGACAACTGCTCGAAGCAGGCCGACCCATATGAAGAGCGGCTTTTTCTCTTCCCGCTCCTCAATGATCCGTGATATGAAGATCTGTGGCCATGACCAGCCGACCCGGATCAAACTGCGTGAAAGCCCAACATACAGACTTGATCCGGTCAACGTCTGTATGAACGCCGGAATAACGGTCTCCGAGCTTGCGAAGGACATGGCGAACTGCATCAATCCCCCGTTGAGGATGATGAGTCTGATGTTCCTCCTCTCTTCTGATCTATCCTGTTCGGTCCTTTCGGTGATAAGCAACACCCAAGAGCGTAGAGTCCAAAAATTGTAAAAGGCGTCCTAGGGCCGTGCTCTGAACCGAAGCTCAGGCGTATCCTAGAACCTTGAACACCAGTTGCTTTGTTGAAACGCCTCTGCTTTCCTATATCCCAATGACGTACCCGTCACGTCGAGGATCAGCTCCTCCCATAAAGGAGCCGGACTCAGGGTCCACCGTGATGCCCTGCGCACCGCCCACAATCGGCGAGATGGGTGGTAGCACATCCAGCTCGTGTCCCTTCGCCATCAGACTGAAGCGAACATCCTCTGGCACACCTGACTCGATACGGATCTGCTTGCCTGGCTCACCAAACCTGAATCTGGGCGCCTCGATGGCTGCCTGGATGTTCATCCCATAGGTCATGAAGTTAGTCATGAACTGTGTGGTCGTTTGCTGGATCCCCCAGCTACCCGGAGTACCGAGCGCCGACACAAGTCCGCCCTCCCGCCAGATCTGACACGGCGAAAGGCACTGATCGATCTTCTTGTGCGGCGCGATGCAATTCGGGCTGTCGGGAACGGTGTCCGCCCACTTGATGAAATTGTTGATGAACATCCCGGTCCTTCCGAGTGCAACGCCAGAGCCGTATCCCGACCCAAGGCTCTGTGTAATCGCAACTGCGTTGCCCTCCGCGTCTATGGCATCGAAGTGCGTCGTGCACTCGTTGATCCAGTCATCCGCCGAACCAGCTCCGACGGCCCCGACCACCGGTGCAGCAGGGAAGTACTCGCCCCCTGTAATCGCAGCCTGACCACTGACCAACGATCGGCGCCTAGCGGCATACGACTTCGAAAGAAGCGCCTCGATCGGCATTTTTTCAGCGGCCGCGTAGGCGACGCGGTCTGCATTAGACAGTTTCAGGGATTCGATAAGAAGATGAAGTGTCTCAACCGAGAGATGTCCCATCTCTACCAGATCGTCGTTCTCAAGCATGTTGAGCGTTTGTAGAATCTGGAAACCGGCGCTCGGCGGAGGTGGTGTGTAAACATCGAAGCCGTGATAATTTGTCGTGACAGGATCGACCCAGTCCGCTTTGAAGTCAGCGAGATCCCGGAGGGAAAGAATGCCTCCTTCCTCCTCGATGAACGCGACCATTTCCTGCGCCAAATCACCCGTATAGAATGTTTCCTTTCCCCCCTCCACAACGCGCCTAAACGAGTGCGCCAGCTTGTCCTGAACTATGATGTCTCCCGGATGAGGTGCTCGCCCGCCGGGAGCAATGATCTCCATGCCCGTCGGACGGAGTCGCTCAACGGCACCATGAGTGTGGATATGGTTCTTGACAGTGAAGGCAAACCCCTTTTCGGCCAACTCGATGGCAGGCCCGAACACAGTCGCCCGATCCATCGTTCCGTATGTCTCGAGCAGCGTCAGCCAACCGCCACACGCTCCGGGAACCAGCGGTGACATGATCCCCCCCTCCAGCAGACTTGGATCCGTGTAGAGATTCGGTGTCGCTGCGTGGGGTGTTCGGCCACAGTAATCGAGTACACGCATCCGTTTGTCCTTGTTCGCGTACACGAGCGCGTAGCCAACACCAGCGATCCCCGACATGTAGGGCTCGACCACATTCAGAGCAGCAGCCGTCGCCACGATCGCGTCTACAGCGTTGCCCCCTTGCAGAAGCATCCGGGCACCCGCAAGGCTTGCCAGAGGATGTCCGCTGGCCACCATGCCACGAGTCCCCGTGACCGTCGATCGATGTGTCATTCCTTCAGTCGAAAACGCCATCTCTGGACCTCCGCCTACAAAAACGGCCTCCGTCTTGACGCGCCGCGTCGGTCGGGAGGCCGAAGTTCGCCTTACATTCGCCTTACAAGGGAAGCCTACTCTTTAGGAAACAGCTCCGAGAGAAGAGGATCGTCTGGCTGCAGTTCCTCAAACCGCTGCCGTAAGCGATCGACCGTTGTCCTGAGATCCCCCATCTCTTGGTTCACGTCATACAGACGCGTGTAGAGCAGCTTGATCAGGTTCGCGAGGACGTGGTTACCCATCTGGGGATCCTCTTCGAGCATTTCGTCGAGGGATTCGGCCTCAAGAACCATAAT